>JBGCEL010000040.1:0-71946 GCA_045106455.1 Gammaproteobacteria bacterium
AGCGTGAAATACCAGTGGCCGGAGGCCGGCATGGCCAAATTCGAGATTTCGCCCGATACCCACAGCATGGGCAGGCCGGTCTCGAGCAGGCGGCGGGCCTCGCGATTGACGCGGGCGACCGAGTAGACGTCGCGCTTGGCGGCTGACGGGCCGAGGCTGTTCATACCAGCATGGTAATGCGCCCGGCACGCAAAACCAATGCTGATGTTTACCACCGGGGACAGAGCGCGTATCCTTGGCGGATTAACCGGCCCACAGCCGGTTTTTTTCCACCCGCTACCGCTGGAGGGCACTATGCGCATCGATCAAGAAGCACTCACTTTCGACGATGTCTTGCTGACGCCCGCGTATTCGAACGTTCTGCCGCGCGAGGTGGCGCTGGCCACACGCGTCACCCGAGGCATCGAACTCAATTTACCGCTGGTCTCAGCTGCGATGGATACCGTCACGGAAGGACGTTTGGCGATTGCCATGGCCCAGGAAGGCGGCATGGGCATTGTTCATAAAAACATGACCATCGACGAACAGGCCCGCGAAGTGGCGCAGGTCAAAAAATATGAAAGCGGTGTCATCACATCGCCGATCACCGTGTCGCCAGATAAAACCATCCGCGACGTGATGGAACTCACGCGTGCGCACAATATTTCCGGTGTGCCGGTGGTGGACGGACGCGAAACCGTCGGTATCGTCACCCGCCGGGATTTGCGTTTCGAGACGCATCTGGACGCACCGGTAACCTCGGTGATGACGCCCAAAGACAAACTCGTCACCGTGCGTGAAAATGCGCCCAAAGAAGAAGTAAAACAACTTCTGCACAAACACCGCATTGAAAAAGTACTGGTGGTCAGCGACGACTTTGAGTTGCGCGGCATGATCACCGTCAAAGACTATGAGAAGGCGTCCGAATTTCCGTTGGCCTGCAAAGATGAGCAGGGTCGGCTGCGCGTTGGCGCGGCGCTCGGCACCGGGCCGGATACGATGCGTCGCTGCGCGGCGCTGGTCGCGGCGGGCGTGGATGCCGTGGTCGTGGACACCAGTCACGGTCACTCCGAAGGCGTGCTGGCGACGGTGCGCGACATTCGTGCTGAGCATCCCGGCCTGCAGATCATCGGTGGCAACATCGTCACGGCCGAGGCGGCGCTGGCGCTCAAAGACGCCGGCGTAGACGGTGTGAAAGTTGGCATTGGTCCGGGTTCCATTTGCACCACGCGGGTGGTCGCAGGTGTTGGCGTGCCACAAGTATCGGCCGTGGCAAACGTCGCCGAGGCGCTGAAGAAAAGCGGCATTCCGCTCATCGCCGATGGTGGCATTCGGTTTTCCGGTGACATCGCCAAGGCGCTGGCGGCCGGCGCCCACGCCATCATGCTTGGCAGCCTGTTTGCAGGCACCGAAGAGTCACCCGGTCAGGTGGAGCTTTATCAGGGTCGTTCGTACAAATCTTATCGCGGCATGGGTTCGCTCGGCGCAATGGCGCAGGCGCAAGGCTCCAGCGATCGCTACTTTCAGGACGCCACGGACGAGGTAGAAAAACTCGTACCCGAGGGCATTGAAGGGCGCGTGCCGTACAAAGGTCCCGTGGGCAGCATTATTCACCAGTTGGCCGGCGGCATTCGCGCGGCGATGGGTTACACCGGTTGCTCTACCATTGAAGAAATGCGCACCAAGCCACGCTTCGTACGCATTACTAACGCGGGTGTGAACGAGTCACACGTGCATGACGTGAGCATTACCAAGGAAGCGCCGAACTACCGTGGGCGTCCTTCATGACGCAGCGTGATATTCACGCCCAGCGCATTTTGGTGCTGGATTTTGGTAGCCAGTACACACAGTTAATCGCCAGACGCGTGCGCGAAGCGGGCGTCTATTGCGAAATTTTGCCATGGGATATGCCCGCGGAGGACATCAAGGCGTTTGCGCCGCGCGGTATTATTTTGTCGGGCGGGCCGGAGTCGGTGGTCGGGGAGCAGGCACCCAGCGTCGCGCCCGTCGTGCTCGAGCTTGGTGTGCCGGTGCTGGGCATTTGTTACGGCATGCAGGCCTTGTCGCAGGAGCTTGGCGGTCAGGTCGCAAGCTCAACCCATCGCGAGTTTGGTCATGCGCAGGTGCGACGTACTGCGCCGTGCGTGCTGCTCGACGATTTGGCCAACGGTGTCGATGATCAGGACCGCCCGATCATGGACGTGTGGATGAGCCACGGTGATCGCGTTGATACGGCCCCCACGGGTTTTGAGGTGGTCGCCACGACCGACAACGCCCCCATAGCAGCGATTGCCGACACCTCACGCAATATTTTTGGTCTGCAGTTTCACCCTGAAGTGACCCACACGGTCGCGGGCAAAAAAATTCTGTCGCGCTTTGTGCACGACGTCTGCGGTTGCGCGGCGGATTGGACGTCGGACAACATCATTGACGATGCCATCGAATCTGTGCGCGCGAAAGTGGGCGACGATCAGGTGCTGCTCGGCTTGTCTGGTGGTGTCGATTCATCGGTGGTGGCGGCGCTGTTGCATCGTGCGATCGGCGACCGGCTTACGTGCGTATTTGTGGACACCGGATTGCTGCGACTGAATGAGGGCGACGAGGTGATGGCCGCGTTTGCCGAGCACATGGGTGTGCACGTGATTCGCGTGAACGCCGGCGACCGGTTTTTTACGGCACTCGAGGGTGTTGAAGACCCCGAAGCAAAACGCAAAATTATTGGCGGTCTTTTTATCGACGTGTTCGATGAAGAAGCGTCAAAACTGCCAAACGTAAAATGGCTCGCACAGGGCACCATTTACCCTGACGTGATCGAGTCGGCCGGCGCGGGCACGGGTAAGGCGCACGTCATCAAATCGCATCACAATGTGGGCGGTTTGCCGGAGCACATGAAGCTGTCGCTGGTGGAGCCGTTGCGCGAGCTGTTTAAAGATGAAGTGCGCAAGATCGGCCTCGAGCTTGGTTTGCCTGAATCCTTGATCATGCGTCATCCATTTCCGGGTCCGGGTTTGGGTGTGCGTATTCTTGGTGAAGTGAAGCGTGAGTACGCAGATATTCTGCGCGCTGCCGACGCTATTTTTATTGAAGAACTTCGCCGTAGCGGTTTTTACGATAAAACCAGTCAGGCGTTCGCCGTGTTTCTGCCCGTGAAAAGCGTGGCGGTGATGGGTGATGGTCGTGTGCACGATTACGTCATTGCGCTGCGCGCCGTAGAGACGGTCGATTTTATGACGGCGCGCTCAGCTCACCTGCCGTACGAATTTTTGGACCGGGTGTCGAGTCGCATTATCAATGAGACGCAGGGCGTGTCGCGTGTGGCCTACGACATTTCCAGCAAGCCACCCGCCACCATTGAGTGGGAGTGACGCACTAGCGTCCGCTGGCGCATGAGCACCACCGACACCGATGAACGCTACATGCGTCAGGCGCTGGCTCTGGCGGGCGACGCCGAGGCCGCAGGTGAGGTGCCGGTCGGGGCGATTCTGGTGCGTGAAGATAAGGTGATCGGTCGTGGCTACAACCGACCTATCGGCACCTGCGATCCTACGGCCCACGCGGAGATTCAGGCGCTGCGCCACGCCGGCATGCTTGAACAGCAATATCGTTTTTTAGACAGCACCCTCTACGTCACTTTAGAGCCCTGTGCGATGTGCGCCGGCGCGATGATCCACGCGCGCATAGCGCGTGTGGTCTATGGCGCGCCGGACCCCAAAACCGGCGCGGCTGGCAGCGTCCTCGATGTGTTTGATTGCGCAGAACTTAATCATCGTGTGGCGGTTACCGGTGGCGTTTTGGCCGAGCTATGCGGGGATCGGCTGCGGGCGTTTTTCAAAGCACGGCGACAGCGGTAGTCTGTGACCCGATCGCAATTCTAACTATTGGGAGTTGGCAATTGAAAAAATTCACCGTCGGTGCCGCCGTATTGATGTTTGCTATGAGTGCATGTGCAGGTCATCACGAAGAGGGCGAGCAGGCGCAGGCCGTATCGGTCGAAGAGCAGGCGATGATGGCCGCAATGCAGGCCGCCGCCACACCCGGTGAGCCGCACGCTCGTTTAGCCGATAGTGCGGGATCGTTTGATGCCGCCATGACAATTTGGACAGGCCCTGACAGCGAGCCGATGCATTCCACAATGACGGTGGAGCGGCGCATGGATTTGGCCGGCCGCGTGCTGGTTGAAGATTGGACGGGCAGTGTGATGGGCGCGCCGTTTGTCGGACACAGCCGCACAGGCTACGACAACGTCACCAAGCGCTACTGGTCTACCTGGACAGACAACATGTCCACCGGTTTGCTGGTGATGTACGGCCAGTGGGATACCGCAACCGAGACGCTCCAGTTCGAAGGCAAAAACGTCAATCCCGCCACTGGAGCTGCGTATACCTTACGTTCGGAAGGTTCCCATCCGGCTGCCGATACCGAATTGATGACCATGTATGAAGACCATGGTCAGGGCGAATACAAAGCGATGTCATTTACGTTGAAACGTCGGTAACGCGCGCGTCAGTGTTGTTTGAACGCTGCTGTTTCGTGGAGTTCGAAACAGCAGGCTCCGCCGGGCGTTGAGAATCGCGAGCGCTTAATAACGTGGACGTGCGTTGTGAGTCGTGTGCTTTGTAGAGGGCAAACACCTCATGCAAAGGTTCGTCCGCCAACATCATGTCAGCCGCCCGCCATGACGACTGGTTCGCGTCGACGCATGCGGCCCAGGCTCGCGGCAACCGGGTTCGGGCGATAGTTCAGCGCGTCGATTGCCACCTGAACGCGCAAGCGCGTATCCGGATGTACGTTGTGGGCGCCGTTGCTCACACGGGATACCGTCTTGATTGACACGCCAGCACGCGCCGCGACATCTCGAATTGTTGCCACCCGGCCCTCGACGACAGACTTACTCACCATTTCCATGACTCTCTCCTGAATGTTTCTGACACTCAGTGCAAAGCAGGAAACGTGCCAAAACCCAAGTCGCCATTTTTCAATGAGATAGCGAAGTGCATCATCCTCGACTGCGCCGCGGCTGTGCACAGTGCCCCGGTTTTGCCTCGTCGCGGGGCGGCTTGTTAGGGCTGGCAGTCGTTGCGCAAGCCGCTTGGGCCCGGTGGTTGGAAAAACAGTTGACGCAGTCGCCCCAGATCCACGGCATTGACCACGCCGTCACCGCTTAGGTCGTACAACGGGTCGCTGCCGAAAAAGCCACTGCGAAATTCGCCCAAATCCACGACGTTAACCACGCAGTCATTGTTGAAATCGGCGTCGCAGGCGTTGCCAATCTGGTCGCCGTCAGTGTCCAACTGCTTGGTGTTTGCGTCCTGCAGGCAGTTGTCCTGCGCATCTGCGATGCCGTCATCATCGGTATCGGTGAGTGGCAATGTAGCCGACCACAAACCCCGTCCGAACGTCGCGACAACCAGCTCGCGCGTGGGCACATGAAACGTGGCGGACATGGCCGGGCTGGTGGGAAGGTTGTCGCCCAGTTCGTTCCAGCTGGCGCCATTATCCACGCTCACATAAACGCCGATATCGCTCAGCGCTACCAGTTCGCCGCTGGGGCCTGTGGCAATGTCGTTGACGGGCGCCTGCGGCAGGTCGCTCGTGATGTCATCGAAGTTGGTGCCGCCGTCTTCGGTCACCAAAACATACGGCGTGTTGTCACCGGCGTGATAGCCGGTGTAACTCACATAGGCGCGATTGGCGTTGGCCGGGTCGATCGCAATGGCCGTCACCCAGCGATCGGGCAAGTCCAGGTCCATTGATTGGGTCCACGTCGCGCCCTGATCTCGCGTTACCCACACGCGGGCATCGTCGGTGCCGGCATACAGAGTGAGAGGATCGCTCGCCGATGCCGCCAGCGCTGTGATCGTGCCAAAGGTGTAGTTGTCGTTGGGGTCCGGGTCGGGGCCGGTCAGACTGGGACTAATCGACGTCCAGCTCGAGCCCTGATTGGTCGAGCGGAACACGCTGTCGGCGGCAAAATAAAGCACCTGCGAATCGTTGGGGTCGATGATCAACGGTGCTTGCCACGCTGTGCGTGCGCCGAGCCCGCCGGTACCAATGGAGGTGGTCGTGCTGCCGCCATTAAACGAGCGTATGCAAAAACCGCGTTGCGAGCAGCCGTAGATGGCGTTTTGATCTTGCGGATCAATTAGCACTTCGAGTCCGTCGCCGCAGCCAAAAATGTTCCACTCAAGTACTTCATCAAATGGACCGCCGTAGGAGCGCAAGCAGCGGTTATCCTGCGTGCCGGTGAGAAGACGTTGGTCGTCCTGCTGGCTTACCGCCACGGTGTAGCTCTGGGTGTACGGCTGCACGCTCGCCGGCAGCCATGAATTGCTGCTGCCGTTGAAGTCCGAGCGGTACAGTCCACCGTCGTTGCCCAGATAGACGCGACCCGGTACGGCGGGATCAAACACCAGTGCGTGCTGATCTACATGAAAGCCCGCTACCTGCGCAAACGTTGCGCCCGCGTTCATCGACTGCAACAGCGGTACGCCCGCCACGAGCACGCGATCCGTGTTCACAGGATCGACCCACAGGCGACCAAACCACCAGCCGAAAGATGACTGAGAATTGACCAGAGTGGAGGAGGCGGGCAACGTATTCCACGTGGTACCGCCGTCGTTGCTGCGATGGAAGCTTGCGAAAAAGCCGAGGCGATCAATCACAATAGAATAGAGGCGTGTCGGATCGCTGGGCGCGAGCGCCAGACCAATGCGTCCTACATCCGGACCGGCAGCCGGCAGACCGCCGGCCAATCGCGTCCAGCTGTCGCCACCGTCATCGGAACGAAAGACGCCGGAGCCCTCGCCACCGAGTCGTCGAAAAGAGGCCTGACGCAAATGGTCCCACATCACGGCATAAAGGCGATTCGGATTGATCGGATCGATCAGAATATCGGCCGCACCGGTCGTGTCATTGAGTCCTGCCAGGACCAAGCTCCAGTTCGCACCCGCGTCGTCACTGCGATAGACACCGCGCTGGCCTCCCGTCGCAAATACCGGGCCGGTAGCGGCGACATACAGTCGGTTTTCATTGGTCGGATCAATCGCAATGCGCCCGATGCGCGCGCTCAATTCCAAACCCAGCGACTGCCACGTCTGGGCGCCATCGCTGGAGACAAACACGCCTTTATTGCCAAGCGTGGGGCTGCTGCCGTTCGGGCCGCCTTCGCCTACACCGGCGTACAGCTTGCCGCTCGGGCTCATCGCTAACGCGCCAATCGCTTGCGCGTTTTGGGCTGGCCAAACGGATGCCAGCGTGTTGCCCGCGTCGGTGCTTTTCATGACACCGCCCGACGCTGTGGCCGCATAAACGACGTTTGCATCCAGTGGGTCCAGCGCGAGGTCGAGGATACGTCCACCAATGTTGTCGGGACCGCGGAAACGCCAGACGTCGCCCGCCAGCGCGCGCGCCCTGACATCGCGCTGTGCGCGCAGTGATGCGCGCGCACGTGTCGCGCGGGCCAACTGGGTTTCGGTAATTGGATCGCCGGAAAGACGTCGCTGCAGCAGCCAGTCACCGGGTTCCATTGGACTGCCCTTGCTGTGTTTCGCAGCGGTGGTATTGGCCTCAGTCGTCGCACCGAGCTGCGGTTCGAAGCGGGCCAGATCGAACGCCGCTACAAAGTAGAGTGAACCGGCGCCGGCGGCGATGATAAGTGGCAGCGAGCGTTTCATGGCTTCGTATCCTTGGTGGTACGTTGGAATGGATAGAGAAACTGGGCCAGATAGCCCTCTGGAACCGTATCACTGCGTGTGCCGTAACGCGTGGCGATATGGTCCGGCAAATGCGCTGTGCCAAAAATCACGTCGTAGATTGGCAGAAAGCCTGCGTAATTTTTGTCCACGGCTTCGTCCTCGGAACTGTGATGCCAGTGATGAAACTCCGGCGTCGCGAGCACCCAGCGCAGGCCTGGGAAGCGCAATTTGGTGTTTGAGTGAATAAAAATGGCGTGAAAAGAAATGAACACCAGATAGGCGAACGTCGGCGCCGGCGCAAAACCGAGCACGAAAATCGGCAGATAACCAAACAGTCGATTGACCAATATTTCCACGACGTGCAGCCGCGAGGAAGACAGCCAATCCATTTGTTCCGACGAGTGATGCACGGCGTGAAATTTCCACAGCCACGGTACCTCGTGCATGAGTCGATGAATCCAGTAGGTGAAGATATCGACCGCGAATAGAATTTCGATGAACTGCAGCCAGTACGGCTGGCTCGCGATGGCGGCCTGAAAATCCAGATCAACGGCCCACAGCAGGTAGGCTTGAATCGGAATAATGGTGAAGAAACTAATGATCTGTACGCCAATGTGGCTGACCATAAAATACTTCATGTCCGTAACCCAACCGCCGCGCAGCACGCGCTGATTGGGGTATTTGGGAAAGAGGCGTTCCAGCGGAATAAACACCAGCGCCAAAATGAGCAGCGTCAATACAAAGTAATCGAGTCCGGCGTACACACTGCGTGCGGCCGGTAACGCCAGATCAAGTTTGGTCGTGCCAAGCAGCGCCGCACTACTTGCGAGCAGGCAACCAATCAGCCCGGCGCGCCGCGTACCCAGCACAACTGCCAAGAGTCCAAAGCCAAAGCCCACCGCGATGGCGGCGTCGAGCACCGTGCGAAAAACACCCGCATGGTTCGCGTACACCGCAGCGAGTTCCGGTGACGTGAGCAGCTGTGGCATTAAAAAGCACAGCGCCGCGAGCACGGACAACGTACCCAGTGAAACGGAGACCAGCGCACTGATCTTGCCGCGGCCGGGTGTCAGCGGGACTTCTTCAAGGCGTTCGCGAAAGTACTGAGTCATGCCCCAATTGTAAGGGATTTTCGCGTCGCCCGCGTGGCCATCGTGCCGGGATTAAGGTAAGTCCGCGGCCGTCTTCGCTTTGTGCAAGGCAATGTTTCTCGCTCTACAGCGTGGGCAAACCATCGGCCGGTGTGTCATCGACATTGGGCGCGGGCGTTTCTTGTCGCGCCCGATATTGCTCTGAGGTCGCCCAGATCAAAATGTCGTAGTAGCTGCGGATGTTATCGACGTAGCGGACCGGCTCCCAGCCGCGGGCATAGCCGCGTTTGACCTGACTGTGCCATTTTTTCTGCGCCAGTAGCGGCAGCGAATCGCGCACGTCATTCCAGTCGTCGGGATTGGTGCCACGACGCTGCGCAATAATGCGCGCATCTTCCAGATGCAAAAAACCCACGTTGTAGGACGCCAGCGCAAACCACGTGCGATCGGGCTCGCCAATGCGTTCCGGTATTTTTGCCTTCACGCGTTTCAAGTAGCGGCCACCGCCGTCGATGCTCTGCACCGGGTCCGTGCGATCTTCGATTCCGATCTGTCGCGCGGTCGCGCGTGTCAGCATCATCAGGCCGCGCACCCCCGTTGGCGAGACCGCGTCCGGGTCCCAGTGCGATTCTTGGTAACCCATGGCGGCCAGCAGCCGCCAGTCCTCGCCGGTCTCCTCGGCGATGCGTTCAAAATGGGGGCGATATTCTGGCAGCCGCGTTTCGACATGGCGCAGGAATCGGCGTGTGCCAACGTAATCCAGCCGATGTTCGTTGTCGTAATAGCGTTCGTCGATGGCGGCGAGTTCACCGTTGGCCGTGAGCGTATTCAGATAATTTTGGGCGGCGCTAAACAGGCTGTCGTCGCGATCACGTCGAAACGCCCAGGCAAGACGATCGGCGCTCGACAGCTCGAAGGCAATGCGCAGCTCAGGATAAAACTGACTGGCGATCTGGAATTCGTTGGAATCCACGACCGTGACGTCGATATCGCCGTCCACCACGCGGCGCAGCTGCTCGTCCACATCCGAGCTACCCGCACGCTCGAATTCGAGCTCCGGCACTTCATTGCGCAAGGCATCGAGCGATGCGGCGAAACTGCTGCCCTGAGGCACAGCGATATTGAGTCCGACCAGCTCCGAGGCGTCACGCGGTCGGCGATGTCCGAGCCGATAGACCACCTGTTGGCGAACTTCGCGATAGGGTTCGCTGAAACGGACCATTTCGCGTCGTTCATCGGTAATGGTGAGTCCGGCGGCGCCAATATCGGCGCGCCACTGGGCCACGTCTACCACGATGTCATCCAGATACGCGGCGTTGTAGATATTGAGTTCGACGCCCAGATAATCGGCGAAGCCCTGCGCCAATTCGTACTCGACGCCACGAGGACCCTCCGAACCCAGATAATAGGTGGTGGGACCATTGCGCGTGACCACGTTCAGCACGCCGGTCTCAAGGACCAGGCTGAGCGCGTCGGGCGGGTCGCTGCACGTGCCCAAAAACACGCAGGCGTTGACCATGATAATGGCAAAAGTCGTTCTCATCGCTCACTTTCTTATGAAGTAGTCGACGTTCGTTCAGGGGCGTCTATACGCGGCGGCTTTTTGGCAATTCGGGGCGAATCGAAAAAAAGCCCAAAATTGATGAAAAAACTTGCAGCCGACACCTTTCGGCGCCGCGCGTAAGTGACTATCATACCGGATCGCCGCAGCCGAGCATCGGTGGCGGCGCGCCGGAGAGGTACCGAAGCGGTCATAACGGCACCGATTCGAAATCGGTTGGGGGCATAACCGCCCCACGTGGGTTCGAATCCCACCCTCTCCGCCACTCATTCAAGCGTTGGAAGTGGGCAGCTTTGACCTCTGCAAAACTTCGGGCGCACCGTCAGATACATGCGGTAACTGGTCTGAAAACACTGAATATCGTGGCAAACTCAGTTACAGATTATGTGTCGCGTCACCGCCACGCATTGCCAACAACAGCCGTCCCCCGGGGGCACCACTGTGTTTGAGCATCGGTTTCGCTGGACGTCCGCTGGCGCGACCAATGTCGGTTGCGTGCGCCGCGTCAACGAAGACACCTACGTCGATTTATCCGCGTCCGGCCTGTGGGTCGTGGCCGACGGCATGGGCGGCCATGCGGCAGGCGACTATGCCAGCGGCCTGATTGCCGAGGCGCTGTCGGATGTGGGCCAGCACGAGGACGCCGAGGAATTTCTGGATGATGTCGAGCGCCGGCTCAATGAGGTGAATCGACGCCTGTTCGAACGCTCCATCGAGGCCGAGCGCACCATGGGCAGTACAGTGGCCGCGGTGCTGGCGTTTGACAACAGTTTCGTCGCGCTGTGGGCGGGCGACTCACGCGTCTACTGCCGTTCCAGCAGAGGGCTTGAGCAGGTTACCCGCGACCACAGTCAGGTTGAAGAGCTGGTCGCCATGGGTGAGTTGGCACGCGAAGACGCCGACAATCATCCGATGTCGAATGTCATTACCCGCGCGGTGGGCGGTGCCCGGCGTCTGCGCCTGGAAGCGCGACTGCAGGATATCGGCGACGGTGATCGCGTTTTGGTATGCAGTGATGGTCTGTTTAAAGATCTCAAAGTGGATGATCTCGATCGCATTTTGGCCTCCGGTTCGCCACGCGAAGCCGTGACCCAGCTGATCGACGAAGCGCTGCTGCGCGGCGGGGGTGACAACATTACCGCCGTGGTCATCGACTTTGAGGCCACCGCGTGAGCCTGCGCTACGCGTATCTGGGTAGCGGCAGCAAGGGCAACAGTGCCGTCATCACCGACGGCGAGAGCGCGGTCATGCTCGACTGCGGATTTTCCTTAAAAGAAGCTCAGCGGCGGCTCGCGCGACTGGGCCTTGAGCCTGCGGACATTGACGCCGTGCTCGTGACGCACGAACACACCGATCATATTGCTGGGGTTGGTGCTCTGGCCCGACGCTACGATTTGCCCGTGCATCTGACGCCGGGCACCGCGGCCAGTGGCCGCGCGGGCAATTTGCCAAAGCCCACGACCGTCTATTTCGATTCGCCCATTCAGATTGGGCGTTTCCGCATTACGCCGGTGCCGGTGCCGCACGATGCGCGTGAACCCGTGCAGTACGTGTTTGAGCGCGGCGGTTGTCGATTAGGCATTCTCACAGATCTGGGTCACATCACGCCCGTTGTACGTGAGGCGTTTGGCGCTTGCGATGCGCTGGTCGTGGAATGCAATCACGATTTGGACATGCTGCACGACGGGCCGTACCCGCGCGCATTGAAAGAGCGTGTGGCCGGTCACTACGGCCATCTAAATAATGTACAGGCGGCGCGTCTGCTTGCGCAGGTTGAACAAAGTCGTTTGCAGCACGTACTAGCCGTGCACGTGAGCGAAAAAAATAATACGCCGCAGTTGGCCTGCGAGGCGCTCAATGCCGCCATCGAGGTACCGGAGTTGCAGGCGGATGTGGCATGTCAGCATGAGGGGACACCGTGGCGGGAAGTGATCTGAATCCATTGATGCAACGTGCGGGGGCAACGGCGCTGTCGTCGTTTCGCGCCGCGCGCTTGCTGCGCCAGCTGCAGACAATCTCCACCAAATTGAGCGGTGTGGAGGCCAACTGGTGGCATTTGATTGCCGCGACCGGGTCATTGGACAGCACTCAGAGCGAGCATCTGGATACGCTGCTGGGCACGATCAACGTTGAGCACACTCCCGGCGCGCTGGTGCTGTGGGTGATGCCGCGCCGGGGCACCATCTCTCCATGGTCGTCGAAGGCCACGGATATCGCCGCTCGCTGTGGTCTGCACGACGTCACGCGGATCGAGCGGGGCGTGTGCTACGCGCTGCACGGTGCACACGATCTGGATGCCGAGCAACGGGCGGCCATCGCCGCGTTGCTGCACGATCGCATGACCGACGATGTGCTGTGGTCACCGCGCGATATGGATAACTTGTTTGCGCAGTCTGAACCCGCGCCGTTGGTGCATGTAAATGTGCGTGACCAAGGACGTGATGCGCTGGCCGCGGCAAACCGCGAACTGGGTCTGGCGTTGTCGGACGAAGAAATCGATTACTTGCTGCGCCATTACGAGGCGGTGGATCGCAATCCCACCGATGCGGAACTCATGATGTTCGCGCAGGCCAATTCCGAGCACTGTCGACACAAGATTTTTAACGCCTCGTGGACGCTGGATGGCACCGCGGCCGAGCATTCATTGTTCGACATGATTCGCATGACGCACAAGGCGGCGCCAGAGGGCGTGCTGTCGGCCTACCGTGATAACGCGGCCGTTATTGAAGGCCATCGCGCGCCGCGTTTTATGGCGGACGCCAGCGCTCACACTTACGATTTTGTCGATGAGCCCATCGATATTCTGATGAAAGTGGAAACCCACAATCATCCAACGGCGATCTCGCCGGCGCCGGGCGCCGCGACCGGTTCGGGCGGCGAAATTCGCGATGAAGGGGCGACGGGTCGCGGGGCCAAACCCAAAGCCGGCTTGGTGGGTTTTTCCGTGTCCGATTTGCGCATTCCCGATTTTGAACAGCCGTGGGAGACGCCGCTGCACAAGCCCTCGCGTATCGCCAGCGCGTTGGACATCATGCTCGAGGGCCCCATTGGTGCGGCCGCGTTCAACAACGAATTTGGCCGGCCCAATCTAGCGGGTTATTTCCGCACGCTGGAGCAGCCCGATGCGCACGGCACGCTGCGCGGTTACCACAAGCCCATCATGCTGGCTGGCGGCATGGGCAACATTCGCCGGCCCCACGTTGAAAAGCTCGACGTGCTCGCCGGTGGCAAGGTCATCGTGCTGGGCGGTCCGGCAATGTTGATCGGTTTGGGCGGCGGTGCGGCATCCTCGATGGCCAGCGGGCAGAGTGATGAGGACCTGGATTTTGCCTCGGTGCAACGCGACAACCCGGAAATGCAGCGGCGCGCACAGGAAGTCATTGATGCGTGCTGGTCGCAGGGAGAGGGCAACCCGATCGTGCTGATACACGATGTTGGCGCAGGCGGCCTGTCCAACGGGATCCCTGAGAGCGTGGATCACAGCGGCCGCGGTGGACGCTTCGAACTGCGTAATGTGCCGAACCTGGATACCTCGATGTCCCCTATGGCCATTTGGTGCAACGAGGCGCAGGAACGTTACGTCATTGTTGTGCGTCCGGAACGACTCGCTGATTTCGAAGCACTGTGCCAGCGTGAGCGTTGCGTTTACGCCGTCGTGGGTGACGTGACCGACGAGCGCCGTTTGCTGGTCAACGATGCGCATTTTGATGAAGCAAGCGTCGATATGCCGATGGAAGTGTTGCTCGGTAAAACGCCGCGCACGCACATCGATGCGCTGCGCGTGGCGCCGCCCGCCAATGCGCTCAATTTAGACAGCGTGGATCTTGAGTCGGCGCTGTCGCGCGTACTGCGGGTGCCGGCCGTCGCCAGCAAATCTTTTTTGATCACCATCGGCGATCGTACCGTGGGCGGTTTGTGCGCGCGCGATCAGATGGTCGGACCCTGGCAGGTGCCGGTGAGTGATGTTGCCGTTACGTTGTCGTCGTTTGAAGCCAACTGCGGTGAAGCGATGGCCGTTGGCGAACGCACGCCGGTGGCGGCCATTGATGGGCCGGCTTCAGGCCGTCTGGCGGTGACCGAAGCACTCACCAATTTGATGGCCGCGGATGTGCGTGCACTGGCTGACGTTCGACTGTCTGCCAACTGGATGGCGGCGGCCGGTCACGCCGGTGACGATGCCGCGCTGTTCGACACCGTGCGCGCCGTAGGCGAAGCGCTGTGCCCGGAGTTGGGTGTGGCGATTCCGGTGGGTAAAGATTCGCTGTCGATGCGCAGCACCTGGCAGGACGCCGACGGCGATCACGCCGTGGTTGCGCCAGTGTCGTTAATTGTGACCGCTTTTTCGCCGGTCGGCGATGTACGCCGCACGCTTACGCCCGAGCTTGCGCTGGACGGTGAGTCACAGCTGTGGCTCGTTGAACTCAATGCAAAGCGACGGCGTCTGGGCGGCTCGTGTCTGGCTCAGGCCTACGGCCAACTCGGTGATGAGCCACCCGATCTCGACTCACCAGACACGCTCAAAGCGGTGTTCAATTTGATCAAAACTCTGCGTGAGGATGATCAAATACTGGCCTTCCATGATCGCTCGGACGGCGGCGTGCTGGTCAGCGTATTGGAGATGGCGTTTGCCGCGCGTTGCGGTCTGGATTTGGACATTGAGAGTCTGGTTGGCACCGGCGATGTGTTGGCCGCTTTGTTTTGTGAAGAGCCCGGTGTGGTGATCCAAATTGATACGCGTGCGGTTAGTGCGCTGCGCGCGGCCGCCGCGGCGGTCGGTCTTGAGGGGCATCTTGTGCGCCTTGGCAAGCCTTTGGCCGACGAGCGCATTACGGTGCGTCGTGGCAATGAACAACTGCTGAATACCACGCGCGCCGCAGCCCAGCGCGAATGGGCTGAGACCAGCTATCGCCTGCAGGCACTACGTGACAACCCCGAGTGCGCAGCCGAAGAATTTGCGGGCATCGACGAGCCGGCGACGGCACTCACGATGCGCTTGAGTTTTGATCCTGAGCAAGACGTTTGCGCCCCGTTTGTGAACACGGGTGCGCGCCCGGGCATTGCGATTCTGCGCGAGCAAGGGGTGAATGGCCACGTGGAAATGGCCGCGGCCTTTACGCGTGCCGGGTTTGTGGCCCACGACGTTCATATGAGTGATCTTGTGGAAGGGCGCACCGCATTGGATGCTTTTCAGGGGCTCGTTGCTTGCGGCGGTTTTTCATACGGCGACGTGCTGGGTGCTGGCCGCGGCTGGGCCCAGTCGATTCTGTTTGATGAGTCGCTGCGCCAGCAGTTCGAACGCTTTTTCAATGATCCGACTCGCTTCGCGTTTGGCGTGTGTAACGGCTGTCAGATGATGTCGCATCTGGCGCCGATTATTCCGGGCGCCGAGCACTGGCCGCAGTTTGAGCGCAATCAGTCCGAGCAGTTCGAAGCGCGTGTGGCGCTTTTGAAAATAGCCGACAGCCCGTCGATTGTTTTGCGCGACATGGCGGATTCCATTATTCCCGTCGCCATCGCCCATGCTGAAGGGCGTGCCAGCCATGCTCATGCAACGCTGCCGGTAAGCGCGCGCTATGTCGATGCACAGGGCGCGGCCACGGCGCGCTATCCGGCCAACCCCAATGGCTCACCCGAGGCCATTGCGGCGGTGTGTAATGCAGATGGTCGCGTCACGATCATGATGCCGCACCCAGAGCGCGTATTTCGGACGGTGCAAAACTCGTGGTCGCCTGAGGGTCTTGGGGCGGACGGGCCATGGATGCGGTTGTTCCGCAATGCGCGTACCTGGCTCGACTGACTCACGCCGGGGGGCTGCGCGTGCGGCCTTCCATGCGGCCCTGCGGGTCGCGGTACTTGGTTGGATAGGCCTTACGCTTGCGGCGTGTCGTCCGGTATCGCCGGCGGTCATGTTCATGGCCGCAAGCAGTTTGCAGGATGTTCTGACCCCCGTTATCACCCGTATCGAAGCCCAAGTTGGCGTCACTGTGCGTGTCGCCTACGCCGCGTCCTCGACACTGGCCCGTCAAATTCAGGCCGGCGCGCCGGCCGACATTTTTTTGTCTGCCGACGTTCGCTGGATGGACGAGCTGGCTCGCGAGCAGCGTATTGATCCTGCGTTTCGCGCCGAGGCCATTGGCAATTCACTGGTGCTGATTTGTACGCAGCCGATGGATACAGCGTTTGGTGTGCAACAGTTGGCCAAGCACCTCGGTGATTCAGGCAAATTGGTGCTGGCCGATCCGGCTCACGTGCCGGCCGGTCGTTACGCACGCGATGCTTTGCAACGTGCCGGAGTGTGGCAACACCTGTCGTCGCAGGTGGTGTTGGCGGACAACGTGCGAGCGGCCCTGACGCTGGTGGATCGCGGTGAAGCGAAATGTGGTGTGGTGTACAACACCGACGTGCAGCTTGCGCCGGGCGTCCACATTGCCGCGCATCTGGCACCAAATAAAAAAAGGCCAATACGCTATTCGTTCGCGCTGTTGGCCAGTGCCCCCCATCCTGATGCGCGCCGTGCTTTCGAGCTGCTTGTGGATGACGATTCGCTGGCAATGTTTGCGACAGCCGGGTTTTTGCTGCCATGACGGAAGCTGAAGTGAGTGCGGTCTTGTTGAGTCTGAAGGTGTCCGCGGTGGCCGTGACCTGGACGCTGCCGGTGGCGTTTGGTCTGGCGTGGCTTCTGGCGCGCGGGCGTTTTGCCGGTCGGTTTGCGCTCAACATTTTGGTGCACTTGCCGCTGGTGTTGCCACCGGTCGTGATTGGATACTTGCTGTTACTCACTTTCGGACAAGCGGCACCGCTTGGACGGGCGTTGCACGAAGTTTTGGGCGTGGGCTTTGTGTTTAGCTGGACCGGCGCGGCGCTCGCGGCGGGCATCGTGACGCTGCCGTTTCAGGTGCGCGCGATACGCCTCGCGCTGGAGGTCATCGATCCGCAGTTAGAAAGCGTCGCGCGCACGTTGGGCGCTACGCCCTTGGATGTGCTGCGCACGGTGACGCTGCCGCTCGCCGCACCCGGTATCGTGGCGGGACTCATCACGGCGTTTGCCGCGAGTCTCGGCGAGTTCGGCGCCATCATTACGTTTGTCTCCAACGTGCCGGGCGAAACCCAAACGTTGCCACTGGCGATTTACAGTGCGCTGCAGTCGCCTGGCGGCGAGGCGATGGCGGCGCGTTTGTCGCTGCTTGCGATTGTGTTGGCCGTCATCGGCCTGGCGTTGTCGGAGTGGACCGCGCAACGTCTCAAAAGGTGGTCGGCGTGAGTGCGCTTGAGATCGCATTGGGTCATCAATTTGATGGCTTTGAGCTGGACGTTAAAATGCGCATTCCGGCGCAGGGCGTCACGGCGTTGCTGGGTCACTCTGGCGCAGGTAAGTCGACCGTGCTGGCCGCGTTGGCCGGAATTTTTTCGCCGTCGCGTGGCCGCATCACGTTAGATGACGAGGTGTTGCTGGATACCGAACGGCGTGTGGAAATGCCGCCGGAAATGCGGCGCTTTGGCTGTGTCTTGCAACGACCGCTGCTGTTTCCGCACCGCACTGTGCAACAAAATATTGCCTATGGCGCAGAGCGTCGGAACGAACCGATGGTCGTGCAGGCATTTGCTAAGTTGGTGCGCTTGCTCGATTTGCAGCCTGTGCTTGCTCGCTTCCCGCGGCATCTTTCGGGCGGCGAGCAGCAACGCGTTGCGTTGGCGCGAGCGCTGATGTCACAGCCTCGATGGCTATTGCTCGATGAGCCGCTGGCAGCGGTAGATCGTGCGCGGGTTCAGGATGTGCTGCCGTATCTTGAGCGGCTGTGTGCGGAGGCAAGCGTACCGGTGGTGTACGTGTCGCACTCGGTCGAAGATGTCGCACAGTTAGCCGATCGCGTGATCGTGCTCGATCACGGGCGCGTGCGCGGTTGCGGTGCCACGCATGAGGTCTTAAGCGATGTGGACGCGTTCGGCGCCGAAGACATCATGAACGTGATCGACGGCACGTTGAGCGACTGCCCGCACGACGAGACGCTGATGACCTTGTCTTTTTCGGGCGGCGAAATTGTGTTGCCGCGGCACGCGGTGACGTCGACTCAGCGCGCGCGTTGTCTGCTGCGCGCGCGCGACATCATGTTGTCGACCGAGGCGTTGACGAACGTGAGTGCGCACAATGTGCTGTCGGTGGTGATCGATCGCTTGGACGACGACGCTTTTGGCAGCACACGCGTGGCGTTACGTTGCGGCGACACGGTGCTCGCCGCCCGCATTACGCAGGCGTCGTTACGACGCCTGTCGCTGGTGGTGGGGATGCCGGTGTTCGCCGTGTTTAAGGCCGAACACCTGCGCACAAGAAACGGCTAGGGCAGCGTTCGGACCGTGCCTTCGCGGCGTTTGTCAGCCGCGCCGCGCAAACCGTCCGGCGTCACCTGAATCATGTGCAGGCCTGAGTTTTCACCCTCGCGCTCCTGTACTTCGTAGCCTGCCGCCGTCAGCACGGCCGCGGCGGCTTTGCCTTCCTCGCCGGCTATTTCTACGCGTACTTTGTCGCCGCGCGCGATGATGTTTGGGGAATCGACCGCTTCTTGTGGGGTGAGTCCCTGCGCCAAAACACCCAGCGTAGCCTTGGCCACATACGCGACAATGGAATTGCCGCCGGGTGACCCATTGACCAACAGCAGTTCGCCGTCGTCATCGAACACCATCGTTGGCGACATCGACGAACGTGAGCGCTTACCCGGTTGCACGAGATTTGCCGGGGCTTTGCCGTCGCCTGGATCGCGTGAAAAATCGGTCATTTCGTTGTTCAGCAAAAATCCGTGCACGAAACGTGACGAGCCAAATGGCGCCTCGACGGTGGCGGTCATGGACACCGCGTTGCCGTTGCCATCAATGATGGAGAAATGCGTGGTGCCACCAATTTCTTGCGTCGTGTCGGGGCCAAACTGCCAGCGCGCAGCGGCCTCGCCGAACGCGGCGGTCAGGTCGCCGTGGCGCGATGTCTGTGTAGGGGCAAATCGGTCCTTCGCACGCGCGGCAATATACGTCGGGTCAATCAGTGCGCGGGTTGGCACGTCGGCAAACTTGGGGTCGCCAACAAAATGATCGCGATCGGCGTAGGCCAAACGCTGGGCGTCGACAAACGCACGAACCCGCTGTTCTTCAGTGGCCGTGTCGGCATCGCCGAGCAGCTCATCGTATAGATTGACGATCATAATTTGCGCGAGACCGGAGGAGGGCGGCGGTGCTGAACACAGCGTCATGTCACGGAACCCTCCGCACACCGGTTTGCGCACCAGCGCGCGATAGGCGGCCAAGTCGCTTGGTGCAAGCGTGCCGGGGCGCGGCTGACGTGTGGCGGCCTGCGCCATGGCCCGTGCTACCTCGCCGGCGTAAAACGCGGATGGCCCCTCTGCGGCGATGCGTTTGAGCAGCGCGGCGTAGGCGGGATTGTCGCGTGTAACGCCCACGGCCAACGGTTCGCTATCGGGATAAAAATATTTGGCGCTGTCGGGATGCTCATCGAGTTCGCTGAAGCGCTGGATGCGACCGAGCAGGTTATTCAGTCGCGCTGACACGACAAAGCCCTCGGTAGCAAGCTCAATGGCAGGTGCAAACAGATCGGCCCACGGCAGTGTGCCGTGACCATCGTGCGCTTCTTTGTACAGCGCCACCGCGCCCGGCGTACCAATGGCGATACCGCTTTGCCAGGCTTCCATAAATTTCATGGCGCTGCCGTCGACCATGAACATATCGGCCGTGGCCCCGGCGGGCGCGGTCTCGCGGCCGTCGATGACATCGAGTGCGCTGTTGGTGCGATCGTAGGCGAGCATGAACGCGCCACCGCCGATTCCTGAGCTTTGCGGTTCGACCAGTCCGAGCACCAAGTGCGTCGCGATGGCGGCATCAACGGCGCTGCCACCGGCCTTAAGAATGCGAATGCCTGTATCCACGGCGTAGGGATTGGCCGCGGTCACCATGGCGCCGTGTGGCCACGGTGTTTTGGCGGGCATGGCGGCCGTGGTGCGGTTGTCGCTGACGCGCAGCGGGTCGTCATCCGAAGCACTCGTCGTGCAGCCAACGAGCAGCAAGCCGAAAAGCGCAACGGCCACGCCCGACAGGGCAACGCGGGAGGAATCAAAACGTGGTGTCATAGTATTCATTGGCAGGTCTTCAAGGGTTATTCGGCGTCATCGGTCGCCGCGTGAGGGGCGTCCGAGAACGAGAAAAAGCGCTGGCGAAACCAGGCTAGAAATCCAAGCGGTTCGTCGGACTGCAGGTCCAGCGTGGTGAGTTCGTTTTGATTAAATACCACGCCCAGAGTTTGCGCGGCCAGATGCGGCGCCAGATCGGCCGTGCGCACGCGCAGCACTTCGCCGCGCACGGCGGTCACCGGACCGGTATTGTTGGAAACCGTGAGCTCGCCCAGTGCAACGCCACTGTATAGCCCACCAATAACGGCCGCCGATGAGCCGGGTACGATGCACTCAACGTCGTCACACAAGCGCACCGCGACATCGCCACCGGTGCTGGCAAGGGTGGCGACCGCGGTGTTAATGAGCACGCCGTTGCGCAGTTCGGCCAGATCGCCGGTGGTCAGACGCATGCCGCCGCGCACGAGTGTGAGGATGCTGCCGTTGTCGTCGGCCGCGGTGGCGTCGATGCGGTATTTTTCAAAGGTAAGACGCGTTCCGGGGCGAACGCGCAGCACGGCACCGTCATTCATCAACAGGGACAGTCGCTGCGTTTCATCGGTGAGCAGCGTGTCACCGCGGTAAATGGTGGCGTTGGCGCGCAGCTCGCGCTGGCGGTTGTTTAGATCGATTGCCACAGGCGTGCCGCGGATCCGGGTAATTTGAGCGATGCCGGTCAACGCACCAGCGGGTTTGGCCGCAGGCGTTGCGGCAGCGGGTGCTGTGACTTCGGTGTCTTCGCTGGTCGCAGGCGGGGTGGTCTCTGCGGGCTCGGTGGCTATGGCATCCGGCTGCGCGGCGGCGGTCGTGTCGGTCTCATCAGCGACCTCCGCGATGCCGTCACCGTAGTCGATCAGGCGGATGGTCTTGCCAACAATGAGTGCGCCCGGATCGCCGTTGCGAAACGCCTGGGGATTGGCCTTGGCCAAATCACGTGCAACGCGCAACCAGTCATTGCGATGATTGGGATAGAAATCGCGGACCAGATAAAACATCGTGGTGCCGGATTCAATTTCTACCGTGTCGTCCGTGAGTTCGTAGTCCGGCCCGTCCTGAGACCAGGCGCTGGCGCACAGCGCCCACGCCACGGCCACCAGAAAAAACCGCCACGACCTGTGCATTGCGCGCACCTAGTTGCCCAGTTTTTTGTACTTCGTGCGACTGGGAACCATGCTCTCTTTGCCCATTCGCCGTTCGCGGTCTTTTTCGTAGTCCGCATAATTGCCCGCAAAGAAGGTGACTTCGCTGTTGCCCTCGAACGCCAAAATATGCGTAGCGATGCGATCGAGGAACCAGCGGTCATGCGAGATCACCACCGCGCAGCCCGGGAACACGAGCAGCGCCTCTTCGAGCGCACGCAGCGTTTCAATGTCCAGATCGTTGGTGGGTTCGTCGAGCAGCAGCACGTTGCCGCCGCTGCGCAGTAGTTTGGCCAGATGCACGCGGTTGCGCTCGCCTCCGGAGAGTGTGCCAATCGCTTGCTGCTGCTGCGCGCCTTTGAAATTAAAACGACCGCAGTAAGCGCGCGCCGGCACCTCGTAGGTGCCCACCGTAATGATGTCCGCGCCCTCAGAAATCTCTTCGAACACGGTTTTGCTGTCGTCGAGTGAATCGCGACTTTGATCTACATAGGCAAGCTCTACCGTCTCGCCGACGCGAATGTCACCGGCATCTGGTGTTTCATTGCCCACCAGCATGCGGAACATGGTGGTCTTACCGGCGCCGTTAGGGCCGATCACACCAACAATGCCACCCGGCGGCAGACTGAACGACAGATCGTCGAACAGCAGTTTGTCGCCAAACGCTTTGGACAGTTTGTCCACCTCAATGACCATGTCGCCAAGACGCGGGCCGGGCGGAATGTACAACTCCTGCGTTTCGTTGCGCTGCTGGAATTCTTTGCTGGATAATTCTGCGAAGCGATCGAGGCGTGCTTTGGATTTGGCCTGTCGCCCTTTGGCGCCCTGACGCACCCATTCAAGCTCGGCTTCAATGCTCTTTTTGTGTGCCGCCTGTTGTTTCTCTTCCATCGCCAAACGCTGGTCTTTTTGCTCCAGCCACGATGAATAATTGCCCTCCCACGGAATACCGTGGCCGCGATCGAGCTCGAGGATCCAGCCGGCCACGTTATCGAGGAAGTAGCGATCGTGGGTGACGGCCACCACGGTGCTTGGGTAGTTGTCGAGAAAACGCTCCAGCCAGGCCACCGATTCGGCGTCCAGATGGTTCGTGGGTTCGTCCAGCAGCAGCATGTCCGGTTTGGACAGCAAAAGTCGGCACAGCGCAACGCGACGTTTTTCGCCACCGGAAAGCGTGGTGACGTCGGCGTCCCAGGGCGGCAGTCGCAGTGCATCGGCCGCGACTTCCAGCGTGCGATCCAGCTCCCAGCCACCCACAGTCTCGATCGCGTCTTGCAGCGTGGCCTGACGGGCCAGCAGCTTCTCCATGGCGTCGTCTTCCATGGGCTCGGCGAATTTCTCACTGACTTCATCAAACTCTTTTAGAAGCGCAGCCACCTCGGCCACACCCTCTTCGACATTGCCGCGTACGTCCTTATCCGCATCGAGCTGCGGTTCCTGCGGCAAAAAGCCTACGTTGATGCCTTTTTGGGGGCGCGCCTCACCGTCAATTTCGGTGTCCAGCCCGGCCATAATCTTGAGCAGCGTGGATTTGCCCGCGCCGTTCAAGCCCAGCACGCCAATCTTCGCACCGGGGAAAAAGCTCAGTGAGATGTCACGCAGAATGAAGCGCTTGGGCGGTACCACCTTCGCGACCCGGTTCATGGTGTAAATGAAATCGGCCATAGATGTCCTGTTACTTGCCCGCTTTGGGTTACAATCCTGCGTTTTCACCCGGCCGGAGACGCACACATGTTTGGCGCCACAATGCAGGTTGCAGGATTTGACGACGAACTTTATCACGCCCTTGACGCGGAGAAACGCCGTCAAGAGGAAAATATCGAGCTGATTGCGTCGGAGAATTACGCCAGCCCTCGTGTTCTGGAGGTGCAGGGTTCGGTCCTGACCAACAAGTACGCGGAAGGCTATCCGTCCAAACGCTACTACGGTGGCTGCGAACATGTGGACGTCGCTGAGAAGCTCGCCATCGATCGGGCCAAAGAACTGTTTGGGGCCGGCTACGCGAACGTGCAGCCGCACTCCGGTTCGCAGGCCAATGCCGCGGTGTATCTGGCGTTGCTCAACCCCGGCGATACCGTGCTCGGCATGAGTCTTGCTCACGGCGGTCATCTTACTCACGGCGCCAAAGTAAATTTTTCAGGCAAGGTGTTCAATGCGGTGCAGTACGGTCTGGACGAGGCCACCGGTCTGGTGGATTACGACCAGATGCGGGCGCTGGCGCTGGAACACAAACCGCGCATGCTCATCGGCGGTTTCTCGGCCTACTCCCGCGAGATGGACTGGGAAAAGATGCGCGCGATCGCTGACGAAGTGGGTGCGTATTTGATGGTGGATATGGCGCACGTGGCGGGTCTGGTGGCGGCTGGCGAATATCCCTCACCGGTGCAAATCGCCGACGTGTGTACCACCACGACACATAAAACGCTGCGTGGTCCACGCGGCGGTTTGATCATCGCGCGTGACGACGAAGCAATGAACAAAAAATTCAACTCGCTGGTGTTCCCCGGCACGCAGGGCGGTCCGCTGATGCACGTGATCGCGGCCAAAGCCGTGGCGTTCAAAGAAGCGCTGGAGCCGGAATTTAAAACCTATCAGCAGCAGGTGAAGATCAACGCCAAAGCGATGGCCGCGGGCATGATCGAACGCGGTTACAAAATAGTGTCCGGCGGCACCGATAATCATCTGTGTTTGATCGATCTGATCAAGCAGGACATCACCGGCAAAGATGCCGATGCGTGGCTCGACGAAGCTCACATAACGGTCAACAAAAACGCGGTACCCAACGATCCGCGCTCGCCGTTTGTGACCAGCGGTTTGCGTATCGGCACGCCAGCGGTTACCACACGAGGCTTTAAAGAAGACGAATGCCGTCAGGTCACCACCTGGATGGCCGATATTCTGGATGCGTCCGGCGACCCGGCGACGATCGAGCGCGTACGCGACGAAGTGAAGGCGCTGTGTGCACGTTTTCCGGTGTACGGCTGAGTCGCGGCTAACTCGCGCACCGTAAGTAAACCATGCACTGCCCGTTCTGCGCTAACGACGAGACCAAGGTGATCGACTCGCGTTTGGCAGCGCAGGGCGCGCAGGTGCGACGGCGTCGCGAGTGCGCGCGCTGCGCAGAACGTTTCACCACGTTTGAGAGCGCCGAGCTGGTGATGCCGTATCTGGTCAAAAGCGACAACCGGCGCGAACCGTTTGATGAGAACAAACTGCGCTCCGGCATCATCAAAGCGCTGGAGAAACGCCCGGTGTCGGCCAGCGATATTGAAGCGGCGATCAATCGCATTACGCACGAGCTACGCACCATCGGTGAGCGCGAAATTCCATCGATGCGTTTGGGTGAAATGGTCATGATGTCCTTGCGCGAACTCGACGAGGTGGCGTTCGTGCGTTTCGCGTCGGTATATCGTCGGTTCCAGGACGTTAGCGAGTTTAAAGACGCGGTCGAGAACCTGCAGCGCGAGCCGCCGGGCATCGACAAAGAACAAATGTCACTGCTCAAAGATGACGACTAACGCCTTCTCGCCGGCCGACGAGCACTATATGCGGCGCGCGCTCACGCTGGCTCAGCGCGGGCAATTTACCACCGATCCAAATCCTCAGGTTGGCTGTGTGCTGGTGCGTGATGGCCGCATTGTGGGTGAAGGCTGGACCCAGCCCGCGGGCGATAATCATGCTGAGGTGGAGGCGCTAAACCGGGCCGGTGAAAACGCCGCCGGCGCGACGGCCTACGTGACGCTCGAGCCCTGTAGCCATCACGGACGCACAGGTCCTTGCGTGGCCGCCTTGCGTGACGCCTGTGTCGCGGAGGTGGTGGTGGCGTTGGAAGATGCCAACCCGGAAGTGGCCGGTCGCGGCGTACGCGCACTGATGGATGCGGGGATAGTCGTTCGCGTGGGCTTGCTGGCCGAGAAAGCCGAGCGTATGAATGCCGGATTTTTGTCGCGTATGCGCGGCGGTCATCCGCGCGTGCGGGTGAAATCGGCCATGAGTCTGGATGGGCGCACAGCGCTCGCCAACGGCCAGAGTTTTTGGATTACCGGCGAGCTGGCGCGTGCCGACGTGCATCGCTATCGCGCGCTCAGTAGTGCCATTGTCACCGGCATCGGCACCGTGCTTGCCGACGATCCGCAACTCACCGCGCGCATGGATGTGCCGCAGGTTCCGGCGGTTGCCGTGGTCATGGATAGTCAATTGCGTTGTCCACCCACAGCGCGCGTTGTCGCGCATCCGGGCGGCTGCATTGTGGTGGGGCAGCAACGTGATGAGCCGGCTGTGCATCAGCGCGGCGCGGCACTCATCGCGGCGGGCGCGCAGGTGGTGCTGCAACCTGAGGTCACGCCGCTGTCCGTACTCACGCTGCTCGCGGCCAAAGACATCAACGAAGTATTGGTCGAGGCGGGGGCGACACTTACCGGCGCCTGGCTTGCGACCGACTTGGTGGACGAGTGGATAATTTATCAAGCGCCGTGCGTGTTGGGCTCGCCGGCACGTCCGCTGCTCGTCACGCCGGAATGGACCGCGATGTCGCAGCGTAAAAACTGGCGTCGTCGTCGCTGCAAAGCACTCGGCGACGATCTCAAAATGATATTGGAGCCGGCCCCTGTGGTCACCTCCGAGGAGAACAACTGACATGTTTACCGGCATCGTAAAGGCGCAGGCCACCGTGGGTGAAATTCAGCTGCAGGACGGGGACGGACGTTTCACGTTTGTCACCCCCGATATGAATTTTGAGGCGCATGAGCTGGGCGACAGCATTGCGGTAAACGGGTGCTGTCTGACCGTCGTTGAGCGCCGCACCGATCGGTTTATGGCCGACGTGTCGCGCGAGACGTTGTCCGCCACGACGCTTGGCGACTGGCAGACCGGTACGCCGGTCAATCTTGAGCCGGCGTTGCGGGCAGCGGATCCGCTGGGTGGGCATATGGTGAGCGGGCATGTGGACGGCGTGGCGCAGGTGACGTCGCGTGAGCAAGACGGTGACAGCTGGCGCTTTCGAATCACGCCACCGGCCGAACTCAACGGCTATATCGCGCGCAAAGGCAGCGTCACGATCGACGGTGTGAGTCTCACCGTGAATGACGTTACCAAGCGCGATTTTGGCGTCAATATTGTGCCCCATACTTATCAACACACCACGTTTGGCCATTATCAGGTCGGTGCGCTTGTCAACATCGAAGTCGACCTCGTTGCGCGTTATATTGAGCGCCTGATGGAGGTACGATCATGACGGTAATTAAGACCCACCCCACGGCCAGTGGCTTTCACGGCACCGAAGAGGTGCTCGCCGCCATGCGCGCGGGTGAAATGGTCATTGTTCTGGACGACGAAGATCGCGAAAATGAAGGCGATCTGATCATGGCGGCCGAGCGCGTGCGGCCCGAAGACATCAATTTTATGGCGCGCTACGGCCGCGGGCTCATTTGTCTGACGCTCACCGCCGAGCGCTGCAAGCAGCTACGTTTACCGCTGATGGTCAGCGAAACCAACACCTCGGGCGACACCAATTTTACGGTCTCGATTGAGGCGGCGGAAGGCGTGACGACCGGCATCTCGGCGCACGATCGTTCACGCACGGTGGAGGCGGCCGTGTCGCCCGACGCTCAGCCGGCCGATCTGCGTCAGCCGGGTCACGTATTCCCGATTATGGCGCAGCCTGGTGGCGTGCTCACACGAGCCGGTCACACGGAAGCCGGTTGCGATCTGGCACGTCTGTCGGGGCATGCGCCAGCATCGGTGATTGTCGAGATTCTGAACGAGGACGGCACGATGGCGCGCCGCCCGGAACTGATGAAGTTTGCGCATCGCCATGGACTCAAGATCGGCACCATTGCCGACCTGATTCGCTATCGTCTGGATAAGGAAGAATCGGTCGAGCGCATCGACACGCGCGAAGTGCCCACGCAGCAGGGTGAATTCACGCTGCACACCTATGAGGATCACGTGAATCGCAGCGTGCATCTGGCGCTGGTGAAAGGCACGCCGCAGCCAAATCGTCCGACGCTTGTGCGGGTGCATGTACAAAATACGCTCAGCGACGTGGTGGGTGTGGAGTGGCCACATTTGGGCTGGCCGCTGCGCTCGGCCATGCAGCGTGTCACCGACGAAGGTGAGGGCGTCGTGATTATTTTGCGTGGTCACAGCGATGCACGGCGTCTCGTGGCGGAGCTGCACAGTGAGCAGCCCAGCGACGGTGAAGAGGCGTCGAACGATTTGCGCACCTACGGCATTGGTGCCCAGATTCTGCGCGATCTGAATGTGCGCCAAATGCGCGTGCTCAGTGCACCCAAAGACATGCGAGCGCTTTCGGGCTTCGGTTTGGAGGTGGTGGAGTATGTCGATGGCGATGAGGGTGGCAACAAGTGAAATCAACACCCGCCGCGCAAGCGTTCAACGCGCAAGGCATGCGTATCGCGGTGATTGCCGCGCGCTGGAACGACGATGTCGTGGCGCCCATGCTCGAATGCGCCGAGTCGATGCTGAGCAAAGCCAATGTGGCTACTCACGCAACCTTCCGCGTGCCGGGCGCTTACGAACTACCACTGGCGGCCAAATGGCTGGCTCAGGGTGGCGAGTTTGACGGCATCGTTGCGCTCGGCGCCGTGATTCGCGGTGAAACGCCGCACTTCGAATATGTCTGCAACGAATGCGCGCGTGGGCTCAGCGATGTCCAGCTGGAATACGATGTACCGGTGGGGTTTGGCTTGGTGACAGCAAATAACGATGCTCAGGCCATGGCCCGCGCGGGCGGTGCCGTGGGCAACAAAGGCGAGGAGGCGACGTTGGCCGTGATTGAGATGATCGCCTTGCGTGACGCGCTTGGCGTGTCGTTGAGTGGTTCAGCATGAGCGGTGCGGGTCGTTCCGGGCGCACGGCGGCTGACGATGCAAAACGAGCTATGGTCCGCGCGCGTTCGCGCGCCCGCCGTCTTGCCATGCAGGGTCTTTATCAGTGGCAAATGACGGGCCAGCCAGTGCAGGACATTCTGGCGCAGCAAAAAGACAGTGACGAATATAAAACGGTGGATGTCGAGCACTACCGACTGTTGCTCAAATCCGCCGTGGAAGAGCGCGAGCGTTTGGATACGTTGGTGGAGCCGGCCCTCGATCGGCCCTCGGATCAGCTCGATCCGATCGAACGCGCTATTTTGTGGTGTGCACTAGTCGAATTTGAAAAGTGCATCGACGTTCCGTTCCGGGTCGTGATCAATGAAGCGGTCGAAATGACCAAACGTTTTGGTGGCACCGACGGCCATCGTTTTGTTAATGGTGTGCTCGACAAACTCGCACCGCAACTTCGCCCCAGCGGGCTCTAGTCGCTACCCACGCGACGAACCACGCGTCCGCTGCCCACATCGTGCCCGGTGAATTTGACATTATTCGTGAGTATTTCGCCGCCGGCGGGCTGCAGCGCGACGACGTGCTGGTGGGCATTGGTGATGATGGCGCGGCGGTGCAGACCCAGGACACGCCCCTGGTGCTCGCAGTCGATGCGCTGGTTGAGGGCGTGCATTTCCCAATCGGTACGCCGGCGCGGGCCATTGGTCATCGCGCGGTGGCCGTCAATCTGAGCGACCTGGCCGCGATGGCGGCAACCCCGGCGTGGGTCACGCTGGCGCTGGCGCTGCCCAGAGCCGAGCCCACGTGGCTGGCCGATTTCGCGGCTGGCTTTTTCGAATTGTGTGAGGCCCATCAGGTGCAGCTGATCGGCGGTGATACCGTGCGCGGACCCATGCAAATTACGGTGCAGGCCGCCGGCCACAGCGCGCAGCCACTGTGTCGCAGCGGTGGTCAGGCGGGTGACGATGTCTACGTGAGCGGTTACGTGGGGGATGCGGCAGGCGGTCTGCGTTTGTTTGGACGCGATGAATCCTCTCATCCGCTCGTGCAGCGGTTTTTGTATCCCACCCCGCGGGTTGAACTGGGCAGTAGCTTGAGCGCTTGGGCGAGTGCCTGCATCGACGTGTCGGACGGGTTGGCGGTGGATGCACGACATCTGGCCAGTGCCAGTGGTGCAGGTATGACGCTCATGCTGGACCGACTGCCGTTGTCCGATGCACTGTGTGCAGCGTTTGGGCCCGACGAGGCCCAGTATCTGGCTTTGAACGGTGGTGATGACTACGAGTTGTGCTTTAGCGTGCCGGCGGCACGGCGCGACGCTTTCACCGACTGGTGTGACGCGCAGGGCCACGTAGTGACGCGCATCGGACAGTTAGAGGCGGGCGATTCGCTCACGCTCAAAGACCGTGGCGAGGCGGTGTCCCGCACGCTGAGCGGTTTTGATCATTTTGCGGAGGACGGCGGATGAAGCCAGTACGAGCAGCGCAGCTCAAAGACCCGGTCCTGTTTTTAGCATTCGGTTTTGGCAGTGGTTTGGCGCCCAAGGCACCCGGCACGGCCGGCACGATCGTGGCCGTACCGCTGGTCGCCATGGCGGCCACGTTGGGGCGCCCGGCCTTTTTTGTCATAACGGCGCTGATCACGCTGGTCGGTATTTGGTTGTGCGGCGAGGCGGCGCGGCGAATTGACGCCCATGATCATCCCGGCATCGTCTGGGATGAGTTTGCGGGCCTGTTTGTCACGTTTATCGCGGTGGTACCCACCGTACCTGAGCTGATCTTGGGCTTTGTATTGTTTCGACTTTTCGACATTTGGAAGCCCTGGCCGATTCGCGAATTAGATCACAGTATCCCCGGGGGACTCGGGATTATGCTGGACGACGTAATCGCGGGCCTTTTCGCCGCGCTTGCTCTTGCCGCAGCACGTCATGCCCAAACCTTGATCTGACCTGCGCGGCTGGCGTCAAAGCCACAGCTATTGCAGGTAGAAAATGCTCGAAAAAATCGGCAAGTACATGATCATTAAGGAAGTGGGACGCGGTAGTACCGGCACGGTCTATCTGTCGCACGATCCTTTCTACGGGCGCGACGTCGCCATCAAGGTGTACAAAGACGAAGCGTCCAGCGAAGAGGACGCCGCGGTCACACGCAAGATGTTCTTCAACGAAGCCAACATGGTTGGCATGCTGCAGCACCCCAATATTCTTCCGATCTACGATGCCGGTGAAGAGAACGGCCGCTACTTCGTGGTCATGGAACACATTCACGGTGCGCGTACGCTTGCGACCTACTGCAAGCCGGACAACCTGCTGCGCGTGAACGACGTGGTCCAGATCGTGTTCAAGTGCGCCAAAGCCTTAAATTACGCTGCCAATCGTGGCGTGGTGCATCGGGATATCAAGCCCAGCAATATCATGCTGACCAACAATTCTGACGTGCGCATTGTCGATTTCGGTATCGCCATCAATGCCAACTCGGATCACTCGCAGATTCGAGGCATTGCGGGTTCCCCCAGTTACATGTCTCCCGAGCAGGTGCAGTCTGCGGAAATTACCCATCGCTCCGATTTGTATTCGCTCGGCGCGTGTATGTACGAACTTCTGACCGGTCGACGACCTTTCCGTGCCGATAACCTCGCCAAGTTGCTGCACAAAATTGTGTACGCGACGCCGCCACCGATTCATACCCTGCGCGACGCAGTGCCGGAGATTCTCGAAGAGATCGTGGCCAAGTCCATGCAAAAAGAGCCGGACCAGCGTTACAAGAATGGCAAGGAACTCGCTGCGGTGCTAACCCGCGCGTTCCAGGAACTTAAAAACGAAGACGATCAGATTAATCGTCAAGAGCGCTTTGAAGAGCTGCGTCAGCTGTCTTTTTTCCACGATTTTTCTCATGCCGAAATTTGGGAGGTGCTGCGCGCAAGCGACTGGCGCACCTACACGCCGGGCCAGGAAATCGTGCGCGAGGGCGAGCTTGATGATCGCTTCTACATTATTGTGAGCGGCAAGGTTCAGGTGAATCGAAGCGGGGCTGCAGTCGGTGGCTTGAGCAAAGGTGACTGCTTTGGGGAGGCCAGTTATGTGGCCGACGCACGGCGCACGGCGACCATTAAAGCCAACGATGAAGTGACGCTACTGCGGGTGAGCTCGACGTTGCTGGAGCAAGTGTCCACAGCGTGTCAGCTGCACTTCACCAAAACCTTCCTAAGATCATTGATCGAACGCTTGCAGCGTACGGCAAAAACCCAGTCGCAGAACCGACTGACCGTGCAGCGCGGCGCGGCCTGATTCAGGCCTCGCGTTTGTCGTGCTCGATGCGCGCAAACGCGGAATGATTGTGGATGGACTCGAAGTTCTCCACGTCAACGCTATAGGCCGCAACGCGCTCATCGTCGTTGAGTGGACCGGCAACGTCGCGCACCAGGTCTTCCACAAACTTTGGATTGTCGTACGCCGCCTCGGTAACGAATTTTTCATCGGGGCGTTTTAGAACGCCGTACACCGGGCTCGAAGCCGCCGCTTCCGCCACGTCAATCAGATCTTCGACAAACAATGCCTGCATGCTCGCCGCATCAGGTTCCACCGTGATGGTGATCACCGAGCGCTGGTTGTGGGCACCGTAGTCGGAAATATCTTTCGAACATGGGCACAGGCTTGTGGCCGGCACGGCCACGCTCAAGCGCACGCCAGACTCGTCGCTAGAGCCATCCACATCCAGCGTGACCAGGTAGTCGATCAGGCTCGTCACGCCGCTAACGGGCGCGGCTTTTTTAACAAACCACGGAAAGCTGAGACGCAAGCGACCGCGATCGGCCTGCAAACGGGCATTCATGGCGGCGGCAAACTCGCGCACGTTGGCGACCGACAGGGCGCCGTCGTGCTCGCCCAGCAGCTCTAAAAAGCGCGACATGTGCGCGCCCTTGACGTCGTGGGGCACCTGAACAGACAGATCGCATTCGGCGATGGTGTGTTGCGGCGTACCGTCGCGATCAACAAAGCGCAGTGGATGGCGCACGGCGCGAACGCCGGCGGCCGAGATCGTCAGGTTGCGCGTGTCAGGTCGTCCCTGCACGTCTTCCAGCGGTCGTAATGAAGTTGCCACAATGTCGTCTCTAGTTTTCTGTGCCATCGAAGGGCTCTTTCTCGGCATCCGCACTCATAAGCACTTCAACCTTTTGTTCTGCCTGCGAAAGAATCTTGGCGCAGGTGTCGCGCAGGGCAACCCCCTTTTCCCATTCCTTCACGGCTTTTTCCAGCGGAAGATCAGCGCTTTCAAGCTTTTCGACCACGGTCTCGAGTGATTTGAGCGATTTTTCAAAGTCGGGTGAAGACGATTTTGTGGCCACTTGGAAGCTCTCTCGATGGGACAGATGACAGGGGATTTTGCCCCTTTTCTCGCGCTTGGGCCAGCGGGCGCTGTACGTTACACAGGGCCTTCGGACGCGTCAATTCGCGCTTCGGCGCAAGGTGTGCTTGACTTAATTCCAGCGGTTTAAAAGAATGAGGCCGCTTGACTAATTCTAAGGCGAGTACACCTCGATTGCACGCGCCACGCTCATTCATGATTAATGGAGATTGCTTACATGGCCCTCAAAGGCAGTAAAACTGAACAGAACCTCAAGGACGCGTTTTCCGGAGAATCTCAGGCAAACCGTCGTTATCTTTATTTTGCAGCCAAAGCGGATGTGGAAGGTTACAACGATGTAGCCGCGGTATTCCGCTCCACCGCCGAGGGCGAAACGGGCCATGCGCACGGTCATTTGGAATATCTCGAAGAAGTGGGCGATCCGGCGACGGGACTGCCGATCGGCCAGACTGACGTGAACCTGCAGGCAGCGATTGCGGGTGAGACCCACGAGTACACCGATATGTACCCGGGTTTTGCAAAGACCGCCCGCGATGAGGGTTTCGATGAGATCGCAGACTGGTTTGAGACTCTGGCCAAAGCCGAGCGCTCGCACGCCAACCGCTTCCAGAAAGCCTACGACACGCTCAACGCCTGACGGACTTACCCACAACAGTACGGCGGGCATCGACCGGTTCGATGTCCGCCGTTTTTTTAAGGCCAAAGGTTAGGAGCGCAACTATGTCGATGAATTCCACGCCCCCTCGCGAGGGCAGTCTGGAGGCACCTACGCGTCATCCGCTGGATTGGAAGAATCCGGAATTTTACGACGAAGCAAAGCTCTTTGATGAGCTCGAGCGCGTCTTCGATATTTGTCACGGTTGCCGTCGCTGCTTCAGCTTGTGCAACGCATTCCCCACATTGTTTGATGCCGTCGATGAGTCGGACACCATGGAAGTGGACGGCGTCCCAAAACCGGTTTACTGGGATGTGGTCGACCACTGTTTTTTGTGCGACATGTGTTACATGTCCAAATGCCCCTACGTGCCGCCCCATGAGTGGAACGTGGATTTTCCGCATTTGATGCTGCGGGCGAAAGCCAAAAAATTTCAGGACGGCGGCACGAGCAAAGCGGACAAAATTCTGTCAGCGACCGACAAGGTGGGGAGCCTGGCCGGCATCCCGGTCGTGGCGCAGACGGTCAACGCCGTCAACAAAACGTCGCTGGGACGCAAGCTGCTGGACAAGACGCTGGGTGTTGCGCCTGACGCACCCGTGCCCACGTATCACAGCAACACGTTGCGCAAGCGCTTGGCCAAGCGTGAATCGGTTGCCATCACACCGCAAGCAACGGAACGCACGACCGGCAAAGTGGTGCTGTTTGCGACCTGTTACGGCAATCGCAACGAACCTGAGATCGGGGAAGATCTCGTGCGCGTGTTCGAGCACAACAAAATTGAAATCACGCTCACCACGCGTGAAAAGTGTTGCGGCATGCCCAAGCTCGAACTGGGCGATCTGGAAGGCGTTACCGAGCATCGCGATGTGAACGTCGATGAGCTCTATAGCTTCGTGCAAAAAGGGTACGACATCGTCGCGCCGATACCTTCGTGTGTGCTGATGTTTAAGCAAGAGCTGCCGCTGATGTTTCCCGATGATGAAAAATTAAAAGCCGTGCAGCGCGCCATATTCGACCCGTTTGAATATCTGATCGCGCGCAAGGCCGACGGCCTGATGAATACTGATTTTAAAACCTCGCTGGGCAGCGTGGCCTACCATGCCGCGTGTCACTTGCGCGTACAGAACATTGGATTGAAGACCCGTGAGGTACTGGAGCTTGTGCCCGATACCACCATTTCGGTGATCGAGCGCTGTTCCGGTCATGACGGCACCTATGGCGTAAAAACGCGTTTCCGCGATGCCGCCATGAAAATTTGCCGGCCAGTGGTCACGCGTGTGAACAAGGCCGAGCCGGACTATTACGCGAGCGACTGTCCGATGGCCGGACACCAGATCGAATCAGGTCGCAAAGCACACGACGAAGACACTCAACCCGCCACGCATCCGCTCACGCTGCTGCGCATGGCTTACGGACTGTAGACACCACGCATGACTTTAAAACTCACCACCGCCGACCTTTTGCCGCTTGAGCAATACCACAAGCAGCGCCCGGAATTTCGCCAGCGCCTCATGGTCGAGAAAAAACGTCGTCGGCTCGACATCGGCCGCTACGCGCATCTGTATTTCGAAAACAAGGTCACGATGCATTATCAAGTGCAGGAAATCCTGCGCGCCGAAAAGATTTTCGAGCCCGAGGGCATTGCAGAGGAATTGGCCGCCTATAACCCACTGATTCCCGATGGCGATAATTTCAAAGCGACCATGATGCTGCAATACACAGATATCAATGCGCGCCGTGCGGCGCTGGCGGAATTGGTCGGTATTGAAGATCACATTTGGATGAAAGTGGCCGGCTTCGATGCCATTTACGCCATCGCCGATGAGGATATGGACCGTTCCACGGAAGACAAAACCTCTGCGGTGCACTTTCTGCGCTTTCAGTTTGATGCGCAGCACGTAGCGGCCCTGAAAAGTGGTGCCAAATTAGCGGCGGGAATTGACCATGCACGCTACAACGAGACAGTCGACCCGGTGCCGGAAGAGCTGGCTCGGGCGCTGTGTGCCGATTTGGCATAGCGCCCCGCGAAAAACGATCTTTTAAAACGCGCGGTGGCCGCGCTACACTCGCGTGGCAATTTTGCGCAACCACCAACGCGACACCAAAATTCTATGAGTCGATCTTACGACGCGTCCGATATTGAAGTCTTAACCGGACTGGATCCGGTACGCCGCCGACCAGGCATGTACACCGACACCACGCGCCCGAATCATCTGGCGCAGGAAGTCATCGATAACAGTGTGGACGAGGCGCTCAGCGGTCACGCCAAGCGCATCGACGTCACGTTGTTTAAAAACGGTGCGCTAGAGGTGCGGGATGACGGGCGCGGAATGCCCGTGGACATACACCCGAAACAGAAATTGCCCGGCGTTGAGCTCATCCTCACGCAGTTGCATGCCGGCGGTAAGTTTTCCGGCAAAAACTATGAATACTCCGGTGGCCTGAACGGTGTGGGCGTGTCGGTGGTCAATGCGCTGTCCAAAGAGCTTGAGGTCACAGTGCGCCGCGGCGGCAGCGAGTACGCGATGAGTTTTCGCGGTGGTAAAAAAACCAAGAAGCTCAAAGTGACCGGCAAAGTGGGCAAAGCTAACACCGGCACTACGATCCGCTTTTTGCCCGATGCCAGCTATTTCGATAGCGGTAAATTCCAACTTGCCAGACTCAAACATCTGCTTAAGGCCAAAGCCGTTTTATGCCCGGAACTCACGGTCAATTTTCATGAGGAAAAAACCGGCGAGAAAATCACCTGGCACTACGCGGGTGGCTTAAGCGATTATCTAACCGAGGCGCTGGCGGACATCGAGGCCATCCCCGACCCGCTGTTCAGCGGTTCGATGAGTGGCGCCAACGAGACCGTTGAGTGGGCAGCGGCCTGGGCAACCGGCGACGGCGACACCACCAACGAAAGCTACGTCAATCTGATTCCCACCAGTCAGGGCGGAACGCATGTGAACGGTATGCGCAGCGGACTCACTGAGGCGCTGCGAGAATTTTGTGAGTTTCGCTCGCTCACCCCGCGCGGTGTGCGCATCGCCCCGGATGATGTCTGGGATCGCATGGGCTGGGTGCTGTCGGTCAAAATTAAGGAGCCGCAGTTTGCCGGGCAAACCAAGGAAAGACTGACATCGCGCGAGTGCGCGGGTTTTGTTTCCGGCGTGGTAAAAGACGCGTTTTCGGTGTGGCTCAACCAACATCCGGAAGCGGGCGAGGCCATTGGCCAGCTGGCGATTAGCAAGGCGCAGGCACGCATTCGCAGCAGCAAGAAAGTGGTGCGCAAACGCGTGGTCGCCGGCCCGGCGTTACCGGGCAAGCTGGCCGACTGCAGCTCGCAAACGCCGGAGCTCAGTGAGCTGTTTCTGGTGGAAGGCGATTCGGCCGGTGGTTCGGCCAAGCAGGCGCGCGACCGTGAAACTCAAGCGATCATGCCTCTGCGCGGCAAGATTCTAAACACCTGGGAGGTGGACTCGGCCCAGGTCCTTGCGTCGGCCGAAGTGCACGACATCACGGTGGCGCTGGGTGTCGAGCCGGGCTCTGACGATCTGTCGTCGCTGCGTTATCACAAGGTCTGCATTTTGGCGGACGCCGACTCGGACGGGCTGCATATCGCCACGCTTTTATGCGCGCTGTTTGTCCGTCACTTCCGTGCGCTCGTGCGTGAGGGGCATGTATATGTGGCGATGCCGCCATTGTTTCGCGTAGATGTAGGCAAGCAGGTGTTCTACGCGCTGGATACCGCAGAGCGCGACATGATTCTTGATCGCATTGAAGCCGAAAAAATTAAGGGCAAGGTCTCCGTCACACGGTTTAAGGGTTTGGGTGAAATGAACCCGTCCCAACTGCGGGAGACCACAATGGCGGCGGACACCCGTCGTCTGGTGCAGCTCACCGTTGAGGCCAAAGACAAAACCGAACAAATGCTCGATATGTTGCTGTCGAAAAAACGCGCGGGCGATCGAAAAAAGTGGCTGCAATCCAAAGGTAATCTGGCGGACGTATGAAGAATCAGGAACTGGATTTTGCGGGCACTGAAACACAGCCGCTGCGCGACTACACCGAGAAGGCCTACCTCGACTATTCGATGTACGTCATCCTGGATCGCGCGCTGCCGCATATCTCGGATGGCCTCAAGCCGGTGCAGCGACGCATCATCTACGCGATGAGCGAATTGGGCTTGTCCGCCGCGTCGAAACACAAAAAATCCGCACGCACAGTGGGCGATGTGATTGGCAAGTTTCATCCGCACGGAGACAGCGCGTGCTACGAGGCCATGGTGCACATGGCGCAACCGTTCTCGTATCGCTACACCATTGTTGATGGGCAGGGTAACTGGGGTTCTCCGGACGATCCCAAATCGTTTGCGGCCATGCGCTACACGGAGTCGCGGCTGTCGCCTTACGCGGCCACACTGCTGTCCGAGCTCGGGCAGGGCACCGTGGAATGGCAGCCGAATTTCGATGGCACGCTGAATGAACCGCAGCGCTTGCCGGCGCGGTTGCCCAACGTGCTTTTGAACGGCGCAACCGGTATTGCCGTGGGCATGTCGACCGATGTGCCGCCGCATAATTTGCGTGAAGTCGTCAGCGCTACCGTGCGCCTGCTGGAAGCGCCGCGCACGACGCTTGCCGAATTGCGCGAGCACATTCAGGGCCCGGATTTCCCCACCGGCGCGGAAATTATCAGTTCGTCTGAAGATCTCGCCACGATTTACGAAACCGGCCACGGCACGTTGCGCATGCGCAGCGTGTACCGCAAAGAAGACGGCGACATTGTTATCGATGCGCTGCCTTATCAGGCATCGCCGGCTAAAATTCTGGAGCAAATTGCGCAGCAGATTCGGGCCAAGAAGCTGCCGATGGTTGAAGACCTGCGTGACGAGTCGGATCACGAGAATCCGATTCGCCTGGTGATCGTGCCGCGCTCCAACCGGGTCGATGTGGACCAGCTGATGGGGCATCTGTTTGCCACGACGGATCTTGAGAAAACGATTCGCGTCAATTTGAATTTGATCAACCTGGACGGTGTGCCGCGGGTTCACAATCTCAAAGAAATTCTGCAAAGCTGGCTCGTGTATCGCATGGACACGGTGCGTCGCCGCCTGCAGTACCACCTCGATCGCCTCGACAAGCGTCTGCATATTCTGGAAGGCCTGATGGTGGCGTTTCTGAATATCGACGAGGTAATCGAAATTATCCGCAGCGAAGACGAGCCCCATCCGGTGCTAATGAAACGATTCGGAATCAGCGATATTCAGGCAACGGCGGTGCTGGATCTGAAGCTGCGCAATCTGGCAAAGCTTGAGGAAATGCGCATTCGCGGCGAGCAGGAGTCTCTGCAAAAAGAACGTGATGCTCTGGCCAAAACGTTGGGTTCTAAAACTCGCATGAAGCGTTTGATTCGGGATGAGTTGGTTGCCGACGCGGAAAAATACGGTGATGACCGACGCACCCGTCTAATAGAGCGTGATCCGGCGCAGGCGATTGATGAAACCAAGTTGATGCCCAGCGAGCCGGTCACGGTTGTGCTGAGCACGCGCGGCTTCGCACGCGCTGCCAAAGGTCATGAGATCGATCCTCTTACTCTGAGTTACAAAGCTGGCGATGCTTTCGCCGCGGCGGCCCGCGGCCGCAGCAACCAATCGGCGCTGTTTCTGGACAGCACCGGTCGCATGTACACGTTGGCGGCGCACACGCTGCCATCGGCACGCGGGCAGGGGGAGCCGCTGGCAGGGCGTTTCAATCCGCCGGATGGCGCGCTGTTTTCAGGCGTGGCGCTGGCCGATGAGGGCACCTGGATTCTGGCCAGTAGCTCGGGTTACGGCTTCGCGGGCAGCGCATCCGATTGGGTGTCGCGGGCCAAAGCCGGGAAGTCAGTGTTGAACGTTCCCAAGGGCACGAACTCGCTGCCGCCAGCGCGCATTCCAGATGATGATGACGAGGTCGTCGTTGCCGCACTCAGTAACGAAGGCCGTCTGCTGATTTTTGAGCTGGCGGAGTTGCCGGTCATGAGCCGAGGCAAGGGCAACAAGATTCTGGCGATGCCAACCAAGAGGGTGAAGGCGGGCGAGGAGTGGATGATGGGCATCGTCGCGCTGGGCATCAAGGACGCATTGTTGCTTGATTGCGGTGAACGTACGATGACAATCAAGCCGAAAGATCGTGAGAAATATCTCGGCGCGCGCGGCTTGCGCGGCGCACTGCTGCCGCGTGGCTGGCGCAAAGTGGATCGGATGTTTAGCGAATAGGGCTTAAGCCTACTTGCTCACTGACACCAGCTGAGTGTCGTCGTCGTCCAGCTCTTCTTCGAAAGACAGTGAATCGACTTTGCGAATACTGGATGCCTCGAGGTGGTAGAACTCCTCGGAGTCGCGCGTTGGAATGGCCGTGGTTGGATCGTTGTCTTGATCGCCCTCATCCAGTTCGAGACGTTGCGCTTCGGCCGTAGGGTCGTCGTCCCGAGGCAGCGACTGTGCGAGTTCGAGTAACTCTGTATCGAGCTGAATCACCGCTTCGGTCAATTCGTGCTCGAGGTCATGCACATTGCCGTCCGCGTTTGCGTTGACAGACGCATCGCGCAGCGCGGCGACGGATAGCTCGGTTTCGTCGTCGTAACCGACGGGTAATTCGAGATCCAGCGGACTGGCAATTATTTCGGTCGCGTTGGGCACCATGCCCAATTTTTCTGGCGACAGCAGAGCTTGCGTTTCGCCAAAATCTACGTCGGGTTCCAGCTCGCCCAAATCAGGAATACTCGCGGCGTAGTCACGCGCCAGCAATTCAAGATCTTCGTCGTCAGGCGCTTCGAAAACGTCGTAGTTCAGATCCGCTTCCGGTTCAATCGAATCGACGGAGAGGTCTGGTGCGTCGTGACGGCTATCGGTGTTGCTATCCGTGCTGCTATCGACAGAGAGTTCGTCAATGGGTTCTGCGGCCGCGTCTTGCTCAAGCAGCGCGCCAATGGCGGCTGAGGAGGCCCCTGCGGCAACAACTTCTTCGACGCTGCCGATCGCATCCATCACCGGCGGGCGGCTGATGTCGACGCGCGGCAATTCTTCATGCACGACGATTGAGGGTGCGGATTTATCCGTGCGCTTCTGACGTGATTCGTCCAAGCGAGCCTGGTGGCGTTTGGCACGCGAAATTTCAACTTCCTGTTCCGCTTTCTGCGTGGCGAGCCAGCGGCGCAGTCCAAAGCCTGTGACGACGGTGCCGATCAACGCGCCCAGCAGCAAGGCGACACCGCTAATCAGCCATGAAATGCGACTGGTTGAGGAGGTGGCGACGGGCGTGGTCACCGGCAACGTTGCGGCGGCCGATTCATTGAGTTTGGGTGCGACAACAGCCGGGGCGTCTTGCAGCGGCTGCGGTTGTGGTGCCGGCGGCGCTTCGTTCGCCGCAAGATTCACAACAAACGGATTGCCGGCGCGACGCTGGCGGAGCCGATCGATCGACAGGCGCGACAGGTCACGTGCGTAAGCCATGCGTTTCACCACCGGCTGGCGCGGCACAATCGCGCGCGCTAACACGGTGGGGGCATTGCGGCCGCGTACGGGTTCTGCGCGTCGCTCGATGGTCGTGGGTGCCGCACGTACGCGGTCGGGACGCGTGGCAGCGCTTGCACGCTGTGGCCGCGAACGTTCTGCACGTGTTTGAATTTCGCGTGTCTGATTGATCGTGCCGGCGACGGCGAGGCGGCCGCTCAGTGCGGGAATGCGCAACGTCGCACCTACGCGCAGTGAGTCTGGTTCCTGGCTGTCAAACGCCGACGAATTGGTGTCATAAATGCGCTGGGCAATCGGCCATACGGAATAGTCAGGACGTCCCGCGACGCGCGATGCGATCACAGACAAAATGTCACCGGGCTGCACAACGTAGTTGGTGCCAGGTTCGATCGGTGCGCGTGATGTGGTGCGTGCAGCGCCACGTTGTCGAATCGCGCTGCTCGGGCGTGCACCGGCGCGCGTTCGAACGGCGACGTTGGGTTGCGTGACGACGGCGGCCGGATTAGCAACCGGCGCGTTTAGCGAAGGCGGGTCCAGCATCACGAGAAACGACTTGGAGAGAACGGGCGTACCGGAGCAATCGACATTCAGAATCATTTCGCTCATCGGTTCGCGCAGCGGTTTGGAGCCGCTGAAACGCACTGTAGCGCCGTTCAGACGACTACTTACCGCCAGCGTCACGCCGCTGATCGCCGGGATGCCGGGATCTTTGGCCGAACTCAAGCGCAAACAGCGAGCGTTAATTAGCTCGCCGGTGGAAGTGGAGATATCGAGTGTGGCGCGCAGTGGTTGGCCGAGTGAACTCTCGACATTGAGTTCGCTGACAGAAAGTGCCCAGGCCTGCGAGAAACTGGTCAACGCGATCACAGACAGCGCGGTTGCCGCTTCAATGCTGCGGCGACGGCAAAACTGTGCGATGGCCGCACGCAGTTCGGGCGATGCGGTTGTCCGTGGGGCAGCGGTATTGGTTGCAGCGTTCTTTGTCACGTCAATGTAATCCATTCAGCCAGTCGGGCGCTTTTAGCGCACACAATTCTCGATCGCGGGAGGTGGTCACCGATCGTGATTGGACCTCTCGCATACCGTAAAGCTTATGTTATCTGTGGGAATGAATGATGCGACGAAAGTCGCGATTTGGCTTTTTAATTCTAGGAAACAGCCGGAAAAATCGCTCTGCGAGGCCAAAAACCGGCGAAGTTAACAAAATACAACGATTGGCGGCGAAAGCTCGGGTGCCGCCACGGCGGCATTACATGACGCCATCGTCCTCGAGGACAATTTCTTCCGGGCCCTGCACGTAGAATCCTTGAATGTACTCAATACCCAACGACCACAGCACGGCCATGGTGTTAGCATCTTCAACACGCTCTGCCACCGTGGCGATTCTCTTTTCTTTGGCCACATCAATGTATTCGCGCACCTGCTCCTGCAGGTCTTTGTCGGTAGCGATACCTTCCATCAGCGAACCATCGATTTTTAGATAGTCGAGCTGCACGTGCTCGAGCGTGCGCAGTGGTTGTTGCGTTACGCCAAAATGTTCCAGCGCCACGGCGCAGCCCAAACTCTTCAACGACGCGGCCAAATTCTTGGCATCGAGCAGACGCGCTTCGATATCAGATTCGGTGATTTGAAAAATAAGTGCACGCGGCGACACGTTGCTCTCGGCGACCTGCTGGCCGATCCAGGGCGCGAGTGTCTCGTCAAGAACCGAATCGGTGGACAGACGAATGAACAATCCTGCCGGCTGATGCTCTGAGCAAAAACGAATGGCATTGCGGATGACCCAGCGGTCGATCGTTTTCATCAGGCCGTTGCGTTTTGCTGGCGGCAGGAACGTGCTCGGCATCACCTCGCGGCCACCATCGACCATGCGCAGCAGTACATCGAACATTTGCTGACTGCGACCGCCGAGGCTTGCGACCGGCTGAAACACCAGCCGGAAGTTATCCTGCATCAAGGCGCCTTTGATCTTCTTGATGTGTACCGTGTCGCCGGTACGATGGCCCTCTTCGTCCTCATCAAGGTCGGGCAGTACCGTGCGATTGCCGCCGGCCTTCACGCCGCTGAGGTAGGCCTTCTGCGCTTTGATGATCAAGTCATGGAGGTCTTCGGTGTCGGCGTTGAACCGAGCCAGCCCAATGGTGCAGGTGGCGGAGAGCGATTTGTCGGCAACGGCAAACACACGTTTTGACACGGCCTGACGCAGATTTTCTGCCCAAGCCAGCGCGTCGCGCGCGGTGCCGCGCGGCATCAATACCATAAATAAGTCGCCGCCAAACTGACCGTATATGTCGTTTTGTCGGGCCTGATCCTGTAACAGCCGCGCAAACTCCAGCAACAGATCGTCGCTCGACAGCGGTCCGATTTGCTCGCGCAGCTCGGCAATCGAATCTGGCTTGATGTAGGCCAGCAGCCACAAGCCACCGCGTGAGGGCGACTCAAGGTGCTTGCCCATTTCGTTCAAAAAACGCTGGCGACGGAAAAAGCCCGTGAGTGGATGACGTTCGGAACCTTCCACAATGTCGCGCGGCTTGTCTTCGGTTTTCGCCTGATCGAGCGTCAGTACGATGCGCACGCACGGCTCTTCGTCAAACACGGTTTTCTCGAACTCGGCGCCAACCGGCACGGCAGATTCATCGCTGCCGATGGCCTTTACATCCAGACTGTGGCCAGACCATTCGCCTTTATTTGTGGCCACCATCGCGGCCTTAATGGCAACGTGGCTGCTTTCCTCAAACGTATCGAGTGCGGGCGTGCCCTCGAGATCAGCCTCATCGGAATAACCCAGCAGTCCAAGCCAGGCCGGATTGACGTTCACCACGATGCCTTCTTGCACCAGCATGATGGCGTCGGCCGATTCGTTCACCAGAGTGGCTACTTGCTCTTCGAGTTTCTCGGCCGAATTTTGCATCGAGGCAAGCTCGACACGTTGTCGATAGTGGCTGAGTTCGCGCAGCGCGACGGCGCGCATGCGTACAGCGTTGCCAAGGCTAACAAGGTCCTGACCACCGGAGATAAGCACCCGGCTGATCGCGTCCTCGTCCACCTGCGGCGCGACGAGAATCAGCGGTACGCCCGGCGCGTTTTGATCGCGGACCGGCGCAAGCGTGTCACAAGGCGTCTCACCGACGGTGGCGACGAAAAAGAAAATGAGCTGCGGCGTGCGGACGGTGAGGGCGTCGGCTAGATCGTCCTCGCTGCCCAGCCATTCACAGCGCGCAGCGACGCCGGCGTTACGTAAATTTTGGCTCACCGACTCGGCGGCGTCCGGTTTGGGGCTGATGACAAAGATGTCAACAGATACTGGCTGGATCAAAGCGCTTACTCCTGATTCGACCGGGGTCATCGGCCGTAACTTACCCGGCCGCGGTCGCGCGTGTATCATAGCGCGCAATTCACAACTGCGTTACCACAGGTTTTAAATTAAAGATGGCAACCTACAGCACCAACGAATTCAAATCCGGCCTCAAGATCATTCTTGACAATGACCCTTGCGCCATCGTCGAAAACGAATTCGTCAAGCCGGGCAAAGGTCAGGCATTCAGTCGTGTGCGTATTCGCAACCTGAAAACCGGCCGTGTCGTGGACAAAACGTTCAAATCTGGCGAGTCGGTAGAGGCGGCGGACGTTATGGAAACCGACATGCAATATTTGTATAGCGACGGAGAGTTCTGGCACTTTATGGTGCCTGACACCTTCGAGCAGTATGCCGCCGATGCAAAAGCGGTCGCTGACTCGCACAAGTGGTTGAAAGAAGAAGATGTTTGCACCATCACGCTGTGGAATAATTCACCGCTTTTGGTCGCTCCACCCAATTTCGTAGAGCTCAAAATCACCCAAACAGACCCGGGGCTCAAAGGCGACACCGCCCAAGGTGGCGTGAAGCCGGCCGAGCTGGAAACCGGTGCCAGCGTGCGCGTGCCGCTGTTTGTCGAAGAGGGCGAAGTCATTAAGGTGGATACGCGCTCGGGCGAATACGTCTCCCGCGTCAAAGACTAGCGTTTAAGCGTCACGCCGTGAGCACCCCGTGGCGGCCGGATGCCGACCTCGATACTTTGCGTCAGCGTGCAGCGCTTTGCGCCCGCACCCGGTCGTTTTTCGCGCAGCGCGACGTGCTGGAGGTGACCACGCCCGTGCTCTCGCGATTCCCAATTCCCACGCCCAACATCCAGAGTTTCGCGACGCAGGCGCCCGCGCGCTTTTTGCGGACCTCCCCGGAGCTGGCCCACAAGCGGCTGCTGGCGGCCGACAGTGGCGATATTTATGAGCTCGGACCGGTCTTCCGGCAGGGTGAGCAGGGCACAAGACACAACAGCGAATTTACGTTGCTCGAGTGGTACCGCATTGGCTTTGATGAATACGAGCTAATGCAGGAGGTGAACGCCTACCTGTGCGCGATGATCCCGGCACTGACGGAGCCACCCGAGGTGGCGAGCTACGCGCAGGCGGTGAAGCGCAGCACGGGTCTTGATATCTGGAGCGCCGACCTTGAACAACTGCGTGAATTGCTTGAAACGGTCACCGCCTTGCCGGCCGGCGAGCTGCACCGTGATGACTTGCTCGATCTTGTCTTTAGTCTGATGGTGGCGCCCACGTTTGCGGCCGATCGCGTGACCCTGATCCACGACTATCCAGCTTCACAGGCCGTGTTGGCGGCGCTTAGCGACACCGATTCGCGCGTGGCCCGGCGTTTCGAGGCCTTTGTGGGGCCGCTTGAGCTGGGCAATGGTTTTTACGAGTTGCGTGATGCGCAGGAACAGCGGCGCCGCTTTGAACGCGATAACCAAATTCGCAAACAGCTTGGTCAGCCAGCGTGTGCGGCGGACACGGCATTTTTGGCCGCGCTTGATGCGGGTTTGCCCGAATGCGCGGGTGTGGCGGTTGGTTTTGATCGTGTGGTGATGCTTGCCACCGGTAAGCTCGACATTGCGCAGACGCTGACGTTTGCTTTTGATACGGCGTGAGTTATGTGCCCGGACGAGGAAAAATTTATGCCCGTTTCAACGCCTTTGCCTGAGGGCCATCCGTTCGCTCTGGTGTATGCGCAGGCGGCCGCCTTGTTGCTCGAGCAGGGCGATCCGATCGCCAATGCGGCCAATATGAGCGCGCTGATTTTTAATCAAATCGAGCATCTGAACTGGGCGGGTTTTTATTTTCGCCAGGGTCAGACATTAATCGTGGGCCCGTTTCAGGGCCAACCCGCGTGTGTTGAAATCGCGTGGGGCAAGGGCGTGTGCGGCACGGCGGCGGCCACCAACCAAACCCAACGCGTGGATGATGTCCATGAGTTTGACGGCCACATTGCGTGTGATGCGGCATCGCGGTCAGAAGTTGTGGTGCCGCTCGTGCGGGATGGCGCGGTGTTCGGCGTGCTGGATATTGATAGCCCGAATCTCGCGCGTTTTAGTGCTACTGAGCAGCAGGGGTTTGAGGCGCTTGCCGCGCTCTACACGCAGCGCAGTCGCGCAATCGCCTGACCCAGGCGCAGGGTTTGGCCGGTCTCGAGCGTCGGCTCCAGTTCAACGCTATTGGACGGCCACAATAAAATGACGGTGGAGCCTAAGTTGAAGTGCCCCCACGGTGCGCCGCGCTCGAGCAGCGATGGGTCGTCGTAATCCCACTGGCGCTGCGCTTGGCCGCGATTTGGTGTGACAACGCCGTGCCATTCGGTTTCGATACTGCCAACATTCAAGGCTCCCACGGCGATCAGCGCGTAGTGGCTATGCTGTGTGGCGATGTGCGTGACGACACGCTCGTTGCGTGCGAAGAGATTGTCTACGTCAGCGGCCGTGGCCGTATTGACGCTGAACAGGCGGCCTGGCACCAGTGTCATGTGTTCGACGCGACCGGCACTTGGCATGTGGATTCGATGATAGTTGTACGGGGCCAAATAAATGGTCGCGAAATGACCATCTCGGTAGCGCTCCGCGTGCGCCTGGCCTGCGAGCAGCGCGCCAAGGGTGAACTGTTTGCCCTTGGCCTGCACCAGACGATCATCGCTAATCGGTCCAAATTCACTCAAGGTGCCGTCGACCGGGCTGATGACCGTCTGTTCGTCACCGGCGAGCGGTCGTGCGTCAGTGCGTAGCGTGCGCGTGAACAAATCGTTGAAGCTGTCGTACTGATCTGCCGAATCGCGCACGGCGTCACTTAAATCGACGTCGTAGGCTTTTACAAACCACCGCACCAACGGTGCAGCCAGTGGCTTAAAACGACTGTTGGCCACGCCGCCGACAACCCTGGAAATGGCGTGCTGCGGAAGCACGCCCTGCACGCTGGACCAGAGGCTCACGGGGCGGCACTCGCGGTTGCACAATCACCGTTTGCAAAACACAGCTCAATGACGACGTCGCGATCAGCAACGAGAGGTTCGGCCGGACGCATGAGCATGATGTGTAGGCCAAACGGTTCGAAGATCACCGTTTGCCCGGGAGCAATCGTTACGTCTTTTTCCTCGCGCATGCGCGACTGGCCATCGATCTCAACCGTGCGGTGAAACTCCACCAGGGCATACGCGGTGCTGCTCGCGCTCACGAGTTTTCGCGGCGTCGCGGTCGTGTTTTCAATGGACAAATAGCCGGCCCGCATGCGAACCCCGGGCGGCGCGTCGTTCAGTGTGAGCGCAGAAACGGTGACGGTGCCCGGGTCCTGCGCGCAGGCAGAGCAAAACAAAGCGAGCAGCAACAGACCGAAGCGGGGCAAATAGAGCGTCATGTTCTATGGATTCCTGATGGCCAGATAGTCAGCGGCAAGTTGGCCGGGCAAGTGTGGTGAGGTACTCACGGCCACCACCTGCGCCTGTGCGTTTAAAAAGTAAATGCCGGAAAAATGATCCATGGTGTAGCCGCCGCTTTCCAGTGGCACTTTGGCAAACGCGGCGTACATCGAGCCTGCCAGCGTCTCGATTTGATCGACACTGCCCGTGAGTGCGTGAAAGTCCGGATCAAAATAGCGCACGTACGGTGCCAGCACGTCCGGCACGTCACGCTCCGGATCGACCGAGACCAGATAGACCGAAGGGCGCACCGCTGGCGGAATGTCTTTCATCGCGCTGGCAATGATGCCGAGCGTCGCCGGGCAGACGTCGGGGCAGGAAACGAAGCCGTAAAACACCCAGCTCCATGAGCCGCTCAAAGATTCGGTGTTGCGCGACGTGCCGTTTTCATCGAGCAACTGAACCGCGGGCAGCACGCGCGGCGCATCGAACACGGTGGCGACGGTTTGTGCTGGCTGCGGAGCGCGCGCCAGTCCAAGAGCAATGCCAGCGCCGAGGGCGACCACAGCGGCCGCTGCGAAAAACCATTTTCTGGATGAGTTCATCCGCGGATTATCCCACAGAATACACGCATAAAAGACCGCTACGGGCGTAGCAATGCGCGCAGACTCACGTATGATTCGCGTCTTGTCGTCCGACCCGCGCCAACGTGTCATGAGTTCACACCAAAGTTCACCCCCGCGCTCATCCGGGGAAAAGCACCTGCTGCCGTCCGAAATCAAAACGGTCGGCGACGCGGTGCGTTTTGCCACCAGCCGTCTGGCGGTCACAGACGCGTTTTTCGGTCACGGCACGGCGACGGCGGCCGATGAAGCCCACGCGTTGGTCATGCAGTGTCTGCATTTGGGCTTTGATGTGGCGCCGTACGTTTACGCGGCGGCGTTAACCGCAGCGGAAAAAGTCAAACTTGCGAACTGGCTGGAACGGCGTATCGAGCGGCGGGAACCGTTGCCTTACATCGTGGGGGAGGCTTGGTTCACGGGGCTTGCCTTTCACGTCGATCCCCGTGTGTTAATTCCGCGCTCGCCCATCGGCGAGCTGATTGAGACGCGTTTTGATCCGTGGCTCGCGCTGCCCGATAACGCGCGAATCCTGGATATGTGCACCGGCAGTGCCTGCATCGCCATCGCTTGCGCCGTCTGGTTGCCGGATGTAACGGTGCACGCGGTCGATAACGATGCCGACGCGCTGGCCGTCGCGCAGACCAATGTGGCCCGCCATGGCGTGGAAGAGCGTGTTGAGCTCATTCACTCGGACGTCTTTACCGCGGTCGAGTCCGAGGCGCCTTACGACCTGATTATTGCCAACCCTCCCTATGTGCCGGAAGTCTCGATGCAGACATTGCCCGCCGAGTACGCGCACGAACCGCGCCACGCTCTGCATGCCGATGACGACGGCCTCGCTCTGGCGCAACGTATTTTACGTGACGCCCCGCGCTATCTGGCCGATGATGGTGTGCTTATGATGGAGGTCGGGGAGAGCGCCGCGGCGCTGGATGCGGCCTGTGCGCATTTGCCCTTCGTCTGGTGTGAGTTTGAACGCGGCGGCGACGGCGTGTTGGTCATTGATAAGGCCGGTTTGGCCGCATAAGGGTCTTTAGCAAGATGTCAGGAAATACATTCGGCCGTTTGTTTCAGGTCACGAGTTTTGGCGAAAGCCACGGTCCGGCGCTCGGCTGCACCGTCGACGGCTGTCCCCCGGGGCTGGCCCTGTCGGTCGAAGACATGATGGATGACGTTGAGCGTCGCCGTTCCGGCAAGTCGCGGCACACCTCGCAAAGACGCGAGCCGGACACCGTCGAAATTCTCTCGGGCGTATTTGAAGGTCATACCACCGGTACGCCCATTGGCCTGCTGGTGCGCAACGTGGATCAGCGTTCGCGCGACTACAGCAAAATCATGGATCAATTCCGGCCGGGTCATGCCGACTACACGTATTTGCACAAATACGGCGTGCGCGATTATCGCGGCGGCGGGCGGTCAAGTGCGCGTGAGACCGTCATGCGGGTCGCCGCCGGAGCCATTGCGCGCAAGTATTTGCACGAGCAACACGGCATCACCATTTATGGCTATCTGGGTGCATTGGGTCCCATTGAGCTGGATATGGTCGATCGCGCCACCGTGGATGATAATCCGTTTTTTTGCGCAGACCCGGCGCGCGTGACGGAGCTTGAAACCTACATGGACGCATTGCGCAAGTCGGGCGATTCCATGGGCGCTCGCGTGAACGTGGTGGCCACCGGCGTGCCGGTGGGTCTGGGCGAGCCGGTGTTTAACAAGCTTGATGCCGATATCGCAGCGGCCATGATGGGCATCAATGCGGCCAGAGGGGTTGAGATTGGGGCGGGCTTTGCGTCGGTGAGTCAAAAAGGCACCGAGCATCGCGATGAAATGACCCCCGATGGCTTTTTGTCGAACGAATCCGGCGGCACGCTTGGTGGTATCAGCACGGGTCAGGCGCTCGAAGTGAGTGTGGCGTTCAAGCCGACCTCGAGCCTGCGTTTGCCGGGCAAGGCAATCGATGTGCAGGGAAACCCCATCGAAATTGTGACCCACGGTCGCCACGATCCCTGCGTTGGCATTCGGGCCGTGCCCATTGCCGAGGCGATGCTGGCGCTGGTGCTGATGGATCACGTGCTGCGCCAGCGGGCGCAGAATGCCGATGCGCGCTGCTCGGCGCCGGATATCGAAAATTCTCGTAACAACACCTGAGGCAGATCAGCGAAATTATGGACTCGCGTTTATTTAATGTAGCGGTTGTCGGCGCCACCGGCCTTGTGGGTGAGACGCTGTGCGACATCCTGGCCGAACGCCAATTTCCAATCGACCAGTTCTACCCACTGGCCAGCGCGCGCTCCAAAGGCAAGCGTGTGCGTTTCGGCGATCGTCATGTGCCGGTGCAGGATCTCGACGAATTCGATTTTCGTGGCGTGGACATCGCGCTGTTTTCTGCTGGCGGCGCCATCTCGAAACACCACGCGCCACGCGCGGCCGAGGCCGGCTGTGTCGTGATCGATAACACGTCAGAATTTCGCTACGACGACGATATTCCGCTGGTGGTGCCCGAGGTGAATCCCGAGGCGCTGGAAAATTGGAGCGAGCGACGCATTATTGCCAATCCCAATTGCTCCACCATTCAGATGATGGTGGCGCTCAAGCCGTTGCACGATCTGGCTCAAATTCGGCGCATTGATGTTGCGACGTATCAGTCGGTCTCCGGCGCCGGTCGCAGCGGAATCGAGCAACTGGCGGGCCAAACGGCGCAATTGCTCAACGGCCGCGATCTGGAATTGGGCGAAAAAGAGCCGCGAATTGCGTTCAACGTCTGGCCGCATATTGATGAGTTTCAAGACAATCGCTACACGCGAGAAGAAATGAAAATGGTATGGGAGTCACAGAAAATACTGGGGGACCCCACTATTATCGTTAACCCAACTGCCGTCAGGGTGCCTGTATTTTACGCGCACTCTGAGGCGGTAAGCGTTGAGTTTAAAGGGAATTTATCAGTGGACGAAGCGCTTGAAGCGCTGCGTCAGGCGCCCGGAGTAGAGGTTATGGACGAAATGGTCCACGGCGGCTACCCAACAGCGGCGCAGTCGGGCACAGGTACCGATCCGGTTTTCGTGGGTCGAGTGCGTCAGTGGCTCGACGGGAGCACTGGTCTAAACCTGTGGGTGGTGTCGGATAACGTTCGTAAGGGCGCGGCGCTAAACTCGGTGCAAATTGCTGAAATATTGGTAAAAGATTATTTGTAAGCTATATTTAGGCGCTTAAACTCAGAACGTTATTTAAGCTTTTTCTTCTCGTTAGGCACGTCTCCACATAAAACGTTATGTGAAAGGCTTCTGACGAGCGCGACACCCGCTTTGGAGTCATTTGAATGCCTCGCAAGTCCGTATCTTTGCTGCTCACCGCGATGTTCAGCACCCCTTTGTCCGCCTTCGGGCTTGGCCTCGGGGATATTTCTCTCGATTCATCGCTGAACGAGCCGCTCAAAGCGATTATCTCTATTGATGCCGTCCAACCCGGTGATCTGACCAACTTTAAAGCCACCGTTGCGACCGGTGAGACGTTTAGTCGCTACGGCCTCGACCGGCCTGATTTCCTCAATTCCCTGCGCTTTGAGATTACCGTCGATCGCGGTCGTCCAGAGCTTATGGTGCGTTCCACCGAGCCAATTACCGAGCCATTTGTCACCTTCCTCGTGGAGGCCAATTGGGACAGCGGACGCCTGCTGCGCGAATACACCGTGCTGCTGGATCCGCCGGTGTTTAATCCGCAAAGCGTGGCACCACCGGTGCGCGCGCCGCGCACGGCCGGCAGTCAGCTGTCGTCCTCGTCGGGCTTTGTGCCTCGACCGGAGCCGGCGCCGCAGCCGGCACCTATCAGACGCCCAGCCGTCGCGCCGATCACGGGACCGAGTTACGGTCCCGTTCGTCGTAATGAGACGTTGTGGGCCATCGCCGATCGCGCGCGATCCGGCACGGGCTTATCGGTCAATCAAATGATGATTGCCATCTATAACGCCAATCCCGAGGCGTTCCTTGGCAATATCAATTTACTGAAAGAAGGCTCGACGCTGGCGTTGCCCGATGCCTCGCAGGCGGCTCAAATCGGTCGCCAGGACGCGTTTGTACAGGCGCGCGATCACAACCAACGTTGGCGCGCCGGCGGCACCGTCGCACGCACGCCATCGCCAGTTGTTGCCTCCACGCCGTCCGCGGAAGACGAGCGCCGCTTGCGTCTGGTCGCACCGGACGGCGGCAGCAGCGATGCGGGCTTGTCTGACATTCAGGAGCAGCTGGAAGAAGAGCAGACGCGTAACACCGAACTCAATGATGAAATTGAACAGCTGCGTGGTGAGTTGGCCGACAACGAGCGTCTGTTCAACATGCGCAACGCCGAGCTGTCTGAGCTGCAGGCGCGTCTGGGTGAGCCGGTCACAGGCGACGGCGCCGTGGACGTGTCGCAAACCGAATTTGAGACGGTGGACACGGAAACACCATCCGCGACCGTAGACGGCACAGACCCCGCCCAAACCGATGCTGAAGATCCCGCCACCGTGGCGTCGATTGAGCCGCAAGTCGGTAGCGAAACAGCACCACCTGTTACGACCATCGAAGATCCGGCGCCGGCGCCAGTGGTCAAGACACCCGCGCCGATTCAAAGTGCGCCGAGTCTGATCGATCGCGTCGTGGGCGTACTATCGTCCATCTGGCCGTTCTTGCTGGGTGGCCTCGCGCTGCTTGGCGGTCTGTTGTTCTGGCGCTCGCGTCGGGAGAGCGACACGGCTGAGGCCGAGAGCTGGGAGGCTCTGTCGCGTGACAGCGTCATCCCGACCACGGAAACACCCATCCCGGCCAGCGGTCAGATTGAAGTCACCGAAGGTGAAGCCAGCGACGCCGATGTCGAATATTTCGAAGACACCGGCACGTTCAAGCCCATCGATTTTCGCGAAGCAGAATCCGATGCCGGGCTTGAAAGCGCCGCTGAGGAAGCCGATGCGCCGGCACCGTCCGTGGACTTCCCGTTTGAAGACACGCTGGCCGGTGACGATGCGCTGAAGCTCGATCAGTCCGATCCGCTCGCAGAAGCCGATTTCCACATTGCCTACGGTTTGTATGATCAGGCAGCTGATCTGGTGCGTGCGGCTTCGCAACGCGAGCCCGAGCGGCGTGATCTTAAGCTCAAGCTGCTGGAGATTTTCTTCGTCTGGGGCAACAAAGAATCGTTCGTGGAATCGGCGCAGGCACTGCGCAATGACATGGGCGATGCAGCAGATCGCGACTGGGACAAAGTGGCCATCATGGGCCGTCAGATTTGCCCGGACGATGCGTTGTTTGCGGGTGACGGCACGGTTAGCGCCGACGTCGTGGATCTGCAGTTGGACGAAACCGGCGAAACGCCCATCGATTTGTCGACCGAAACCATGGCCACCGATGTGGAAATGGATTTCAACCTTGATGATGCGATCGACGCCGCTGGTGACAATGCCGCGGCTGACAACGTCATCGACTTTGATTTTTCCGGCACCGCCACGACGGCTGTGGACGAGGAAGGCGACACGATTCGCGAAAAAATCGAAGCGGCGACAGAAGCGTCTGAAGACACCGAAGAAATTGAGCTGGCTGAGCTCGGCATCGATTTGGATTTTTCCAGCAGCGACGTCATCGACGAGCCTATGACCAACTCACAAACGCTGGATACCGGCGCGACGGGACAGGTCGAGGCGCTCGATATCGAAGTTGGTGAGGATTTTGATGAGCTGTTCGGCGGTCTCGATGAGGAGATGACCACGCTCGAGCCTGATACCAGTGAGGACGTGAATGCGTCCACCAATGTATCGGAGACGATGGCTGACTTCGCCGCCGCGCAGGAGCAAGAGCGAGACAAATTGCTCGACACCTCCGAGCTCAAAGTAGAAATGGAAGAACTGCTGGCAAGCGCGGTAACCATGGACGACGATGCGGGCGCTGACGAGGCGCCTCTGTTGCCGGCATCAGAAGTTACCGGATCCTTCTCAGCCGAGATTGCTTCGCTGGCCGATGACGGCGCAGACGTTGATCTGGATTTCGCGCTGGATGTCGACGACGACGACGCCACTGAACTGATTGAGAGCATCGACATTGATGCGACTCAGCAGGGCGAAGTGGCCGCTGACTTTTCGGCGGACGTATTTGGCAGCGACGAAGACACGGTACTGGCAACGGCACTCAAAGACGTCGACAAGCTTGGCGCCGACTCCATGACCGACAACGACTTCGGCGAGATCTTTGCCGATGACGGTGAAGGCACGGCCGTCATTAAGATGGAAGATCAGGACTTCTCCGGTGACGAAGAAGCCACCGTTTTGGCTCAGGTGCCCGTTGACCTCGAACTTCCGATTAAAGACAACGCGCTCGACGATTTGAGCTTCGAAGGTTTGCCGGACGATTCTGACAGCGATGACGAGGCGTTTGCCGATGCGGTCTTCGGTAGTACAGATGAGGCGCCTGCGGCGTCGGCTGACGACGCCACCCAGGAATCGGTGTCGATTGATCTGGACGTGGGCGACCCGTTGTTTGACGACAGTACGGCCATGAGCGAGAACACCACCATGAAAGTGGCGGCGCAGGAGCTGGCATTGCCAGACATGGACGCCGGTGGCCCGAGTGAGGTTGGTACCAAGCTTGATCTGGCCCGCGCGTACATGGAAATGGGCGATCCGGACGGCGCCCGCGGCATTCTTCAGGAAGTGATTGAAGAGGGCGATGACGGGCAGAAGCAAGACGCTCGTGCATTGCTGGACGCGCTGCCCTGAATGCGATGGCAGGCATGATGCCAGGCCACGAACACGGCGCCGAAGGAACAGATGCTCCTTCGGCGTTTTTCGTTGGTGCGCGTGTGGCATTGGTGATCGAATATGACGGCAGCGGCTTTCACGGCTGGCAAGTGCAGCCCAACGCGCGCACGGTGCAGGCCGAGTTGGAACGTGCGCTGGCCGCAGTCGCGACCCAGCCCATTGCGACAATTTGCGCGGGGCGAACGGATACCGGCGTGCACGCGCTGTCGCAGGTGGTGCACTTTGACGTGCCCTGTGCCCGCCCGCCGAACGCCTGGACGATGGGCCTTAACTCCAACCTGCCGGACGATGTTCGGGTGCTCAGCGCGACGCCCGTCGACGGTGATTTCCATGCGCGTTTTGGTGCTGTGTCGAGGACCTACCGTTACGTTGTCTTGAATCGTGCCCATCCCAGCCCGCTGGCACGGCAGCGCTCGTACTGGCAACGACAAGCACTCGACATTGAGGCCATGCGCGAGGCGGCCGCGCATCTGGTAGGTGAGCATGATTTTTCGGCATTTCGCGCCGCGTCTTGTCAGGCCCCCAATCCGATTCGTACGGTGCAAGCGATCAGCATCGATGCTACTTCGCCGTGGGTCACCATCGACATTACCGCGAACGCGTTCTTGCAAAATATGGTGCGCATCGTGGTGGGATCGTTGCTGCGCGTGGGCCGCGGCGAGGCGACGCCGGCATGGATGGGCGAGGTGCTACAGGCGGGCGATCGCCGGCATCGCGGGAAGACGGCACCTCCGCAGGGACTGTTTTTTGCGGCAGTGCGCTATGAAGCACGTTTTGGCGTGCCCTCCGATCCGACAAGTTATGCCCCTTCAGACCAAAGTTCGATTATCATGGCGCCATGATGTCAAATAACTTGTGTGCTGGTCGCGGTGTTGCGCTGTGAGCTGGCTTCGAAAGCTGGTCCCCGAGCGGATCAAAACTCAACGCAGCAAGCGCTCCGTGCCGGAGGGTTTGTGGACCAAATGTAAGTCCTGCGATTCGGTGCAATATCGCGCCGATCTCGAGCGCAATCTTCACGTCTGCCCGCAGTGTGGTTACCACGCTCGCATTGGCGCGCGTGCGCGTCTCGGCATGTTCTTTGACGAAGGCGAATTCGAGGAATTGGGTGCTAACCTCACCACCACCGATCCGCTGAAATTTCGCGACGAAAAAAAATACCGCGATCGCGTGAATGCAAGTCAGCGTTCGACCGGTGAAGTGGAAGCTCTGCTGGCCGGCCACGGCACGCTGCACGGCGAACCGCTTGCGGCGTGCGCGTTTGAATTTTTCTTCATGGGCGGCTCCATGGGCTCGGTTGTTGGCGAGCGTTTCTGCCGGGCGGCCCGTCATGCTCTCGAGCATCGAGTCCCTCTGGTATGTTTCAGCGCCAGCGGTGGCGCACGCATGCAGGAGGGATTGTTCTCGCTGCTGCAAATGGCGAAAACCAGCGCAGCGCTGGCTCAATTATCCGATGCCGGCGTGCCGTACATCTCCGTGTTGACCGACCCGACCACGGGCGGTGTATCAGCATCGCTTGCGATGCTGGGCGACATTAACGTTGCAGAGCCCAAAGCGCTGATCGGCTTTACCGGGCCCCGCGTCATCGAACAAACGGTGAAAGAAACCTTGCCCAAGGGCTTTCAGCGTAGTGAGTTTCTGCTCGATCACGGCGCGGTCGACATGATCGTGGATCGACGCGAAATGCGCGATGAAATTGGCCGACTTCTGTCGAAGCTCGCCGGCCGTCTGCCCACGCCGGCCGCGCCTGAAGCGCAAGCAGTGGCACCAGATCAAAGTGCTGACGCGGACGAGCCCGAGCATGCGGACGAAAGCGACGACGCTGAATCTAAAGCAGTGGACTGAACGCATCGCGAGCATCAGTCTCCACGAAGTGGAGCTGGGGCTCGAGCGCGTACGTCAGGTTTGGCTGCGTCTGGGTGAGCCGCTGGTCGCGCCGCGAATCATCACGATTGCCGGCACCAACGGCAAAGGCACCTGCGCACACTTTCTGGACAAGACTATGCGCGCCGATGGGCGCCGTGTCGGACTGTATACCTCACCTCACTTGCTGCGCTTCAACGAGCGCATTGTCATCGACGGCCACAGCATCTCCGACGACCAGCTGTGTGCCGCGTTCGAGCATATCGATCAGGTCCGCGGCAAAGTCCCGCTAACGTTTTTCGAATTCACGACGCTTGCGGCACTGTGGTGTTTCGCGCAGGCCAGGTTGGATATTGCCGTATTGGAGGTTGGTCTTGGAGGCCGTCTCGATGCCGTTAATTTGATCGATCCTACCGTGGCAGTTGTGACGCGAATTGGTATCGATCACACCGCGTTTTTGGGTTCGACACTGGCGGCCATTGGGCGCGAAAAAGCCGGCATTTTTCGCCCGCGAATTCCGGCGATCGTCGCCGCCGCCGACGCGCCTGCGGTGCTTGCGGATGTAGCGCTGGAGCAAAACGCCCATCTGGTGGCGCGCGACGAGCATTTTTTCTGCGCACGCACCGATGCTGGTTTTGGCTGGACCGATCAGAACACCACGCTGTCGGATTTACCGCTGCCGCGTGGCGCCGCGCTGGACAGTCTGGCCGGGGCGTTAGCGGCACTGGCCTGTTTGGGTCTTTTGCCGGCACGGGAAATTTTAGCCGGTGTGCTCACGCGCTGGTCGCTGGCCGGTCGTCAGCAGTGGGTGCCGGGTCAGCCCGCCTTCTTGCTCGACGTGGCCCACAACCCGCAGGCAGCGGCGCACTTGGCGCAGCGGCTGCAACGCGAGGGGCGTCAGGTGCGCTGCGTGGTGGGTATGTTGGCGGACAAAGACACGAATGGATTTGTAACGCCGCTTAAAAATTGGGTGCGTCATTGGCACGCCGTTGGGGTTGAGGGTCGCCGCGGGCTGCGAGCGGATGAGCTGGCGACGCGTCTTGCGAACGCCGGTATTGCGCCCGTGGCCACGTCGGCAAGCGTTGCCGCCGCTCTGGCGCGCGAGCGGGCAGCGGCCGAGGAAAATGAGTTGATTGTGGTGTGCGGCTCGTTTCACGTTGTTGGGCCCGCGTTGGCGTGGCTTGGGCTATACTCGCCGTCGCTTTCGACGTGACCGTGGGGTCGGCGCATGGATCGTAAACTTAAAGAACGCGTAACCGGTGCCGCGCTGCTGGTGCTTTTTGCCATCATCATTATTCCGTGGGTGCTCGATGGCGATGTGTCCGCGCCCGCAGAACAGCGCCCGATCGAGCTCCCCGTGCCCGTGCAGACGATCGTAATCAGCGATCGCAATGACCTCGATAGCCCGGTCATGCCAAATTTGCCGCAGCCGGTGCCAACAGCGCGGCCAGCGGAACCGACCCGGACGCCACCCAAGCCGGTCACGCGCATTGCCGCGGACGAGCCACCGGCAGAGCCTGAGCCGCAGCCTAAGATCGAGCCTAAACCAGAGCCCACCAGGGTCGCCGCGGCGCCAAAGCCCGTATCACCGCCGGCGCCGGTCGTTGAAAAACCCGCGGTTGCGCGACCCGAACCCGCCCGAGCTGCCCCAATCGCCAGCGATCCCACGTCAGGTTGGGCCGTGCAGGTGGGCAGTTTTTCGAGTCAGGCCAATGCCAATAAGCTTGCGGCGCGGCTGGTAGGGCTGCAGTACAAGGCGTTCGTCTCGCGCAAGAGCGTGAATGGCCGGGTTTTTTACCGCGTGCGAATTGGCCCGCGTGCGACCCGATCAGAGGCCGTCGAGTTGTCGCGGCGGCTCAAGCAGGATTCGCAGGCGGTGGCCATCGTGCCGCATCCGGGGTAGCCCGCAAATGGGCGCTCAGTTTGCTAGACTGCGCACCTCAATTTTCACCAAGCATCCAGACTGACGTTATGACGAATATCGATTTCCTGATTTTGGGCATCGTGGCGGCCTCCATGCTTATCGGCTACTTCCGGGGCTTTTTCCCCGAGGTCGTGGCCGTTGCCACTTGGGTCATCGCGGCGATGGGCAGCGTCCATTTCAGTGATCTGGTGCAACCGCATATCGCCGGCAAGATGGGCTCCGAGACCGTCGAAATGTGGACGGCGCGCGCGATCATGTTTGTGTTGCTGATGATCGTCGGTGGGATGCTCGGACAGTTGGTCTCGCTGATCGTCGACAAAGCTGGCTTGAGCGGCACCGACAAAACGCTCGGCTTGGCGTTTGGTCTGATTCGCGGCGCGCTGGTGGTGGGTGTGCTGGTGATCTTTGCCCAGCTTATTGGCTTTCAGAATGACCCCTGGTGGTCACAGTCGAAGTTGATGCCCTACGGTGAGGGCATGGCCAACGGCATTCGCTCGTTTCTCCCCGAGCAAATCACGAAATATATTGAACGAGAACCAACACCAACCACGACGGATGGTGACCCAGACGCGGAGCCGTCGACCCCCGAGTCTGATGCCCTTGACCTGCTGCGTGATGCCGCGCAGGAACTTGGCGAGCAGACCGGATAGGCATTTAAACCAAGTAATTGTGGGGCAAGCAGCGTGTGCGGTTTAGTTGGTGTAGTAGCGCATAACCCGGTCAATCTGGAAATTTACGATGCACTGGCGGTGCAGCAGCACCGTGGGCAGGATGCCGCCGGTATTGTGACCAGCGACGGCCATCAGCTTTTCGTGCACAAGCGCAACGGTCTGGTGCGTGATGTCTTTCGCCAGAGCGATATGGAGCGACTGCGCGGCAATATTGGTATTGGTCACGTGCGCTATCCCACAGCGGGCGGTTCGTGTGAATCTGAGGCACAGCCGTTTTACGTCAATTCTCCATACGGCATTTGCCTGGGCCATAACGGCAATCTGACCAATGCCAAAGCGGTCGCAGATTTGCTGGTGCGTGTTGATATGCGCCACCTGAATACCGGATCGGATACCGAAGCGCTGCTTAACGTGTTTGCACATGAGTTGCAGCGTTTGCATCGACCGGTGCCCTCGCCGGAGGACATTTTTTATGCCGCCCATGCTGTTCATCAGCGTTGTGAGGGTGGCTATTCTGTGGTCGCGCTGCTGGTGGGCCACGGACTGGTGGCGATTCGTGATCCACACGGCATTCGACCACTGGTGCTCGGGCGTCGCGAAACCGAACAGGGCATGGAGCACATGGTGGCCTCCGAGAGCGTCGCGCTTGATGCGCTGGGGTTTGAGCTGGTGCGTGATGTCGCGCCGGGCGAATGCATCTACATTGAACAAAATGGCCGCTTTCATTCCAAGCAGTGCGCGGACAATCCGCGTCTAACGCCGTGTATTTTTGAATACGTTTATTTCGCGCGTCCTGATTCGATCATGGACAACATCTCCGTATACAAGGCGCGTCTGCGCATGGGGGAGAAACTGGCGGACCGGATTCTTGCTCAGTGGCCGGATCACGACGTCGATGTGGTGATGCCTGTGCCCGATACGAGCCGGACCGCGGCCGTGCAGGTGGCGCATCGTCTGGGCGTTAAAAATCGTGAAGGCTTTATTAAGAACCGCTACGTTGGACGCACGTTCATTATGCCCGGGCAAACCGAGCGCAAGAAATCCGTGCGCCGCAAACTCAACGCGATCGATCTTGAGTTTCGCGGCAAGAACGTGTTGCTGGTGGACGACTCTATCGTGCGCGGCACCACGTCGCAGCAGATTATTGATATGGCCCGCGATGCGGGCGCGAAGAAAGTGTACTTTGCATCGGCCGCGCCGCCGGTGCGTTACCCAAACGTCTACGGCATCGACATGCCGACGGCCAGCGAACTGATCGCGCACGGTCGTACCGAAGAAGAAGTGGGGCGCTTAATCGGTGCCGATCGTCTCATTTACCAGGACCTTAAGGATTTGGTGGATGCGGTGAAGCACGACAAAACTGAGGTGGAAGATTTCGATACCTCGTGTTTTTCGGGGCGCTATCTCACCGGCGACGTGACCGACTCCTATCTTGCCAAACTTGAAAGCGAACGCAGCGATACAGCGAAAATGGGTCGCGTTGCGCAGGACGCTGATTCCGGTAACTCATCGGACAGTGATTCCGACGCAGCAGTTGTGGGTTGATGGACGCTGAAACGCCCATTACGTTGAGCGTGGATGATCCGGCGGTCGCGGCCCTGTTACCGCGTTATCTTGAACGGCGCGCGGAAGATTTAGCGACGCTAAAAGATGCACTTGAAACCACGTTGTTCGACCCGGTTGCCCTGATCGGGCACCGCATGCGTGGCTCGGGCACGGCCTACGGTATCCCCATGATCACCGAGCTTGGCACAGCCCTTGAAAAAGCCGCCCGCTGCCAGGACACAGACGCCGTGCGCGCTGCCGTGACCCAGCTCGAGTCTTTCCTCAAGTGCGTGCGCCTGCCCTGATTCCATACCTCGAGCCTGGCGCAAAGTGAACATTCTCATCGTTGACGATCAGCCTGAATTTCGCGCGATGCTGCGCGAGTTGCTGAGCGCGGCGCTGCCCGAGGCGGTGGTCGATGAGGTGGATTCGGACAGCGGTTCGGCGAGCCGTCTGGTGGATCATGCCGCGCGTTCCGATGTCGTGTTTGTGGATCACAAGCTCAGCAAGGTAGACGGCATCAAGCTCTTGCGTGCGATCAAGACACGGCGCCCTCAGCTGCCGGTAATTTTCCTCTCCGGTGGGGGCGATGAAATGCTCGTCGCCCGCGCGTTTAAAGCCGGTGCGACTGATTATCTGGCCAAATCGGCGATGACGCCGGACGCAGTGCGCGCCGCGGTCAAAGAATCCTTGCGCGAGCAGCAGGGTGTGGCTCGTGCAATGCGCACCCGGGCCATGCGCGAAGCCGCTGACGACATTCGTATCAAGGGCTATCGGATTGAGTACCGACTCGCGCGCAGTGCGCTATCGGCGGTCTACTACGCCCGTGATGTACGCGGCAACAAAGTGGTGGCGCTGAAAATCATGCAGGGCTTTGCCAACAACCAGAGTGGTGAGACTTTGGAGCGGTTCTTGCGCGAATACGAATCGGCCTCGTCACTCAATCACCGCAATATCGTGCGCATTCACGATTTTGGTTTTGCGGATGATCAGGTCTATATCGCCATGCAGTTTATCGCCGGTGGCACGCTGCGCGACCGACTGGTGACCGAAACGCTCACCGATGAGCAATGCGTGGAGGTGCTGCTGCAGGTGTGCGAAGCGCTGGAAGCGATGCACCGTGTGGACATTTTGCATCGTGACCTGAAGCCCGGAAACGTGATGTTTCATGAGGATGGCGTCGCCTGTGTGATCGATTTTGGACTGGCTCGACACGCCCAGCTGACCCAAGCGCTGACCGTCCCCGGGCGCATCTATGGCACGCCGTACTACATGAGCCCGGAGCAGGGGCAAGGTCTTGGTATGGATATACGAAGTGACCTGTACAGTCTCGGCGTCATGTTTTACGAGATGCTGTGCGGGAGTAAGCCCTACGCTGCGGGTTCTGCGCTCGCATTGGTCTATAAACACAGTCACGCGCCGATTCCGCGACTGCCGCCCAAGCGAGCTCGCTGGCAGCCGGTTATTGACGCTCTGATGGCCAAAAAACAGACGAAGAGGCCCGCGACTCCCGGTGACGTGCGGGAACTGGTTTATGCATGTAAAACGCTGTAATCTTGGGTCTTTCTCTACGTCGAAGATGGAATCTGTGTTGCCCGACTGCCAAACTTTGCGGCGCGCTTGTGCCCCGTACCCCGTTGATTGCGAACTCTCCGCAGGAGCAAGTTTGTGAGAATTGCCTTACTTGAAGACGATATCGACCAAGCCGAGCTGATTAGTGCTTGGCTAACTCAGGCGGGTCACACCGTACGTCACTTTTCGACCAGCCGCGATTTTTTGCGCGGTGTACTACGTGACAGTTACGAACTGCTGGTGCTTGACTGGATGCTGCCACGGATGGACGGTCTGGAGGTGATGCAGAGGGTGCGCGAGAGCTTGCGCAATTACACGCCCATTTTATTTGTCACCGCGCGCGAAGATGAAGGCGGTGTGGTGCAGGCGCTGGAAAGTGGCGCCGACGACTACATGGCGAAACCTCTCGCACAGCGTGAGTTTCTCGCGCGCGTCATCGCCCTTGGTCGACGTGCCGGCGGCTACGCCAATGATCAGGTGTTGGACGTTGAGCCTTACACCATCGACATGGAACGAAAAACGATCTCGTTCAATGGCGATGCGGTGGAGCTTACGCATCGCGAGTTTGATCTCGCGGTGTTCATGTTCCGCCATGTCGGTTCGGTGATCTCGCGCGCGCACATTCTTGAGTCGATCTGGGGAATGCACGGTGCGGATCTGAACACGCGCACGGTGGATACGCACATTAGCCGCTTGCGCAAAAAGCTGCATATCAAAGAAGCCAACGGTTGGCAGCTTTCTGCGATCTATCAACACGGCTATCGACTCGAGCGCATTGGCGCACCGCAAACTGAACCGGCGAAGGTTTAGCAGGCGGTCATGACAGTGGAGCGAGGAAGTCTATGAACGACCAGTACAGCGGCTCGCCAGCTGAGCAGGATGAAGCTCAGGCCGAAGGCAGCGTCGACAAGATTCGCGACATCATTTTTGGTCGCACGATGCGCGACTATGAGCGCCGTTTCAACGAGCTTGAGCAACGCATCACGAGCGACAATCGACGTTTGTCGGAAGACTTAAGTGCGCGTTTTGAGCAGCTCGATGCCTACATGCGTAGCGAATTTGAGTCGCACGCGCAGCGCGCGGCAAACGAGCGACGCGAACGCAAAGAAGCGCTGGACGAACAAAGTGCCAGCCTTGCTGACGCGAGTCGCAATCTGGCCGAGAAAATTGCGGATGTCGATGAGTCGCTGGCCTCAGCGGCGCAGGATATTCGCGGCCGACTGCACGAGCAAAGCACGGAGCTTCTTGAACTCATCCGCCGCGCGAAGAGCGATCTGACAAGCTCCATTCGTGACGAGTCGATGCGCCTGCGCGAAGACAAAGTCGCGCGCGATGATCTGGCGACCATGTTGCAGGAGCTGGCGCTTAAAGTTGCCCGCGACGGAGATGCGACTGACGGCCAGTCGGACTGACCCACGGCAAGCGTCGCGTGCAGACCGATCTCGATAAACTCAAGGACCTGCTCTTTGCCAATGAGAAGCGCGCGCTCGATGCGCTGACGCGCCGGCTTGATACGGCGGAGAGTCGTACAGCGGATGTGGCCGATGTGCTGCCTGGTGCAATCGAGCAGTCCAACGAACAGGGTCCGGCGCTCAGTCGGTCGCTCAAAAAACCCCTTGAAGACACGCTCACCGAGGCCATCACGCGCGATCCGCATCGGTTTGCCGTAGCGCTGTATCCGGTGATTGGGCCGGCTATTCGTCGCGCGATCAGCGAGGCGATGCGTTCGCTGGTGGTGTCTATTAACCGCGCCATTGATACGTCGCTATCTCCCAGCACACGTCTCAAGGCGCGTCGTGCCGGGGTGCCGCTGGCCGAATGGGTGTTGCGCGAGTCCATCTTGTTTCGCGTGGACGAGGTGTATCTGATCGACCCGCGTTCGGGGCTTTTAATCGAACACACTCATCATCCGGACACCGGCGACACCGATGAAGATGCCGTTTCGGCCATGCTGACCGCCATTCAGGACTTTGCGCGCGATTCGTTTAACGCACAAGGCGAGAGTTTGAATAGCGCCGTGATCGGCGATCGTACGGTCTGGATCAGCGAAGGTCCCTACGCCATGATCGCCGCGGTGATCCGCGGCACGCCGCCCGAAGATTTGCGCAATACGCTGGATGTGACCGTTGAGCGGCTGCATCTGAGCCACGGCGCCGAGCTCAAGAACTTTCAGGGCGGTCGCATCGGCAACCTCGACGGCGTGTTGTCACCCTGTCTGCGCTACAAGCTCAAGCCCGGCGCGGAACAAGAACGTGCAGGCATTGGCTGGCCGCTGCGTTTGGTTGGCTTGGCGCTGTTAGCTGGCATCGGTTTTTTGATCTTTGAAAACTATCAGCGTGAGCGTGCACTTGAGCAGTGGCGCCAGGCTTTGCGTAGCGAGCCGGGGTTGGTGGTGACGGACAGCTGGCGCAGTTCGCACGGTTGGCGTCGTCACGAGCACTTTTACGCGGAAGGTCTGCGCGATCCGCTGGCGGCGGATCCGGCCGCACTGGCCGAACAAATGGGGCTGCCGGGCGCACGTGTGCATGTCGATTTCCAGCCGTTTGTCTCGCTGGAAAAGGCCATGATCGGCGCACGAGCGGCATCGGTGCTCGCGCCGCCCGAAAATGTCGCGTTGTCGGTGAGCAACGGCACGCTGCGCGCGACGGGTGATGTCACTGCGCAGTGGCGAGAACGTTTTGTAACGCTTGGGCCTACGGTGGTTGGCGTCGACGATGTCGATGCGAGTGGCTTAAAGGCCAGTGATTCGGAGTTGTTTGCGCGCATTCGCCGCGAGCTGTCGCCACCAGATTCGGTGCAGCTGAGCGTCGACAATGCGACGGTTACAGTGGCCGGCACGGCCCCCATTGCCTGGGTGCGTAACGTGGCCGACAGACTGGCTGCGGTAGAAGGCGTACAGGGCAGCGACGTGCGCAATTTGCGTAGCACCGAAAGCGGTGAACTTGAGCGGCTGACGTTGGCGATCAACGGTCATCGTATTACCTATATGCGCGGCACCGAACTGAGCGATATCCAGCAAACCACGTTGCCGGGTCTGGCGCGGAAAATGAACGCGTACGTTTCAAATGCGCGCGCGCTGGGAGTACGTCCGCTCTTTCGGCTGACCGGTTACACAGACGGCAGCGGCGGCACGCAGGCAAATCAGCGACTGCGCGTTGCGCGTGCGCAGGATATCAAAGCGCGGCTGGTGCAAGAGGGCGTGGAAGCCGCTTTGCTCGGCGTGCGCAGTGGTCCGCCGTCGCCGCCAACTGACGATGGCAATGTGGCTCGGCGCATTGTGGAAGTGTCCGTGGCAGAGCCCGTGAACTAGATCCTCAGAGCGTTCCTGATGAGTACAAGAAAAATATGCATTTTGGGCGATTTCGCGGTGGGTAAAACCAGCACGGTCGCACGTGTGGTCCACAACGTTTTCTCCGAAAAATACTTAACCACAGTGGGCGTGAAGATCGACACCCACGTCGCCACGCTTGAAAATGGCAAAACGCTGAAGCTTGTGATCTGGGACATTGCGGGCACCGATCGTTTCAGTGCAGTGGAATTCAGTTATTTGCGCGGAGCCAGCGGTTACCTGCTGGTTATTGACGGCACCCGCGCCTCCACCCGTGATGCGGCGTGCAATTTGCTGGCTGAGGCGCGTGAGCGTTATGGCGAATTGCCGTTTGTGACACTCGTTAACAAGAATGATTTGACGGATGAATGGCAGCTCAGTGACGATGACGTAGAACAGTTGCGTCGTGATGGTCACACGGTATTTGTGACCAGCGCACGTAACGGAGAAAACGTCGCCGAGGCTTTGGCCGAACTTTGCACACGCCTCGGCTAGTCCACCTTCAGGTCATTTACAATGCGGCCACAATCGAATTTGCGTAACGCGGCGCAGCGGATAAACCCATGAGTTTGCCGGCGCCGGTTAGTGAGTATCTGATCTCACTCGTTGCTCATCGCGCGCAGCCACTCACGCTTTGCGTGGATCAGCAGTGGCGCTTGCGTCAAATGTGGGGTGACGCGAAAACCCCGGGTTTTGCACCGATAACAGCGGGCGATGATGTGCGCAACGCCGTACCGTGTCTGTTTGGACAGCGAGCGTCCGATAAATTTGTGCTGCCGATGGTGGAATTGCGTGGCGCGCACGTCTTCCACGTGCACAATCTTCCCGCCGGCGACGTTAGCTTTGTTTTGCTGCTGCCCGCGGATGCCGAGCGTGATTCGCGACGCTCGCTGCAGCAAAAGGCCAACGAAGTGCGTCTGCTCAATCATCGGCAACAGCGCCTGGTCGAGCAGCTTTCCGCTGCGAAACAGAAGCTCGAGATTCGCGAACAAGAGTTGACGCGCGCCAACGAAATCAAAGCACGCTTCATTGCGGGTATGTCGCATGAATTTCGCACGCCGTTGACGGCCGTGCTCGGTTACGCTGAGCTCATTGATGAACGAGCCAAGGGCGATACGGATGTCGAAGCACACAGCCGCTCGGTTGGTCGTGCCGCGCGTCATTTACTGTCGATGGTCGACAATATTCTTGATCAGGCGCGTCTTGAGGAAGGCGACGTTTTGGTTAATCGAACAGAATTCGATCTGCGCGAGCTGATTGATGATTTGGCGTCGATCATGGCGCCGCTGGCGGCTGCGCGCTTTTTAGGTTTTGCGGCGTTCGTGGCCAACGACGTGCCAGCGCGACTGAACACCGACGCGGTGCGTTTGCGCCAGGTGCTTCTCAATCTGCTCGGCAATGCCGTGAAATTTACCGAAACCGGCAGCGTGCGCATGGAGGCGGACTGGCAGAACAACGAGCTCGTGTTTCGGGTTATCGACAGTGGGCCGGGCATCGCCGAGGAAGATCAGGCGCGCATCTTCGAAGAGTTTCAGCGCGGCCGCGACAGCGATAAAGTACGCGGCGTGGGACTGGGATTGAATATTGCCAGCCGCCTGTCTGAGCTGTTGGGTGGGCGGATTGTGGTGAAGTCGGCGCTTGGTCAGGGCAGTGAGTTTACGGTGTTTCTCCCCGGCAGTATTGCCGTGGATCAGACAGCTGCGCCTCAACCGATATTGCCGGCGCCAGTTCCCAGTGACGCGTTTCGCGGCAGCCGTATCCTTGTGGCGGAAGACGATCCCGACATTATTGATCTGGTGCAGATCATCCTTGGCCGTGCCAACTACGATGTCGACATCGCGATGAACGGTCGCGATGCCGTAGATCGCGCGTTAGAAATTAATCCCGACCTGGTCTTAATGGACGTCAATATGCCGTTGATGACCGGCATGGAAGCGGCCAGCGAAATGCGCAAGCGCGGTATCGAGTGTCCAATTATTGCGCTAAGCGCGTCCCTTGGCGCCGACGATCGAGACGGTGCGCTCGAGGCCGGCTACGATACCTATCTTGTCAAACCCATCGCCCGCGCTGATTTGTTAGCGGCCATAGAGGCGCATTTGGAAAAAGCACTGTGAGCGCGCGCGAGTCTGACGTTGTGCACGCTTTTGCCGATGACGTGCCGGCACCTATTGCGTCGTTTTTGGCGGTTCCCACCCCCGTTGGATGGCTTAACTGGGCACTGGAAGAACTAGAAACATTGCTGGTCGATCACGCCAATTGTGAGAAAAAGGCGGCATCCACGGCGCTGGCCACGTTGCATCGCTATCCGCAACAGCCCGAGTTGGTCTATCGCATGTCGCGTTTGGCGCGCGAGGAGTTGCGCCATTTCGAGCAAGTCAATTCGATCATGGCGGAGCGGGGTATCGCGTGGCGCTTTGTCGCCGCAAGTCGCTATGCCGCCCGATTGCGCGCGGGGTGCAGTGGCGAGGAGCCGTTTCGATTGCGCGATATGCTGATTTGCGGTGCGTTCATTGAGGCGCGTAGCTGCGAGAGATTCGCAGCATTAATACCGCATCTGGATGACCAGTTGGCACGTTTTTACGGTGGTCTTTTGGCCTCAGAAGCCCGTCACTTTGAACACTATCTGGCGTTGGCGCAGCAGTTAAGAGCCGAAGGGTTTGACGCGCGGGTGGAACACTTTCGGGGCCTGGAGCGCGCCGCAATTGTTGAACCGGATGAGGCGTTCAGCTTCCACAGCGGTCCGCCAGCGGAATCTCGACCTCTCTAAAGCCGTTGGTGTCGTGCACCAGCACGCGTCCTTGCTCGTACCAATCCCCCAGAACATGTCGCGTGCGCTCCACGCCATTGTCATCAATGCGATGGGTGGCGGGCCGATGGGTATGACCATGAATGAGGCGTCGCACGTCATGGCGCTGCAGTGTGTCCAGCACGGCCTGCGCATTTACATCCATAATGTCTTCGGTTTTCTGTGCCATGTCGGTGGCGCTTTGTTCGCGCGCCTGGGCTGCCAGTGCCTGTCGTGCTGGAATCGGCAGCGCCAACACTTGGCTTTGCCACGCCGGATCGCGCGCCTGCTGACGAAAGGCCATGTATTGCACATCGTCCGTGCACAGCGAGTCGCCGTGCATTAGCAACACACGTTCGCCGCCGAGTTCCACGACGTGCTCTTCATCCAGCAGCGTGACGCCCGCGTCGTTGGCAAGCTTAGCGCCGGCCAGAAAATCGCGATTGCCGTGACAAAAATAACATTGCGTGCCGCGCTCGCTAAGTTGTTTTACGGCCGCGATGGCCGCGTGCTTGGCCGGGTCAGGATCATCATCGCCGATCCAACTTTCGAACCAGTCGCCCAGAATGTACAGGGCGTCGGCAGCGCGCGCTGTCGTATCAACAAAATGTGCGAACGCGCTCGCGATGTCCGGGCGCTCGCTGTCCAGATGAATGTCGGAGATAAACCAGGTCGTCATTTGGTGGTGTCTGGCTTGAGTACGAAAGCTTTTTTGATCACAACGTCGGTCTTTGGTACGTCGGAGCGGAAACGACCCTTGGGACCGGTTTCCATTGCACCCAGCGCATCGATTACTTCTTTGCCTTCCACTACTTCCCCAAACACCGCATAGCCCCAGCGGCTTGGGCTTGGATCCAAACGACTGTTGTCAGCCAGATTCACGAAGAACTGTGCCGACGCCGAGTGGGGGTCACCCGTACGCGCCATGGCGAGCGTGTACGGAGCATTGCTTAAGCCATTACCTGATTCGTTGGGGATGCCGTCGCGCGTAGGTTTCTCGGTCAGGTCGGTGTCGTAGCCGCCGCCCTGTGCCATGAAGCCGCTGATCACGCGGTGGAAAATCGTGCCGTTGTAATGACCGCTCTCGACGTACTTTAAAAAGTTGCGTGTGGTCAGCGGTGCTTTGCGGCCGTTGAGCTGCACGACGAAATCTCCCGCGCTGGTGGTGAATTTTACTTGCGGATACAGCGGCGCACGGGGCGTGGCCGCGTGGCTGCCGGCGCCGATGAGCGTTAGGGCCACTATGGCCGGGGCGGCCAGCGCGATCAGTCTTCGAGTCAAATTCACGGTGCGTCTCCTTGGGAGCAATCGGTCAGTATTCGGGTGACATAATAATCAGGACGGCCGAGGGCGCCAAACTCGCCGCCGGGTGCTTTGCGCGCTGGGGGAGTTGGGCTACCATCAGCGGCCGTTCCACATTATGCGATACAGCCGACATGTCCCTGACCTTTTACGACAGCTTGCAGCGCGAAAAAGTCCCGTTTAAACCGATGAATCCGCCCGCGGTGGGCATCTATGTCTGCGGCATGACGATCTACGACTACTGCCATATTGGGCATGCGCGCATGTTAGTGGCATTTGATGTCATCGTGCGTCATCTGCGCGCCTCCGGCTATGACGTCACTTACGTGCGCAACATTACCGATATCGATGACAAAATTATTGCGCGCGCCAATGAGAACGGTGAGCCGATAGAAGCACTCACGGCGCGCTTTATCGATGCCATGGACGAAGACTGCGCCGCCTTGAAGATTTTGCGTCCGGACATCGAGCCGCGTGCGACCGAGTCGATCCAAGGCATGCTGGATATCATCACGACCTTGATTGAACGCGATTTGGCTTACGCTGCTGACAACGGTGATGTGTATTACCGCGTCAAGAATTTTGAAAATTATGGTGCGTTGTCGGGCAAGAATCCGGACGATTTGCGTGCCGGTGCGCGCATCGATGTCAATGAAAAGAAGCACGACCCGCTGGACTTCGTGCTGTGGAAAGCCGCGAAGCCGGGTGAGCCGAGTTGGGATAGTCCCTGGGGTCAGGGTCGACCCGGTTGGCACATCGAATGCTCGGCCATGTCGCAGGCGCATCTGGGGCCGGTGTTCGATATTCACGGCGGCGGCATGGATCTCAAATTTCCGCACCATGAAAATGAAATCGCGCAGTCTTGTGGCGCGAGCGGGCAGGGTTTTGCGCGGCACTGGTTGCACAATGGTTTCGTGCAGGTGGACAACGAAAAAATGTCCAAGTCCTTGCACAACTTTTTCACCATTCGAGAGGTGCTCAAAGAGTACCGGCCAGAGGAAGTTCGCTTCTTTTTGTTAGGGGCGCATTACCGCAAACCCATCAACTATTCGCGGGAAGAGCTTGAGCAGGCAAGGTCCTGCGTAAAACGGCTGTACACGGCGCTGCAGGCGGCATCTTTAGATGTTGATGCCGTGGCGGGTGAGCACACCGCGCGTTTTGTCGCGGCGATGGACGACGATTTCAATACGCCGGGCGGCATCGCCGTGTTCTTTGAGCTGGCCCGTGACATCAATCGTGCGCAGGATCAGGGCGATACCGAGGCGGCGACACGACTGGCCGCGGAGCTGCGCGCGCTGGGCGGTCGTCTGGGTTTGTTGCAGGATGATCCCGAGCAATATCTTAAAAGTGCGGGCGGCAGTACGCAGGGTCCGGATGATGCGACCATCGACGGCTGGGTCGCCGAGCGCAATGCGGCGCGGGCCAGTGGCGACTACGCGCGCGCGGACCAGATCCGTGATCAGCTCACTGAGGCCGGCATTACGGTGCTGGATGGGGCCGAAGGCACGGCGTGGCGGCGCGATTAGCGCTCCGGGCCGCGCCGTGACCGGGCCGAGGTATTCCGGTTGGTGAAGTTTTTTTGACAGGCTTTTGGGTGCGACGTATCATCCGCCGGCTCGCGTTGGCGGGGTTTTTTTGGAAAAACGATTAATCGGGGCATGGCGCAGTCTGGTAGCGCATCTGCTTTGGGAGCAGAGGGTCGGGAGTTCGAATCTCTCTGCCCCGACCATCGTTTTCTTCAAACCCGATCCGTCTTAAGCAGGCGCCTGTAGCTCAACTGGATAGAGCATCGGCCTTCTAAGCCGGCGGTTGCAGGTTCGAGTCCTGCCGGGCGCGCCACATCCGCAAGTC
>JBGCEL010000041.1:0-5123 GCA_045106455.1 Gammaproteobacteria bacterium
CACTCGTTCAACTATCTGCCCGGTTTCTGGAGCGGGTTCGGTGCGAAGTTTAGCTACAACTACGCGACCTCCGATTTTGAGTTCGAAGATCAAAACGGTGGTGACGGCATCACTTTAACGGTGGATCAGCAGACGGGCGAAGTCTCGCAGACGGCATTGATCGGCATTTTGCCACCGGCCAATTTGTTTGGCTTGTCCAAGCACGTGAGCTCGACGCAAGTCTATTGGAGCAACAAGAAGTGGAATCTGCAGGCGCTCTACCGCACGCGGTCCGACTACTTCCAGCAGTTCGCGCGCGATACTCAAGGTCGCATTCGCTACACTGGGGCTTACGATCGGTTGGATCTCAAAGCACGTTACAAATTGTTTGATACCGTTGAGCTGACCCTTGAGGGGCAGAACGTTCTGGATGAAGTGCGTGTGGATGATCGTGCGATTCCAGGCAACACGTATCAGGTGCTTTCGTACGGCCCGCGTCTGTTCTTTGGCGCGAAGGCTAAGTTCTAAAAAAAGGGTAGGGTGGCGGGCAGCGTTTGCCCGCCACCCGCGCCCGCCAGGCTTGGCCTCCCGATCAAGCAAGGACCGATCAGTGCAATGCTGTCGGCGATGGGGTTATTGATGGCGTTGCCAGCGGCTCAACGAGCAGTCTTTTTTCTGATCAATCCACGGACAGCTTTACGTTTGATTTTGATGCCGCGGCGTTTGGCGGAGCGTTACCCACGCACGCCGGCATTGTGTGGACGGACGTCGGGCGCAATGGCGGCGGTACGCCGTTTGCCTCGAATCTTATCGACAACACGTTTTTCGAAGCCTTCGATGCTGACGGTAACTCGTTGGGCGTGATTGGTCCTTTCTCACTTGGGGACACCAGCATTTCACGCACCACCCCGGAAGATCGATTTTTCGGCATTGTTTACGCTCAGGGCATCTCTGCTATTCGTCTCTCGATGCCCGGCCTTACAAATTGGGAAGCCGACCATCTGCAGTACGGTTTCGCGGATTTCGAAAATGATGCCGACGCCGACGGTGTGGCGGACGACGCAGACAACTGCATCAATGCCACGAACCCGAATCAGTTAGATGCCGACAACGACGGGCACGGCAATTGCTGTGATGCCGACTTCGTGAACGTTGTGGATCTGGGGCTGATGCGAGCGGCGTTCTTCACGACCAACGAAGTGGTCGATTTGAATTCTGATGGTGTTGTGAACGTGATCGACCTTGGTTTGCTGCGCTCGGTATTTTTCACGGCTCCCGGTCCGAGTCCCGTTGGATCGCTTTGCAATCCATAGTGGGCAAAGCGGGTTGAGCGATTGGGTCATTTGGAATTCGCCACCTTCGGTGCCTTCGAAGGTGTGTCCGGACCGGCCACGGTGGCTCAGGTGTCGTTCATTAGTGCCGTTTTCTTAACACCCATCGACGTCGAATTCGGCAGCGCATTGATCAGAACGCCGCTGCCGGGCGCTGTGTGGTTTTTCCTGTCCGCTATAGGTGCGCTGGGCGCGCTGCGTCGGCGCGCTTAAGAGCGACGAATTCTAACGACGTTGAATGCGTCCATTTCAATTCCGGCGACCGTGTGCGTGGTCGGGTAGTAGGTCAGATCGACCCGGGCGTTTTTTAGATCCTGATAGCGTTTGCGCCGCTTGTAGCGAAACGGCGTATCGCAGTCTTCAATCATCAGTGTATTGAGAAACCAGCCGTCCGTTTCGCGTTGCGCATGCGACACCACTTTTTTCATTTCTGAATGCGTTAGCTCGCGGTGTTTGGCCAGAAGTTTGTCAATGTGTTTGGGCATGGCGGAGCGTCAGTTCAGTTCGTCTGGCAAATTGTAACCTGAAGCCCGGTTGAGTCGCGCTGCCTGCGGCGACTCGGCGCGCTTTTTGGTCGGAAATGGCACAGCCACGTAAGCCGGGGCGCCCACATGGATTACTTCGGTCAGGGCGTTTATGCTTCGCGTCACCAGACAGTCGACGATTTGTCTTCGCTTCCTCCGTCGGGCCTCACGAGGCGTTGGGGAGGAATCAACAATAAATTGGTTATGTAAAGCCAATACGGGGGATCCTCTATGCGCATTCGTTTTCTTCTTTCCACCGCACTCATGGCGTTGGCCAGTTCTGCGGCGGCTCAACTTACCGTCTCAGGTGTTATCGACGGTCCGCTGACGGGTGGTACGCCCAAAGCGATTGAAATTTATGTGTCCGCTGATGTTCCTGATCTGACGATCTACGGCATCGGCTCGGCCAACAACGGCGGCGGCTCCGACGGTCAGGAATTTACCTTACCGGCCGGTTCGGCAACTGCAGGCAGTTATCTTTATCTTGCAAGCGAAAGCGCGCAGTTTCAGGCGTTCTTTGGCTTCGCGCCAAATTACACCGACAACGCCGCGAGCATTAACGGCGATGACGCCATTGAGCTGTTCAAAAGCGGCGTCGTTATTGACGTGTTCGGCGATATCAACGTCGACGGTAACGGCCAGCCCTGGGAATACCTGGATGGCTGGGCCTACCGCACCAGCGGCACCGGACCGGACGGCAGCACGTTTACGCTTGGCAGCTGGACCTTCAGTGGCGCCAACGCGCTCGACGGAGCAACCTCGAACGCCACGGCGGCCACGCCGTTCCCAATTGGTACCTACGTCGCCACCACCGGCGATGTACCACCGGTAGTCAGCAACACCTCACCCGCCAATGGCGCGGACGATGTTGCCGTGGATGCCAACATCCAAATTAACTTCAGTGAAAATGTGACCGTTGCTGGCACCTTTTTCGACCTTGCTTGCGATATGAGCGGCGCCAATAGCGGCACCGTGAGCAATGCGAATGATGCCCAGTACGTGATTGATCCTGCCACCGACTTTGTGGCCGGCGATACGTGCACCGTGACGGTGTTTGCCGCGCAGGTTACCGATCAGGACATGACGCCTGACAACATGGCCGCCGATTTCGTGTTTAGTTTCAGCGTGCCGGCACCGCCGTCGCTGGTGTTTATTCACGAAGTGCAGGGCAGTGGCGACAGCAGCCCGCTTGATGATCAGACAGTCATTATTGAAGGCGTTGTGACCGGCGATTTCCAGCGCGGCGACGCCGACGATCAGAGCAATCTGGATGGCTTCTTCGTGCAAGAAGAAGATGGCGATGTCGACGCCGATCCGGCGACCTCGGAAGGTATCTTCGTGTTTGACGGCTTCGCACCAGCCGTAGATGTGAATGTGGGTGATCTGGTACGCGTTACCGGTACCGCCACCGAGTTTTTCGGTGAGACGCAAATTTCTTTCCCTCTGGTTGAGGTGATTGGTACCGGCACGGTAAGCGCGACCGCGATTGCTTTGCCCACGGCCAATGCGCTGCTCGTGAATAACGAGTACATCGCTGATCTCGAACAATACGAAGGCATGCTGGTAACGTTCTCGGATATGCTCACGGTGACCGAGCTGTTCAACCTCGATCGCTTTGGCGAGATGTTGCTGGCACAGGGCGGACGCTTCGAGCAGTTTACGAACAACAATTTGCCGGATGCCGCCGGTCTTGATGCGTTCCGTCAGGACATTGGCCGTCGCGCCATCATGCTCGATGACGGTGTGACCATCCAAAACCCAGACCCGATTCGTTATCCCGATCCCGGTCTGCCGAACATGGTGGGTGCGCTGGTGCGCGCTGGCGACAATGTAGTTGGCCTGACCGGCAACCTGCGCTACAGCCGTGGTAGCGGCGGCTCAGGGGATGAAACCTATCGCCTGATGCCAACGGTCGAGCCGGTGTTTGTGGTCAACAATCCGGCCCCAACCACGGCGCCCGACGTGGGTGGCAGCTTGAAGGTCGCGAGTTTCAACGTACTCAACTTCTTCACCACGCTTGACGGCAACGGTTCCATTTGTGGCCCCGCCATGAATCAGGGCTGTCGTGGTGCCGATAACCAGGCCGAGTTTGATCGTCAGCGTGCCAAGCTCCTCACGGCGCTGGTGGCTCTGGATGCCGACGTGGTTGGACTGATCGAGCTTGAGAACAATGCGACCGCAGCGCTGCAGAACATCACCGACGGGCTTAACGCCGCGGTCGGTGCCGGTACGTATGATTTCATTAACAACGGCACCATCGGCACGGATGCGATTCGGGTTGGTTTGATCTTTAAAACCACCACCGTCACGGCATTCGGCGCCTCGGCGATCCTCGATAGCAGCGTTGATCCGCTGTTTAACGATGACAAGAACCGTCCGGTTCTGGCGCAGAGCTTCCAGGAAATTGCCGGTGGCGGTGTGTTCACCGTGGCGGTGAATCACCTGAAATCGAAAGGCTCATCGTGTGATGACGTGGGCGATCCGGATACCGGCGACGGTCAGGCAAACTGCAACGGCGTGCGTACCGATGCCGCCATTGCACTGGCCAACTGGCTGGCAACCGACCCGACCGGTAGCGGTGACAGCGACGCGCTGATCATGGGCGACCTGAACGCGTACATGCGTGAAGATCCGATCATTGCGATCGAGAACGCCGGCTACACGAACCTGCTGGCAACGTTTGCCGGCGCCGATGGTTATTCGTTCTTGTTTGACGGTCAGTTCGGTACGCTGGATCACGCGCTGAGCTCGCCGGCTCTGACGAGTCAAGTCACGGGCGCAGCCACCTGGCACATCAGTGCCGATGACGCGGACGCCATTGACTACAATCTGGACTTCGGACGTAACGCCGACATCTTCGACGGTACGATCGTGAACCGTGCTTCGGATCATGATCCTGTCGTGGTTGGCCTGGATCTGGTTGGCGATGCAGATACCGACGGCGACGGCGTTGCCGACAGCATCGACAACTGCACGATCGTTGCCAACCCCGATCAGCGTGACACCGACGGCGATGGCCACGGCAATATCTGCGATGCGGATTTGAACAACGACTGCATCGTGAACGTCGTGGACTTAGGTATTTTGCGGACGGTGTTCTTTACCACCGATGAAGATGCCGATTTCAACGGTGACGGTATCGTGAACGTCGTAGATCTGGGTCGCCTGAGAACGTTGTTCTTCAGCACGCCTGGACCTAGTGCCGATGGGGCTCTGTGTAGCGAGTAATTTCGGCGTTTGCTGAAAACTTGTTAAGGAAAACCCCGCTTCGGCGGGGTTTTTTTATGGG
>JBGCEL010000042.1:0-6411 GCA_045106455.1 Gammaproteobacteria bacterium
GCGGCCTGGCCGGAGCCGGCGTGGGCGGACGTTATGCGTGCGCATCCGGAACACGAGATGTTTCGTGCGGTCATCCGGCCCCACGAGACGACCGAAGTCGCGCCATACGAAATCGAAAGTCGCTATGGTCAGGCGATGGCCGCGATGAATCCCGGCGAGCCGGCGGTGCGGGGCGGCGGGGATGAACAGAGCAGTGGCTCACCGCCGCCGCCGCCAATTCCTTCGCCTTCACCTGAGCCGTCATCGCCGTCACCCGTGACGCCGGGCAATGCCGATGACGCTCCGCGTGCTTTGCAGGCCAACGTCCTGCTGGATGAGGACATGCAGGCCGTCAGTGCCTTCGTCGCCAATCAGGTGCATGTAATCGAAGTCTCCATTGGGCGCGGTGCCAGCGTGGTGGCGGACGTGGCGTTCGACGAAACGGTGTTTGATGAGACCGACGCGCAATGGCTCAAGCTTCCCGTTTGGTTGCACTACGACGGACAGACGCAAAAAGACGTGCTGCGTGTTCCCCGTGACACCTCGCGTAATTCCAAAGAGGTGAGCTTCACGCTGCAGGCGCCGGCCGCCGGACGGGTGAAGGCGCGTGTGTATGTCATGCGGCCCGGCGGTGGCTTGCTGCTGCAAAGTGCGATGTTGCTGGGTGATGTGGTGAACGATGCCGCGACGGCGGCAGATCATACGCCGGGCTTGGAACTGAGCATTGATGTGCACGCCGGTGAAATTAACGATCCACTGTCCGCCACCAGCGGCGGCGTGGTCGACGGCGCGACGGCGGATGGCAAGGTGCTCGGCGACGATGCGCTGGTGGATTTGGATGTCTCGGCACTGCACGGCTTTTTGGCCAAGCTCGTAGCGGAAATTGAAACGGCCGCTGACCGACGCAAATACGATGACACGGCCATCGACGAGGCACTGGCGGCGCTTGGCATCGCGGGGCAGGCATTGCGCGCGCGTTTCGACGGTCCGCTGGGTGCGCTGATGGACAAGCCCGTGATTCAAATTCTCTCGCCGCGTGCCGGTGATTTGCTACCGCTGGAGCTGATTTACGACGGGCCTAAGCTTGCCTCGAATTCGACGGTTTGCCCCACCTGGCGCGACGCGGTGCGCGCCAATGATTGCAGTGGTTGTCCGTCTGCCCAAGGCTCGGCTCACGTTTGTCCACGACGTTTTTGGGGTCTGCAAAAAGTGATTGAACGACGCACGGCCGGTGGCAGTCGTGGGTTTCGGGTTGGCGCCAATCCCACCGGCGACCGACCGGCGTTGCGTGCCGTTCGCGCCGTTGCCGTGGGTGGCTCGGGTCGCGTGCCGGAGGCGGCGATCGATGCGGTGCGTGCGAACGTAACGCAGGCGTTCGCGGTGGACGCACAGCGCGCGGTGGACTGGGACAGTTGGCGCGTGCTGATCGAGCAACACAAACCTGAGCTGCTGGTGGCTATGCCCCACGATCAACACCTGGCGAATGAGTTGAGTTCTGCGTTGATGATGGGTGAGCCGGAAGACGAGGATGATATTTCGCTCGCGCCTCCCGCCACGGCATTGCTGTCCGGAAGTGTTGAATCAGATGTCGTGCATGGGGGCAGCGCGCGGCCAGGTCCGGTTGTGCTCTTGCTCGGTTGTAACACGCTTTTCAAAGAAGGGCAGATCACGAGCTTTGCCGATGAGTTTCGCGATCACGGCGCCGCGCTCACCATTGCGACGATGGGTAAGCTTGTGGTGGAGCAGGCACCCGAGGCGGCGCAAGTATTGGTTGAGGTGATGGCGCGCCGTCCGTCCGGCGAGAAAACGCCCGGGGAGGCACTTTTAACTGCCCGCCGTGAGCTGCTCGGTCGCGGCATGATCATGTCTTTGCTTCTTGTCGCCAATGGCGACGCTAACTGGCAGCTACCGACAGAGGGCTTGCGCATATGAAAACGCTTCAATTGGAAATGTTGCCGGCGGCGGAGGGCGATGCGCTGCTGTTGAGTTACGGACGTGACGATGATCTGCACTACGTGCTGATCGACGGTGGCCGACGTTCCACCTATCCGTCGCTACGTGAGCGCATTTTGGCGCTGCCACTCAATGCCGACGGCAAGCGTTTTTTTGAGCTATTGATCGTTACGCACATTGATGCCGATCATATTGAGGGCATCATCGGGCTATTGCAGGACGACGAACTCGAGTGCGAGTTTGGCGATATCTGGTTCAACGATTTCCAACATCTTGAACCGCTGGTGGCCGGTGAAATGCCCAAGCATCTGGGCGCCAAGCAGGGCGAGTTTCTGGGCGCGCTGCTCCACCATTTGAAGCTGCCGTGGAACGAGAGTTTTAATGGTGGTGCCGTCGTGTTGCCGCCAGAGCCGCACCCGCTGCCAAGCGTTGAGCTTGCCGGCGGGCTTAAGCTTACGCTGGTGTCGCCGAGTATTGAGTCTCTGATCAAGCTACGAAAAAAATGGAACAAGGTCATTGAAGCGGCCGGTTTTGTGCCCGGGGATCGGGATGCGGCGCTGACCCAGTTTGGCGACAAAGCCTGGACGCGATTGTTGAAGCATCTGGGCACCGACCGCAAACGCCCAACGCGCGATCACAGCGAGGCCAACGGCTCGAGCATTGGGGTGGTGGCCGAATTTGGCGGACACCGACTGCTGTTGTCCGGCGATGCCTGGGCGCAAGTACTGCAACCGGCACTGCTGCGTTTTCGAGACGAAAACGATCCGGACGCTGAACGTGTGGCGCTCGATGCGTTCAAGCTGCCCCACCACGGTAGCAAGAACAATATTAATGCCAAGCTCATGGCGTCCATTGATTGCCCGCGGTATCTGATATCCACCAGCGGCTCGCGCTTTCGTCATCCCGACGTGCCGGCCATCGAGACCATCATGGATCACCATCACGGCGACAAAAAACCTGAGCTGTGGTTCAACTACACTTCAGATGACAATGGATTTTGGGCGCGCGAATCGCGCGTGGATACTCGCTACGGCGACGACGCGATTTTCAAGCTGGACATCGACGACTTAGATATCGACGACAAGGAAATTTAAGCATGACGATCAACGTAAATGGCGAAGAAAAACGGATTGGTTTGGCACTGTCAGGCGGCGGCTTTCGCGCGGCGGCATTTCACCTCGGCGTGTTTCGCAAGCTCGAGGCCATGGGCATGCTGTGGAAGATCGATCTTTTAAGCTGCGTGAGCGGTGGCAGCATTGCGGGTGGCTTTCTGGCTCTGAACTGGGGCAAAGATGACGCGCTGGACAAGCTCGAAGACTATCTAAAAACCCGCTCAATTGCGGTGTCATCGGTGCTTGGGGGTATGTTCAACCCGTTCGAATCGCGACTGGAGAAGCTGGCGGATACTTACGACAAACATTTGTTTCATGGTGCCAAGCTCAATGCGTTGAGCGCCGGCCCAAGAATTTATTTCAACGCGACGAACCTTGCTACGGGCAACATGTTTTTCTTTGTTGCGGGTGAAAACAAACCCACCGAATTGGGTGAATGGCAGCTGGGGCAAAATGCCGGTGATACGTTTCCGCTTAGTCACGCTGTCGCCGCCTCATCAGCATTTCCGCCGGTGTTTCCACCGCTGCGCATTGACCAGGATCAGTTTGATGGCGACGTGGATTTCGTGACGCTCACAGACGGCGGTGTGTACGACAATCTGGGTGTGAACCCCGTGTTCCGCAAACGCAACGCACTGGATTTTGTAATTGTGAGCGATGCAGGCAAGCCGTTTGCGATCGATGAAACGCCGACCGAGAAAGGGACCATCGTGCTCAAAGAGGCCATCGGTATTTTGATGGAGCAGGTGCGTGGTTTGCAGTTTCAGCGTCTTGCGTTGTCGCATCAGGCCGGACAGGGGCCCAAGCCGCTGTGGTTCTCAATTAATAGTGTCGAGGGTGAGCAGCAGACGGGTGATGCCACGTTTGCCTCAAACGTCGGCACGAATCTGAAAAAACTCAGCGACGACGAAATGATGGTGTTGGGTCGTCACGGCGGCGCGCTGGTTGAACATCGCATGCGCGAATACGCACCGGAAATGCTTGGCACTTAAGCTGTGGTGACATTCACCTCAACGATACCCTGAGCGTTGACGCGGGTTGGGTAGACGGCGAGCGGACCGCGCGCGAGCTGTCCGTTGGGTAGCCCTGTGCGCACGTCAAACATAGCGCCGTGCAGCGGGCAGATGAGTCGAAAGCGTCGCAGCCTTGCACCGTCAAACGTGGCCTTGGCGTGGGTGCATTCGTTGGACACCGCGTGAATTTCCTCGCCAACTTTGCACAGCACAATAGGCGTTCCGGCTGCTGTAGTGCACAAAACGCCGCTGACCGGCATGTCAGAAGCGGCAATCACAGGTTCAAAGCGGTCGCTCACGCGGGCTCCTTAAAAAAAACAGTCATGCTTGTTTTATTCTTTAAATCCCGATGCTACCATCTTTTTCGGCTTGTAAAACGAGGTGTGTGCCATGCTTACTTTTCTCTCGCGAATGACGGTGAAGGCGGAAAAAGAAGCCGAATATCTTGAACTGGTGGCCAAGCTCACCGCAGCGGTGCGCGCCAATGAGCCCGATACGCTGCAGTATCAATTTTACAAGCTGCGCGATACGCCCCTTGGCTACGCGGTGTTCGAATCGTTCACCAGCGCGGAGGCAGAGAAAGCCCACATGGACACGCCGCATTTTCACGAGTTGGCGCCGCCGATGATCGAATGCCTCGACGGCGAGTACGTGCGCGAATATCTCGACGATCTGCCCGGCTGATTGTTCGTGCATTCCAAAGGCGACGACTTAAAAACCAGTCGTATACGCGCCACGACACTGGGCGATCTCCTGCTAACGGCGGCGGACGCCGTTCCCGATCACACGGCGGTCGTGTTTCCGGAGCAGCGACTCACGTATGCCGAACTTTCGGCGGCCGCGCTAAAAGTTGCACGCAGTTTGCACGCGCTGGGTGTTGGCCGCGGCGATCACGTTGGTTTGTTGTTGCCCACCTGCGCGGAGTTTCTCGAAGCGATGTTTGGCGCCAGTCTGCTTGGCGCCGTGGTGGTGCCGATCAACGCGCGCTTCCGGCCGATGGAAATCGCCTACGTCACCGAAAACGCCGATCTCAAAGCGATCGTCACGACGAATAAGTTTGTCGACGTGGTCGACTTTTGCGGACGCCTGCATGAGGCGCTACCGGGTTTGAAAGACGCGGCCGATCCAACAGCACTGTCATTGCCGGGGTTTCCCGAGCTGGGCGCCGTGGTGTCGCTGTCCGGGGATGATGTTGCCGGCCACGTTGGCCGTGCGCAGTTTGACGCCCTTGCCGCCAACATTGATGAAGACGAAGTGCACGTGCGGCGGCTGCAAACACGCCTGGGTTCCACGGCGCTTATTTTGTATACGTCCGGCACCACGTCCAATCCGAAGGGCTGCATGATCAGTCACGAATCGATGGTGCGTAGCTCCATCGCGCTGGGCCGACGTTATGAAGTGGGGCCCGAAGACAGCTTCTGGTCGCCGCTGCCGCTGTTTCATATCGCTGCAATTTTGCCGCTGGTGTCCATCTTCGATCAGGGTGGCACCTACATTACCGCTGAGCATTTTAATGCCGGCGAAGCGCTAAAAATGCTGGAGCAGGAAAAGGCGACGCTGACCTATCCGTGCTTCTGGACGATCATGGGCGATCTGGTGCAGCACCCGGATTTTGCTAACACTGACTTAAGCCACATTCGATTAATGAACGCCAACTTTGCCGTGCAGCCGGCGTCGGTGGGCGAAACCATGGAATCCACTCTGCCGGACATTTGCTACGTGGGCACGTTTGGCATGACCGAGACGGCGGGTACGGTCACGACCGGCCGCATTGGCGACAGCAAAATGCATCGCTATACGCGTTTAGGCATGCCGCTGCCGGGTTTAGAGGTGAAAATTATGAACCCGGAAACGGGCGCCGAGGCGGGCGTTGGCGAAAAAGGCGAATGCCTGATCCGTGGCTACAGTACGTTCGATCAATATTACAAAGCGCCGGAGAAAACGGCCGAAGCGCTGGACGCCGACGGCTGGTTTCATTCCGGCGATATTTGTTCGGTGGATGCAGACGGCCAGCTCATGTTCCACGGCCGACTTAAAGATATGCTGAAGGTGGGTGGGGAAAATGTGGCGGCCGCTGAAATCGAATCGTGCTTGCAGCAGCATGAGGCGGTTCGCCTGGCGCAGGTAGTCGGCGTGCCCGATTTGCGCTACCAGGAAGTCGCCGCCGCGTTTATCCAGTTGGAGGACGGCATGACCGTGGATGAAGACACGCTGATTGCGCACTGCAAAGAACGCATGGCGAGCTTCAAAACGCCGCGCTACGTACGTACCGTGACCGAATGGCCGATGTCGTCCACCAAGATTCAAAAATTCCGTCTGGCCGATCAGCTCATCAAAGAGCTGGGTCTGGGCGA
>JBGCEL010000043.1:0-4948 GCA_045106455.1 Gammaproteobacteria bacterium
TCGAGGTTGCCGTTGTCGGGCCAGCTGTTCAGCGGCTCAAACCGCTGCTGACCACCGGCGCCACCGCCGCGACCATCGAGCACGCGATACGTACCGGTGCTGTGCCACGCCATACGAATGAAGAACGGTCCGTAATGACCGTAATCGGCCGGCCACCAATCCTGGGAGTCGGTCATCACCGCGGCGATGTCTTTCTTAAGATCATCGAGATCGACGCTTTCAAACGCTTTGGCGTAATTAAATTCAGCGCCGTAAGGATTGGATTCGGTGCCGTGTTGACGCAGCGGGCCGAGATTGAGTTGTTCCGGCCACCAAAACTGGACGGACTTGGCCTCGCCGGCAGCCAGCGCTGGCGTCGACATGAAGCCGATCGTCAGCATGGCGGCGAGGGCCGCGAAAAATGAAGTGAGTGGTTTACGCATGTGAGTGATTCCCTGTCGAGCGAAAAGCGAAAAAGGCAATGATTGGTCTGACCCGCAGAATATTACGGATATGATTGACGATCTCAATCGCATCTTTGTATCGAGTCGATAGACAAACCCGATGATCGTGCTGCAGCGCGATAATTTTGGTGCCAGAAAGCACGATTTAATGGCCTACACCTCGATGATGGACAGGTCCGACGAGGTCAGAGATTCAAAACCATCGTGTGTGATGTGTACCGTGTCTTCAATGTGCACCGAACCCCAGCCGATTTCGGTAAACGGCAAATCCACATTCAACACCATGCCGGCCTCCAGCACCTCATCATGGGCCATGCCCTGCTGGCGGCCCGGCGGCGTGGGATCGTCAGTGTGTTCGAGGCCAACGCCGTGGGGCGTGGCGTAAACATACTCGGGCAGGCCGCTGCGGCGAATCGCATCGATGGCCGTGGTGGCAAGCGTGCTGTAGTGCGCCCCGGGTTTGAGCAGTGGCTGGATCGCTTCCCAGCCGTTGCACAACGCGCGATGGCGTTGGCGCATGCTTTTACTTGCCTCGCCCAGCACCACGCAACGGCCAAAGTCGCCGTGATAGTGCTGGAAGGTGCCGAGCGCATCGATGAACATTGGTTCGTTTGGCCGAATATGGCCGGCTGATGGACCGCCCGCGCCGCAAATTAAGTAGCTGCCGGCGCCGCCGGCTTTGGCCATCGCCGTGTTGTACACCGTTTCGATATCCGACCACATGGCACCTTCGTGAAACGTGGCAGCGGCTTCGCGGGCGGCCGCTTCATTAATGATGGCGGCGCGACGCATGAGTTTGAGTTCGGCCGGGGTTTTGACGGCGCGGATGCGATTGAAAATGGCGGGGTCGGTGCGGCAATCGATTGAGTTCAGTCCGGCTTGGTCCAACCAGCCCGATATTCGAGCATCATCACAAACCAGACGGCCATTCGTCAGACCCGCCGTTCTTAACGCATGCACTAACGCGCCCATGGCGTTGCCGGCAACGCGGCCTTCCTGGGCGTTGGTCGCGTCAATCCAGCGACGCTCCAAATCGGTGAGCGTCGCGTCTTTGGCCACCGGCCAGCCGCTGTAGGCCGGGCCGTTGGTCGCGATGACGTCGAGGTCATCATCGGGGCTGGTGTAGATAAAGGTCTCGGGCATCCAGGTGCCGCCGGCGCTGACCAGCCGGCGTAATTCCATGCTCGGGAGTACGAGTGCTGCGGGCTGGGTGTCATCCGCTGGCAGGACGGCGAAAAAGGCGGCGTCGAAACGTTGGGCGCTCATCAGCAGGCCCCAATAGCCGCTCAGATAGTAGACGTTGAGCGGTACGGCGGCGATCAGGCCGTCGATGTTTGCGGCCGCCATTTGTTCGCGGGCGCGGGGTAGGTTGGCAAGTTCGGACACCATTGACTCCTGTGGATTTTGGTCAGTCTACGGTGGTTTGGGTGGCACAGGAAAATACGACGGCGACGACGCGGCAGGAGCCCGAAAAGAAGCCATTAGTTAGGAAGAATTAGCAATCTTTGCCAATTGCTTTCGCCTGTGTGCTAGCAGGCTTCAAGAAAGAAAGCTCAACAAGCAAAGCAACAAACCATGTATTCCACAAACGCAATAAATTGGTCTTCATTCCAACCGAGTTTGTTGCTCGGCATGGCAAATCACCGACCCGTCATGCGGTGAAAATCTAGTTGCCGACTGTCTGCTTTTGGAGGCGGCGTCACCCCAGAAGAGGTTTCGAGAATTGACGCCGAAATTTCGAAACTGGAGAAAAACACCTTTCGCACGGGTTACGACAAAATCAGCGCTGAGGACTACGACGGTGAACTCGGTACGGACGATTTCGAGTATACGTGGGATTGGTTTCAATCGGTTCGAGCGTTATTTGCGGCGGCCGCTGCAAGAAATTTAAGCGTGCTATTTTCCGTCGATCAGTGACGCTTCGCGTAACCGGCTTTGTTCGGTACCGGTCCGAGCGGGCTTACTCAAACAGCGCATCGAGCCGAGAATAAACGCGTTGAACCGGCGCCGACGTGCAGCCCTTAGCCAGATGATCGCGTACGGCGATCCGCTTTTCTGTCTCTATGCGCACGCGCGCTGAGGTATCAGACCGCAACTGACGAAGATCCGCGTCACTGGTCACTGCCATTTGACCGATGGCGCCGGCAAATTTCTCCGGCGTCATTTTCGCGTGCTTGTCGTAGATCGCCTGGTAGCGCGCGGCATGGCGCCGGGGTACGTACGTCCGGTCACGCTGAACTTCGTCGCTATAGCTTGAGCCATACTGATCCGTTGTGGTTTCGGTGACCACATAGTCAAACGGCACCGGATCGTCTATTTCGTCGAGGCAGTAGCCTGAGTAGCCCTGCAAATAAATGACGAAGAAGTTCTCTTTGTAGAACTCTGATGACTCCAGCCGCAGCACGTCTTTTTCTAACTGACCAATGAGCTCTGCGAACGTGTTGGGTAAAAGCATCGCCGTGTCCGGTGCGTCGCAACCGGCACGCAGGGTGCGATCGTCATAGCTGCATGCCCGGCACTCTTCCGCCAGGCGTGTGTACAGCTTGTTGTCTTCCGTAAAAATCTGAAACTGGCGGGTGAGACGCGAGAAGTCCTGCACATAGCTTTGGAACTCAGATTCGGGGATCCGTTCGCCCACGCCAAACTTGTAGGTCATGCAAATGCAGTAGTAGCTGGCCTCCGACGCATGCGGGGTCTCCGGGGCCTTGCCCATACAGCTATCGTAAAATGGCTTCAGGCGCGGGAAGTCCGGCTCAGCGCGCAACCTGGCCAGCTTGCCAGCGCGGCGCTGCTCGTCGCCGCTCTTTTCCATGGCGTAGACCACCTCGTCCATGACCATGAGTTTCTGTGGGTCAAGCCGTTTGGCCTGCAATTCGCGGGATTCAAAGCGCATTGCCGTAACCAGGCGATTCTGATCATCGTACAGGCGCAGCATCAAACGCCGGTTCTTGGGCTGCTCATCAAACGCCATGGGGAACAGCACGCCACGAGTGACGCGTGGCAGGCAGCCTTCGCCACTGCCGGCGGGTACTTTCAGATGCATCAGGTAACCGTCGTCGGACCGGCGCGACTCGATCAGGTCACCGACACACAGCGTCTTGATTCGGGTCTCGAACTCGAGGCGAAATCCGTTGCGGATGCGTCGAAACTGACCGCGTCCCTCGACCCGGGCATAAAGGTCGCTGTGGTGGTTCCAGCGGAAGTCCGCGTACCGCGTTTCCTGGACCAACCCGGCAAACACATCGCTGTCGTAAGGACCGCTCGGTGCGGTGACGGGCTCAGGTGGTGCCGGCGTGGCGCTGGCCGATGCCGTGGATTTATCAAGCTGCGCCAGAAGTACGTCGCACTCGGCCATGATCGGGTTGATGACCTGCTGCACCATGGCGCCAGGATCCCGACGGACACTTTTGATTCGTTCGGACAATTGCATCATCGCGGTTTGCTGCGCTTTTTGCTGGGCCATGAAGTCTGGCAGTTCGCGCTGGATGATGTTCTGCCATCGTTCCACCGCTTTGAACATCTCGGCGGCTTGACCAGGGTCAGTCGATACGGCGGCACCCAGTTGCATGCGCAGGTTGTTGGTAGAGAAACAGTAGACCGCTTTCTCGCCGTCGCTCGCGTCGGCAGGCAGTTCGGTTGCAAGAGCCGTTGATGCGGCCAATAAGCTAAGGGTATGAAGAATCCAGCGTGCCATCTTAAGTTCCGATACTGTGCAATAAGGCTGCATCGGGCATTGGCCCTGTCTGCAGTTGGCGTGAGTGAATCGTATTCTGTTGGCGCTTATTTGGCCACAAAAGCGGGGCTTGGGCCGGTGCTGACCAGGAAGAGGGTTTTCGGTAATGCGCGCGTAAACATCGTCGAGTTCAGATAAGAGCCGTATGCCCAGACCGACGCCCTGACCTTCGTACCAACCGAATACTCGGAAGGCATCTTCTAACACGCGGCAACCACAGCGACACAGGAGGGAGCCGTATTTCACGCGTCCGCTGCAGCTGCACGTTAGGCAGCTGGTTCCCGCTCCAGTTTCTCATGCGTTTTCACCATCCCCGTGCTCTGACGCATCTTTGCCTTTCGCCGTCGCAAGTCGAAGAAACAGGACTACGGCAATGATGGCCAAGACACCTGCCATATGAATGACCAAGTCTGACTGATTCGGAATGATCAAATCAGATTCGCTGCGCGCACGCATTGCACCAGTGCTACCTGCGACAATACCCAACCCCCAAATGAGCAGAAACAACAAATTCCATTTGAGGTCTCTCAATCGAGCTGCAGCCAAAGGAGTTGCCATTGCCCAAGCCGCAACGCCGCTCCAGATTGAAATGATGCGCCGGTCAAAATCCGCAGGATCATCGAATGGACCAAAGAAATAGCTCGTCACTCCGGAGACAAGAACGCTCACGAGAACAACGCCAAACACGAACGCCAACCGACCAATCGCGCCGCGTCCTGCAAATGCGTGAAGTATTCCAGAGATCATACGACACGCCGCCTAACGTTAAACA
>JBGCEL010000044.1:0-13819 GCA_045106455.1 Gammaproteobacteria bacterium
GTGCCGGTTGGGAGTTGTGCCTGAAACTGCGCTAGCTGTTCGAGGTTCAAGGTCTGGGTGCTGGGCGCAATGGCGTTGGTGTTACGCAGAGTGGTTTCCAGCTGGCGGACCTGTAATTCCAGAGACGTGAGCGTGGTGTCACTTTGACCGGCTTTTGCTTGACCATGCGCGGTCGCAAGTTGCGCATACAAGTTTCGTCGTTGGGCGTGAACGGCTTCGCTTTGAGGCGTTTGTTCCCACGCCTGCGCGATGCGATCTTGCAGAATACGCGCCTTGGAGCGATCGCTCAGCAGCAATGCCTGCGTGCTCCAGACGGTGCGCTCGTCCGCATCCTGATGTTTAGCCGCGCGCATGAACAACGCGATGCCCTGATCGTAGAGCGCCTGACTCGCTGCAAAGTATTCGGCGCGCAGCATCGGGCTGTCGACCCGGGCGCGAATCGATTCGATGGTTGCAAGACTCGCCTCGATGCTGGTTTTGGCCGCGTCCCAATTATTGCGTGCGGCAAAAACCTGCGCTTGCACGCTCAAAGACAGTGCGTGATTGAGCGGCGAGCGCGATTGGCCAAGCGTCGCAAGGGATTGATCGATGCTCCGGCGTGCCGCATCAATATCGTCCAATGCGAGGTGGGCACGCGCGAGGTAGCGCTGCGCATTGCCAAGTGTCAGCACGGTTTCATTTTTTTGTGCCGCTACAATGGCCTGGTTGGCCGAGTCTTTCGCGGTGATGGCGTCTTCGGTCTCCAGCTGGCTGCGGGCAAGAGCCGCCAGCAGCCGTGCTCGGTCCATTGGACGCTGCGCCAATGGCATGGCGGCTTTGTGTTGGCTGAGCGCCTGTTGGTGCTGGCCCGCAATGTTGTGCAGACGCCCCAGATGCATGCGTACGGAAAGTTCGCCGCGTGCATCGCCGAGGCGCGTGCGTTCTGTCAGGGCCTGATTCAGAAAGTCGATCGCAAGTGCCGTTCGACCAAGTGCGGCATAGGTGGTGCCGATGCCGGCTACTGAGCGCGCACGGCCTTTTTGATCGTCGTTGTGTTCGTGCTGATCTCGCGCGGCGATAAAATTGTCGAGCGCTTCCGTGTAGCGCGCGAGCTCGAGGTTAACAGCGCCCAGGTTGTTGAGCGTGTCAGCGTAGAATTCCGGCTCGTCTTTTTGTTGGATCAGATCGAGCGTGCGACTAAACGCTTCGCGCGCCGGGATGAGCCGGCCCTGCTCGAAGTCCACGACCGCCAGGTTGGCGCGTGGATTGAGCTCTCCGACCGTCTCGCCCAATTCGCGCATGGCATCAGCGGCGATCTGATAGTGGCGCGAAGCATACGACAGATCGCCCATGTAGTGATGCGTGAGGCCAATGTTGTTTTCAATCATGGCCACGTCGTAGGCGTTGCCCAGTGCGCTGTGCGCGTTTTGGGCTTGCTCAAAATGTTGTAAAGCGTCGTCGTACAACGCCTGCGCTTCACCGGACAGGCCGCCGCGGGTATCGGCTGTCGGTTTGCTGTTGGCCGCCTCGATGATCGATGCCGCCAACAGTTGCCGTGCGTTGGCGTGCAGAGCGGGCTGATCCGTTTTAGCGTAGTGCGCGACCGCTGCGGAAGCGGTTTCGATGGCGCGCGGCACGTCAAAGTCCTCCCAGTAGTAGTGGGTGGCCAGGGCAAACGCGACGCGCGCGCGATGCGCGTCCAAATCGGTTTGTTCGAGCTGACGTAAAGCGCTACGCAAATGGTCGGCTTTGTCAGCGGTAGCAGTCGCTGTGTTGGTCGCCTCGGTGGCGGACGCCAGTGCTGGCCATACGTGGTGTTCATCTTCAAGAGCAGGTCGTATGGACAGAGCGTACGCCGCCGTGGCCGCTGAGTTGTCTTCGGCCGCGATAGTCACCTGCAGTACATCGCCGTCATTGAGATTAAGCGCCAGCACCTCGGCCTCGTCACGCTTTAGATTGCTGTTGTAGTGAACCGGGGGCTGAGCGTTGCGTTGCACTGAGAGCTTCAGATCCAAATCAGAATCGGACAACGTGAGAATGTAACGACCTGCGCGAAGCTCAGGCAGGTCGTGGCGGGCAGTCTGGCCAGCATCCAGCGTATTGGAAATGCGCACGGCTGGCGCCGGCTCGGCCGCAGCGAGTGGCGACCAAAGCGCTGTCGCCAGTGGTAACGCGAGCGCCACGCCGACGGCGCGAAGTCCTTTTTTTATTTGCTCCATGCTGCGTACCCCGACAACAACGCCCGGCGCAGCGAGAGGTTGCGCCGGGTAGACATTAAGTCTAGTTGCTGATTTGGGTATTTCCACTCGTGCGCTAAACCGGCGCGTCAGCTTCGAGCAATTCGATCGCCGACATCAGGAGTGAGCGTAGCCGCCCAAGCGTGTCATCGATGTTCACGGCCGGTGTAGGAATCGCGGTGAGCGTTGGAATACCAGCGCCCTGCACTTCGGCCGGCAACCCGGGTAGCTTGCTGCATCGCGCCAGCAGAGCTTCATGCAACTTGCTCGAGCGTTCCGCCGTGCGATTCATCTGGGCCAGCGCGGTATTGGTTTGCAACAGTCGCGCTGCAAAACCCGTCACGTGAGGGCAGGCCATTGAGGTGCCGTCCCAGGCGGCATAACCGTTCTTGGGCACGCTCGAGACGATGGCAACGCCCGGTGCACACAGATCGATCTCCGGGCCGCGGCACGAAAAATTCGGCACAAAGAAATCACCCGACACCATGGGGGTCTCGCCAAGATGCTTTTGATGTGAACTGTCGCCTGGAAACGAGCCGAGTTTGCCGATGGCGGCCACGGCCACCGTTTCGGGAAACGCGGCGGGAAAGAGCACGGCTTTGCCGCTGTTGCCGGCGGCGGCGATGGGCAAAATGCCGTGCTCGCGACAGGCCTGCAGACGCTGCTGTACGGCCACCGACGGATTTTTGCCGCCGAGGCTCATGTTGATCACATCGATGTCGTTGTCGATACACCAGTCCAGAGCGGCCACCAGTTTGGCGTTGGAGGCGTTTGGAAATACCCGCAGACCGATCAACACCGCATTGGGGGCGAAGCCAACAATGCCAAACGTATTGTTGGTGGCGGCGCAGATGCCTGATACGTGGGTACCGTGCCCGGACTGATCCTGGGCCCACGAGGTGGTCGCGTTGGCCGGGTCGCCAAAGTCCATCCCGTCGGTGGGTGCCAGATCGGTGTGGGCGGCAAACAGTCCCGAATCAATCACGGCCACACGCACATCGCCCTGCGCCGGTTCTGGTGACGTCAGTCCCATGACGCGCTGACCCCAGCCCAGAGATTGTGTGGTGTCCAGGCGACCTTCGCCGTTGGCGGTTTCACCAATGCGCTTAAGGCCGATGTTGTTAATGCCAGCGGTGACCGCGGGGCGTTCAACGCGCACGCTCCAGAACGAATTGGAGGGCTTAACTTCAAGCAGGCTGACTGTGTCGAGCGATTCGCCCATGAGCGTGAGCGTCACATCGCCATTGGCGTCGGTGATGCCGTGGTCTACCCACAGCATTCCGGATGCGGTAACGCGTGCACTGGCGACAGGCTGTCCCTGGGCGTCGGTGGTGCGAAAGCGCAGCGTCAGCGACTCGGTGTCGCTGTTAAGCGCGAAGTTTTCCATCGTGTTGTACGAATTTGGCATGCCGTCGATGGGAAAGATGGGTTCATCTTCCTCGACAATGATGCCGGCACCGTGGACCTGCTCGAGCTGTTCTTTGACCTCGCTGGTCATTTCCACTACGAGTGCGTCAAGGCCGGCACGTTCGGTTTTGGTGCGTGCGACCATGTGCGTGGAGCGGCGGTCGCCGGTGTCCGGACCGTCGGCATCGAGCGCGTCAAATTGGGCGCCAAGCTGTTCGATGCTGGCGCTGAGTTGGTCAAAGTCTACGTCGGTGGCGTCGGCCGGAAGCGTCGTAGGCTTTGAAATGATGTAGGTTTTTGGGCGTGGTTTTATGGTCGCCATGATGTGTCGTCCTTGTATTCGATTGCTTTGTAATGGGTGTTTATGCGTCGATCTCTTCGATCAGATCCAGCGCTCGTTTCAACGAGCCTAAAAGCTGTTGACGCACTTCAGTGGGGGAATCACCGCTCAACTCCAGTTCTCTGGTTTCGTGCATGAAAGCGTCGAGCAGGGCTTCATCTGAGGCGGCAAGATTCGATGGGTTGCTCACAGTTGTTCTCCTTTGTGTTGCAAACAGGTCGGGGTCGGCGCACCGACCCCTTCCCGTACTACATGTGCTTCCTGATGCAGCGATAGGTGGACCATGCGGCTTTCAACGCGGAGCGATAGCGTCCGGTCTTAAACAACGCAACGGCCTTGGTGGCTTTTGGTACGCAGGTCGCCAGCTTGCGGTGCTTGCGAACCAAGCGAACGATCTTGCGGATAATGCGTGCTGCGCGACCTTTCAGGATTTTCTTGAGGCGATTCTTGATGCCGCCCCAGATTCCCTGTTCGTCAAAATTCGCCGCGTCGAAGTCACCGTCTATCACGCCCATCAACGACAGCTCGCCGGTGCTTGCTGTGCTGATGTCACCCAGACCTGCCTCCTCGAGCTCGGCATCCAATGCGCTCAGCTCGTCGCTGTCACCGGTATCGCCGCCGACCTCGGCCATGTCGAACCATTCGCTGAGCTCAGCGAAATCGTCTTCAATTGAGGCCATTTCCAGCTGCAGTTCGAACAATTCCTGTTCACTAAAATCACTCATGATTTTCTCCGTATCTCATTGTCAATTGTTGTGTGAGGTCTTTTTCTGCCGTGCGAATCCGTTGCTCGGCAGCGCCTCGTGTCGATCGCTCATGCTTCTAACGGGAAGAAACTTTTGCGACCGGCAATGAACAACTGCGATGACTTTGAAAATCCTCCAACCCGGATTGAAAAAAAATTTCGGCCACTAGAAAACGCCCGGCGCTGCGAGGGCAGCGGCGGGCGAGAAAAGAGGAAGAAGAGTGAGTGAGAGGGAGGCTTACGCCAGCGCTTTGCCTTCTGTCTCAGGCAAAAACAGCGACGCCACAAACGTAATCGCTAAAAACAATGCGATGAACGCGACGGTTTGCACAAAGCTGGAGGTGACCAAAATGGCGCCGATGGCAATGGGCGCGATGGAGTTGGCGACGCGCTGAGCCATGACGCCCCAAGCCGTACCCGCACCCCGGTTTTGTGTATCGTAAATCTCGCCAAGCCAGGTGTTCCAGACGCCCCACGCCCCAAGACTGAAAAACGACAGCGTGAAATTCCACACGTACATTTGCGTGAGCGTTTGTGAGTAAGCAAAACCAAAACCGGCGAGCGTGGAAATCAGCACGTAGGCCAGCATGACTTTTTTGCGACCAAAGCGACCGGTGAAATAGCTGGCCGATATGTAGCCTGGAAACATAAACAACGCCGATAGCGCCATGAAGCCTAGGCCCGCTGGTGTGCTCAAGCCGCGTTCGGCCAGAAGCGTCGGCATCCACGAGGCAAGGCCCCAGTAGCCCCACGAAAAACAGAAGTTGATGATGGTCTGGATTAACGTGATGCGCAGTGTTGAGCTGGCAAAGATGCCGCTAAAGGCCATTTGCGCGTTGGGCTCGTTGGCACCTGATGCGCTGCGCGGTTCGATAGTGTCCATCGACAAACGCCGTAGCGCGGCGTCGGCTTCATCGGTGCGGCCTTTGGTGGCCAACCAGTAAGGCGACTCGGGCACGAAGTAATAAACGCACAGCGCCCACAGCGATACCAGCGTGCCGGCACCCACCACGTAGCGCCAGCTTTGATCCAGTAGCAGCGTGGTGACGCCGATGGCCACCAGCACGCCCACCGGCCAGCCGGCCGAAAGATACACGGTGGCTTTGCCGCGCACGTGCACGGGCACCAGTTCTTCGAAATACGGGAACGTGACCACGAGTGCGCCGGACAGCACCACGCCGCACAAAAAGCGCACGACCCAGAGCATTTCAAAGCTGGTGGAAAAAGCGCTGAGCAGCGGAAAGATGCCGTACAGGCCAATGCTAATGAGCAGGCTGTGTTTTCGTCCCAGCGTGCCGATGAGTTTGCCCCACATTAGCGATCCGGGGATCATGCCTAAGAACATGGCGCTGATCAGTGAGCCGGTTTGGGTGGAGTCCAGATTAAAGTCCGCGGCAATGGCACCGCTGGAAAAAACGATGATCATCATCTCCCAGGACTCAATTACAAACGCGACAAACAGCGTGAAGCCGGCCAGCCAGTGCGCGCGGGTCAGCGGCATATCTTCGAACCACTCGCCAACGGGGCGTGCGGCGGGTGGGGTGTTGGTGTTGTTCATAGTTGTCGTTTTGGTTGTGTTTGCTTTGAGGGGTAGCAGGGCGATGGCTTCGATGGGCTTGGGCGGTATCAGCAATTCATCTTCACCAGCTTGCGCGTGCAGCTGCTGCAGCGTGTCGAATCCGGCGATCACCTCACCGAATGCGCAGAAGCCCTGGCCATCGGGATTGCGCTGTCCGCCGAAGTCGAGCTCCGGCTCATCGCGCATGCAAATGAAGAAGCTGGCGTAGAGTTCGCCCGGATCGTAGCGCGCGGCCGAGACGGTCCACTTTTGGTGGGCGCGTCCACTGCGGTCGGTGGTTTCGTGGGCAATTTGTGTGCGCGGTGCATCGAGGCCCTCGAGGCAGCCGATCTGAATCACGCTGATCGGTGGTTCGGGCGAGTGCAACTGATTGCGCTCATCCAGTATGCGAAACACGCAGGCCGGGTCCAGCGTGCCGTTTTTAATGGCATTGCAAAAGTAGCGGCAGGTTTCGGGGGCGCCGTCCCAGTCGAGTCGAATTTGAATGCGCGCGCCGTCAATGGATATGTCGATCACATCCATTGTTGATGGCCGGGCGGGGCTATTGGTCTGTGTCACCGGCGTCTGCGGTGGGAGGGAACAGAGTGGGCGTGCCCACCCACAAAAGATGCGCGGGTTTATCACTGCGATTAATGCACTTGTGATTCACCTGAGTGTTGTGATGCGCGCTGTCGCCGGTGGTGAGGGTAAAGATCTCGTCGCCAATCAGTTGCTCGATCTCGCCTTCAAGCACATAGAAAAAATCCTCGCCTTCATCCCGGTGTGCGACGGGCAGCTCAACACCAGGCGGTACGGTCATGCGCAGCGCGCTCATGCGCTGATTGCGGATATCGGCATCGAGACGGTAGTAGGTCACCGGTGATTCCACTTCGATTTCGCGCGGATCATCAGCACGGCGGACCAGTGATTTGGAGGCCGGCGGCGTAATGAAGTAGTGCACGTCGGTGCCCAGCGCCTGAGCAATATTGATCAGCGAAATGATGGACGGCGTGGCCTTGCCGTTTTCGGCCTGAGACAGAAAAGCGGCCGACAAATCGGCCTTTTTGGCCAATTCCTGCAGGGTCATGCCCAGCTCCTTGCGCTTGGCACGGAGCAGGCTGCCCAGCGAGCGTTTCAAGGCCTGACCGGGTGCGTCAGCAGGGTTCGGCTTCATAAGTCTCGGATTCCAGTGGTATTCGGTCGACGTAGTCTAGCTGGAAACCGTGGAAACAAAAAGATTTGAAATAGTTAAAAAATTAAGTATGGTCTGATTTGTTCGCCAATTCGTTAGGGGTAGAAAAATCATGGCCGCGAAACCGTTCATTCCCACGTTGCTTGCCACGGCGATCTCCGCCGTTTGTGCAGCGCCTGTGTACGCACAGTCCAATTCACCTGAAGCGAACAGTCTGGAAGAGGTTGTTGTGACCGCACGCCGGCGCTCGGAATCGGCGCTTGAAGCGCCCATCGCGGTCACGGCGTTTAACGCGCAGATGATCGAGGACGCGGGCATTCAGCGTGTAGAGGATTTTATTGCGCTCACGCCCAACGTCACCATTGCGACCTCGCAGGGCATCGGCACCAGCTTCTTGAGTATTCGCGGTCTTACTCAGGTGCGAAACGGCGAAGCGCCGGTCGCCACCATCGTGGACGGTGTGCTGCAGTTTAGTGCCATCCAGTTTCGTCAGGAGCTGTTTGATGTTGAGAGCATCGAGGTGGTGAAAGGTCCGCAGGGTGCTATTTACGGACGTAACGCGACCGGCGGTGCGATTGTGATCAACACCAAACGCCCCACCAACGAACGCAACGGCTACCTGCAAGTAGGCGGCGGCAACGGTGACGAGTTTTCTGTGCAGGCCTCATACGGAGGCGCGCTGGTAGAGGACCGCTGGTTTGGTCAGATCTCCGCCAATGTGGTCAATCGCGAAGGCTATCTGGACAACATCACGCGCGGTGAAAAAGCGGATCGTTTTGAAGACACCACGTTGCGTGGTCGGCTAATTTTTGAGCCAAGCGACGAACTGTCGTTTGATTTTCGCGCCGCTAATTCGGTGCACAAAGGCCGCGGTATCGGCTTCCAGTTTCAGGGCGTAGACATCGGCCCGGACAACATCACGGCCGTCGGATTTGGCGGCGGCACCGGGCCTGTCGATGCCAACAACGTCCTGCCCGTTCGCGATAACAATGTGGACACCGGGCAGCGCGACTTGCTGGATTTGTCGCTGAAAATTGATTGGAGCACGCAGTTCGGCGAGCTTGTCTCCACCACGTCGTTTACCGACATTGAAGACTGGAGCGACTCGGATCAGTTTCCCTACACCAACGCGCAGAGTTCGCCGGCGGTGTTTGGTTTCGACGGCACGCAGACCGGCTTTTTTGATCTGCAGGCCTTCACACAGGAATTTCGCCTGAGCTCGCCCGAAGATTCCGCCTTCCGTTGGGAAGTGGGTGCCTACTATTTGGACTGGGATCGTTTCGTGTCTTTGAGCACGGGTACGGATACGGGGCAGGGCATTATTCGCCTTGAGCGCGAACCCACTACCGATGCGCGCAATCCCACCACGTCGTTCCTGGCTGATGACAACAGCAACACGTCCTGGGCCGTGTTTGGTAGCGTCGATTTCGCTTTGTCCGACACCCTGGATCTGACTCTGGCCGCGCGTTACGACGAAGAAGAGCGCGTGCAAAACGTGTCGCTCCTGCAGTTCCCCGCCGGTGAGCCCGGTGCACGAAACGAATCGACCTTCGATAAGCTGCAACCAAAAATCACGGCGCGCTACCAGCCAAGCGACGATGCCAACCTCTATCTCACCTGGGGCGAGGGCTTTCGCAGCGGGCAGTTTAACCAGAACGGTATCGCGCAGGTGGCCGCAGGCGTCGGTCTGAATGGCGTAACGGACGTTGCGAATCAGGAAGAGTCGGAGTCCATCGAGCTTGGTTTCAAAGGCCGCTTTATGGACGACCGCGTGCGCTTCAACGCCGCCGCGTTTAGCACCGATGTGGAAGGGCAGCAGTTCTTCTCATTCATCGGCGCCATTAGCGCGCAGATCCTGACCAACATCGACGAGGTGTCGCTGAAGGGTTTCGAATTTGATGTGGTAGTGCAGCCCGCCGATCAGTGGCAATTGTTTGCCGCGTTTGGCTATACCGATTCCGAGATCGAGGCCTACACTGTGGATCCAACGGCGGTGGGCAACCGTGCGCCGTACATCGCACAGCGCACCATCAATCTGGGTGCGCAGCACACCAAACCGCTGTTTGGCAATATGAGTTTGTTTACCCGCATCGACTATGAGCGCCGTGGCGAGCAGTTCTGGGATGTGAACAACACCACCTCGCGCGATCCGCTGGATTTTTTCAACGTACGACTTGGTCTCGAATCCGATTCGGGTAAGTGGGGCATTACAGGCACGGTGCAAAACCTCAACGACGAGCGTTACAACTCGGAGTGGGTCGCCGGTGGCTTCTCGGCGGCCGCGCCGGGACGCATCTGGAACGTGAAGTACCGCTACAACTTCCTCTAAACCACCAACGCGCCCGACAGGAACACTATGACCCAGTACCGAGTCTCCGCCGACATCGGCGGCACCTTCACCGATATTGTGATCGAACCTTCGGACGGTCCGGTGTACGTGGGCAAGGTTGCCACCACACCTGAAAACCCAGCCAACGGTGTGATCAACGGCATTAAAGAACTGGTGCCGGATTTGTCCGACGTGTCGTTCTTCGTGCACGGCACCACCGTGGGTCTTAACGCGTTTTTGGAGCGCAAGGGCGAACGAGTGTTGCTGGTGGCCACCGAGGGCATGGGGGATTCGTTTTCCATCGCTCGCGGCAATCGGCACACGTTGTACGAGCTGCGCTATGCCAAACCAAAGCAGCTCATCGCACGGCGCGACATTCATGAGGTGGGCGGTCGCTTAAGCTGGGAGGGCAAAGAGCTGGCGCCCATGTCGGCCAGCGATTTTGATCCGATCATTGAAAAGGTGAAGGCCGAGGGCATCAATGCGGTGGCCGTGTGTCTGCTGCATTCCTACGCTCATCCTGAGCATGAAATAAAAGCACGCGAGATTTTGACCAAAGCGCTGCCCGGCGTGTCGATTTCTTTGTCGCATGAGATTGCCCGCGAGTGGCGTGAATACGAACGCGGTTCATCCGCGGTGATGAACGCCTACGTGGCGCCCGTCGTGGAGCGCTATCTGGGTAGCCTGCAAAGCGAGCTCGCCGACATGGAGATGTCGGCGACCGTGCACATCATGCAGTCCAGCGGTGGGGTAACCACCGCGAAAAGCGCACGGGAAAAACCCGTGTTTACGCTGTTGTCTGGTCCGGTTGGCGGCACGATTGCCGGTACGGCGCTGTCTGCATCAGCCGAGCGACCAAATTTGCTGTGCGTGGACATGGGCGGCACCTCGTTCGACTTGTCTCTGGTGATTGATGGCAAAGCCAACGCCACGCTTGAGACCGAACTCGAAGGCCTGCCGCTGTTGATGTCGATTGTGGATATTCAAACCATCGGCACGGGCGGCGGCTCGATCGCCTGGATGGAAGGCGGCGCCATGCGCGTCGGGCCGCACAGTGCTGGCTCCATGCCGGGACCGGCCTGTTATGGACGCGGCGGCACGCAACCCACCGTCACCGATGCCAATCTTTATCTTGGACGCCTCGGCGCCAAATCGCTGCTTGGCGGCGACATGTCGCTGGACGTGGGCGCGGCCAGCGCGGCCATCGAATCGCTGGCGCCAGAAGCGGGTCTCGAGCCCACCGCATTTGCCGAGGGCATTCTGGCCATTTCGAACGCGGCGATGGCCGATGCCATGCGCACCATTACCGTGAGTCAGGGCGTTGATCCGCGTGAGTTTACGCTCGTGGCATTCGGTGGTGCCGGTCCGATGGCCGCCGTGTTTTTGGCGCAGGAACTCGATATTAACGAAGTGCTCGTGCCGCGCTTCCCGGGCACGTTTTCGGCCTGGGGCATGCTGCAAACCGATTTGCGTCACGATTTTTCGGTAAGCTTTTTCCGCTCTGCTGCGGGCGATGTCTTGAGTGAAATGCAGTCTGAATTCGCCGGGCTTGAAGCGCAGGGCGCCGAGTCGGTGATGCGCGAGGGCGTAGGCAAAGACAACGTGCGTTTCATGCGCTCGGCCGACATGCGCTACGTGGGTCAGGAATATTCCATTAGCGTACCGCTGGCGAACGATGTTGATCTTGATGCCTGTATTGATCAGTTTCATACCGCACACGAAAAACGCTACGGTCACGCCAATCGACGTGCACCGGTGGAATTTGTGAACGTGCGCGTGGCGGCGTTGGGCCTGCTTGAGAAATTCGGCGGCGACGTGAATATGTCGGGCCAAAAAGGCGAAGCCAAACTGGGCGAACGCGACATTATTTTTGACAGCCAAGAGCACACCACCCCCATCCTTTCCCGTGAACAGCTGCCGGCCGGATTTGCGGCCGACGGTCCCATGATTGTAGAAGAACAAAGTGCCACCACGGTGGTGCCGCCAGGATGGCGCGCGCACATCGATGACAAGGGCAACCTCTTGCTGCGGAGGACGAAATAATGACTAAGATTGATCCGGTCACCACCGAGATTATTCGCAACGCGTTTATCTCGATTGCCCACGACATGAACGCGACGCTGATTCGCAGCGCGTTCACGCCGGTTATTTATGAAGGCAAAGATTGCTCCGTGGCGTTGATCGACGCCGATGGCGAAGTGCTGGGCCAGTCGCTCGGGTTGCCGCTGTTTTTGGGCAACCTGGAAATTTGCGTCAAGCTCATTGCCGAAGAACACGGCTGGGATTACTTCAAAGAAGGCGACGTGTTCTACATGAACGATTCGTACATGACCGGTACGCATCTAAATGACTCGACCATCATCATGCCGATCTTCTGGCGCGGCGAACGGGTGGGCTTTGCGGCCTCGCGGGCGCACTGGTTGGACGTAGGCGCGAAAGATCCCGGCACGCCTGTAGATTCGCATGAGATTTATCAGGAAGGCATGCGCTGGGGCCCGACGCGCTTGTATGAAAACGGCGAACCGCGTGAAGACGTGATTGATCTGCTGCGTCGGAACAGCCGCTTTGGCGAATCGACCGTGGGCGACATGAACGCGCAGGTGGCGGCCGGACGCACGGGTGAAAAACGCCTGCACGATCTCTACGATCGCTTCGGCACCGAGATGATCAACGCCGCGCGCGACGAAATTTTCGCGCAAACCGAAAAAATGGAACGTGCCGCTGTGGCCGCTCTGCCCGACGGCACCTATGAGGCCGACGGCTTTCTCGACAACGACGGCCTTGGCAGCGATCCGCTGCCGGTAAAGCTCAAGCTCACCATTGCCGGCGACGGCATGACCGTGGATCTGACCGGTTCCGCCGCGCAGGCACGCGGCCCGGTGAACTGCGGCATGACGCAAACCATTGCGGCGGCACGCGTGGCGTACAAGCTGCTCATTTGTTCGGAGGTGTCGCCCAACGGCGGATCGTTCCGACCGCTTGAGGTGACTGCCCCATCGAAAACGATTTTCTCGGCCGAAGAGCCGGCGGCCTGCGGCTGGTATTTCTCATCGCTCGGGCTTTTGATCGATCTGGTGGTGAAGGCGTTATCTGAGGTGCTGCCCGACAAAGCGGCGGGTGCGCACTACGGCGACTCCATGGTGATTACCGTGGCCGGCGCCGATCCGCGCAACAACGATGAATTTTATTTAATGATTGAGCCGACCACCGGTGGTTGGGGCGCATTTAAAGGTGGCGACGGTCAGAGCTCGCTCATTAATAATGTGAACGGCAGCTTCAAGGACATCCCCGCCGAGGTGTTTGAATCGAAGTATCCGCTGCGTTTGCTCTCTTACGGCATCCGTAAAGACTCCGGCGGCGCGGGCGAATTCCGCGGTGGCAACGGCACCTATCGCGAGTATCTGGTGGAGGCCGATTCGGATTTGTTTCTGTGGTACGAGCGTTCGGTCACTACCGCGTGGGGACTGTTTGGCGGCGGCTCGGGCGACGGCCCCAACGTCATTGTGAAGCGACCCAACGATGAGGCGTTTGAAGCGCTGAAAATTAACGGCGTGAAGGTACCGGCCGGCACCGTGATCATGTCGCTGACCGGCGGCGGTGGTGGCTATGGTGAAGCGCGTGCGCGCGATCCTGAGCACGTGTTGCGCGATGTGATCGATGGCTATGTGACGCGCGAACATGCGCGCGAAGCCTACGGCGTTGAGATTACCGATAGTCTGCAGATTGATGCCGTTAAGACCGAGGCGTGCCGCGCTCAGATGTAGGCGCGTAAAACGTTTAAGATGATGGCATGAGTGCCATCCCCTACATCGATGCTTCCGAGGTGCGCGGCAAACTCTGCTGGCGCGATTTAATTGACAGCATGGTGGCAGGCCATCGCCGGCCGCGCGCACACATCGGCGATGTGTTGCTGGGCCATGGCGACAATCGCCTGCTCACGCGCTCGGCGTGGGTGGATGGTTTGGGTCTTGGTACGAAAGCCGCCAGCGTGTTTCCCGGCAACGCCTCCCGCGTTCCCCCGCTGCAAACCGC
>JBGCEL010000045.1:0-8023 GCA_045106455.1 Gammaproteobacteria bacterium
CCCATAAGACATCGCAAACGGCCGCTGCGCGATCAGCACCTCCACATCCCCGATAAACGAAAGCTGCGGCGTCTGCGATTCGGGCAGCTTGGCCACAATGTCATCGCGAAACGTTTTGTACGTACCATTGTAGCGACCATCGTCCCAAACCGCCTTGAGCGCCTGAGTAAATAACCCGTTTGCATGCAGTTCTTTGGATTCTTCGTTGTCATCGCAGGCAGAGAAAATCAGCACGCAGGCCTCCACCGGATCAGTGATCGTCGCCAGCGGGCTCATCTTTCGCAGCCGATAGCGTTCTGCGTTCTCTGATCGCACGCGCGCCCGGATTTCCGGCGGCATTTCTCGGGTGCGCGCATCGCCGCTCTGAATGGCCGCGGCTACCAATGGTTCACGTGCGACCACCTCTCCGCTGGTGGTGTGACTAAGCGCCCGATCGTTAATCATGGTGGCGCTGTGGCAGCAGTCAAAAAAGCCGATGATCTCAACGCCGTCTTTGAATTTGGTAAACAGCCCGCCGAGCTCGTCGTCGAAAAATTCGCCATCGTAGAGGCACCAGGTTTCGTCCCGGCCATCGGCTTCATCGTCGGAACGGTCTTTGCGACTGGCGCCATGACCTGCAAAGGTAATCACAAAAGTATCGCCATGCTCGAGCGAGGCGGCCGCGTGTTCGATGGCATCGATCACGTTTTGGCAGGTGGCTTCAGGGGTCTTGAGTTTGGTTGCCGCGAAACCGGCGTTGCTTGTGATCTCGGCCATCGTGTCGCAGTCGTTCTCGGGGCCTTCGAGTTCGCCCACCCAGCCGGCGTAACGGCTTGGGTCGCATTGGTTCACGGCTATGTGTAACGAGATCGACTGGGCCATTTAAATCTCCGATGGTGGGGCAGGCTGTGGCGTTTTGGTTACGATGGAAGTCATGACCAGAGGCCGCTGGCGGGTACCCGGATATTGCACATAGTTAAGCACCTGCGCGACACCGTGCCAAGTTGAAAGCTTGCAACGGGGAGACGGCCGCTCATACCGAACCCTACTTCTTATTGGGTTTAAGCTGCCCCTTCCGCGCCGCCACCACCTCAGGCGCCATACTCACATTAAACACCTGAACGGTGCTCGCAAACGTAATCTTCCGAGCACGCCCCCGCGCCTTCTGATTAATCCGAGACGAAGCACGATTCGCCCCCGCCCAATCTCCCCGACGCGCCCGACTCAGCGCCCGGCCAGCTTCGCGATGACGTCGCTTGGCTTCCCGCGCCTGACCTCGAGCCGTGTCGAGTGACGATTCAAGGTTCGCCCGATTAGCACGCGATGAATCCAACGTACGCCGTGCCTGCCGCGCCTCCGGCGAACGCTCACCCCGTGTTTTCACTAACGTCTCGTAGCTGCGTCGCGCTCCCGTTTCAATGATGCGCGCGCGATCCACCCGTGCCCCGGCGCGGTCTTGTTTCGCCCGTGCACTGGCGTAGCTGCGCCACTGCCCACGCGCCTGCTTTTGCAGTTGCTTCACACGGGGATTGGATTGTCTGGGTTGGGACGTCGAGGGTTTGCCAGGTTTCGCGCCACTGGCTCGCCCCGGTCCCGCCTCAGCGCTGACCATGCCAAGCGTCAGCACGCCGGCCAACAGCACGGTCGCTGCGCGTTTCATTAGCATCGTGTTAAGGATTTTCATCATCAAGCTCCTCGAGCGCGGTCAAACGAAGTGATTCATCATTAAAGTCGCTGATGGCGACCAGTAGTTCGAGATCGGGATGCGGTGCGTTCGCATCGGCCACGTCGCGCTGCGCATAGTCCACCAGGGTCTTGCGCTCCAACGCCACGGCCCAGATGCGCAGCCCGGCAATCGCACCCCGAAACTTCGCGTTTACGCCGTCAGCGCTGCCAATCCAAAGTCCCGCCGAAGGCAACTCGGGGAGGGTGGTGGCCAACTCACCAACCACCTGTCCATCCACCATCACCAGAATGTCTTCGCCGAAGTCGGCGAGCGCCACGTGATGCATTTGACCGTCAGAAAAATCAAACGGCACGTCACCCAGAAACTCTCCGGACTGCAGACCGAGCCCCTGCCGATCACCAAGAATGCTCACCGTGTACAGCGCACCTTCGGGGCCGGCGTTGGACAGCACCACGGGGTCGTAGCCCGGGTCATCTTGCCAATCCGCGCCTACCCAAAATTCGATGGTGCCGCCGTCAACGATCGTTAGCGAGTCGTGACTTGGAAAGCCCAGATCGTCATCGCCGTGAAATTCGATAATGTCGGGGCTGTACTGAGCGTGGCTTGTTACTGGCGCAAGCAAACACGCCAGAGCCATCAAAAATACAAATCGTCGGTTTGCCATGAGTCGCTCCATTAGAACTGCGTCTTGCGCACAACAGCGCGCGGCTCTGAATTACCCGGCGGACGCCACGACTTGGCACCGCGCACGGGCGCGGCCGGCACCGCTAGTGAACCCGAAGACGGCCCGGCCGACGGCGCGGTGTTGGGCAGCTTGCGGACGATGCGCATATTGCGCTGGGCAGCGAAATCGCGCAGCGAGGTTTCGTTGAGCTGTTTGAGGGTGGTCACTTCGTTTGCATGTCGATTGACCGCGCGAACAAACGCACCCGCTTCCTGCGGCTGGCTGGGCAAATCGGTACCGGACCCGGCCTTAACCTGTTTGGCCGTGCGCACCAAACTGTCCATGGCTTGACGTGCTTCGGTAATGCGGGAGGTTTGCGCGTCGACGGCTTTGCGTTTCAACGCGCTCACCTGACTGCGAGTTTTTGGCGTGGTTTTGTACGGCGTGTTGGGCAACGGCGGCGCGGCACCGGCTGGCTGCTTAACCTGCGGTTTTGGTGGTGCCTTGGCCTGACCTTTGTTCGCCAGGCTTGCCGGCGCGAGCATCACGCCAAGTGCCACTATCGCTATCGCCGCAACGCGGCCGGTTCTTATTCGCATATTCATTCTTGTGCTCCAGCAAGCTCGTCCGCGTCAATAATCACGGCGTCGGTAATATAAAAATCGTCGTCACTAAATCGACTGTGACCCACCAGAAAATCGATGGTGGGGTGTGAGGTGTCTTCTGAGGTGATGTCTTTAAGCGCGAACTCGGCAACGATGTCGGCATCCAGCGGTACGTCCCAGATACGCACGGCCGCGAGTGCACCAACAAAGCCGTTGGCGTTGTAATAGTCGGCACCCACGCGCAGGCGATCGGTGGGCCAAGCGGATAACGACATGGCCAACGAACCAATGGGCGTGCCGTCCACCAGCACCACGGTCTCGTCGCGCATATCCACAATGGCCACGTGATGCATGTTGCCGTCGCCAAAATCGTGGGCCAGCTCACCCACCTCTTTACCCGACTGCACGGTGATCGATTGACGATCACGCCCCACCATCACTTTGTAGGCGATGCCGCGTTCGCTGGCGTTGCTCAATACCACCGGGTCGTAGCCGGGATCTTTGTTCCAGTCGGCTGAAAGCCAGAATTCTATGGTGCCGCCGTCGGGCAGCGTCAGGATGGGTTGTGACGCAAACCCCACGCCACCGGAGCCATCCAGCTCCAAAACATCAGGGACGTATTCCGCCGTGGCGGTCGCGCACAGCCAGAAGCTTGTGCACAGCAGTGGTAAGACAGCGCGAAGGGGAGGGTTCATGGCAACTCCAGTTGATCGATCTTTTATGGGCGTATTTGCAGCGTCTTGCTGCTTACCTAATTAAGAACGATCAATTGAAGGCCGCTGGGCGCCTGGAAGACGACCCAAACAGTATCACATTGATCCGATTCGTCAACCGCTAAATTGCCATTTTATTCAATTAAAACAGTAATTTATTGACGCACTGGGTGCGTGCTGACCCGTGTCTGAGAAACGAAAAATAAGCTGAGCCCAATGGCTCGAAGAACGTCCGGAGAGTTAGGTTATGTTGCATTGGTCCCGTTACGCGCTTGGCGTGCTTTTATTAATGTTTGCGAGTCAAAGCGTGGCCCAGATTCCCGCGCTGCTGCCTGACAAAGCAGATGTGGCCCCAACTCAGGCGCTGCCGATCGACGGCGTCTGGACCATCAGCGGCATTAACAAGCGCATCCGCGTGGAGCAGGGACGCGCCTACGCGGTCGATCCGTGGACGCACGCGTTTGTTCTGCGCATTAAAAAAGACATGGTGGTGATTCGCGACCTCGTGCAGACCGGTGCCAACACCTACGAGGCGGACGATCTGCCGCTGCTGACCCGAACAAAATGGACGCTGCAAGACAACGGACGCATTGGTGTGGCAGCGGGCCTCATTCGCTATGAGTTAGTTCCTGCGGATGATCAGGCCAGAAGTGCTGCCGCTGTTTCAGTCACGCCGGATACCTACTCCGCTTCTGCCGCCGGCACGCCAACCCAGCCGGCTGCCAGCGCCCCGGTAGTGCGGGCGCCAGCGCAGGGTAGAGCTACCCCGATCGAAAAAGGCTCGATCGCTGCCGTCCCTGAGTTTGTGGCCTACGATGCGTTCACCGGCTGCGCGCCGGCTGAATCCGAAACCCTCCCAACCGATTCGCCGCGCGAACGCATGCAAGAGGCGGCGCGCGTCGACACACTCACTCAGCGCCGCTTCGCCGCCTTTAGTCTGGATGAGGTGGAACGCGGCGTCGAAGACGAACGCATGCAGGGACTGTGCTGGCAACGTCTGGACGGCGTGTGGCGCCAAATGGGCGGTATCTCTTTGGATCGCAGCAAAGACAACGCGGAGGTTTGGGGCAGCTCGGCGCCGGAGCTCACCACGCTTGCCAACGGCAACTACACGCTGCCGACCTATCTTTATGTTGGCAGCGTTGGTAACGACGACAGCGAGCTGTGGATCACCGACTCGGCGCAGCCCGACCGTTACGTGCGCTACGTAAGCGACGACGGGTTGTCGATCGCGGACACGCTCAAACGTGACGGACCGCGCAAAATGTTTCGTGCGCAGGGTAATGCGCCACTGGGTGCCCAGCTGATGGTCGACGTCACGCGCTCGGGACGCGTGCGACTCAAGCTTGGCAACAAAACGTTCCTGCGTCCGCAACCGGGCGTATCCGAAGCCACCATGTCCAGTCAGGTGGCGGCCAACGACGCGTTCTTGCTCAGCTACAACCTGGAAAACCTGTCGGCCAGTCGCAAAGGCTATGACGTAATCACACAGGACCCGTTCTTTTTGCTCGAGAACAACAAATTCGACGTGTTCGCCGAAGTCGATTCGTCGTCGTATTTCATCTCTGAAAAGCGCACCGTGCCGCTGGGTCTGACGCTGGTGCAGGAAGCCACACAGGGCATGGTCTACAACCGTTCGATGGTGACCTCGGCCAGCGAAATGCAAACCACGGTGTCCGCCACGTTCGGCGCCAACATGACCGCCGGCAATGACAACGTCGCCAGCACCAGCGCGGCGTTTGAGGCCACGGCCTCACACATGCGCAGTATGGAGCAGAGTAAATCGGTGGCGCAGGCCGTTGGTTATTCGCGCGCCAAGCAGTACGCGCTGGTGGTGGATCATCCGTTTGCAAAACTATCGGACGATTTTCTGGATGCGGTGGAAGACGCCCGTCGCTACGGCAACTACGACGCACTACTGAACAATTTCGGCACGCACTATCCGTATGCGGTGACCTACGGCGCGGCGGCCAAGGTCACGCAGTCGGTATCGGAAGAGGCGTACAAAGAAATCGTGCACGTTGAAGGTGGCTTTAGTGCCGAGTATGCCGCGGAGTCGGCCAGCGGCGGTGGTGGCGCGAACTTCAGCGTGAACGCCAGCAATACCAGCGGTACGTCCGGCTCCATTGGCGAGGAGGGCGCGACGTTTGTGGCCGTGGGCGGCAACGGTTCGTGGAACGAAAACGGTTACAGCGCGGGGCAAACGCCATACCCAATCCTGCTCGATTTGCGTCCTTTGTCGCAGCTGCTCAACCCGATGCATTTTCCGGATGAGCCCGAGATTTATATCGCCGTGCGCAAAGAACTTGAGCGTCGCATCGATGCGTATCTAAGCCAGTACGCGAATAAACTCAGCAGTAAGAGCCTGCTGCCTAAAGTAGAGCCGCGCAAAGCAGAGCCGATTGAAGTCTGGCATTTCTACGTGCGCCACGCGTGGTGCACCGGCACCGGGTCGGGGCGTGTTAACTCGGCGGTTGGCACACTGGAAATGGAGGCCTACCGGGGCTCAAAGTCCAAAGGCTATGCTTCCACGAAAAAGAAGAGCCTGAGCACCAAATGCAAAATCAAGAAAAAATCCACCACCTACAGCTACAAAGTGGGCGATCGGGGTTTGATTGAAGTGCGCGGAACACGCGCGCAGATGGCCGAGTACAAGCTGGACCTGGGGCTCGACTGGCGCTACACGCCCAGCAGCAAGAAAAAATTCCGCCGCCACGACAAGGTCATGAAGCCCACCAAGGCGCTGCGAAACGGTCTGGCCCCGGGTACCTCCAAAGACTATCACTGGGTGGTTGGGGCGAAGGCGCTGCCGGATTTCACGTTGAATGTGCGTATGAAGCGCATCAAATAGCCCGCCTTTTGACCGGGATCAAGGAACCCAACTTATGAATCGACGCGCAGCTGGATCGAACAGACACTGTAAACGCTGGATCTTTGGCGTCGTCGCATCGTTGGCACCTCTGGTGGGTGCGAACGCGCAGATGGCCGTTGAGCCCAACGGCGTTTTCACCGGTTGCGAAGACGGCGAAGTATTAGAGGCGGCCAACACCAACCCGCGTGCGGCCATCTTGAATGCAGCGGGCCGGGTCGATCCGAAAACCGAGCGCGTATTTCGCAGCTTCTCTATCGATGAGGCCAGCGATGTGGAAGCCGATGAATTTGCCACCGCGTGTTGGTCACGGCTCGATGGTGTGTGGCGTGAGCAAATGCGCGTGACGTTTGATCGCGACGCACAGGCCGAAGGCTGGGCCGCCGAATCGCCGTCCATGCTGGAGTTTGCGCACGGCAGTTACACCACCCCGATGTATCTCGTGATCGAACCTGCACCCGATTATTCCAAAACCCTGCGCCTGCGCAGCGGCCTGTGGCCGGGTGAGGCCGTCACGTTTCAAAGCGAGGATGGCTTGAGCATCGCAGACCTGACGCGTCAGCGTGGCACCGCAAAGCGCTACCGCTCCGCCACTATTAACGGTCGCGCGACGGACCTGACGGTGGATGTGACCGCGTCGGGCTATCTGCGTCTGCGCTTGGGTGAACGCGCGTTTCAACGTCCGCGCCCGGATATCTCGCGCTCGGCGCGCGGCCAGCAGGTGCCGGTCACGGACATCTTCGCGATTGCGTATAACCCCAAAAACATGCGCGCCAATCGTCAGGGCTATGACGTCACAAAACAAAACCCGGATCGCTTTCTCGACAGCGGCGGTACGCTGGACGTGTTTGCGGTATCGCGTCCGCGTGATTACTACGTGCGCGAACAGGTGACGGTGCCGTTGGGTCTGAAACTGGTGGAAGAGGGCGCTCAGGGTACGGTGTATTTCGAATCGCTGCTCTCAAGCGAAGTCAGCTATCAGGAGGCTTCGCGCAGTTCGTTTGGTGTGGGCGCGACCGTCACGTCGCGCAGCAAAGATGCCAACGTAAAGGACCAGCAGTTGGGTTCGGTGGGCTACAGCCATGCCCAAAGCCAGTTTAATGCGCTGACGACCAACAATGCGGTGTCCACCGTGCAGGGCTACCAGCGTTATAAAAAATACGCACTGGTACGCGACCATCCGTTCAGCGAACTGTCCACGGATTTTATTGACGCGGTCGCCGATGCCAAACGCAGCGGCGACTACGCCCGGCTCGTACGCGATTTCGGTACGCACTACCCGTACGCGGCCACCTACGGCTCGGCCGGTCAGCTCACAACGCACATGACCGAAGAGGCCGTGGCGCAGAACATGGGCGACTTTGTAGAGAACAGCGGCTCGGCTGGATTAAAGCTCGGCCCGGTCGATTTCTCCGCAAACTTTGCCAACACCAAAGACATTAAGCAGGGCAACCGCGTGCAAACGCGCTACGGCACCACCACTTTCAGCGCAGTGGGCGGTAACGG
>JBGCEL010000046.1:0-41555 GCA_045106455.1 Gammaproteobacteria bacterium
CGAACGCCTTTTGTTCACCACCGTGCGTATCGGCCATGACCTTCGTCAACGCCGCCGTCAGCGTCGTCTTACCGTGGTCAACGTGACCAATCGTACCCACGTTTACGTGGGGCTTATTACGTTCAAATTTCTCTTTTGACATGAGTTGCTCTCTCCGGACAACAACGCGTTGGTTAACACTTTAAAATTAAGCACAGCACAAGCTGTACCGACAAAAAAACTCTTCTTACATCCCGCAACGTGATGGAGCCCACGACCGGAATTGAACCGGTGACCTCTTCCTTACCAAGGAAGTGCTCTACCCCTGAGCTACGTGGGCACGTTTTCGACCCTTTCAAGTCAACAATCTCAACCTGCCGGCTCGCTCATCATCTGCCCGCAAACTGGAGCGGGTGATGGGAATCGAACCCACATCATCAGCTTGGAAGGCTGAGGTTCTACCGTTGAACTACACCCGCAAGTTGACCGCTCATACCAAGTTGCCAGGACCGCTGGTGGAGGGGGCAGGATTCGAACCTGCGTAGGCATAGCCAGCAGATTTACAGTCTGCCCTCGTTGACCGCTTGAGTACCCCTCCGCGGACGTAAGCCGGCTATTGTGCTCATAGTGCCGCAGTGTGTCAACACGCCGAAGCTATTGAATTTGGGTAGGCGATATCATCGATTTGCCGACGCATTTTCAGCTGCCCGGTCGGGCGTCGGCAGAGCGCTATATATAATGTGTCATCCGATTTGACCAATAATGGCCTCGAGACGGTCCTTGATGGCGTCACCCGCATCGTCGGGATACGCCGTCAACGCCTGCCGATACGCCTGCCGCTGCCCCAAAAATCGCCCCAGCCCCTCGACACTTACCTCGCTGGCCTGGCAGCCATAGCCCAGATTTTCCAGCAAATGGCCATTGAGCATTTGCTCGAATTGCCCCTGCATCGGCAGTGCAAACAATGGCTTACGAAGATGTAGCGCCTCGGTCATGAGCGTAAACCCGGCCGTGGCCACCACGCCGCTGGCCGCACGCAGATCGTCCAGAAACCCCTCAACGCTGAACGGCCGGAACACGATATTGCCCTCAGGATCATCGCGGTCGTAGCCATACACCCGAAAGGGCTGATCCGGGAATTGGCGCAGGACATCAAGCAGCGAATCAAAACCCTGAGTGGCGTACACCAGCACGTGCTCCTGCAGCTCGGGTTTCAATGCCCGCACACGGTCGCGCAAAATCGGCGAAAAAAGCTCCGCACGAGGATCGGTGGTCGCCCCAAAATAGAAGGTCGTCACCAAACTAAACGCCGGCGTGGGCACCATCAAACGAATAATGCTGCGGGTAATAAAACTATCCCAGCGCGCCCCGGGTACCGGCGGATACGACATGAAGCGCATTCGATGCTGATTGTCGATGGTGACCAGCGGCAATCCACGCCGGCGCGCAGCATAGGCCGTCATCGGCTCAAAATCGGTGATCACAAGCGATGGGGCAAACTCATCCATCGCTTGCCCGACCGCCGCCCATGACGCGCGCAGTTTGCCGAAAGCCCGCGCATTGTGTTTGGCCGTCGCCGCCACCGAGACCTTATTGTCGCGACTCACTATGTGCAGCCCCGTGATCTCTAACACGTGAAAGTCGTCTTTGAGATTGCGGGCTCCCCGATCGTAGGACACCACCAAAACCTCATGCCCGGCCGTGATCAGACTGCCCAGCATTTCCCGTGCACGCGAAGAGTGACCCGAGCCCTCGCCCGACACGCCATAGATGATCTTTGCCATGGCCCGATTCTAGCGCCCGCACAACGCGACTGCTCCACAAAATGACGGCTTGCTAATGTAATAATACGCTATTACACTACGACATCTAAATCTGGAGACCCTGATGAAACCGCGAATCGATACCGATCCGGAACAACGCGCCGAAGCCGAGAACGCGCTGTTCGCCGCCATTTTGACATTGCGCTCAGTAGACGAATGCCGGGCCTTTTTTAAAGACCTCTGCACGCCGGCTGAGATGCAGGCGTTTGTGGATCGCTGGGCGGTGGTTGAGCCGCTGTCCCGCGGCGAGCCGTATCGAAGTATTCACGATGACACCGGCGTCAGCGTCACCACTATCGGGCGCGTTGCCCGATTCTTAACCGATGGAAATGGAGGATATGAACGTGTCTTACGACGTCTCAATCGCCACGACGCGTAAGGCGGTACCCGATCGCGTTCGCATCGCGATCCAAAAATCCGGGCGCCTCACCGACAATACCCTTGCGCTACTCGACCGTTGTGGTTACCGCTATAGCCGTGGACGCGACGACCTGGTGTGCTTCGGCGAGAACATGCCGGTCGATCTACTGCTCGTGCGTGATGACGACATTCCCTCGCTTGTGGCCGAATCGGTGTGTGATTTAGGGGTGGTCGGACAGAACGTTCTGCAGGAAAAAAATCAGCCGCTGATTCGCGCTGGCAAGCCCTGTGCGATCGATGTCCGTCCGTTGAAATACGGGCACTGCCGTTTATCGCTGGCTACGCCACGCGATGCACGTCACGGTTCGGTCAACGATCTCAACGGCAAGCGTATCGCCACCAGCTATCCGCAAATCTTGCAGCGCTATCTTGATGAGGTGGGTGCTGACGCCAAGATTGTCGAGTTATCCGGTGCGGTAGAACTGGCGCCACGACTCGGTAGCGCCGATTTAATTTGCGACCTCGTGTCGTCCGGCGGCACGCTGCTGGCAAACGGTTTGTCCGAAGTGCTGTGTCTGATGCAAAGCGAAGCGTGGCTGGTTCGAGCGCCTACGGCGCATCCGGATGCCACCTGCCGCGACTGGATGACACGACTGCTGCAACGTCTGGACGGCGTCATGCAGGTCGACGAAAGCAAATACATCATGCTACACGCACCGCGCAGCGCACTGGCCGAAATTACGGCCCTGTTGCCCGGTAGCGAGACGCCCACCGTGCTACCGCTCAACGGTGCGGACGACAAAGTCGCGCTGCACGCCGTGTGCCGGGAAAACGTTTTCTGGGAAACGCTGGAGAACCTGAAAGCCGCCGGTGCCAGTTCGGTTCTGGTGCTGCCCGTGGAGAAAATGCTGCCGTGAGCGCCGCACTGAACACACACGTTTGGGCAGATCTGGACCGTGCGGCGCGAGCACAATTGCTCAAGCGACCCGCCAGCTCCCGCGCGACCGAATTGGTCGAAGCCACGCAATCGATCATTGATCAGGTGCGCGTCGATGGCGACGCCGCGCTGTCTGCATTAACCCAAAAATTCGATGGTGTGAAAATAACGGCCCTGCGCGTGCCCGCTGACGAACTCGAAACCGCATGGCAGACTCTGGATGCCGATGATCAGCGCGCGCTCGAACACGCTCGCGCCAACATCGAACGATTCCATGCCACGCAAAAGCAGGAGAGTCCATGGGTCGAGGTACAAACCGGCGTGTCGTGTCGTCAGGTGCGCCGCCCTATCGACGCTGTCGGACTCTACGTACCCGGCGGTAGCGCGCCGCTGCCCTCCGCTCTTTTGATGCTCGCAACGCCCGCTATGTTGAGCGATTGTCCGCGCATCGTCGTATGCTCACCGCCGCAAAGTGATGGCCACATCGCGAGCGTGGTGCTGGCGGCCGCTCGACTGTGCGGTGTGACGGAGGTGTATTCGGTTGGCGGTGCACAGGCCATCGCCGCCATGGCCTACGGCACACCATCGCTCCCCAAGGTCGACAAAATATTCGGCCCCGGCAACGCGTTTGTAACGGCGGCCAAAATGCTCGCCGCCCAGGACCCTGACGGAGCCGCCTGCGACATGCCCGCAGGGCCGTCGGAGGTGCTCGTCATGGCAGACGACCGTGCAGACCCGGACGTGGTTGCCGCCGACCTGCTCGCACAGGCTGAACACGGCCCGGATTCGCAAGTTCTGTTGTTCACCGACAGCGCAACACTTGCGCAGCATGTCGCCCGAGCCATTCAGATCCAACTGCAGCAGCGCAGTCGGCGCGACACCATCGAAGCGGCACTCGAACACTCGCGCACGATTGTCTTTGCAACGCTGGATGAGGCTTTAGCGGCCAGCAATGATTACGCGCCCGAACATCTGATTTTAAATACCCGGAACGCCGATGAGCTTAGCGAACGCGTCACCAATGCCGGGTCTATTTTCGTTGGCCCATGGGCGGCCGAGACGTTCGGCGACTACTGCAGTGGCACCAACCACGTGCTGCCCACCTACGGCTTTGCGCGCGCGTACAGCGGCGTTTCGCTCAAAGACTTCTGTAAGTTCATTACCGTGCAGCGCCTGAGCGCGCGCGGCTTCGATGATCTGGCGGATACGGCACGCCGATTGGCACGACTCGAGGGACTCGATGCCCATGAAGCCGCCGTTACCGTACGCCAAACCCTGCGCGCACAACAGCAGGACAGCGCATGAGCATGCTCTCGCGAATGCGCGCCGACCTGCGTGACTTTACGCTGTATACCGCCGGTGACGGTGACGATGCGTTTATTCGCCTGCACGCCAATGAATCGCCGTTTCGCGCCGCTTGTGACACGACCGCTCGTGGCCAACATCGCTACCCGCTTGGCCGTCATAGCGAGCTGACCAACAGGTTGGCTGGCCTCTATCGCGTTGAGCCCGCGCAACTGCTGGTGACGCGCGGCAGCGATGACGGCATCGATCTTTTGATCCGCACCTTTTGCACGGCCGGCAGCGACAATATTGTTTGCACCACGCCGGGATTTGGCATGTACGGTGCACTGGCAAGACTCCAGGGCTGCGAGAGTCTCGAGTTTCCACTGCACGGCCACGAGGATTTCGCACTCAATATGGAGCGCTATGTTGCTGCGGCAACGGCCAGCACCAAGATCGTGTTTGTGTGTTCACCCAATAACCCCAGTGGCGCCAGCGTCGGGCTTGAAGACATCGCTTTGGCCTGCCGCCGTCTCGCCAATCAAGCGTTGGTGGTGGTCGACGAGGCGTATGGCGAATTCAGCGCGACGCCGGCGGCGGCGACCTTGATCGGCGATTTCGACAATCTAATTGTCTTGCGTACGCTGTCGAAGGCCTATGGACTTGCATCCGCTCGCATCGGCGCCGTGCTCGGCGACGCTGCCATTATCGACGCACTGGATCGCTTGCTGACCCCGTTCCCGCTGCCGTCGGCCTGCGTCGACGATGCGCTGCGTGTCACGGAGCCGTCTCAGCGCGCGACGTTACTGGGGCAATGGCAATTACTGGTCAGCGAACGACAGAGAATGCGGCACTGCCTCGGCGATCTACCGTGCATCAAACAGGTTTGGCCAAGCGAAGCGAACTTTCTTCTAACGCGCACTACCACACCGGCAGCGCTTGTCGACCACTGCCGCGCACGCGGTCTGCTGGTGCGTTTGATTCAGGGCGTCGAGTCGCCTTTTGTACGCATCACGATGGGCACAGTGGAACAGAACAACAAACTCCTAAAGACACTGGAGGCATTCGTCACATGAGCCCGCGCCTTATTGCCTTTGTCGATCGCGACGGCACGATCATCGAAGAACCTGAAGACTTTCAGATCGATCGCTATGACAAACTGGCCTTCGTGCCCGGCGCCATCAGCGGACTAAGAACCTTGCTCCAGCGCGGATACGAGTTGGTGCTCGTGAGCAATCAGGACGGTCTTGGCACCGCCGCTTTCCCGCAAGAAGATTTCGATGGCCCGCACAAGCTGATGCACAGCATCCTGGCCTCCGAGGGCATACGCTTCGCGGCCGAACTCATTTGTCCGCATCTACCGGACGCCGGCTGCGACTGCCGCAAACCGGCGGTCGGGTTGTTGCGTGAATACCTTGCCGACGACAGCTGGTCGCGTGCCAAGAGCGTGGTGATTGGTGACCGCGATACCGATCTGCAGCTGGCCGCGAACCTGGGCGTGCGCGGCCTGCGCATCGGCGCGAACGACGCACCGGACTGGCCTCACATTGTGGACGAAATCACCGCGCCTGAGAATATCGCCACCGTTGTGCGCAAGACCAAAGAAACAGACATTCGCGTGCGCGTGTCGCTAAACGATGCAACGCCCAGTCAGATCGACAGCGGCATTGGTTTTTTCGACCACATGCTGGAGCAGCTGGCACGTCATGGTGGCTTCGCGCTTGCGCTGTCGTGTCGCGGCGATCTGCATATCGATGAACACCATACGGTAGAGGACTGTGCGCTGGCGCTGGGTGAGGCGCTGGCACGCGTAACGGCAGATAAACGCGGACTCGGTCGCTACGGTTTTGTGGTGGCCATGGACGAAGCACGTGCCAGCGCCACGATCGATTTGAGCGGTCGCGCGTTTTGTTCGTTCAACGCCCCGTTGCAGCGTGACAGCGTGGGCGGTCTGCCGAATGAAATGGTGCGTCACTTCTTCGCATCACTGGCGACCGCCGCCAGATTGACGCTGCACGTGGACGTGACCGGTGAGAATGATCACCACATGGTCGAGGGTGCGTTCAAAGCCACCGGCCGCGCGCTGCGCCAGGCATTGGCGCGCTTTGGCAATCGCTTGCCCAGCACGAAGGGCGTGCTGTGAGTCGCGTGGCGGTGGTGGACAGTGGTGCAAACTTTGCGTCGGTGCGCGGCGCCCTCGCCCGCTGTGGCGCCGATTTCGAACTTACCCACGAGCGCGCCGTGCTCGAAAACGCCAGTCACGTTATTTTACCCGGCGTGGGCAACGTCGCCGACTCTTGGTCACGCCTGGAGGAATTCGATTTGCTCGACACCATCCGTAGTTTGACGCAACCGGTACTCGGCATTTGCGTTGGTATGCAGTTGATGTTCGAACACTGCGACGAAGCCGGTCACGACACGCTCGGCATATTTAGCGGCCGCGTGAGTCGCATGGTGCCCGGCGCCGCCCAACGCGTGCCCCACTGTGGGTGGAACCAGCTGCAGGTGCACGACACCTCACCGTTGACTGCCCAACTTAGCGAACAACGTGACGCTTACGTCTATTTCGTGCACAGCTACAGCGCCCCGGTAACGGATCAAACACTGGCAATCTGCACCCACGGTCTTGAATTCAGTGCCGCCGCCCGACGGGACAATTTCTATGGCGTGCAGTTTCACCCGGAGCGCTCATCGAAAGCCGGCGAAGCCTGGCTGAAGGCGTTTTTGTCGTTATGAATACCCACATTATTCCGGCGCTCGATTTTCGCAGCGGCAATTATGTGCGCCTCGAGCAGGGTCGCTTTGACAGCGCGAAAGTGTATGGCGACAACCCGCTCGAACTTGCACGCCACTATCAGGACCAAGGAGCGCGCTATTTGCATCTGGTGGATCTGGACGCAGCCGAGGGCAAAGGGTTAGACAACACGGCGCTCATCCAAACGCTGGCACAGAACCTGACCATGACCTTGCAGGTAGGTGGCGGTCTGCGTACCACCGATCAGGTGCGTGCGCTTCTGGACGGAGGCGTATCGCGCGTTGTGGTGGGCAGTCTGGCGGTTAAGCAGCCGGAGCTGGTACGGCAGTGGCTAAGCGACTTTGGTCCCGACGCCGTGGTGCTTGCGCTTGACGTGCACAGCGCCGCAATGCCGGTCATTCACGTGCACGGCTGGCAAACGGCCACGGACGTAACGCTGTGGCAGGCACTTGAAGACTATACGGCGCTCGGCCTGCGTCACGTGCTGTGCACGGATATCTCCCGCGACGGCATGCAAAGCGGGCCGAGCGTCGAGCTGTACGAACAAATCATGACGCGCCATCCAACCCTGCAGCTGCAGGCATCGGGCGGCGTGCGCGATCGCCAGGATATTGCAGATCTTGGAAAACGTCGCGTCCCGTTTGCGATTAGCGGCCGCGCTCTGCTTGAGGGCACGCTTGCTCTGACCGGGCCGGACACATGTTAGCGCGACGCATTATCGCCTGCCTGGACGTACGCGACGGACGCGTCGTGAAGGGTGTTCAGTTCCGCGACCATCGCGACATGGGCGACATTGTCGAGCTCGCCACGCGCTATGCCCGCGAGGGTGTCGACGAGCTCGTGTTTTACGACATCACGGCAAGCCCGGAAGCCCGCACCGTCGACACCGACTGGGTGGAACGCGTTTGTGCGGCGATCGATATTCCGTTTTGCGTGGCCGGTGGCATTCGCAGCGTCGCACAGGCTGAACAAGTACTGGCCGCGGGCGCCGACAAAATATCGATCAACAGCCCCGCCCTGCAGGAGCCGGTCTTGATTAACCAACTGGCCGCACGGTTCGGGAGTCAGTGCGTGGTGGTGGGGGTAGACAGCGTACTGCGTGGTGATCAATACGAGGTATACAAGATGACCGGCAGCACACAAACCGCAGGCTCAGCGGGGCGGCACACGTTCGAGTGGCTGCGCGAAGCGATTGATCGCGGCGCTGGAGAAATTGTTCTCAACTGCATGGGCAGTGACGGAGTACGCCGCGGCTATGACATTCAACAGCTGCAGCTCGCACGGCGCGAAACAAACGTGCCGTTGATCGCCTCTGGCGGCGCCGGGCAACTGCAGCACTTCTCTGATGTATTTCTAAAAGCCGACGTTGACGGCGCGCTTGCCGCGACGGTGTTTCACAGCGGACAACTGACCATTGGCGATGTCAAAACCCACATTCAACAACATGGCGTGAGCGTAAGACTGTGATTGACCAACTCGACTTTGAAAAATCGCCACTGATTCCGGCCATCGTGCAGGATGCGACGACGCGCCAGGTATTGATGCTTGGGTTCATGAATCGGGAGGCCGTGGAAAAAACGATCGCTTCAAACCGCGTCACTTTTTATTCTCGCAGTCGTCAAACGCTGTGGACCAAAGGTGAGACGTCGGGCAACACGCTTGCGCTGGTCGCCCTGTATCCGGACTGTGATCATGACACGTTGCTGGTGCTCGCCAATCCGGCCGGCCCAACGTGTCATCGCAACACGGTCGCGTGTTTTGATGAACCCGCCCCGGCGGGCGATGTGCTGAGCAATTTAGAGCACACCATACGCTCACGCATAGATGGTGAGGATGAGGCCAGCTATGTCTCAAGTCTGGTACAACGAGGCCTGCCGCGTGTGGCACAGAAAGTGGGGGAGGAAGGCGTGGAAACGGCGCTTGCCGCCACCACCGGCACCGACGAGGAAACCATTTCGGAGTCCGCCGACCTGCTGTTTCATCTACTGGTACTGCTCAACGCCAAAGGCTTGACGCTGGATCAGGTGCGTGAAGAACTACGCCGTCGACAGCGTTAAGCGCTACTCGACGTCGGCCAACACCTCTGAGGGTGCACCCAGCAATTGAGCTGTAACCTTTTTAAGTTCGTCAAAACTTACCGGCTCGACGGGACCCGCAAGCCGACGCACCACATCATCCAGTGACGCTTCGCTCTCGCGTCGCAGTTCGGCGTCCAACGCAGCAAACAGCAGAACGGCTTTGGCCGTCGTCGCGCCTTTGGACTTCGCACCTCGCAAACCGTCCGCCTTTTTCGCCCAACGCTCCAGACTACGCATGGTCTTGCTGTAGCGACTGGCGGTCATCGTGCCGGACTGACGCAGCAACGCCACGCTGTAATATTCAGCCAAACCCTCAACGATCCAGTCATCGAGTTCGCCGCCCGAACGACGAAATCCCACGTGAAACAATTCGTGGACCAGCGTGCTGGTGCCGTTCTCGCTGATCAGCGGCCTTTGAGCATGCAGATACAGCGAGGCCGGTCCCGACAGGCCGCCGCGCCAAAACGGATCTTCGGCAGACACGATCAACACTTCCGCCGGATAGCTTGGCAGCAATCGAACCAGATCGGGCAGCGTCCAGTTGAGCAGTGCGAGAATGTCCTGGCGTCGTATGCTCTGACCCTTGGGCGCCGCCACCGACGCGCGAACACCGGCAATGCGATCAATGCGCACGCCAATTTCGCCGGCAATCATCCAGCCGGTAGGCCGGTCGAAACGGCGCCTGGGATCGTCAATGACGTAACCGCCGTTCTCATTTTTTAACGGCGCAACGAAACTCCAGTTGTCCGGCAGCTCGACCTCCATTGACGCCGTTGAGTGCGCACCTTTGGCCACGCGGCTGGACACGGACATAAACGCGTCCTCACCCCGAAACAGCGCCCAGCGCTTTCCAAGCTTGGCATCAATGGCATCTCCGCTGCGCACGTGGGTAATCGGTGCACGCCACGTAAGCTTGCCGCCGCGTGCTGGCACGTTCCAGACGAAACGGTCCCCGTCGCGTTCAAGACCGCTGTCGGATTCGAAGTCTAAAAACGCCGGGTTGTCGGCATCGAAACTGATCGAGCGCAAAGCCGCGCTATCCTGCTCGACACTCAGCGACACGCGTGCCGGCTCTGGCGCTTGCGTCAGATCGAGACGGTATTGCAACTCAAACGACGGCTCGGCCGCGGCTACGCCCATCGGCGCAATCCACAGTGCTAGCAGCACAAAACGAATAGTCCATGTGTTCATGGGCGCGAGTATAGCGAAACCGCGGCGGCACAAGGTGCGGCTTTCTGGTCCACACTCTGTGGCCACAAGCTAATGCACTAGGGCGTTGTCATGGCCTGTGCAAGTTCCGACCGCGCGCGACTCAAGACCGGATGATCCCCCCCCAGCCACGCCTCAAAGGCGGCCAGACTCACAGCTGCCTCCTCGCGCGCCCGATTAGGATGCCCCGCGCCCGCGTGGGCCAGCGCGGCGGTGAACGCATGCTGCGGTACCGCGCGCGTATTGGTCGATTCGGTGGCACCCGATTTGGCACGGTCCGCCCAACCCGCTGCTGCCTCAAAGTCACCCAGCGCGACGGCGCACTGCGCCCGAGCAAGATAGTAACTCCAGACATCGGGATACGCCTCAAGCCGCGCGTCGCCAATCGCCGCGCGAACTTCTTCGAGCAGCGCGACGGCTTGATCTGCCTTACCAAGCGCCGCATACGGCGCGGCCAGCCCGACCACAATCAGGGCGTAGGTCTCATCGCCAACGCCTTTTTCCACCAACGGCGAAACCAGGGACAACGCCCGCTCGTGTGCGGCTGCAGACGCATCCATCTGTCCGCTCAGGCTCAGCAACAATCCCAGGTTATTAAGTGAGGTAACGCCGGTCAGCAGATTCTGTTCCGGAAATGCTTCATAGCCTAGCAGTGCACGTGCATAGCTCTTCTGCGCGGCCTCCAAATCGCCTTCCAGAAATTGATACATCGCCAAATTGTTGTAGGCAATCGGCCAGGTTGGTAACACCTCATCGCCAAACAGCGCGTGCATGCCGGCCAACGCTTCTTCCTGCAAACCGAGTGATACATCGTGCTGACCCAGTTCTGAATGCGCGTGCGCACGATCATGCAGAACGTACAGCCAAGCTAAATCGCCGACCGTGCCGTTATTGCGCGAGACCTGCATCGACGCTTCGAATTCCGCAATACCCTCTTCAAGTTGCAACGCCTCAACCAACGCTGAACCCAGCCGGTAGTGCGCCACGGCGCGTTGCGGTGCATTCGGCGTCAACGCCTCGGCGGCAATGGCCACCGACGCCCGCGACGTCTGCACGGCCCGCGCGGGCTGCTCCATCCAAAGACGTGCCTCGCTAATCAAATTAAGCAACTCGACCCGAGTGGCTGGCTGATCCAAAAGATCGCTATCGAGCTTGCGTTCGGCCACGTCCAGAACGTCGCTAATCGTGGCATTCGCCCCGGTCTGCAACGCCGAATCCCAATTGGCGCTGGGCGACAATAAAATGTCACCAAGAAACTCACTGACGGCCTCAGCGCGATCAAGCTGTGCCACGGCCAGCGAACGCTGCTCGCGGGCCACGCCGGCCTGCCACAACGACACGATCAATCCCGCAACAATCGCCAACGTCGTGAAGCCGAGTGCCGCGCTCGCAATACGATTTCGGGAAACTAACTTACGCAGTCGATACCAGCCGGAATCGGCCTGCGCGGTCACCGGCTGACCAGACAAGTAACGCTCAAGATCATCGGCCAGCGCGCCGGCCGTACCGTAGCGACGCTGGGTTTCCGGTGCCAGCGCTTTGAGTAGTATCGCATCCACATCGCCGCGCAACGCCGCGCTATTGCGCGCCGCCCGTTGGCTTGGCGGCTGCGGCAACGTTTCGCTGAGCGTTCGTTCGGTTTGCGCCGGCGTCAGGTTGCTGGTGTCGTGGGGTCGTGCGCCAACCAGTGCTTCGTACAAGACCACGCCCAGCGCATAGACATCGCAGGCGGTGGTCAGCGCCTCGCCGCGAATTTGCTCGGGGCTTGCATAGGCTGGCGTCAACGCACCCAAAATGGTTTGTTTGGAGTCGGTCGCGGTCTGTCCCGCCGGCAGCACTTTGGCAATACCGAAATCCAGCAGCTTGGGCTCGCCGTCGGCGGTGACAAGAATATTGCCGGGTTTGATGTCCCGATGAATAACCAGTGCTCGATGCGCGCTCTCGACGGCCCTGCATATTTTTACAAAAAGCTGCAGTGTTTCATCCAGTCGTGGCGAATGCTCGCGCAGATAGTCACCCAATGAAGCGCCGTCAACGTACTCCATCACCACATAGTGAAGACCGTCCGGGGTCGTGCCGCCGTCAAGCAATGCCGCGATGTTGGGGTGCTGGAGGTTGGCCAGAATTTGCCGTTCAATTTCAAACTGCGCGCTGATCGCCGTGTGCATACCGGCCACGCGGACCAGTTTGATCGCCACGGTTTGTTCGAACTGACCGTCGTTACGCGTGGCCAGAAAGACCTGGCCCATGCCACCCTCGCCCACAAGCCGGTCAATTTTGAACGGTCCAATCTGGCGCCCCTCAAGTGCGCCGGGCGACGGCAATTCGGCCGGGCTCGACCAGGTCTGGCCCGTGGCCGACGAGGCCAAATCCAAAAGACGACGCGCGTCTGCCAATACCTCGGGTTTGCTGTTGGCCTTGAGCCAGGCGTACCGTTGTGCCTGCGGCAGCGTGAGCGCTTGTTCAACGAGATCGAGGAGCTGGGCGTTTGTCAGTGCTTCTTGTTTGCTCATACTCTGAGCACCAGAGTGCACGCGCGCGGGACGGCGCGCAACTTGAGGCGCGGCGACTTAACTTAAAACTGAATATCTATTTTTTGCACCACGCCGCGCGCGCGCGCACGTGCGTCATCAATGCTCTCGCCAAGTGCAAGGCCGACACCGAGTCGGCGGCGCCCGCGAATTTGTGGTTTGCCAAACAATCGCAGCGCGGTATCGGGCTCATTCAGCGCATCCGCCACACCGGAAAACTGCACATCGCTGGAGGTGCCCTCACCTAAAACAACGCACGACGCAGCGTATCCGTAGCGGCGCACGGCCGGCACCGGCACACCCACAATCGCGCGTACATGCAGCGCGAATTGCGACAGGTCCTGTGAAATAAGCGTCACCAAACCGGTGTCGTGCGGACGCGGCGACACTTCGCTAAACAGCACTCGGTCGCCCTGTACGAAAAGCTCGACACCAAACAAACCCCGCCCACCCAGTGCATCGGTGACCGCTCGGGCAATGCCCATCGCCCGTTCCAACGCCAGATCGCTCATGGGATGCGGCTGCCAAGATTCACGATAGTCGCCGTCTTTTTGTACGTGACCGATGGGGTCACAAAAGAACGTGCCGTCGCGATGGCGAACGGTGAGGAGCGTAATTTCATAGTCAAACGGCACGAAGCCCTCAACAATGACCCGGCCCTGGCCGCTGCGTCCGCCCTCTTGGGCATAGCGCCACGCCGTGTCGACGTCGTCGGGTCCGTGCACGGTGCTTTGACCTTTACCCGAAGAACTCATGACCGGTTTGACCACGCACGGCATGCCGATGGATTCCACGGCGCTGCGGTACTCCGCCTCGGTATCCGCAAACGCAAATGGAGAGGTCGGCAACGACAATTCTTCGGCGGCCAGGCGGCGGATGCCTTCGCGATCCATGGTGAGCCTGGCGGCTCGCGCCGTCGGTACGATCAGTGCGCCTTCTTTTTCCAGTTCGATGAGCTGAGGCGTTGCAATGGCTTCAATCTCCGGCACAACGAAGTCCGGCTGTTCGCGTTTTATGAGGGCGCGCAGCTCGACCGGATCGAGCATGTCCAGCACCGCGCTGCGGTGTGCCACCTGCATGGCCGGCGCATTGGCGTAGCGATCTGCCGCGATCACCTCGATACCCAGACGCTGCGCCTCGATGGCGACTTCTTTGCCTAACTCACCGGAACCCAGCAGAAGGAGTTTGGTGGCCGAGGGGCGCAAGGCGCTGCCGAGGGTAGTCACATCGAGTGTCTCAAAAAGTTGGTGCCGGAGAGAGGAATTGAACCCCCAACCTTCGCTTTACAAGAGCGCTGCTCTACCAATTGAGCTACTCCGGCTTAAGGCGCGTAGTGTAATCGAGCCGGCGTGGCGGTGGAAGTCAGGCCGCGCTATCCGCGGCCGAATCGCACGGACGCTCAGTCAGCGAAGCGTTGTCGTCGGGGAGATCGGCAAATCGTGTCGCATCCAGCTGTTGGCCCGGCGCCAGTTCGATATCCACCCAGTGCTGCGTGCCGTCGCGGTAACGATCACGGATTTGTGGACGCACACCCAGCTGACGAATCTTGCCGGCACGAGTTTCGGCCCGTGAAACATCCGAAAACAGGCCCAGCGAAATCGCGTGACGCATGGCACCCGACGACTCGATATAGATGTCGCTCACACCGTCAGTGCGCAATTTTTCGACCACTTCGACGGCCGCAGCACGCGAGCCGGCCGGCGGCAGATGCACCCAGTGTCCCACCCAGACGCTTGCCTCTTCCTCACGCGCCTCGGGTTCCAGACCCGTCGAGCGCAGCGTGGAGGCCACCGCACCGGCAACCTTTAGCTCCCGAAACGGGCCAATGGTCATGCAACGAGTGGTGGGTGGGCCGCGGTCGTTGAGCAGCGCGAGGGTCGGGGTCTCGGCCGGCGGCGTTGTCGCTGCCTGCACGGCGTCGCGCGCGGCTGTCTCCTGACTTGCGGCAACCGCTGCGTCGGGTTCAGGCGCCGGCGCAACACTTGGACGCTGCGCCACCGGCTGGGCGTCAACGACCGGCGTAGCCTTGATGGCCTCTGGTTCGGGCGCCGTCGTTGTCGTCACAATCGCTTCATCCACCACCGCCACGACGTCCGGCTCCGTGCTAGTTTGTGCATCCGCCGGAAATTTCTCCGAGTACAACACCAGCGCCTCGGCCTGCGGCTCCGGTGTGACCACGGCCACCCCACCCGGCGCAACATCAACCCAGCGCGACCACGCGAAAAAAACCACGTTGACGAGAATCAAAAACAGCAACACCATCTTCACGACGTGTTCAGTCCCCTTAATTTATGCGTGACGTTTACGCCGCCGACTAGCGAGCGCCGCCAATCCGTCGAACACCAGATCAGGCATATGCTTGCCCGACGACTCCAGCAGTGGCTGCACCCGTTCGCAGCCGCCTCCTGTGAGTAACAGAGTAACAGGCGCATCGAGCAACGACGAGGTTGCTCGCACAAATCGGTCCACCAGCGCCGCCGCGGCATGGCAGGCACCACCCGTTACGGCCTCCGCCGTATCGAGTGCAAACGGTTGTGCGGGCGGCCGCTCACTCACATCCATAATGTTGGCCGTACCCGCCAGCAACGCGCGCATCATCGTCTGTGGCCCGGGCGCGATCAGGCCACCTTTATGCATACCGCAATCATCCACCGCGTCCAGCGTCATCGCCGTTCCGATATCGACCACGCACACCGCGCCCTCCTGCACCGCCCGTGCGCCGAGCATCGCCAGATAGCGATCAACCCCCAATCGCGACAGCGTACGGTAGCCAACGCGCAACCCCAATGCCTCACGCTCAACGCGAATAAACTCCGGCGCTGGCAGGTCATGGCGCGATGCCCAAGCCTTCAACGACGTATCGACTTTCTCGCCGGCCACACTCCCAACCCACACCGACCCGGCGCGAACCGCAGGCAGCGTGGTGGTCCAGTCGTCATGGTCTTCGTAGCGTGTCACACCGCGTGACACCTCTGCGGTGTCATCCTGCCAAAGCCATTTGAGGCGCGTATTGCCAGCATCCACGAGCAGGCGACGACTCATGCCGGACGCACCGGACGTACGCTGACATCGCCACCGCTCAGCGACACCACGCCGTCGTACGTTTCCATCAGCAGGCGCCCCTGATCATCAATGCCACGGGCCACGCCTGTGGACACCGTCGATTCGTCCACAACCTCAATCTCCCGATTGTGCAAATAGTCCGCCTGCGGCCAGTCGGCCGCGAACGCGGCAAATCCCGAGCGGCCGTAGGTGTCTGCCGTCTCGCGCATCGCGTTGATCAGTGCCGCGGCAATCGTGGTGCGATCGGGCATTTGATCTCCCAGCCAGTGGGCCAGTGCCGTAGGAATCAATGCCTGTGCGTTGGCGCGCGGCGGCGCTCGATAGACATTGAGTCCAAGACCCGCGACGACCAGCGTATCGCCAGAGTTAAGTTGGCGCGCATTGAGCAGCAGACCGCCGAGTTTGCGCCCGTCCGCAATCAAATCGTTGGGCCATTTTATTTGACAGCGCGCCAGCCCCAGTTGCATGAGGGCACGCCGCAAACCAACCCCAAACGCCAGCGGCAAACGCCCGAGATCAGCATCGGCTGACATGCGCAACGCCAGACTGATACACAAGCCCGTTGCAAACGGACTGCTCCAAACCTTCCCGCGACGACCCTGACCGGCCGTCTGGTATTCCGCCATGCGCACGCTGCACTGTTCGGCGGACGGCGGCGACGCGGCCAGCGCATCGGCATTGGTGGACGCAGTACACAAATCAATCTGCAGCGTTTCTACTTCAAGCGTTTCAATTTCACTCAAACGCGCCGCAAGCTCGTCGGCATCCAGTGCGTCCACCACTTTGGCCAGTCGCACATCGCCTTGTTTGGAGACGGACAACGCGATACCCATGTCGCCCAGCTCCATCGCTGCGGCCTGCATTTGGGCGCGCTCTATCACACCTACTTGCGACATCGAAACGGCGCCACCGCGCAGCAATGCACCGATGAGCTGACGCGCAAGTGGACTCATGCGGAGCGGCGCCAGAACATGGCTTTGGTCATGCGATTTTCGGTGCCAAGCACCATGCGCGAAATATTGGAGCGGTGAGCAAACACCACCAGAAGCGCCATGGCCGCGGCAAAACCCAGCAACTCGCTTGCCCCGGGATACCACCACCACGCAAACCCAATCGCCGACACACCCGCCAACATCGTTGAAAACCCGACGTAGCCGGTGCCAACAACTCCCACAATCCACACGGCCAGTAAGCCCGGAAACACCATCGGCGCGAGCGCCAGATACGCGCCGACCAACGTACCGGCGCCTTTGCCGCCGCGAAAGTCATGCCACATGGGCCAGATATGGCCGATCACGGCGGCTGCCCCGCAGCACACACGCACGTAGTCGCGACTAAACAGCGGATCAGACGCGACAAAAGCCAGCGGTGCAACGAGGATGACGGCTAACGCGCCTTTGAGAATGTCGATAATAATGACCGGCAACGCAAACGCCGCACCGTGCGTGCGCAGCGCGTTGGTCGCGCCGGCATTGCCGCTGCCTTCCTGTCGAATGTCCACGCCCCCGAACACCCGCCCCATCACAAGCGAGCCGGATATCGAGCCCAGCGCGTAAGACAAAAACAATTTGATCCCAAGTTCGAGCACGGTGACCTCCGCAATGTCGCCCGCCAGTTTACCGCGCCGGACGTGATCCAAGGAAGATCGCCACCAGAGCCAGCAACGCGCCGCTTAGCTCAAGTCCGGTAAACGATCGATCAAAAAACACGATATCCCACACAAACGACAGCGCCGGCTGCAAAAGAAGCACCAAACCAACCCTGCTGGCTGGCACATTCCCCAGTGCGCTGGTGATTAGCAGCCAGCCAAACACCTGCGCCACAAGCGCGTAGCTGACCAGCAGCAGTCCGTCCGCCAAGGTGGGTATCGCCAGCGTCTGACCGCGTGCAAAGACAAAAACGCCAAGCAGAACCGCGCTGAGCAGACAAGCAACGGCCAAATTGGAACCGGTGTCTCCGTGGCCAGTAATGATCTGCGCGCGCCGCAGCGCCAGCATGAAACCACTATAGAAGGCGGCGGTTGCCAAACCCAGAAGGATGCCAATGCGCGTGCTCGGCGCCAGCCCGGACCAGTCCAGACCCGCGATCATGACCAAGCCCAGCATCGCCAGTGGAATCGCCACATACATGCTGCGCGACATCGCTTCTTTCAGGAACGCAGCGCCGACGAACGCCATGATGAATACCTGAAAATTCCCAAGCAATGTGGCAAGCCCTGGACCGATATAAACAATGCTCTGATGCCAGGCCGCCAAATCTGCCGCGAAGAAAAAACCGGCGCACAGCAACGCCACGGACGCACCGCGGGTTGGCCAGCGCAGACGCCCGCGTGCCGCCAGCCACAAAAGCAGAACACCACCACCAATCGCTACCCGATACCAGGCCGACACCTCGGGCGACACGCTGGTCAGTTTGACGAACACCGGCGAAAAACTGATGAGCAAAGCCCCCAACAGCAGCCGGCCGGTCGCGCTCGCCGAATAAAACAGCGTGCGCGCGAAAAAATTCAGCGCGGTCATTCCGGCGCCGGTGACCAGATCAATACGCCGGAACTCACCCTCTGCGCACGCCGCATGCCGCCCACAATGGCAAACCGACCATTACCCAACGCGAGCAACCCGCGGTGATCCATCGACGGCTCGGACAGCGCGACTTCGGTGCGCCATGCGTTGGTGAACACGTCGAACACGTAGACGGACTCACTGGCGTTGCTCGGCACATCGTTGTACCCGATACCGTTGAAGTTGTAGGGATTGTCGCTACCACCCGCGAAAACAACGGTGCCGTCGTGCCCGGTGGCCGCCGCACGATAGCGCCCGGCACCCGGATGGGCGGCGATACTGCGCCAATCGATCCGGGTGGGATCCGCCGCTCGAATGTCACCGCGCAGACACGCCTGCTCAGCTTTGAACTCGCGCGCGCCGGTTGTGGAGTGGACGTAAACGCCGCCGCAGACCACCAGTGTGTTGCCGGCGATACCGCCGGCTTGCCCGAACACGGCGCGGCCAGGAAACGGCGTGGCCTGAAACCAGACATCTTCTTGCGTGTCGTACACCTGCACCAGATTGACGTTACCCGAGTCGTGCCAGCCACTCACAAGATAGATATAGCGCTGTGCGTACACCGCGCTGAGCGTGTCATCCACCGGCACCGGCATGGCCGCCACTTGCGTGTAGCGCTGGGTGATGAGATCCAGTGCATGCACAGTCTCGATCGATTTTTCCGCGCCGTCTGCGGCCACGGTGTAACCACCAAAAACATACACGGTGCGCCCGACCGTCGCCGCCGTTGCCGCAAGACGCCCCGGCCCAGGCGGTGGGGGTAGCGCAGCCCACTGCTGTGCACCCGGTGCCAGATGAAACGACGCCGTGGTCACGTCTTGATGGGTTTTGCCGGCTTTTAGACCCAGGAAGCTAACCAAATGCACGCCGTCGTTCAGCGTCACCGCCGCCACGGCGTTGTTACTGATTGGGGTGGGCAACGACGGCAGTGTGTCGTTGGCGGCGGGCGTCGCGGTACAGGCCAAAAGCGTACACAGCAACCACGTACCGAGCAGGCTGCAGCGTCGTGCCGCGGCCCGCATCAGCGGCGTGTTCATTGGCCGTTCGCGATCACACGCTCAACGTGATCAATCACCTCAGCGGTCGACATTGCCGCACCACCGTCCGGCACTAAATCAGACGTGAGCACACCTTGCGCGATGCAAGACTCTACGCTTTGCTCAACCGCCACCGCCGCCTCTTCTCTGCCGAGCGCGTGACGCAACAGCATGGCCGCACTGAGCATGGCGCCGTAGGGATTGGCAATGCCGCGTCCGGCAATGTCCGGAGCGCTACCGTGAATCGGTTCATACAACGACGCTTTGCCCTCACCGACGGACGCCGAGGGCAGCAGGCCCATGGAGCCGGCCAGCACCGAAGCCTCATCGGTCAGAATATCGCCAAACAAATTTTCGGTGAGCAGCACGTCAAAATCGGCTGGTTTTTGCAGCAAATACATTGCCGCCGCATCGACCAAAATGTGCTCTAGCATGACGTCTGGATATTCCTCCGCCATGACCTGCGAGACGGTGTTGCGCCACAAGCGTGACGTCGCCAGCACGTTGGCTTTGTCTACCGACGTGACTTTGCCACGCCGCTTGCGCGCCAGATCGCCAGCGACGCGAGTCACCCGTACGACTTCGTCGCGCGTGTAGTCGCAGATATCGCGTGCCGCGTCATCCGATTCAATTTTCTCGCCAAAGTACATGCCGCCGGTGAGCTCGCGCACTACCATCAGATCCACACCTTCCAAGCGCTCTGGCTTGATCGGCGAGGCGTCACGGATCGCGGGCAGCGGCGCAACGGGACGCAAATTGGCAAACACGCCAAGCTCAGCCCGCAGTGCGAGCAGCCCCAGTTCAGGGCGCTCGGCTGCTTTGGGATCGGACCACTTCGGACCACCCACAGCGCCCAGGAAAACGGCATCCGCCGTGCGACACTTTGCAAGCGTTGCTGGTGGCAGCGCTACACCGGTGGCATCGATGGCGGCACCGCCAATCAGGGCTTCATCAAACTCGATGGGAAACGAGAAACGCTTGGCGGCGGCAGCCAGTACCGCACGCGCGCCGGCCGCGACTTCCGGCCCAATGCCGTCGCCGCCCAGCATCACAATACGCGTGGTCATGGTCGGCCGGATTCGAATTGCGTGATCGCCGCATCCTGCTGTTGCAGATAGCCCAACTGATCGATGCCGTTAATCAAACAGTGACGGGCAAACGGATCCAGCTCAAAGGCGACGTTTCGTCCCCCGGGCAGACGTAGCTCCATCGCCTCAAGATCGACCGTCACCGCCACATCCGGGTGCGCCAACAGCCATTCGTGAATGTCGCTATCGACAATGACCGGTACGATGCCGTTCTTTTGTGAGTTGGAGCGAAAAATGTCGGCAATTTGCGTGCTGATCACCACGCGAAATCCGCAATCATAAAGTGCCCACGGTGCGTGTTCACGCGACGAGCCACAACCGAAGTTGTTCCCGCCGACCAACACTTGTGCACCTTGTGCGCTGGGCTTATTCAAAATGAAGTCTGGATTGGGTGAGCCGTCTTTCAAATACCGCCATCCGGAGAACGCGTGCTGACCTAAGCCGCTGCGTTGCGTGGTGGTAAGAAAACGTGCCGGAATAATTTGGTCGGTGTCGATGTCTGCTTCGGGCATGACAACGGTACGCGACGTCAACGTGACAAATGGTTCCATGACTAACTACTCCCGACTTAAGACAAGAACTGACGCGGGTCAGACACCTGACCGGTCACGGCTGCCGCCGCGGCCGTCATTGGACTGGCGAGCAGCGTGCGCGCGCCGCTGCCCTGCCGACCTTCAAAGTTGCGATTGCTCGTGGACACCGAATACTGGCCAGCGCCCACAGAATCGCCGTTCATTGCGATACACATCGAACACCCGGACTCGCGCCACTCTGCGCCCGCACTCAAAAAAACTTCGTGCAACCCTTCGGCCTCGGCCTGGCGCTTCACATCCTGCGAACCAGGAACAATGAGCGTGCGCACGCCATCTTTGACTTTGCGCCCGCGGAAGACAGCGGCCGCGTCGCGCAAATCGCTCAAGCGTGAATTTGTACAGCTGCCGACAAACACCACATCGACCGGCTTGCCCAACATCGGTTCACCCGAAGACAGTCCCATATACTTCAGGGCTTGGGCAGAGGCCTCAGGCACCGCACCGTCAATGGGCATCACCATGCCGGGATTTGTGCCGAAGGTAATCATCGGCGTCAGCGCAGACGCATCGATATCAATGCTCGCATCAAACTTCGCGTCGCTATCGGTGTGCAAACCGCGCCAGTCAATCAGCGCCTCGTCCCACGCCGCGCCGGACGGACTGAAACGGCGCCCGTGCAGGTAATCAAACGTGGTGTCGTCCGGCGCAATCAGCCCCGCGCGCGCACCGGCTTCAATCGACATGTTGCACACTGTCATGCGCTGCTCCATCGACAGCGCCGTGATGGCCTCGCCACGATACTCCAGCACATGCCCGGTGCCGCCGCCCACGCCAAGCTTGCCGACAATCGCAAGGATCAGGTCTTTGGCTGACACACCTTCAGCCAGCGTGCCCGACACGTTCACTGCCATGGTTTTGGGCCGTCGCTGCAACAAACATTGTGTCGCCAAAACATGCCCCACTTCAGTCGTGCCAATACCAAATGCCAGAGCGCCAAACGCGCCGTGCGTTGACGTGTGGCTATCACCACAAACGATGGTGTAGCCCGGATGCGACGCACCGAGTTCCGGCCCGATCACGTGCACGATGCCGCGCTCCGAGCTTTTAAGATCGAACAGCGGCACGTCAAAGTCTGCGCAATTTTTCTCCAGCGTCTGGATTTGCGTGGTAGCCGGGCCTGGCTTAAGCACGCCATACAGATCAGCGGCGAGCGTCGGCGTCGAGTGGTCCAGCGTCGCCAACGTGCGATCGGTCCGACGCACACGTAGCCCCCGTTCACGCAGCACGGAAAATGCCTGCGGCGACGTGACCTCATGAATGAGATGCAGATCGATATAGAGCACTCCGGGCGCGGCATCACTCTCAGGTTGCACCAAGTGCGACTGCCAAATTTTGTCGAACAGGGTCTTACCCATAAACCGATCTCCGTCTCAAACCATTAACCAAGCGGCTGCAGCCAGCCCCATTTGTCTTTCGTCTCGCCGTTAAACAAACCGAAGAAGTCGGCCTGCAGCGTTTTTGTAATCGGCCCGCGCTTGCCGTCACCGATGTCCAGCCGATCCACAGAACGCACGGGTGTCACTTCGGCGGCCGTGCCGGTGAAGAACAGCTCATCGGCCAGATACAGCGATTCGCGCGTCAGCGACCGCTCCACCACGTCATAGCCGCGCTCGCGCGCAAGCGTAATAAGCGTGTCGCGCGTAATGCCGCACAAAATAGATGAACTTGCAGGCGGCGTGTAGATCACGCCGTTTTTGATCAGAAATAAATTCTCGCCGGCGCCTTCGCTGACCGTGCCATCCACCGCAAGACCAATGCCTTCATCAAATCCAAGGCGTTGTGCTTCCATGCCCACCAACTGACCGGACAAATAGTTGCCGCCGGCCTTCGCCGCTGCTGGGATGGTGTTGGGCGCTACGCGCTGCCAACTGGAGATGCACACGTCCACACCGTTTTCGAGCGCCTCGGGACCCAGGTAGGTACCCCACTCCATCGCGATGATCGACACATCGACTTGCGAATCTTTTGGCGCCACGACGCCAAAACCCACGGCACCGCGATAGGCGACCGGGCGCAGGTAGGCGCCGTTGGTCAAGCCGTTCTGGGCAACAATTTCGTGACAGGCCGCATCGATTTGCTCCACGGTGAACGGAATCTTGATCCGGTAAACCTTGGCCGAATCAAACAAACGCTGATTGTGCTCGCGCAGGCGGAAGAACACGGTCTCATCGTTTTTGCGATAGGCACGGATGCCCTCAAAAACCGAAGAACCATAGTGCAGAGCATGGGTGGTCACGTGAACGGTGGCGTCTTCCCATGCCACCAGCTTGCCGTTATGCCAAATCTTGTTGTTCGCCATCATTGCTTCCAGGTAATGTTCGTTACGCTGGCACCGGGTCGATGGCCTTCAAAGCGACCGTATCGTTTTTAGCAGCATCACCTGAATCACGTGACGCGCGATTGGCAGCTTGAATTAACGCTTTGGCGCTGGCCTCCACCACGTCGGTGCTCAGTCCAGAGCCGTGATATTGCCCGCCCTCATGCTCGATTGCCAGCACCACATCACCTTGTGCGTCATCGCCGAGCGTTACCCCGCGAATTTCGAACTGACGCAGCAACATGGTCATGTCCAGCGCGTCTTCAATGGCACCAAAAACGGCCTCCACCGGCCCCTGCCCTGAGCCGCTGCCGGTCACCGTATGGCCATCCGTATGCGTGATACGCACCTCGGCCTTGGAAGGCTCACCGGTACTCGAGCGGGTGCTCAGGCTCTCAACGCTCCACGGGCCCGGTGTCGCGGTCTCAGCGCGCAAAATAATCGCCTCGATATCCGCGTCGTAAATGTCTTTTTTACGGTCCGCCAGCACCTTAAACGCCTTGAAGGCGGTCTGGATTTCGTCTTCCTGCAGCTCGTAGCCCAGTTCCTGTACACGTTGACGGAACGCATGACGACCACTGTGCTTGCCGAGAACCAGTTGCGTGCGACTAATACCCACGTCCTGAGGGCGCATAATTTCATACGTTGAGGCGTGCTCGATCATGCCGTGCTGATGAATGCCGGCCTCATGCGCAAACGCGTTCGCACCAACAATCGCCTTGTTACGCTGCACGTGCAGACCCGTGGCCTGCTCCACCATGCGACTCGTGGCGTGAAGCTTGGTGGTTTCGATGCCGGTGGTAAACGGAAAGATGTCGGAACGCGTGCGCACCGCCATCACAATTTCCTCCAGCGCGCAGTTACCAGCGCGCTCGCCAATGCCGTTGATCGTGCACTCCACCTGACGCGCTCCGGCCTGCACCGCTGACAAACTGTTCGCCACCGCCAGACCCAAATCGTTGTGGCAGTGCACGCTCATGATTGCCCGGTCCATGCCCTCGACGTTGTCACGCAAATACGTAAACAAATCGAAAAACTCGCTGGGCGCGGTGTAGCCCACCGTATCGGGCACGTTAATGGTGGTCGCACCGGCATCCAGCGCCACGCGCACCACCTCGGCCAGAAACGGCAGCTCGGTTCGCGAGGCGTCTTCCGGGGAAAACTCGACGTCCTCGCACAGGCTGCGGGCATAGCGCACGTTCTCTTCCACCTGCCGCAGTATTTGCTCCTTGGCCATTTTGAGTTTGTACTCGCGATGGATGGCACTTGTGGCAAGGAACACGTGCAGTCGTTTGCGCGGTGCTTCTTTCAATGCCGCATAAGCTTTGTCGATATCCGCGCGGTTGCTACGCGCCAACCCGGCCAGTATCGGCCCCTTGATGGTTTCACTCAGCGCCTGTACCGATTCGAAATCGCCCGGCGACGCCGCCGGAAACCCCGCTTCAATGACATCCACGCCCAGCGCCGCCAGCGCATTGCCCACCGTGAGTTTTTCGTTCAGCGTCATGCTGCAGCCCGGTGCCTGTTCGCCATCGCGCAGCGTGGTATCAAAAATGATCAGCCGGTCAGAATTGGGTGTGTGCTCAGACATGATGTTGCTCTTTAGTTAAAAACGATTCGTGCGGACATAAAAAAACCCCGCGACCTGGTGATCAAGGCGCGGGGTTTTGAATATTTGCGATGTTGACTTACGTCTACGTCACGCCCCCGGCCTGTGAGCCGATAAGAAGTAGACCTAGAAGTAGAAGTCCCATAAGCGGCGCCCATACCGACACGTTATCGCGGCGCGCAGCTTTGGCGCGCAGAGGAGCGGGACGACGGCGTTTTGGTGGCGTATGTGACATGCTTCTGATGTAATCAGGATGCGGGTGTGATGTCAAGCACCCCGTTCACAGGGCCGAAAAAGGCCGCAACCACGGAAAATTGAGAAATATATGAGTCAGAAAGATCGCCGCCGCCATTCGTCCGTGGTTGTGGATGGTGTTGCGCGGGCCCCGGGACGCGCCATGTTGCGAGCCGTGGGCTTCGAAGATGCCGATTTCAACAAACCCCAAATCGGCATTGCCTCCACCTTTTCTATGGTCACGCCGTGCAACATGCACATTGACGCTCTGGCGCGCGACGCCGCAACGGGCGTTGATTCGGCCGGCGGCAAGAGTGTGCTCTTTAATACGATTACCGTTTCGGACGGTATATCCATGGGCACACCCGGTATGCGTTACTCACTGGTGTCGCGCGAGGTGATCGCCGACTCCATTGAAACGGTGGTTGCGGGCGAGGGTTTTGACGGCATCGTGGCCGTTGGCGGTTGCGACAAAAACATGCCGGCCTGCGTGATGGCGCTGGCACGGCTAAACCGTCCAGCCATATTTGTGTACGGCGGCACCATTCGCCCGGGCGCCAAGCGCCGCGACATCGTGTCGGTGTTTGAAGCAGTGGGCGGACACGCCGCAGGCAACGTCAGCGACGAAGAACTGCTCGAGGTGGAACGCACGGCCATTCCCGGACCGGGCTCCTGTGGCGGCATGTACACGGCCAACACGATGGCCAGCGCCATCGAAGCACTGGGCCTATCGCTGCCCAACAGCTCGGCACAAGAGGCCGTGTCCGAACACAAATCACGCGACTGCCACGACGCCGGCGTGGCGTTGATGAATCTGATCGACAACAACATTTGCCCGCGCGACATCATGACGCGCGCGGCATTCGAAAACGCCGTGACGGTGGTCATCACGCTGGGCGGTTCAACCAACGCCGTTCTACACTTGATTGCCATGGCACGCTCCGCAGGCGTCCATCTGGACCTCGACGATTTCACCACCATCGGAGCGCGCGTTCCGGTGCTGGCCGATCTCAAGCCGTCCGGGCGCTATTTAATGAGTGAGCTGATTCAAATTGGCGGCATTCGCCCGCTCATGAAAACACTGCTCGACGCTGGCCTTTTGCACGGCGACTGTCTCACGGTGACCGGCCGGACGCTGGCCGAGGATTTAGCCGAGGTCGCGCCCTACCCGGCCGGCCAGGACATCGTGGCGCCGTTGTCTGCGCCGCTGAAAGCCGACAGCCATCTGGTGGTGCTGTACGGTAATTTGGCCACCGAGGGAGCCGTCGCGAAAATCTCCGGCAAAGAAGGCGAACGTTTCATTGGCAGCGCACGCGTGTTCGATTCTGAAGAAGCGTCGCTTGAGGCCATTTTAGGCGGCAAAGTGGTGGCCGGAGATGTGGTCGTTATTCGCTACGAAGGCCCTAAGGGTGGTCCGGGCATGCGCGAAATGTTGAGCCCCACGGGCGCGATCATGGGTCGCGGTCTGGGCGATAAAGTCGCCTTAATTACCGACGGGCGCTTCTCCGGCGGCAGTCATGGTTTTGTGGTGGGTCACGTTACACCTGAGGCCGCCAGCGGCGGTCCGATCGCGTTAATCGAAGACGGCGACGAAATTACGATCGACGCGAGCAGCCGCACCATTAGTCTGGCCGTGGACGCAACCACTCTGGAAGCGCGACGCGCACGCTGGACGCCCCCCACAGGTCACGCCAACGGCGTACTCGCAAAATACGCCGCACTGGTTTCGAGCGCCTCCACCGGAGCGATCACGGACCCAACGCTTTAGTTCACTATAAAAAAACACGCATACGGAAGACCCCTATGAAAAACCAGACGATCAGCGTGATGTTAGGCGCGTGCCTAATGCTTGCTACCGCCCATCACACGGCCGCCGAACCACTCATCGAACATTACGGCAGCCTGCCAGAATCTGCCTCCATGGTGGTATCGCCCGACGGTAAGCACTACGCATTTATAAAGCGCACGGGCGACTCTACGCGGCTGTTGGTCTTTAATACGGAACAAAGAACGATTGTCGGGGGCGCGAAGCTGCCGGAGAAAACCAAGGGGCACTACGTGCGCTTTGTGACCAACAACTATGTGTTGTTCCGTGCATCGCAAACTACGCACCGCCGTACCACCGGTACGTTTGAGTTCAGCGGCGCTTACGCCTACTCAATAAAAGACGACAAAACGACGCTGCTTCTGGCTCGCTCGCAGGACATCTACAGCGCGCAGGGCGGCCTCGGTCGTTACGTTGGTGTCAATCCGCAAACCAACGAAGTGTTTATGCCCGCCTACAGCGACCGCAAAGACACCCCGCTCGATTTGTATCGAGTAAATTTGGATACCGGTCGCGGTCGGCGCTTCGGCTCCGGTCGCTACACGACCCTAAAGTGGTTTGTAGATAGCAAGGGTAAGCTTCTTGCGCGCGCCGACATGGACACGCGGCGCGAAACCTATTCGGTATTTGCCTACCCGAACGGCAAATCGAAAGAGATTTTTTCCGTCACGGCAGACCGCCCACCCATCGGATTGCTGGGCGTTGATGCGGATGAAAAATCGCTGCTGTTTAGCGAAGAAATTGATGGCAATCGTGCCATATTCCGTATGGCGTTGGACACCGGCGAGGTGACCGGGCCGGTTTTTTCCCGCGACGGACTCGATCTCGATTATGTGGAGCTCGACGTCAACCGCAAACTCCTCGCCGTGGTGTACGGTGGACTCAAACCCACCTATGACTTTGTCGATGATCGTCTTGACGATCTGTACGAGCAGCTGAGCGACAGGTTTAAGGGCAGCTCGGTCTTTTATTCCACCTCCACGTCAGACATGAACACGCACTTGTTTACAGTCAGCGGATCGGACCGGGCCAATGACACGGTGCGAGCCAGTGGCGACCCTGTAAAACTCACCGTCATCGGCCGCGGCTATCCGAACCTGAGCGCCGGCGATCTCGGCGCTATCGAACCGTGGGTATACAACGCACGCGACGGTTTGGAAATCCCGTCCGTTCTCACCTGGCCGGTGAACGTCGCCGCTGAACAGCGCAAGAACCTGCCCCTGCTGGTCATGCCTCACGGCGGCCCGTCGGCGCATGACAGCCTGACGTTCGACTGGTGGTCGCAGTACTTTGCTGCCCGCGGCTACGCCATATTGCAACCCAACTTTCGCGGTTCGGATGGCTTTGGCACCGACCATGAGCGCGCCGGTTTTGGCGAGTGGGGCAAAAAGATGCAGGACGACGTGACCGACGGCGTGCGCTCGCTCATCGATGCCGGCATCGCTGATGCGGATCGGGTTTGTATTATGGGCGCGTCCTATGGCGGCTACTCTGCGCTCGCCGGCGGCGCTTTTACTCCGGACATGTATCGCTGCATCGTGGCCTTCGCCCCGGTGTCCGACATCCCCCGCATGCTCAACGATGACGCGAGCCGCTATGGCCGCAACCATTGGGTAACACGGTATTGGGCCGACATCGTTGGCGATCGCAAAAAAGAAAAGGATGCGCTTAAGTCCTATTCGCCGGTCAACTTCGCCGAACAGTTCACAGCACCGGTGTTGCTGCTGCACGGACGCAAAGACACGGTGGTTCCGCTCGACCAAAGCAAGGTGATGCGCAAGGCGCTAAAGCGTGCCAAGAAACCAGTGGAATTGGTGTTGCTGGACGGCGAGGACCACTGGCTGTCGAGCAGTGAAACGCGTCAGAGCTTGCTGCGCGAAATCGATGAGTTTGTAACTCGGCACAATCCCCCGAACTAATTTTCGCCGCGTCTTAGGGCAGCACGTGCCACATCACGGCTAAGAAGTGGCAGGTGCAGCCCGCGAGCACAAAGACGTGCCAAATGACATGATGCCAGGGCATTTTTTTCATGGCGTAGAACACGGCGCCTACGGTGTAGCAAAGCCCGCCAGCCACGAGCCAGCGCATACCCGTGGCGCCCACCGCCGCGGCCACCTCTGGCCCCGCCAGAACGACCAGCCAGCCCATTAACAAGTAACTGGCCATCGACAGTTTGGCGAAGCGTGGCCCCAGAAAAACTTTCATTAAAATGCCCGCCAGCGCCAACGTCCAAACGGCCCCGAACAACCACCAGCCCGTGGCACTGCGCATCGCCACCAGTACAAACGGCGTATAGGTGCCTGCAATCAGCAGATAGATCGCACAATGATCCAGTAGCTTGTAAAACTGGCGTCGATCGACATCACGTACGCTGTGATAAACGGTGGATGCCAAAAACAGCAGCACCATGCTCGCCCCGTACACGGAGCTTGCAACAATTCGCCACGGATCGGATTGCGTTATCGATACGCTCAGCATCCACACTAACGCGACCACACTAAGCAGCGCCCCCACGCCGTGGGTCCAGGCGTGCACGCGCTCTTCGGTGAGGCTGTAGGTAGTCAGACCGGCGCTACTCATGCACAGGGCTCTGAGTCATGTTGATGCAACATTGGATGCAAGCCAGCTCTTGCGCGCGGCCGTTTGCGCGGCCGTTGCGTCTTCGACGGGCGTCACCTTAAACGCACGCGCCGCGGCGGCTTTAGGCGTAATCTCAAGCGTCAACAACTCATCGTCGCGGAACACGTGCGCGCTAATGGGCTTGCCCGGCACAAGCGGCGCCAGGATCTCGCTCAGACTGTTTTGCGTTACGCGCAGATCGGCCAGAGCAATGAGCAAATCCCCGGGGGCCAGTCCGGCCTGCTCAGCCGGGCTGTCACGCTCGATCGTTGCGATGCGGGTGGAACCACGTTTCAGCGCCAGGCCAATCATGGCCTGTGGACCTCCGGTGGCATCGCGCAGACGAACCCCCACCGTGCTCAGCGCCCGTTCAAGGTCGAGTTCGGCTGTCGTGCGGATGTAGCGCTCAAAGAAATCACCAAGATCAAGACCGCTGACCGATTCGGCCATGTTCTCAAAGCCATCCTCGGGCACACCGCGACCCGTCGCACCATAGCGTTGCCACATGGCGCGCATAACGTCATCCAGCGACGTCTTGCCGACGGTGCGCTCACGCAGCGTCAGGTCCAGCAGCAGGGCAACAAGCGCCCCCTTGGCGTAGTAGCTCACAATCGAGTTTGGTGAATCCGGCGTCGGTTTATAAAACTTGGTCCAGGCGTCAAAACTCGATTCGGCCAGTGTCTGCCAGCGATGACTGGGCACAGACAAGACGCGGGATATCGTTTCGCCCAGCAGCGTAAGGTAGTCCGCAAAGGAAATCGTGCCGCTGCGCACCAGCGCAAGATCATCGTAGTAGCTGGTGATGCCTTCAAACACCCACAGTAGTTCGGTGTAAGACTCAGCCGCCAATTCATACGGCGTAAACGCCGCCGGCTTGATGCGCTTTACGTTCCACAGGTGAAAGTATTCGTGGCTCACTAACCCCAAGAACTGACGGTAAGATTTGCTCACTGTCGGTTCGCTGCCCGGGAGCTGTTTTCTTGAGCACATGAGTGCGGTTGAACTGCGATGTTCCAGCCCGCCATAGCCCTCACCAAGCACGCGCGTCAGGAACAAATACTCCGGCATCGCGGGCAACTCACCGAACAGCCCCACCTGCTCCGCGCAAATTTTTGCCACGTCCATGGCGAGACGCTCGCTATTGCAGTGATGGCGACCGGTGAGCACGACACGATGGGGTACGCCCACCACCTCACAATCCACCACGTCGAAATCGCCCATCTCGATTGGGTGATCCAGTAGCTCGTCGTAGTCGGCCGCCCGGTACAACCCAAACCCCCAGGGCGCGACATCGTCGCGCGGCAACGTGGTGGCGACGCGCCAGCCTTGCGTGTTGCCCGGTTCGTTGAGCTGCACAAGCAGCGGCGCGTTTTCCTGCCCATTAACCGCGAGGAAAACATTCGCGCCGTTACAAAAGCCGTGCGTCGCATCAAGATGGGCGCCACGTACGCTTAAGTCCCACGCATACACGTCATATTCGACCACGAGCGGGCCGCGAACCGGCTCGCAACGCCACGAAGACTTGTCGGTCTTCGATACGTTCACCACCTGCTCGCCGCTGCTGGCTCGCACTTTGCCCACGTGCCGCGCGAAATCACGCACCAGATAACTGCCCGGAATCCATGCCGGTAGTGTGAGGCACTGACCCGCCGCGTCGGGCTGCGGTATGTCAATGCGCACCACAAAACGATGCGAAGCGGGCTCCGGCGCGCTTAGCGTGTACTGCACGGCGTTATTCATGTTTAAGCAAAACCCATTCGGATCAGGGCTTGTCGCCAAGATGCATCAGTGGCAACGGCATAGGGCTGTTGCCATCCATGAAATACATCTTGGAGGCCGGGTCTTTGGAGATTTGTTCCAGTGCGTGCAGCGCCTGAAGCTGAATGTAGGCCGGGTTGGACGCCACAGCTTCGTTAATCTTGCGAATCTCATAGGCTTGGGCATCCGCCAGAATACGACGCTGCTCAGCTTGCTGTTCGGACGCCACACGTTCTGCTTCGGCCAGCGCAATTTTTTGCTGCTGTTCGGTGCGGAAACGTTCGAGCTCGGCCTTTTGCTTTTCGACTTCCTGTTCGCGTTCTTTCTTTGCCTCAATGGCTTTGGTGATAAACGGTGGCAGCTGAATATCGCGAATCAGTACGTCTTCGACCTCAACGCCCTGCGGGCGCATAAACTCATCCATACCCGCCGTTAAGTCGATCTGCAAACGCTCTTGAGTTTCTTCCTGGAAAAAATCCTCAGCACGACGAATGCTCTTGCCTTGTTCCCGCACCAGCGAGCGCAGCTTGGGAATTAGATGTACGTTCACCACATCTTGCGCGAGACCGGTGTTGGTGAGAATGCGCGGCGTTTCGGAGCCAATCAGTCGGTACTGAATGCTGACCTCGAGTTTGGTCTGCAGCTGATCCTGCGACGGCACGTTGGCAATTTCCTTATGCGTTTTCTTGCGCGCATCGTAGTCGTGCCACTTGTAGAATGGATTGACCGGAAAATGTAGCCCTTCAGAGAACGGTTCTTCGCGCACGTTGCCAAACAATGTGGCAACAGAAACGTAGCCGGCTTCCACCGTTTTGTAGCAGCGTGACGCGGCCAGAAGAACAACAAAAATACTGACGATCACAATCGGAGCGGCAGCGGGCAGCTTGGGTTTACGGGCCATGGGTTTTTCCTCGCGTAAGCGGCTAACAAGAGTGGGTTTCATTTATGCGCCTCCTCTTGGTAAAAATATTTCTGCCAGCATACAGCGTACGCTGCCACCGGCGGTTTCTATGGTCGGAATAGGTACGGCGACCAGTCTGCCGTAGGTCGCAAGCTTGGCGCGTTGCTCGACATCAAGCCCGTCGTGCGCGGTCTGTGACATAACAATGAGCGCTTGGCCGTCCGCGTCTTGCAGCTCCAGCATGTTACCGGCAAATGCATTCATTTGCTCCATTGTAATCGGCACCACGTCATGTGTAGAACGCAGCGCCCGCTCGACACGTTCTCGCGCCGACGCCACGATAGACTCAAGACACACCACGACAAAGCGCGTGCCTACGCACATTAAAACGTTGGTGTGATAGACCGGCGTACCGTCAGCACCGGCGGCATCAAAACCGACCGCGGTGAAATCCAATTCGCGACAGAATGCCTGCAACACCTTTTCATGGGTTCGTGGTGAATAACAGGCGTAGGCGCAACGATTCACCCGATCCAGCACCAGAGAACCCGTGCCCTCGAGAAACGCATCCTGCGCTTCGAAGCCGCTCAGATCCACCTGTCGGGCAACGTCAAAACCGTGTTTCTCAGTCAGACTTCGCACCACCTCGGCACGGCGCTCGGTGCGCCGATTCGTTGGCAGCATGGGATAGGTAACCACCGTGCCGTCTGCGTGAGTACTGAACCAGTTGTTCGGGAACACCGCATCGGGCGTGACCGGCTCCGGCGTGTCCTGGACGACCGTAACGTGAACGCCCTGTGCCTCCAGTTGCAACACCATGGCGTCGAATTCAGCCTGGGCTTGCGGAGTAACAGCGGCGTCGTGATCCGTCGTCTGAAACGCGTTGGATGGCGCCGTTTCAGGATTTGAGAAAAATGACCACGGCCGAATCATCAGGACATGGCGCGTAGTTTGGGACACAGGCGTTGACATCAAACACTCTTGGAGACTATGCGGCCCTGCATTGTAAGTGGCGGCTCGAGCCGCTGCCAGCATGGGTCTGGTTAGGGCACTTTGGCAAGCGCCACGAGACGTTCGCGACTGGATACCATTACGCCGCCCGGCGGCTCGATGGTTATCGCAAACAGGGTTGGCTTGCGCACGCTCAGCGTCGGACTAAATGCCACGACCTGATTGGCATCGGAACGGATATCAAAAACGCCGCCATCTACAGGATGCGCATCGCTACGCGAGGCGTCGAAAATCCACAGCTGATATTGCTGCTGCGCAGGATCATTGGTCGGCAATCCGCTCAAATGCATTTCGCCGCGTTGCCCCGACGTGCTCCAGCGCATTTCGCCCTCAATGGCCTGACCGGCCGGGTCTTCGGTAGCATTGAAATCCCACCGGCCTGCATCGGGTAATTCCGCGACCGGCACCGGGGCACCCGGGATCGGTGCAGAGACCGGCGACATCGCACGATACCAACCGAGCGCAGCGACCACGAGCGACGCGGCCAGTGCGAGCCACGGCACGGCAGAGGGCTTTGCTGCCGATGTATCGGCCACGCTAGGTGCTGGCGCCGCTTTGGGAAAGCGCGCCATGACGTTCTGTTCAACCGTTTCGGGCAGTGCCGGCGCCGTGCCAAAAGGAATGGCGTCGAGGGCAGCAATCGCCTTCTCCAACCCGGGGATGTCAACGTCCGGATGTGCCTGCGCCAGCAGCGTGAGTTCACGCGCCTCGTCCATCCCTATGCCTTCAAGCGCACGCTGGATTACCAGCTCCTGCAGTCGCTCTTCATCCGACGGCGCGTTGCTCACGCGGTCACGCCCGGTACTGCAGGGTCGGCCAGATCGCGCCGGATTTGAATCAGGCCGCGACGAATGAGTGTCTTAACCGTGCCCAATGGTTTGCCGGTGATTTCCGCAATTTCGCGGTGGGTCAAGCCCTGAAACACGGACATGGTAATGACGCGTCGCTGTTCCACCGACAGCGCATCGAGGGCACGCACGGCCATCGCCACTTCGGTGTTGAGTTCTGGCGACGCCGTATCCGTTGTCAGAGCCTCACCCGCGGGCAGCAGTTCTTCAGGCTCAGTAATCGGGCGTGCCTTCGTGCGCCGAATTCGATCGATGAGGCGTCGACGGGCGATGGTCATAATAAAGCCGAGCTCCGAGCCTTTGGCAGGATCGAAACGTGCCGCGCTCTTCCACAGATCGAGAAAGATCTCCTGCGTCGCATCTTCGGCATCGGCGTGTGTCGGTGAGAGTCGAAGTGCCAACGACCAAACGGCTTTGCCGAAGTCAGCAATGCACTCCTGAACGGCACCACTCTCACCGGCGGCAATCCTTTCGAGTTTGGAGCGTTCGGCTGAAGCCTGACTGAGCATGCGCTGTCCTTCATTCTTAGATCAGCACGGCCCCAACGGGGGCGTGCGCATGAATTCGCGGCACGTTTTTCTTCGCCGCCCACGACACAATGACGTGCCTTTCGCCGCTTCGAACCTCGCGCGCGGCGTGGACATAGCGGTGGTCCGACGGGAAGCAAATGAGCATTCCTGCCGAGGGTTTAAATCTAAAGCGAAAATTTGGAAAGTCCAGCTCACCACCGTCGTATTTTTCGTCCAGATACAAAAGGATACTAATGTCACGGTCTACACCGCGACGCCATTGTTGTTCATCGTCATGCCAATTATCAGCATCGGCGTGCGGCACATAATGGCCACCAGATGTGTAACGCAGCAACGCCGGTTTTTCGAACCACTCGAACTCACATTGATAGTGCGTGCCGATCATGCCGCTCAGTGTTTGACTGAGCAGCGGCTGCAGCCAGGCATCGATCCCCTGAGTATCAATGTGATCGGTAACCCGAATATTCGACTGATGGGCGCGTGGATCACCACCGTCCGCTGCAAGGTCCTGCACCGTGGCGGGCACCGCCGAACTTGACGCCGCATATTCGAGCACTTGAGCACACTGTGGCGGCGTCAAAAACTGACGCACCATCAAGATGCCGGGTGGTACGGCATTGCGCGTCACCAGCGTTCCGGGCGACTCGCCGGCGCAGTGCTGGCCGAGCGCTTCAGGCGTTGTTAATGGGGTTGCAAAATAGCCAGTCTTCTCATACATACCAAGATAATACGCCACCGGCGCGTGGAAAATCGAAAGCAAAAAAAAACGCCGCTCGATTGAGCGGCGTTCTGATAGCGATGCGGCAAGTCTGGCGCGAGCTTAGGCGCCCTTGACCCACACCTGACACCAGCCAGCTTTCTTGACCAGTTTGCCCGGGAAGATGGCGCACATGCCTTCAGCGGCTTCTTTGCCCTGATACTGCATGCAGTTGCCACAGTTTTGTCCGGCTTTGTACGTCGCAAACTTGGCGGCATCGACGCTGGTGGCGTCGGCTTTGTAGCCGAGTGCTGCAGCGGTGGCGTCGTCTTCGGTCAGTGCCACAGCTTCCTGAGCGCGAATCGGCAACGTACCCGCGGTAAGCGGAACGGCAACAGCGCCCGCGGCGCCAATTTTGAGAAAACGGCGGCGTGAGAGTTTGTCGTTCGACATGTCCATACTCCTAGAAATCCAATGATTGAAGTCGGCGCAGAGACTAGCATGCGACAGCGCAGGCAAACATGACGCGTGCACGGTGCAAGGCATTAGGAACGCTGACATTTCCTGTTTTGGGTCGACTGCACGCGGTGCCAAATTCGCCGAAATTAGACCCTTTCGACAGCGCAAGTACACATAAAATTTGAGTACTGATAATCACGTAGGTGACGGACGCAAATGAGAACAATTCGCGTTGCTGACATGCTTTAACAAACCCGCCGCAATGGCCAATTAGCCGTAGAGAAAGTTGTCGCTAATTGTAACGCGGTTAAATGGACGCTCGTGCAGCATCTGAGGATTCGCTTTTGCGCAAAATGGTCAGTGCCACCAATACAAAAACCAGTGGCGGCAGCGCCGCCGTCATCACGGCATTCCAGCCAAACAATCCCATCACGGTGCCCGACAACAATGACGCGGTGGCCGACATCGCAAAAATGCACAAATCATTTAACGCCTGGGACTTGAATTTCTCTGTCGGCGAGTAACTCCGGGTCAGCAACGTCGTGCCGCCAACATAGAGAAAATTCCAGCCAACGCCGAGGGCCACCAGCGCTACACGGTAGTGCATCAAATCGCGTCCCGCAAAACCGACACAAATGGTGAGCAGGAGAAGACCGGTACCGACCAGCATGACGCGACGCACACCAAAGCGTTCCATCAGAAAACCACTAAATAATGATGGGGCATACATCGCAATTACGTGAGTGCGGACCACGCCCGCAGTCTGTTCAATGGAATAGCCGTCGTGCACATGCATGCTCAAGGGCGTCGCCGTCATCACGAAAGTCATGACGCCGTACCCAACGCCGGCGCACAGCACGGCAATCCAATAGCCGCGCTGGCGGGCAATTTCGCTCAGTGGTCGAGCTTCGAATGTTCTGTGCTCTCCCGGGGCGTCGCGCGCGTCACGCACCAGACTTGCACAGACAGACGCGACAATCAGAAGCGCCGCAAGCATCAACATTGTGCCAACGTATGGTGTCTCTCCAACCGCATCCCGCCCGTACCCCACGAGCACCGGACCCAGCAGCGCGCCGCCGATGGAACCAAGCAGAACAAGAGAAATCGCCCGGCTGGTCAACGCCGGCACCACACTCTCGGCCGCGGCAAACCGATACTGCTGCACAAACGCCATATGAACGCCGTAGCAACCGGTGCCTGCGCACAGCAACGCAAAGTTACGCTGGCTCAGCGCCGTCGCCATGAGCAATACGCCGCCGGCGCCGATCAATGCCGACATCACAAATCCGCGCCGCCGACCGATGCGTGCCATGAGCAATGCGGCCGGTACTGTCGTGAGCGCAACACCAATCACCATGATAGAAATCGGCAGTGTCGACAGCGCCGGGTTTGACGCCAACTGACCACCCACAATTCCGCCCAGCGTCACAATAACGATGGAGCCAAGCGCGCCAATCATCTGACAGATTAACAACACGCCCACATTGCGTGTCAGGCCCGCGACGTTCATATCTCCGTACTCACCGGAGCTTCGACACTCGGACGCATGCGCTGATACACAATCAACACGGCGGCCAGACCCAAAGCATTGGCGATCACGCAGGCCGCAAACAGCCCATTGATCCCGGCCAGATTGGCGCCCAATAGCGACAGCGGCACCACAAAGCCGACGACGCGCAGCACACTCAACGCCAGCGTCTTGCCCGACTGATGCCATGCGTTGAACGCCGTGTTGATGACAATGATCACGGCATAGCACACCACCGCCAACGGCATAATCCTCAGGTACTTAATGATTACAGCGGTGACCGCAGGATCATCGCTAAAGGCCATTGCAATAAACGGTGCAGCAACAAACTGCAGCGCGTAAGCGGCCAGCTGGAAAACAAAGATAAAGCGCGTACTCAAACGCACCGCCTCGCGCGCACGCTCGACGTTATTGGCCCCAATATTTTGAGCCACATAAGGCGACAGCGCCGCGGTGATCGCGAACGCAACGACCAATGAGAACGCCTCGATACGACCGCCAACGCCGAAGGCCGCGACGGCTCCCTCACCAAAGCGGGCAACGATGGCCGTCAACACAAACACCGCAATCGGCCCCAGCATATTGGCAAGACTGATCGGTGCCGCCAGCACAATCACCTCACGCCAGACGTGAAACACCTCGCCCACCGGCGGCATCTTGAACACCAGTAACTTCTCGCGCACACCCAGAAGGTAGAGCGCTGTCGTGCACGCGAACAGCCATGACCAAACGGTGGCCCAGGCCGCGCCCGCCATGCCCATCGCGTCAATCGGGCCCCAGCCAAAAATGAAGATCGGATCGAGCACCACATTCACCAGACCTGCAATCATCATCAGAATGCTCGGCCATTTGGTATCACCCGTTGCGCGAATGGCGGAGTTCGACATGATCGGTACGGCCAGCAACACCGCAAACAAGAACCAGACGTCCAGGTACTCGTGAATCAACAACAGCGTCGTAGCGCTGGCACCCATTTTGGCGAACATCCAGTCGGTACAAAGAACGCCGATAACCGCGATGACGAATGTAATGAGCAACGTAAGCACAAGACTCTCAGTCGTTATGCGCGCCGCTTTGTTGTGCCGTCCCTGACCGATTGCTTTGCCAACGATGATCGACATCGCAATGCCCAGACCGATAATCAGATTTAAAATCGCGAACGTGACCGGAAAGGTGAAACTGATAGCGGCCAGTTCAGCGGTGCCCAGACGACTGATAAAGAAGGTGTCGACCGTCTGAAACAGCATCGTGAACATAATTCCGATGACCATCGGGCCGGTCATGCGGCGCAACGTCGGGCCGATTGGACCCGACAGAATGTCGCGCGACGTTACGCGCATCGGACTCGCGCCGAAGTGTCGCCATAAGGCCACGATTGAGCGTTGGGAAAGATGGGTGGTGCGGCCATGGCGCAAGTGTAACGGACGCGCGCACAAGGTAAAGCGGACAATCGACCGTTTGCATAATCCGGAATGACGCACACGCCGAATTCCACCCCATGACGGCGGCCACGCGCTGGCTTTGAATCTGCCCAGAACACGGTGTAGGCTCACCGCACGTCTAAAAAAACCAAATGCAAATAGACCCTTACATAACTTTATCCGCCTGGAGAGAAATCATGACCAAGTCTCGGACGCTTTGGCGTGCCGTGTGGACAGTGGCTCTCGGTGCGCTCGCGTTTCAAAGCGCCGCCGCCGATGATGCTGTCAAGCATGGCCAAAAAATCGTCAGTGAATCGACACTGATGGAGAAGACCGCAAACGGTCGCGAGTATCGACGCATCATCACGCGCTACAACTGGGATGATGGCGTGACGTATTCGGACGTTTACGACAAAGCCGGCACCCTTCTCGAAACCCGGACCTCCACACTTGGTCTGGCTCCGGACGAAGCTGAATTGGCGCGCGCCTACGAGTTGGTCTGGCAGGATCAGGAAGTGCAGGACATCCGACGTCAGCAGGCCGGGATCGATATCAACGGCGGCTTTACGCACACGGAGAAATCCGGCAAATGCGCAGCGCCGGCGCGATGCATTCAGGTGTTCTTGTTTGATGGCGAAAACGTCGTCAAGCACATGCTCGTTGATCTGCGCACCGATCGCATCGTTGATCACGACTATGTTCCGCCACGCAACCGGGGGCAATAAATAATGAAACTCAAAAACCTGCTCGCGCTTTGCGCACTGGCTCTGGTCAGCTTCAATGTCACCACGGCGCACGCCGCACCAGACTGTTCCGTCTACACCGGCGCTCGTCTGATGCAGTGGCCGGCCGGCAATCCCGTTTGGGAATTTTGCTGGCGCAGCCCGGAATTTAGCCAGCCTCAAAACGATGGTTCCGGACTCGAACTGTTTGAAGTGACCTACAACGGTCACCTCGTTTTTGACCGCACGCATGTGCCAATTCTGAACGTAGAATACGGCCCCGGTGGGTGCGGCTGCTTCCGCGATTGGCTTGATTCCGAAGTGCGATTTGAAGCGGATGCCACCCCGGGTGGCGTGTGCGCCGAAACGAACAACAGCACCAGTGGCCTGTGCGAAGTGGAATCTTCCGGTCGCACCATCTGCGATTGCGCGCCAAGCAACACCTGCGACGACAACCCGGGCAATGCCTGCAATGTGGACGTAGGCGGCTACGAGGGCGTCGCGGCATTTGAGGACAGCGACACGCTTGAACTCACGACACAGACGCGTGCCGGTTGGTATCGCTACACCATGCGCTGGAAATTCCATCTGGACGGCACCATTGAGCCGGGCTTTGGATTCGGTGCAACACCCAACGGGTGCACAGATGCGAGCCACTTCCATCACGGCTACTACCGTTTCGATTTCGACATTGACGGCGCTGACAACGATCAGATGTACAGCCTTGCCGCTGAATCCGGTCTCGACACCGACGCCGACTTAATCGACGACGCGATCGATAACTGCCAGTTGGTCTCAAACGCCGATCAGACCGATGCGGACAATGACGGATTCGGCAACGCGTGCGACACCGATCTGAACAACGACGGCATCACCAATGTGATCGACTTAGGCATTCTGCGCTCGCTCTTCTTTACCGATGATGCGACCGCCGATTTCAACTCGGACGGCGTCGTCAACGTGGTCGACCTCGGCATCTTGCGTTCGTTCTTTTTTGCGCAGCCCGGTCCAGCCGGATCAGGCTCGGTGCAGACGGCCATCAACGAAGAAGAGTCGGGCTACGCTGGCACCGCCAGTGGCTGGATGGTGCAAGACACGGTCACGGGTCGGGGCTATCGCCTCGAACCTGGCAGTGCCGATCAGAAACTGTCCGCCGACACGTTTGACCCGGTCCCATTTGCGGCCGGCGATTACTGGGTACTGGCAGAAAGCGCGAACGAAATTGACGACGGCATCAGCTTCGGCAGCGGTTGCGCGGCTCAGCTCGACGACTTCGTGAACAACGAAAGCGTCGCCTCCGAAGATCTGGTCTTCTGGTACCGCTTTGGTACGCACCACATCGGTCTGGACGAATGCTTCTGCGGCGAAATCGGCCCCCGTCTGGTGCCGATTGGCGACTGGAGCGTCGAATAGTCTTCGCAACATCGCGATGAACGACGAGGCCCGCCTTTTGGCGGGCCTTTTTTTTGGGTTCGCGCGGGGTTCGCATTGTTTGGGTTGCGCGGTGTTCGCATTCTGGCGGTTGGTGGGGTTAAGAGCAAGAGATAAGAGGTGCCAGCCGCTTGTGCAGCGCGCGCCGCGAGCACGACACACGATCAGGCTACGCCGCTAGAGGCGCCCACCACCAAAGCTACGACTCAATTAGGGGAGTGGGAGTGGCGGGTTTTGCTCTGGGTTGTTAGCCCGTTCCTCGGGCGGTCCCAGAGTGAAACCCGCCACTCCCGCTCACCGGGATCGAAGCACCTAAAGCCGACCCTTCGGGGGGGCGAAGCGCAAAA
>JBGCEL010000047.1:0-85289 GCA_045106455.1 Gammaproteobacteria bacterium
TCGCGAGCAGCGAAAAATACGCAAAAAAGACCACGGCTGTCTTGACCGCGGTCGCGAGCCAGCCCGCTGCATAGACACGACGAAACGAAACCACCAGGTAGATTAAAAGATAGGCGGCCAGCGCAATCTGAAGCGCAAGCCACAGCCAGTGCTCGCTCGATACCTGCTCTGAGGGCATCAACACGGCGAGTGCTGCATACGCTGCCGTGTGAAGATGCAACGCATGGATCAGGTGATCGAAGTACAGACGTCGCCAGTAGGCGGCTTTCAGCATTAACGCGAAGGCGGGCAGAAAAACAAACATCAACGTGGGCAGATTCTCGGCCAGCACTCGCACCTCTCCGGCCGATTCTTCGCTGACTTCAAACAGGATGCCCCGGCGCACCACCCACGCAACAACAAGAAAAAACAGAAGGCTGACAACCAGGTACAGCCTTACGGGCGACGTGTACTCTCTGCGGTGGCCGCTCAGAAAGCGCGCCGTCAGGACACCCGGACGAAGCAACAGGGTCGCGACGGTACGCGCGGCCCGCCCGTCCAGGTCAAATGTCTCGTACGCCAAGTCACGGAACAACGTGAAAAACGGACGCTGCAGGTCGATATCCTGCTGCCCGCACTGTGGGCAGTACCGAGCTTCTAGCGCTGTGTCACAGTTCTTGCAAGTGCTGCTTCGGGTTACGGACGTTTTTTCTTCCACGGCTGCAAGTGTAGCAAGACGCGGGTGCAGCCGTCTTTTGGTTGGCGAAAACGAGATTCAAGAACTCAAAACTGAACCCCAGGTCAGCGACGAGTCTTTTCCAAGATCAGCAATGGTCTGACCCTAAGCCTCATGGAGTTAACGTGTAGTAAGAAAAATAGACCAGCGCGGAGAGGCCGAGCCAGGCTGTGAACATGAGCGGATAAGGCCAGCGGTTTAGCCAAAATCTGGCGGCCAGCAGAGTCGTCGCCGCGGTACCAGCCAGGGCGATCAACACTGGCATAGCCGCATAAGTCCCGGTCCCGGTTAGCGCCGTCTGGATGGCAATGCTGGCCCACTGTGCAGGCAGTAGCGCTAGAAACCAATTCGGCAGCACGCTCGGCAAAGCGAAGACTATCAGTAGAACAGATGCCTCGCCGGCGACGACAAACAACGCCATTAACCACCCTCTACGAGACAACGTTTTCGCAAACAGAGCGCCGCGCGCGGCGAAACTCCCGGTGGCGATGATCATGGCCAATCCCGTTGAGAAAGGATGCGGCAGCGCTGGCATGCCCAGCGCAAGCGCCAATGCTATTAAGCAGGCTGCATTCAGCAGTGCTAAAAGAACGGCAATCCAGAAATACCCGGCAGTCGCTGCTCCTATTATTCCGACCCCCATCAAGCCTAAGGTGAATACTGGGCCGCTTGCCAAAGCTAGAGGCGAGGACTGGGCAGAAAGGACGATCAAAAACACAAGCGGGACCGCAACGCCAGCTAGCGCCGTGGTCCACCAAGCTGGGGCTGACCAGGTCAGAGGGCATACAGGAGGTGCTGCTTGGATAACCGGCAAAATAGCAGCACCATGCAGCCGAACCGAGATGAGTCTTCATTTCGAATCACTGCCGATCAGCGATCGGCTGATCTCAGTCGTTAGGCGGCATGGAACAGTTGTATCCAGGAGATTTCGATAAGGTTTGTTCGTTGCTGGAAGAGAATGATCTACTAGTAACCGACCTTGACCCCGCCGACTTGAAGCAATTCTTGGGTCACCGAGAGGGAAGCTCCATTGTAGCAGTAGGCGGTATCCAGGCATTCGGCGAGGAGGGGCTACTTCGCTCCATCGCAATTGCCCGATCCCGGCGAGAAAGCGGATTCGGAAAGGCGATTGTTATCAAACTTGAACAACGCGCTGCTGCATATGGTATCCGGGCACTCTATCTATTAACGGAAACCGCACCAGAATTTTTCGTAAAGCTAGGCTACGAGGTTGTTCGACGATCCGAGGTGCCTAACACAATTCGCGCCACCGCTCAGTTTTCAGAACTCTGTCCGGCGTCCGCGATCTGCATGTCTAGAAAGCTGCCGCCTAACGTGAAGCTGGAGCGGACGTGTTGACCGAGTCCCCCCTTCGTTTGCGCTCTGGTAGGTTACCGTCGAACACCGCTGAGCTTTGTAGTTAGGCAGTGCCGTGAGGGCGTAACTCGAATCTGGGTGTCCACCCAGAGCACTAGGAACTATTCGCTGGAATTGACGCCTAAGACATTGGAGCGGTTGTCGGTCCTCGGAGCTGTTCTCGTTCACGACGTGTACCAGGGGCCGCAGTCGGCCTAATGTTTGTGGTGGATAGTGGCAATAGCCCGGGTAGGCGTCGAATGGTTGATCATCCTCACATTGAGGTCACCGCAGCGTCGCTAAAAAAAGAGCCGCAACTGAAGGGTCTTTACCTAAAGCTACAACGCCGGTTGTTGAGGCGCGGTTTTGAGATCAGATGCGTAGAGAGGGTGGGTGATGTTTATTACAAGGTTGAGTCCGTTCCAGCCGGCGCTGCCCAACGTGGCGCTGCAGCCGAAGCGCTTACTTGCGATTACCGCTTTGACGTTTGTGCTGTCCGGCTGTTTCGAGTCTGACGACGCTGTCGCCACGGTGGCAGTTGAGGTGAGTGAAGAGCAATTGCATCCGTTGGTTCGAGCAGAGTTTCAATTATTGAGCCAGGAATTACCCTGTGACACACCGAAGATGTGCGGTGATGTCGTAGAGTTGAACTGTATTCCGGAAGTGGACGGCCCCACAATTTACTACGACAATACCTTTGGGCAGGTGCTGGCGTACTGTGGTGGCGCGACTGATTGCTCGGATCCTGCCGATGTTGTTCGATGTGGCCCCTGTCCGCCTTCGTCATGGACTTGCCACATGGAATCATTGTGATGGCTTCTTCGGGTACGGTGAGGAATTTTCCGACGCGTCCTGTAGTGGCGCTGCAGCCGGGCTTTGCAATCGGCCCGCGTTTGGCTTCGCTAAGCCTTGGTCCAAATGCTATGGAGTGTCCCCGGTCTAGCGGCCACTTCCGAGCTATGATTTGATCATAGGAGGAAGTGATGTGAGTAACCAGAGATTTAACCCCGAATTCAAAGATGAAGCGGTTCGACAAATTGTCGATCGAGGGCATTCGGTAGCCGAGGTATCAGAGCGTCTAGGTGTTTCAGCGCACAGCCTGTAAAAATGGGTTCGGGCAGTGAAGCCGAATCCTGCTCCTCCCCCGATTTCCCGACCGCGTGCTCAGGTCAAATTGCTAAGCTATCACTCGCCCGAGCGCGGACACCCGGGCGAGTTAAATTCGACAAAAAGTTCTCAGGGACAGGTCGCAACGCGCCCACTTGGCCCCGGCGCCGCGAAGAAAGCGGCGCGCATCTGCCCCAGATCCACCACATTGACCACGCCGTCGCCATTGAGATCGGCGTCTGCATTCCAAGTGGCGTCGCTGGGGCGGGCGAAGAACGCGGCGCGCAGAACACCCAGATCCGAAACGTTGACGACGCAGTCGTTGGGCAACGCGATGTCGGCATCGCACGCGTTCCCGTAGCCGTCGCCATCGCTGTCGTATTGATTGGCATTGGCCACGTTGCTGCAGTTATCGAAAGATGCATCCAGACCGTCGTTGTCATCGTCGTCGATGGCGACGGTGAACACCTGAGTGTCCGAAGAGGTGAATGTACCCGGAGAATCATAGACCACGTCACCGTCGACAATGATCGAGTAGCCGCCGGGGCCTCCATCGCAGCATAAACCGTCGCCGTAACTGTCATTAATTAGCAACTCATAGTCGCCACCCTCGAAATACCAGACGAAGCGTATCGTTTCGTCCGCCAATTCGTCATCGGAGAAGTTGCCCCAGCTATCTCCCACGGGCGATCCCTGTGTGGCGCTGGCCTCGGCGTCGAAAGGGATGGAGACACCGTTTTGCGCAATTTGAAAACTGATATCGGCGGGATGCTCGTCGAACCTCAGCTCGAGGACGACGGGCACGGCGACGTTGAACGCATGAGTTTCCGAAGAGCCGAACGTGCCCGGCGAATCATGGACCACGTCGCCATTGACACTGATCGAGTAGCCCCCTGCACCTTCGTTGCAGCACAAACCATCGCCGTAGCTGTCATTAATCAAAAACTCATAATCGCCAACCGGCAAATCCCAGACGTAGAGGAGCGTTTCGTTTTCCAATTCGTCATTGGAGAAATTGCCCCAGCTGTCTCCGGCGGGCGATCCTTGTGTGGCGCTGGCCGCGGCATCGAAGGGGATGGACACGCCGTTTTGCGAAATTTTGAAGCTGATGTCGGCGGGGTAATCGTCGAATCGTAGCTCCAGCGCGACGTTGTCGGCGAAAGCGCTCAAACTGGCGACAGACAAAAGTGTTAAGAAAAGGGCGTTTAGTACCTTCATGGTGCTCCTCGTTGTCGCAATACGACGAATTTCGTTAGATAGCGTCGGTCCGCATTCAGACCCTATTAGGTAATGCAGGAAAACCGTTCGTTTTCCCCCAACGAATTCAAAGACTGGTTCAAGGAGGCAGCAGCCGGCAGCGAAAGTGTGCCGAAATCGCTTGCCCGGGCCTCAGTGGCGTCGCCTTCTGGAAGAACGAATCAACGCGAGACCTCGTCGCAATGACTAGCGGCAGATCTTTGACCTTCATCCCTATGCCAGACAGCTCTACTAATGACCGTCGCTCGGGTGGAGAAGGTTACGCAGCCCTCACATTGCTTTGATTATGATCAATCCCTATCGGCGTCCGAAATCTCGCGTTTTTTGCGGAAACCTGAGCGAAAAGGGCAAGCTGCAGGCAGGGTCAATGCCAGACAACCGCGCTAACTGGCGCTTGATTGTGTACAGTTGCAAACTCTGTCAAATCTGGCTCGATAACCTTCTGATTTCGAATAAGATAAACGAGCTATAAAAAAACTGCGGCGCCACACTGGTGCAGACGCAACCCTCATGTACCAGCGCTTGAAACGCTACGCGGCGCGACCCTCTTTTTCACAGGAATCACTATCATGCAACTGCGCATCATCGCTCTGATCATCGCCATGGCGAGCATCGCCCAGGAAGGCCGGGCAGATTGGCAACCCACGTTTGTGGACAATTTCGACGGAACGCAATTAGATCGTTCCGCGTGGGTGCCGGGTCGCGAAATTTTGACGCGACGGATTCAGTTCTATGATCGTGATGCCGTCTCGGTTGGCGACGGTAATCTCAATTTGTCGGTGCTCGATCGTCCTGAGTCGGACCGACCCTATACCTCGGCGGCAATTACGACTCAGGGGTTGTTTAAGCAAAAGTACGGCTACTTTGAAATGCGCGCCAGGGTGCCACGCGGCAACGGCTACTGGCCAGCGTTCTGGCTCATGCCTGAAACCGGTCGCTGGACCAGCGAAATTGACATCAGTGAATTCCGCGGCCATTTGACCGATACCGTCCACTACGGATTTCACTACGACTTCCGTTTGCAAAACGAAAACGGCGCCACGCCACAGTTGCCGGTGGACGCTTCTGAGTCGTTCAACAACTACGCCGTGCATTGGACGCCAACCCAGATCGACTATCTGTACAACGGGGAAGTGATGCATTCGATAGTGGGCACGGAGACGGTCGACAACGCCAACGACGAGATGTTTTTGATCTTGAACACTGCGCTGTCCTCGCAACATTCCAACTGGGTTCCAAACGTCGATTCACAGACCGACTTCAACGACCCGTTCGAAGTTGATTACGTTCGCGTTTACCAGGAAGTGCCGTCAGGTCCGTACAGCACAATTCCCGCTTCAGATGCTCCGCTTGACGACGTGAAACCGGTCACGGCTTACGACAATACCGCGCTTGATGTGAAACGCGTCGGTGGCAGTGTGGGATCGAACATCATGCGCGCCCCGGGGCAGATTACAGGCTCCATCGAAGTCACGGCGCACAAAGCTAATTACTCAGGCCAGGTAAGCCTGGTGCTGGCACTGCTGTCCAACTTCAACAACGAGGATGGACGCTACGATAAAAGTCCGGCATTAGAGACGCGCATTTTCAATGTAAATCTCAGCGAGTTGGGCGATACCCAAGTGCTCGACTACACGTTCGACACCGTGCTCTCGACACCATCCGCATACAGCGTGGATATCGTGATCAAGGACACGTCCAACAACAACAAAAAGAGCCTGGCCGGACACCGCATTGTGCAATACGTCGATGCCAGCCAACCAAATACCACGGCATTTTTCGACGGTTTCATCCGTACGGGCGCGGCTAACTACGCCAATGATGAGGTCACAGGAACTCTGCAGCTGCAACTGCAACAGGCCATGCTGACGCCACATGTCATTATCAACTACGACCTGATCGATACCTTTACCGAAGAGTCGTTGCAGACGACAAGCGAGACCTTCGAACATGACTTTGTTGGTCTGGTCAGTGTGCCGGTGTCGCTTCCATTCACGGTTGACACCGAACGCTCAGTGGGTCTGATCGTCGAGATCACCGATGCGAGCGGCGCGTTTTCGATTGCGCGCTACGGCGTACATGTCGCGGGCACCGCGCCACCGCCCAGCACCTGGAACCCTTCTGGTGGTCCGGTTCCTCCGCCCCCTGGTGGCACCATTCCCATCCAGAACTGGACGCCGACGTTTGTCGACAATTTTGACGGCACACAGCTGAACGAAGATTCATGGATTTCCGGTCGCGATCACGTTTTGCGTCGCCTGCAATACTATGACGCCGACGCACTGAACGTTAGCGATGGTTACCTGAACGTGCAGGTATTGAACCGGCCAGAATCTGATCGTCCGTATACCAGCGGCACCATCTCCACTCAGGGTTTGTTTCGACAGCAGTACGGGTATTTCGAAATTCGTGCCCGCATCCCAAGTGGCAACGGCTTTTGGCCGGCGTTTTGGCTGATGCCCGAGTCCGGGCAGTGGACCAGTGAAATCGACATTGCCGAGTTCCGCGGACAATTGCCCGCAACGGTACACCACGCGTATCACTACGGATTCCGGTTGCGCAATGAAAACGGCAAGACCGTACAGCTGGTCGGCGATCTCTCCACGTCTTACAACAACTTTGCCGTGCATTGGACGCCGGAGAAAATCGAATTTCTGTTCAACGGCATCATCGTTCATACGCTGACCGATGCGGAAGCTCTGGCGAACGCCGATTCAAACATGTACATGATTATCAACCTGGCGCTGGCGTCACAGCATGCCTCCGGTTGGATCCCGGTGGTGGATGAAACGACCGATCTGGACCAGGCATTTTCTGTTGACTACGTGCGTGTTTATACGCCCGACGAAAATGGTGTGTTCACCGGCATTCCGGAATCCGACGCCGTTGTGGCTGACATTGCCGCACCCGGCTACGACAATACGGCCTTGCAAGCGGACCGAGTGTTTGCGGTTGGAGAGTCCGATATTCTGCGGTCACCCACACAAATCAGCGGCCAAATTGAAGTGACCTCGCACCGCGACAACTATGCGGGTCTGGTGTCCGTTATTTTGGTCCCCATTGTCGAATTCGACAATTCCAACGGCAACTTCGTGAAAGGTCCATCGCTTGCGACACGCAACATTACGGTCAACCTGGCGCAACAAGGTGACAGTGAAATACTGGATTACACTTTCGCCCCACTGATTGATTCTCCGGGCGCTTATACCGTGGATATTGTGATCCGAGACACCGCGACGAACAACAAGCGCAGTTATTCGGGTCACCGATTTGTACAGTATGTGGATCTCGCCATACCGGATACCACGGCGTTCTTCGGCGGTTTCATCGAGGACGTCGCCGCGGTTTATTCTGGCTCTGAGGTCAATGCGAGCGCCAGCATCCAAATGCAGCAGGCGATGCTGGCACCGGCCATCGATGTCACTTACGAAGTCTTAAGGGCTTCGGATGAACAAGTCATATACACGCAAACCAACCGCATTTTGCACAGCTTTGTTGGTCTGATGTACGACGGCATAAGCATTCCTGCTTCGCTGGACGCCAATACCGATTACCTGTTGCGCGTAGGCGTGACTGACAGCAGTGGCGAATTCGTCTTGACCGAAAAAACCACCCCAATCCTTGGCGACACTTTGACAGACAGCGATGGCGACGGTATTGCTGACGTCATCGACAACTGCTCGGCAGCGTCCAATCCAGATCAGCGCGACACCGACCTCGACGGGTTTGGCAACCAGTGCGATCCGGATCTGAACAACGATCTGCTGGTAAACGTGGTTGACCTCGGATTGATACGCAGCGTCTTTTTCACAACGGATGAGAACGCCGACTTTAACGGCGATGGCGTGGTCAATGTGACCGACCTTGGCATTATGCGCAGCATGTTCTTTGGACCACCGGGGCCGGGTGCGGTAATGCCGTAGTGGGCGCGTAGCCGTCGCCGTAACTGTCATTAATCAACGACTCATAGTCGCTGGGTGCGAAATACCTGACGTAGCATAGCGTTAAGTTGCAAGCACCATCGCAACCCTGTCGTCGAGATTGGCGGTCATCGAGCGGCGGCTAAGCCCTGCTCTGGCTCGCAAAACAATTCCCTGTCTCAGGTCGAACATCAAACGAGCTCTGGCAAGGGATGGAAAATCCTCGTCCAGATTTCCGTCCGCAATTTCCTGGTCAAATCGCTTGCCCAATCGGATGTCAGTTTCTTTAATCGCCTGTTCAAGAAGCTCTTTAGCACCGTCCACCTCACCCGCGCTGGCAGAGACACAGTTGCTTAAGAAACATCCCAGCGCTCCGCTTTGTTGCTGCGTGGCGTAATCCAGAGCCGCCAGAAAAAACGCTCTTACCGCCTTTTCGATATTTGGCTCGCCCTCGAAGGCGACCAGCGGTGCACAAGCATCGTTGCTGATGTACCGATCAATCGCTTTGAGATACAGACTGTGTTTGCTCCCGAATGCGGCGTAGAGGCTAGGGCTGTTTATTCCGGTAGCCTCGGTCAAGTCTCTCATGGACGTACCGTCATACCCTTTGGCCCAAAAGACGTTAATCGCCGCCAGAAGCACCTCGTCATCACTGAATTCTTTTGGGCGTCCAGCTTTTTTCTTTCTATTTTGTGACATTCGTTACAAAATTCCTTGACATCTTACTTGAGCTGGTATTTTATAACGACTGTTACAAAATGCAAGGCGCGACTCTGGAAACAGGCTGCTTTGAAGAATTAAACCAACCATTGGATCGAGAAAATGTCAGATATATTTGAAAAAACAAGCAACTGGGCCGCCATACTTCCGTGTCTGGCCGCGCGTGCCTTCAAAGACGAACAGCTGGCCAATCAAGCAAAACGAGCAAGCGCATGAGCGGGCGATTGGAAGGCGCCGTGGCATTCGTCACCGGCGGCAATAGCGGCATTGGACTGGCCACAGCTAAGTCATTTGCCGCTGAGGGAGCTCAGGTGGCGCTATTGGCTCGTAGCCAAGAAAAAGGAGACGCGGCTCTGGCTGAGATTGGCGGCAACGCAAAAGTCTTCATTGGCGATGTCACGGACCTTGCCTCTCTCAAACGAGCGTTTGAGGATGTGAAAGCAACCTATGGTCGACTGGACGTTGTGTTCGCCAGTGCGGGGTATGCACCGATAACACCGCTGGCAGAAACCACCGCTGACGACTTTGACAGTATTGTGGACGTCAATTTCAAAGGGACTTTTTTCACCGTCCAGTACGCCCTCCCCCTGCTCAGCGATGGAGCGTCGGTAATTTTGGTCTCGTCGTCCTTGAACGAGATGGGCATGGAGGGTTACTCGGTGTACAACGCGTCCAAGGCCGCCATAAGGTCGCTGGCGCGATCCATGACCCCGGATTTGGCAAAGATAGGCGCTCGTATCAACGTACTCAGCCCCGGCCCCATCAAAACACCGGCACTCGCCAACGCGGGTCTGTCTGATGAGCAGATTGGTGCACAGTACGGCGTGTTTGAGAAGGTTCTTGCCTCCGGGCGACCCGGCGAGCCAGAAGAAATGGCCAGCGTGGCCGTGTTCCTGGCCTCCAAAGACTCCACCTTTATGTACGGCGCCGAAGTTCAGGCCGACGGAGGTATGAACCAAACCCGCTGGCCGAAAACCGTATGACACAACGTAATGCCGGACAGCAAGGCATGTGCCAGTCTCTGTAATGCAATCTGCGCTCGCGTACTTACAACGCGAGCGCTTTTTGAGTGGCATCTCTGCTAGCCAAGCAGCCGTGAAATAACACCACGATAACAACAAGACTCGCCCATCTCCGGTAGAGTCTATACGTGTGCCACCCTGCAGCGCTTTACGCCGACAGATAAACCCTGTCGGCACGGCCATACGAAAACGGCACGGTGATTGGTTGGTATATTCTCGACATTCAATTTCAGGTGGGACGGTGATGAAAATTAACTCTGCAATGCACGCATCGCCATGGTCGGCGGCACTTCTGATCGTGGCGATTAGCGGCTGCGCCACACCGCAGCCCCAATATCAGTTCGATCCCGGCACGCGCCTGGGTGTACTGCTCAAAGATGAGGGGACAAGACTCTGTCACAGCCACACCGGCTTAACCGTTTTCGGCAACTTCACCAACACCGACTACGAGTTTGAATTTGACGCCCACGCAGAAATGAAGGACGCGTTTCGCAGAGTAGCGGCAGCGAACCAGCAACCGCTGCTGATTCTCGACGAACCGGACTACCCTTCACGGGCCTCAAGCTACTTCGATTTTAATGGCTGGACAGGCGCCGCCACGATCAAACCGGGCATGGGGGAAAAATTGCAGACGCTCATGGATAAACATCGTCTGGACGTACTGGTGCTGGATTCCGGGTATTCGCGTGAGGAATATGAAGCGTTGCCCGACCGCGGCAACGAGCCGTGGTGCAACGTTCAGCTGCAAACGGTTGTCGGTAAGCACGTAATTGTAAATGCGAAGTCGTATTTTCAGGCCATTGGCCGCCAACCCCTCGCCGTGCTCGGAAGCAACGCGGGCATTGGCGGCGTGCTCGTCCGCGATGCAAAACCAGCTGATATCAAGGCTCTCACTGATCAGGAGCTAGAAGGTTTCGTGCCCGCTGCACGGGAAGGCGTCGAGCTTTCAGTGAAAGACTTTTTCTTTGAGCTCGGATTGGGCGAGGCGGACTTTGTTGAGGGGCAGAATAGTTTTTCTTTCTGATTAAATGCTGAAGGTCAAAGACACTCTCAGCAGATAAAAACAGATTCCATCATTTTTCCAACAGAGACACGCGAATCCACCGTGCGTAGATTTCGTCTCAAGGTCACGCATTCGTGACACCCGAAGGAAAAATATTTTGATAAATCTGATACTAAAACGCACAGCCGTTGCCGCCCGCACGGTCGCGTGCGCCGCATTCGCGCTGTGCGGCACCGCCAATGCCCAGGTCGTCATCAACGAATTCGACTATGTGCAGCCGGGACCCGACAACGCAGAGTTCATCGAACTCTACGCAACGGAGCAAACAAGCCTTACACCATTTTCAATACAGCTGGTAGGAGGCGCCACCGGTTCCATCTATCAAACGATTACGCTGCCTCCCGTCGTGCTCGCAGCAGACGACTTCTTCGTAATCTGCGGCAGCACCAGCGTCACACCAAATTGTGATCTGGAAGCGCCAACGGCCGTAGACTTCATCCGCAATGACGTCCCCGGCGCCATCGCTCTGATCTCAGCGGGCGCGATTGTGGACACGGTAAGCTACGGCGGCAACAGCGTGGCGCCCTACACAGAACTGATCGGGACACCGCCCGACGAGGATGACGAAGCAGACCTCGGGCTGGCACGTGTCTTCGATGGCTTTGATACCAACTTCAATGATTTCGATGTGCGTTTGTTCTGCATCACACCCGGCGCACCAAACGAAGGCATCGCACAGCCGTGTGATGGCATCTATGAGATCGCCGAAATTCAGGGCGCCTCAGTAATGTCACCAGTTGCGGGCCAGTTTGTACGCACTGAGCGCAACATTGTGACGGGGGTGCGTGACGAAAGCTCTATGCAGGGCTTTTACATGCAGACACCGCTGAACCGTCAGGACAACAACCCTCTAACGTCTGAGGGTATCTTCGTCTACACCGGCAGCTCGCCCGTTGTGGAGGTCGGTGACATGGTCACCGTCGTGGGTGTTGTTGACGACAGTGAGCGAACGCACTTCACCGATTCGCCGTTTGTTCAAGTGATCAGCAGCAACAACCCATTGCCGCCAGCAACAGTATTTGACGGATCAACCCCCTCCCCTTTGCAACCGGTCGGGTCCATGGAAACGTTGCGCTTTGAAGGCATGCTCGTGGACTTCAGCGGCGTCGCGGCCAGCTCGAGCGGCACCTTTTTGTACACCGTACCCACCATGCAGCGCCCATTCCTCGAGCCGGGAATTGTCTTCCCGGGGGAAATCGGCTTGCCGGTTTGGGACGGAAACGAGGAGATCTTAACCGTTCTGCTCAATGGCACTGATCTAGCCTCGACTCGCGTATTTGCAGGTCAGATTGTGTCGGTGCTCGGCCATATGGGAGGTCGCCTGTCCAGTTCGTTCAGGCTGTGGCCCGTGCGTATTAACCCAGGTCCGGAGCCTCAACTGCCGCGCGCCGTACGGCCAAGCGACAACGACGAACTGATGATCGTCACACAGCACATGCGCCGGCTCTTCGACACCGTCGATAATCCGGATACGCCGGACGGTGTGGTGTCGGAGGAAACGCTGAGTCGGCGTTTGCAAAAATTCTCGTACCACATACGCGTAACGTTAGCGGCGCCCGATATTATAGCCGTACAAGATGTAGAAACACTGGAACTGCTTGAGCTGCTTGCAGCCCAAATGGCCACCGACGATCCAACCTTGAATTACTCGGCGGTGCATATCGCCAGCCCACTCGCCACGAACACTGGCTTTCTGGTGCGTCACGATCGAGTGACAGTGCAGAGCGTGGAGACGATCGGTGAGGACGATGCTGGACTATTTTCCAGACCGCCACTTGCGATCGACGCGGCGTTCGAACGTGACGGGGCCACCCTCGACCTGACCCTGATCAATGTGCAGCTACCCCTAGGCAGCAATCCGCTTGATCCAACTTTCACTAACTGGTTTTTTCCTGCCGAGAGGGCGGTCTTTCTCGCAAACTACCTTGAAGCGGAACGTGTCTCGAACCCCAACAAGAACATTGTCCTGCTCGGTGATTTCGGCGCCCCGCAGTTCTCAAACGGCTACGCCGATATCCTGGGCCAGATCACAGGCGTCCCCGATCCGCTGGGGTCGGAAATTCCATACGAGCCGATCGTGACCGTACCGCTGACCAATCTCACCAACAGTCTGCCGCAACCGGAGCAGTATGGCGCCAGTTTCAACGGCAATCTGGTGGCGTACGATCATATGCTGGTGAGTGAAAACCTTGTAAGTCGTGTTAATGAGTATGTGTTCGCGCGCGGTAATACAGATGCGCCGCTTGCGACGGCCAGCAATATTGAAGAGGACATCGGCCTGTACGTATCAAATCGAGATGCAGCGGTGCTGTATCTGACCACGGAATTCGCCGACTTTGATGGCGACGGCGTAGCCAATACCAACGACAATTGCACTGAGGCTGCGAACCCGGATCAACGCGACACCAACGGGGATGGCTTTGGCAACCTCTGCGACGCTGATCTCAATAACGATGGGGTTATCAACGTGCTTGACCTTGGAATTTTGCGCAGCGCTTTTTTCAGTACTAATGCAGACGCAGATTTTAACGGCGACGGCACGGTGAACGTCCTGGATCTCGGAATACTGCGCAGCACGTTTTTCATGGCGCCAGGGCCCAGCGGGCTCGCGGGAATCTGATAGCAATACGCGGTGATTTACGTCACCGCGTAATCTTCCCCATAGTATTTACTGGTAATCGCCGTATGAAATTCCAATGCCGACACCGGTGGGTATTTCGGGTTTTCCAAACCCGGCAACACCTCTAATACCTCATCTTCCCAAACGTACACCGCCATCGGAAACGACACGCGCGGCTCGCCCCATAGTGTCGGGTCGGTTGGCCGTCCTACACGATGCGTCGTGGAGGGGAAGCGGTCGTTGGAGATGCGCTGCATGTAATCGCCGGTGTTCAGAATAATGCTGCCGGGTGGTGCTTGCAGGCGAATCCAGCGGTTGTTCTCTCGGTTGAGCACTTGCAGCCCGTCAACACTGGAGGCCGGCAACAGCGTGAATAGATCCACATCTTCATGGCCCAACATTCGGCCAGCGCCGGATTCGAGTTGATCCTTATCCATCGCCGGATAGTAATTCAACCTAAAACCAAAGTTGGTACCGGTTAGTTTGTCGTCGTAGCCATGGGGATCGACACCGAGGTAACGCAGCATGCCTTGCATTAACGGTTTGGTGAGCGCCTCGTGAGCGACGACCACTTCTCTAAAGGCGACTTCATAACGTTCATCCGGCCAGAAATTAGCGGCGCTAAAGCCGGGATCGCTATCCAGATCAAAAGCGCGTCGACAAAACACCCAGCCCTCCACCATGTCCGGGTGAATGATCGTGGTTTGTTTAATCGGAAAATAACCCTGATTGACCGATCCGTGTCGTTGCGCCAGAAAAGGCTGTCGTGCACGTTCCGGCAGGGTTTCGAAAAAGCGTCGGATGTTCGCCTCGGTTTTCGTATACAAACCGGGGTCGACTCCATGGTTGGTTAAGATGACAAAGCCGATGCGCTCCATGGCTTGTCCGATCTGCTGGGCAAAAGCATCGCGGTCAGATTCTTTGGCAGATAGTGCCAGGCGCATATCGCAGCTGCTGATTTGAAATTCAGTGTCGAACGTTTCAGCATCGCCATCTTTGGCTTCCGCTAGCCTGTATTCCTGGCTTTTATTGACCCGCTCAAACTGTCGGAAATCCTGATTAGACGCATTGATCCCCTGATCTTTTTGTTTTTCGTCACTCATGATATCCGCCAGCCAACTAATTTAAGGCCGAAATAATGTGGCCAATAAGAATAGCGCCCAATGCCAAAGGCACGATCCAGCGCAGCCAAAATATCACTCCATTAGTTTGCCTGCTATCTCCAGACAACTGGCCGTTAAGCACATGGCGCTCAAGCCCCCAGGCCGCACCGACCACCGCCAACAATGCGCCCAGCATGAACATACCGGAGCCAAAAATAAGATCCAATGGTCCAATCCACTCTGGGTGGTAGGCGATAGGTGCCATTACAACAAGCAGGGCTGCGCTGATAATAAGAGTTAGATTACGCCGACTTAATCGCAGACCAGCATTTTTCTCCAAACCTTTCACGATCGCCTCCAGTGGCGCCATGATGGACAAGAGACAAACGAACGACCAAGCGATTAAAAATGCACCCGCCAGTACCCGCCCGCCCGGCATTACGGCGAACAACCGCGGCAAAGTATCGAACAGCAAGCCCGGTCCACCGGCCATGTCCAAACCGAACACCAATACCGCAGGTATCACGAACAAACTGGCAAGCAGGGCCGCGGCGGTATCCATGCCCGCGGTCGCAGCAGCCGTTGGCAAGAGCTTTTCCTCGTCACGCAAATAAGCACCGTAGGCAATCCCGATGCTGCCGCTCAGGCCCAACGTAAAACAAGCCTGTCCCATGGCAGCAAATAGCACGCCGCTGGTAATTTGCGAAAAGTCCGGCTTGAGGTAAGCGGTTAGCACCCCCACAGCGCCAGGCAGTCGAAGCGCGACGACCACCAGATAAACACAGATAATGGCAAACACCGGCACCAGCAGTTTGCTGGCCGCCTCTATGCCGCGTTTCAATCCTCGCATAATGATGCCGCCGGCCAGTATGACGGTGGCCGCACCAACGCCCAACATCACCGCCGGGTCATTCACCTGCGTTGTGTAGGTCGCAAGCGTTGAATCGCTATAACCATGGGCCAACGCAAAGTAGCCACTGTAAATAACCTGGGCCACCACCAACGCATAGTAAGACAGTGCGACAAACACAGAAAATAAGAGCGCATAGCCAACCAGTGTACCTGCTTGAGTTCCAAAAACATGGCGAAACGCACCGACGGTGCCTTCACGCGTGTGACGACCGAGCACCCATTCACAGGTAATTGCTGGAATAGCCAGCAACAGCATGAACACCAAATACACCAGCAAAAACGCACCGCCACCGTTTTGCCCAAGCATGTACGGGAAGCGCCAGACATTGCCCAAGCCAATGGCGAAACCCGCCATGGTGAGTATAGTGGTGAAGCGAGATGAGAAACGGCTTGGTGTGTGCGGCATGTGCGCAGCTTAGCATCAGAGATAATTTTGTGGCCGCACTGTCAGGCAGATTCGGAAGCAGAACGATAGAAGCATGACTGATTTGTACAACACGATAAGCGCCGAAATTGTTTTACCGGCGGGCGATTTTCAGGAAACGCTGAATTTTTTTATCGACCGTCTGGGGTTTCGAATCGACAGCATCGCGCCGGCAGATGATCCGGCGATGGCGCAGATAAGTGGTTACGGTCTGCATCTGTGTATTGATAGTCACCACAAAGGCGACGCCGGAACCCTGTGTCTACGCACGCCCGACGAAGGGCAAGCCGATCTCATGGCACCCAATGGCACGCGCATACAGTTTCGAGCCGCTGTACCCGCTTTGCAGTCCCCTGCACTACAACCGTCACTTTGCATTGCGCATCTGGATGATGATGCATGGAAAGTCGGCCGCGCGGGCATGCTGTATCGCGACCTGATTACCGATCGCCAGGGCGGCCGCTTTATTGCCTCGCATATTCGCATTCCCGAAGGCGGCCCTGTTCCCGATAACGTTCACTATCACAACATCCATTTTCAGTTGATCTACTGCTACCGCGGCTGGGTACGTTTGGTCTATGAAGATCAGGGCGAGCCCTTTGTCATGCACGCCGGCGATTGTGTGCTACAGCCGCCACTGATAAGACATCGAGTACTGGAGGCATCGGATGGTCTTGAAGTGATTGAAGTTGGCAGCCCCGCTGAGCACATGACCTATCTGGATCATGAAATGACTTTGCCAACAACAGATCACCGACCCGACCGGTTGTTTGGCGAGCAACGCTATACGCTGTATCGAGCCGAAGATGCCGCGTGGGAGCCAACCGCGGGATCATCCGCCAGTACGCTGCCAAGCAACGTGTTCTGGCGAGACGCCCAAAGCAGTGATTTAGGTCTAGCCGACGCGACAAACAAAATTGTTAGCGCAAGGGTCTTACGATGCACGACAGAGCATCGATCACAGGTGCCCGATGAGGAACTAGTCACTCACGATGCGCAACTGGCTTTTTGGTTTGTACTAAAAGGCAGCTTACGACTCTCGACCTCTGAAGCCGTTGAACTTTCAACCGGCGACAGTCTGGTCGTCCCTGCGGGCATGGGCTATAGCTTCACGAACCTGAGTCAAGACCTGGAACTACTGGAAATAGTCGTACCCGCTATTTAGACAGCGGCAGATCAAGCTTCTCGCGATCAATTATCTCGCCGCCCTTCACCACCATCTCAATGGATTTGGTGTTGTTGATGTCGAGCAAGGGATCGCGCGCCAGCAAAACCATATCCGCCAGTTTCCCCACCTCAATGGTCCCCAGCGTGCGCTGCTTACCGAGAAACAGGGCGCCGTGGTAGGTCGCGATGCGAAGGATGTCGGCGTTTGAAATGCCCGCATCGCTGAGCAACTCCATCTCGCGATGAACAGCGGGACCGATGGTCTGATCGGTGCCAAGCGACAGCACGCCGCCGGTCGCGTTAATCATGCGGACGTTCTCCTGCGCAATCGTCGTCATGATTTTCATCCACCACGTCCACTTGCGTTCTTGGTATTCCTCTCGCGTCTGCGTCTTAAGCGTGTGCACTTCGTCGTCAGTCAGCACCGCCTGATACAGCGCTTGATCAAGATAATCCGGCGACTCCGCAAGTCGGCTGTAGTTTTCACCGATGGTGAGCGTCGTGACCATCGGAATCTGTTTCGCGGCCATTAGGTCGGCAAAAGACTGGCTAATCGGACCCTGGATCACAGGATGAGCCAGAGTGTCGACGCCAGCAAAAATAACTTCGCGAGAGCGAAACTCGCTGGAGCTGTGCACGGTGGTCCTGATCCCGCGATCATTGTAGTACTCGACGATCTGCTGCAACAATTCGATCGGCAGCTTCGGGATCATCTCGCGAGCGCCCCAACCTCTTTCTTCGTAGGTCAGCTTTAGAATGTCGGGCTTGCGGGCAATGTGCGCATCCAATGCACTCTTGGCTTCCGGCCAGCTGTCCACCGTGGTCGCGCCAACGCCGGAACCGTGGCTTCCGGGGTAGGTGACGATGCCACCGGTCGCAAAGATCCGTGGCGACTCAATCTTCCCGGCGCGCTCGTCTTCTCGCAACGCAAAGATAAAATCAGGATTGTTACCGGCATCAAACACCGTTGTGACGCCGCTATACAGGTAGCCATGCAGCGCTCGCAATCCTTTCGAACGATCGTTGTCTTTGTCGCGCAATCCTTCGGGCGTCACCTTCGCGCCGCCCTGCAGGTGGATATGCACATCCATCAGCCCGGGTATGAGGTATTTCCCCGTACCGTCAATGCGACGTGCATCGGGCGCATCGATGGCGCCTGGTGAGATGGCGACGATCTGATCGTCCTGCACAGACACCCACATCTTGTCCTGTGCCGGACCGTGCGTTCCATCAATGAGCGTGACGTTCTCAATAACCAACGACTGGGCGCTTGCCGTCACAGCCATCAAGGCCAACAACCAAGATTGGATGCCCACTGTGGTTAAGATCTTCATTGCTGTGCTGCCCCGTTTTCGTTGATCTGAAGAAGCATAGACTCCCTGTGCAACACAGGGCAAATGCGCTCGGCTAATCTTTTTGAGGCGTCAACCGGACGCGGTGACGGCGAAACATTGCGTCTTTCTCCTCGTCCCATTGCCAATTGCAACGCTCGACCACCCAAGCGACAAGCTGCAAACCCAGTCCATGTCCACGACCACCTGCTTCGTCACCGAGTTGACTGCCACGATTTTCGATCTCGATGGTTTCGCCATTGAGACGAATTTCGACGCGCCCGTCCCGCGTGTGACGAATCGCATTACCAATCAGGTTCGTACACAGAATCACCAGCAACACGCGGGGCTGAACGGTGTTCGAATAAACCGCCTCGACCACGTCAACGATCACATTGTTGGATGCCGCCAACGCACGGTTATCCTCAATGATGTCGTTCACCAATCGCAGCAAGTCCACAGGTTCCGGATCGGGCACCGCATCCTCATCACGACCCAGCCAAAGCAAACCGTGCGTGAGGTTATTCATGTTACCGAGCGCCTCTTCAAGACGCCCAAGCGCATCCGCGCCGCCTTCACCCACGCCATGCCGCGCCAGCAATTCGGTGTTGGCCGAAGCAATGGCCAGCGGCGTGCGCAGCTCATGGCTTGCAAAACGCAGGAATCGATGCCGCTGCTCAATCACTTCCCGGTGCCGCTGGAGCGAGGCAAGCGTGCCCGCGGCGATGCTCTGCATCTCTTCAAAGGGCAGCTCTATCGGCTCGTCGGGTAGCGCTTCGATCGACAGATCTTCGCCCCAATTCAATAGCCGCGATGTTGCCCGCGCCAGACGACGACCAAACAAGAACACGATCAGAACAGTCGTGAGCACAAACGCAGCCGCAGGCAGCATCGCTCGCTTGTACATCAGCGCATCCAATTCCTGTACACGCTCCACCTCATGCTCCCCCAGCACAAGCCGCTGCACAACATGCAGACCCTCGCCGCCGGGCAACTCGCGATACAAATGGAGCAAGTAGCCCACGTTTAACAAACCGACTTCATCGATTTTGGTCACCGTGAATTGTCCATCCTGCAGGTTTACGGGCAGGTTTTGTTGGACAGCGGCCGGCACTGCCTCTCGGTTCGCATACAAAACCGGCGTACCGTCTGCCGATGGCGTGAGCATCTCAATGCTCTGGCGTGCACCCTCAGAAGACACCAAAGTGGAGACGTCAGATTCGGATTCGATCCACGCGTCGGCGGCGCGGTTCAGACGAAATTCAGAACCGAACAGGAGCCCGGACACAAGATTGGTCTCCATCAGCCAGGAGTAACCGACGACCATGATCAGCGTAATCGACAGCAGCGTCCAACGTAACGATTTACTAATCGATTTCACGGGGTGCGCCCTTCGCAAGCAACCGATAACCACGACCCTTAACCGTCTCGATGATCGAGGTACTAAACGGCTGATCAACGGCCTTTCGCAGTTTAAACATCTGCACCTTTAGATTATTTGCCAGTGGCGGCTCGTCACCCCACACGGCAAAGCTCAGCGATTCACGATCAACCGAATCCGGACTGGCACGAGCAAGGGTTTCGAGCAAGCGCCAACCGATGGGTGACAACTCAATGTCGCGGTCTTCTCTGCGCACACGATGTTCGTTGATCAAAAGCTCCAATGAACCCACCTTCAGTCGCTGCACTTCGCCCGTGCGACGTCTGGACAGCACTCGAACACGCGCGGCGACCTCGGCCAGAGCGAAGGGCTTGACCACGTAATCGTCGGCGCCAGCGTCGAGCCCCGTTACCCGGTCGTCGATCGCATCGCGCGCCGTTAACATCAGGATGGGTGTGGCGTTGCCCAGATTTCGAATGCGACGCGCCACTTCAATCCCATCAATGCCCGGCAAATTGACATCCAGAAGTATGACGTCAAAGTCGGCGCTACCGGTGAGCACCAGCGCCTCCTGACCGTCTGCGGCGAAATCACAGCTGTGACCATCGAGTTCAAACCACTCACCTATCGACGACGCCAGTGCCATGTCGTCCTCGACAATTAGCAGACGCAGCGGATTGGGACTTGCTGGCATAGACACGTTTCTCTTCGATTTTCCCGGTTCAGAATTTCGGCCATCCTGAAGCTCTCACCAATTATAATCTCTTATTCATCGCTCACACATACCAACGCCTGCAATGCTATGTCGTAATCCAGAGCATCGCCGAAGTAGTTTGGCAGACAGGTGTCTTTGGTCAGCCGAAGATGCGCCAGTTCTCCATTTAGGTCGTGCGCCGTTTTACCCAGCGCCCGCAACGTCAGCAACGGCACGGCTTTGGGAATGTGGCCACCATCAGGGCGGCAAAAACGAACCTGAGCTCCCTCGCGCCGACAGCCAAACCCACCCTCATGCACCAGATGATGGTGATGGCTGCACAGCAACACCAGATTATCGAGCTTCGTCGCCCCACCCTGCGCCCAGTGCTTAATGTGATGGCCATGGAGATAGCGCGTGTGCGTACATCCGGGGAATTGGCAGGTGTGTTGATCACGAACGCGCAGCGCTCGATGCATAGCCGGCGGGATCACACGCGTCTTGCGCCCGATGTCGAGCACGTTGCCTTGCTTGTCTTCGGACATCGGAACGATGCCGGCGTCGCAACAGAGTCGCCGGGCCGCCTCAATCGATATCGGACGCTCATTCTCCAACGCCAGCGGAACGCTGGACGTCCCCGCGGGGACGTTTAGTGTCACCTGATAGGCGTCGGTGTTGGAGGCCGCGCATCTTTTATTTGCCAGCCAATCATCGGCCAGTGCGACAAACGCGTCGGCGCGGCGTTGTGCGTACGTGGGTGTGGTGTTTCCAAGGGTCGTCGTCGATGGTCGCGATGGTTTGGCGGCGGCGCTCCAGACGTACCAGTTTGTCCAGCTGAGCGGCAGTGCCGTTTAGCGCGATGCCGAGTAAGAATTCTTCGTTGTCTCTGTTGGCAATGCGCGTGATCGCACGGGCTTTGGAGTAGCTGATGCGACCTTGCTCGAAGGCATCGCTGACCAGCGGCAACGAGACGAGCGACTTGGCGACACGTAGTTTTTCTCGACCGGTATGCAGGCTAATCGCACAGCGCCAGCTCAACCAGTGTGCGCATGACACACAGCCCTGATCAGCCCAGCCGCCCAGTTCATCGAACTCGCGGATTAATACTAAAAAGCGAAACGTCGCCGCGTGAATGTGAGCGGCGAGTCGGGCGATTTGGAAACCCAGTTTTTCGGTGCGCGGAAGGTCGGTGTTTCGATCAAATTCGTGGGCAATCATTCGCTCGTCCTTAAGCTGTATATTTACCCAGTAATTTAGCCATTCATGCCTTATTTTTCAATCGATTAACTACACGCTTTAGCCGTAAAAGGGAGACCAAAACTACCCGATTATTGCAACGATGTCAGTCTGTCTCCAGCGCCTCGAAAAGCTGCTCATCCAGCGTCCGCAATCCCTCCGCCCAGGGCTCGGGAACGTCCTCATTGACGGCGTAAATCTGGCGTGCCCGCTCAGCGTATTCCCGCGCTACTGCAAACTCCTTGAGCTCAAAACGAACGATCGCGACTTTATGGTGAAAACGCCCGGTGTAGACATGCTCCGGCCCATACCCGGTCATCGCACCATGAGCAACCGCCGTCAGATTTTCTGCCGCCTGCGCGTATTTCTTTGCGTTGATCTGAAGACTGCCCAGGTTGTGCCTGATCAAAAGTGTCTCAGGATGCTCCTCACCCAGAATATCGCGGATCATCTGATACCCCTCTTCGACACGCGCCAGTGCCAGAGGCATATCGTCGACCAGTTCATACGTCTGGGCCAGGTTCGCCAGCGCAATGGCAAGATCTGGATGCGCGGCGCTGACCTGGCGATGGAAGCTGATCGCTTTTTCATACGCCTCGATGGCTTCGGCATGTTGTTCGTTGGCGTCGTAACAAATCGCCAGATTGTTGTAGGTGACGGCATGATTACGCACCGAAATCGTCACGCCGTCCGCAATGAGTGCCAGAGCTTCCTGAGCAAGGCGAATGCCTTCATCCTGTTGATCCAGATAAGGCAGCAATCCGGCCAAATCACCCAGCAACTCTGCATAGGTAGTCTTGCTTGCTTCGGAATCATCATCGACGACCAAAGCGATGGCCGCTTTATACTGCGCCCTTGCCTCTTCATAAGCCGTGTCATACCAGTGAATTCGGGCTAGAACAGCGCGCGCAAGCGCTTCTTTTCTCGGCGGCCCGAACTCCCGAAAATATGCCAGCGCATGCTCCGTTTGTTCTCGCGCCAATTCGTATTTGGCCTGACTATAAAGAGCGGCACCGATGGTGTAGCGCAGCTCCGCTTCGATATCCGGCTGATCCGAAAAGCGGCTATCAATAAACAAAATTGATTCCTCGACCGCCGACGCAATGGTCTTGTCACCGCCACTGTCGAACGGGTCCGATCTGGAAATCATCTCAATCAGAAACTCGCGGGCCACTTCGGTGCGCTGTGCCTCGAGTCGGATCTGTGTCGCACTTCGCGTGACGCTAAGCAGCGCTGCGGACAGCGCCAGGAACACGACTGACGCGGCAATACAAACTGAACGATTGCGCTGAAAAAATTTGCCAGCGCGATACAGCCTTGAGGCGCCGCGTGCGCGCACTGGATAGCCAGAAAGGTAGCGCTCGATATCTCTGGAGAAAGCACCTGCCGAACGATAGCGTTGTTCAGGTTCCTTCTTGAGCGCCGTCATCACAATACGGTCCACATCGCCGCGCAGCTGACGCGTAAGCTGCGCCGCGTCCGTTAGACCCAGCGGCGGGGCTGAGCGACGTCGCGCCACGCGCTGGCTGGGATCGTCCGGGATGGTGTGGCACACCGTTTGCTCCACCTCCACCGGCGTCAGCGTGGAGATTTGATAGGGCCGCACGCCCGTGAGCATTTCATAGAGCAACACGCCCAGCGCATAGACGTCGGTCGCCTGATTGACGGCTCCGCCACGCACTTGCTCCGGGCTGGCGTATTCTGGTGTGAGCGCTTGAAATCTGGTCAACGTGCGATCAGCTGCAGGCAGCCCAAACGCCGTTGGATCCATCACTTTGGCGATACCAAAGTCGATAATTTTGGGCTCGCCGTCTTCACCTACCAACACGTTGCCCGGTTTGATGTCACGATGAATAATGCCGCGCGCGTGCGCCATCTCCAACGCGTCGCATACGCGTTGAAACAACGCCAGGCGACTCGCAATGTCCAACTTTTGTTTGGCGCAGTAAGTGGTGATGACGTCGCCGCGAATGAGCTCCATCGCGACAAACGGTACCCCGTGCTGCGTTGTGCCACCGTCGATTAGTCGCGCAATGCCGGGGTGTTCGAGTGTGGCCAGTATTTGTCTTTCGGCATGAAAGCGTTTTAGAAACTCAGTCGGCAAACGCTGAACTTCGAACAGCTTGACGGCGACCTCCTGGTCAAACTCGCCATCAGCGCGCCGTGCACGAAATACCCGCCCGGCACCGCCCGCACCGATTTCCTCCAGCAGTTCAAACGGGCCGGCACGATCGCCGGGGCCCGTCAGAACATGACGCAGTGCCGACCGATCCAGAATGCCGTCCGCCGTTTCATCGGCAGCGACAAGCTTCAGCACATCGGCCAATAGATCCGGCTGGTCTTTGCATTGAACTGCAAGCCATTCGTATCGATTGTGCACCGGCTGGTCCAGGCTCTGCTCAAAGAGCTCCAGCGCTTCGCGTTGGCCGGCCTTGGATTCGGAAAAATCACTCATGTTCGAATGGAATTCGGTCGACGATCAGTTTCCGTGCGAAACAATCCGCACTTCATCCACATAGCCAAACGTATTCGTATCGGGCGCACCGGGCGCGGTAAGGCTGATGTCATCCACCCACAGCTCCGAGTCGGCCTGCGCTTCGCTTTGATCGGCGGTCGTGGCCAACACGTCATTGACGTTGTAGGTCACAAATAACGTCAGGCCGGTTTGCGATCCTGAGTCGAACGTAAACGAATCAAGCAAAAAGTTGTCCTCTTCGGATTCCATTGCACCTGCAGCTTCCAGCGCCTGATAGTCGAGCACCTTGCTCGCCACAACATTCGTTGTGCCCTGTTCATAGACACCGATGGTGGCAGTGACGTCGGTTCTGTCGCGCTTGTACAAAACATAGGCCGAAAGCGTGTACTGCGTATTTGGCACGATGCCCGTCAGGTCCTGGGTGACGCCCTGACCGCCTACTTCGCCGCTGCCGGCATTGAGTCGGAATTTCAATGCGCCGCTGGTGCCCGTGGCCGAGTTGCCGGTGGTTTGTACTTGCCCGGTGTTGCCACTGGATTCATTGACCGTCCAGTTTGGGTCTGAGGCATTGCCCGTGAAATCATCGAAACTTGGGTCGGCGATGGCCACACTGGTTTCGATCACGCTGTCCAGTGCGATGGACACGACGGCGTTACCGGAGCTTGTGGTATCAAACCTCAGCGTGCTGAGTCTGTAGTCGGAATTGTCGTCGTCCAGAGTGGTCGTGTTGGCACCGTTGGTCACGTTCAGCTGGACCGGTCCTTTCGTGAAGGCCGTCAGCGTGTAGGTGGTGTTTGGGTCAAGAGCAACCTCTTGCGACAATGATCCGCCACCAGACACCACAGCGGTGGTGCCCGAGAACACCTCGCTCGCATTCGTTGTAAAGGTGGCCGGGGCGCTTAAGTCCCAGCCGCCGGTTGCGTCAAAATTCGCGTTCGTAACATCAACGCGCCCCACATAGCCGCGGCTAAAATCAGGGCGATAATTGATGGGGCCAACATCGGCAGAGGTGAGCAACCCGGTTGTCACCGTCGTCGTTGGGATATGGTCCGAGCCACTTTGAGTATCCCCCGACCTTGTATCGCCATCCAAGTCGTCACCGACCGACGCAAACGCGCCTATGTTCGCAGCGCTATCCGCCGCCACGCTCATGGCATCTGCCGGTCGCGATATACCTAAATTGTCTTCGGTCATGGCGATGTCGCCGTCCGCAAATCCGTTGGCGGCGGTGATGCTCGCCTCATCTGAAAACGCTTGCCCGAACACGTAGTTGCCGGCATAGGATGAATTCGCCGGCAGACCTTCATCGGCATAGGTAATGATGGGGCCGATGGCATCGTCAATGATGTTGTTGACGAAAAACACGTTTTCAGGATTGGTGCTTTGATTGCCGCCATTGACGTTCAGGCTGTTGACGCTATCGACCACCGTATTGTGGGCAATGAGCACATTGAACACGTTCTGGTAGCCGTTGCTCGTGGAGCCATTGCCGTTGTGGATGACGATCCCGCCGTGAAAGCGCGTGTTTTTGTAGCGTGCGCCTTCGATGTAGTTATTGATCACCCGATGACCGTCATCGATGATGCGCAAGCCCCCCGCATACGGATGGCCATCGCCCATAATGAAGTTGCCCTCGATGGTGGCATTGGCACCGTGGCGCGTGGTCAGCGAACCGTAGCTGTCGCGGATCGTGTTGTGCGCTATGCGATTGTTGCCCGCTTTGTTGGAGATCACTTCTGCTTCGCCTTCAATACGTTCGAAGTAGTTGTATTCCACCACCACGTTGCTATCAAACGCATGGCCCGCACTTGTGCCAACGCGGATGGCTTCATAGTCATTGTCGCTGCCCTCGGCGTAGGCCTTGCCGTCTGTCGGAGGACGGTCGCCGAAGTAGTTGTGATCAATGATGGTGCCGCTGATAGGAATGTCAGCCGCCGTACCGCCGCTGGGAATTTCACGGTTTACGGTTAACAGCGCACCGGTGTTTTCCTTGCCTGCGAACCAGCTGTGATCGATTCGGTTATCGACGCCGTAAATGTTCAACCATTTGCCGCTGCTGTCGCTTTGCAAATCGATCACGGCGATTTCAGTGATCCGACAGTTGTTGCAAAAATCGCCGCCGCTACCGTTGCGGGTTTGCAAGAAGTCTGAACTCGCGTTTTGGCCGCCTTTGAACACCAGGCCTTGCAGCACGGCATAGCTGCCGCTCATGCGCACAGAGGTCTCCCCTGTAATAACGGCGGCGCCCGGATTTTCTGCGGCGATGGTGATTGGCATCGCTGCACTGCCGGCGCCGCCAAAATCAAGCTCAAAGTCGCCGTAGGTACCATCAGCAAGACACAACGTGGTGCCTGCCGCCATCGTACGCGTTGCATCGTCGGCTAAAGTGCCGGCGTTGGTGTACACCGTGTCGCAGTTTATGGCCGGCACGCTATCAACACTTCCCAACGTACCGCGCGGAAAATTACCCGCTCCGGCGGGCACCGGGTTTGTAACCGTGGCGGTGGGCACCGAGGTCACGTCCTCGTTAAATCCATCGTCATCGGTGTAGACCGCATTGACGCTAATGGTGCTACCGGCATCGGCGGCTACCAACGTATAGCTTGCGGCTGCGGCGCTCGCAATCGATGTGCCATCGCGGCGCCATTGGTACGTAATGTTGGAAGTTGGAACGCCGTTGGCATCCACAATCATCGCACTGAGTGTCTGGCCAACTTCGGCCACGCCTGAAATCGAAACACTGCCGGGGCTATCGGTAGGCGGCAAGTCTTCGATATTGGCGGTCGGCGCGGAGGTGACGTTCTCGCTAAACCCGTCTGCATCGGTGTACGTCGCATTCACCGACAGTGCGAAGCCCACGTCCTCTTGCACGGCCGTCCAGGTTGCGCTGGTCGCGCTCGCGATCGCGGTGCCGTCTCGGAGCCATTGATAGCTGATCGTCACGCCGTTGGTGCCGTTGCTATCACTCACCGTGGCCGTGAGCGTCTCGTCGCGTTGCAAGGTGCCGCTAATCGTCACGCTACCGGTTTGATTGACGGGCGTAACGCCGCCGCCCGGGTTGCCTCCCGAACTTGATCCACCGCACGCCGTTAACACGAGCATGGCAGTCGCCAATAGAATGGTCTTAAATTGGCCGCCTAAATCAGACATTGTCATAGTCTCATTCATATTTATTATTCGAAAAAGATCCGCTCACGGCATGCACTGAACCACGCCCACACCATCGAGCGCCAGAGAATCCTTCCACAGCGAGGATATACCCTGATTCAAAAAGTACGGACAGGCGAGATTAAGATAATCGGCCTGCGACAGTCCACCGCCGTCGGAGTTGTCGCCGTACTCCTGATTAAACACGGCCTTCCCCGCCGCCAGAAACGTACTCTCGTAGGCAACGCACTCGTTGCCAAACGCAAAACACTGTTCGTTCACCGCAAAGTCAAAGGCATCGAGAAGATCGGGAATCTGGCTCACGTCGTTTTTAAGCCCAACGCCCAGTCCGCGGGCATGCGCCTCCTGCGCAATCCACAGATTGAACGCCAGCTGATCAGCAGCCGTGATCTCGCCCATCGTTTCATCGTTTTCAAAGCCGTCCAGGTTGTCAGGCTCCACGGCATCACAGCCGGCGCTGGCCGCCAGATCCATTCGTGCTTCGAGGATAGGCTTAATCACACCTTCAAGTGCCACGGGGTTACCAATGGCCAACCACAATTCTTCATCGAACTGCGGCAACTGTGAGTCCGAAATCAACGACTCGGCCGTAAATAAGTCGGCGTCCGGGCGAAATGGCTCATAGGTGCCCGCGCTGTAGTAACACACCACGCGCTTACCCGCGGTGCGTAATGCTGCGATGGCGCCGGTATCGATTCCCTCGAACAGATCAATGTCGTAGACATCCACCGGCAGCGTCAGATCCAGTTGGTCAGTGCTCTCGATTTGCCACCACCAGGTCGCATCGGCCGGCGGCACCCAATAGTCCGCAGCAACGGTGCCGCTCGGTCCTGGCGCACCAAAGAACGACGCTCTCAGAATCCCCAAATCGATGACGTTGACCACACCGTCACCGTCGAAATCGGCATCCGGATCAGCGCTGAAAAACACGTCTCGAAACAAACCAAGATCGATGACATTAATCACGCCGTCGTTGTTCAGATCTGCATCACACAGGTTGCCGTAGCCATCAGCGTCGGTGTCGCGTTGATCCGAATTGCTGACCAGCGTGCAGTTGTCGGCGTTGTCATCAATCGTGTCGCCGTCGCTGTCGATCGCGTACGCACTGGGCGTGCAACTTAGCAAGAGCACCAATGAGCATTTCAGATTCTTCATGACATTCACCTCAAGTCGTTCAGGCTTACACGTAGCCATGGCAAGAGTTTACAGACTTTTGGTTTCGTCCCTACCAAAGAAAAACCCCCGCCTGCGAAGACGAGGGTTTGTTCTGGTCCGTGAATGCCGATGTCGGCTTCGCGGTTAGCTTGATAGGCGAAACCTAGCGCTTGCGCATGAAGCCAAGGCCACCAAGTGCTGCCAGGAACAGCGGCAGTGCAGCCGGTACAGGCACAACGGTTACGTCGATGTTATCGATCGCGCCCGAGCCACCCATGTTGATTTCAATCCGTGATACGCCATCAACGCCGAAAAATGCGCGCGCCCACTGGTTGTCACCGCCGGTGTCCGGCGTGTAGAAATCCAGTGCAATCAGATCACCGTTGACGTCAAACAATGAGATGCGATTGCTCTGCGCCGGGTCCGTTTCCAGATTTTCAACGTCAAAGAAATCGATGCTGTTGAGGCTGACGACGGTGTCAAAGTCAATGATGAACTGACCACCGGGGCGGCTGCCCTCATCATCTGGCGTCGAGCAACTCAGTGCGTTGCAGTTGTCGTTTTCCTGAATGATCAGAACATTGCCTGGGGCAATTGAGCCCAGATCATTGCCCGGTCCGGCGGTAAAAGGACCGCCCAGATCGTGGTCACCACCGGTGGGGTTGTTGGTGTCAAAAACGACAGCCAGGTCCAGATGGTTGTCGAAGTTGAGCGCACTGATCGTCACGCCTTGCGACGTGTATTCGTTATCGACAATCGTGCCGGCCGTCAGATTTTCAAAATCGATGACGTAGGCGGCCGAACTCTTGGCAATAGCGAGCGTGGCGACGAGCGCCATAATCTTGGTGTTCATAGTAATTCCTGCGAGTAATTCTATTTTTCTTGTAGACGGCGTTCATGAAGATCCGCGCGTCCTCATTATTCTATCGAACTATTGGGCAGCAAAGAGACCAATTGAGTCGCTGTAACAATTGTTGTAAACGCTTATGTCAATTCGAAATTGATTATGTTGCGGCAAGCTACTGTTGCTTAGCTCTGCCATATGGCGGCTCCGACACACCTTTCGCCCAGTCGCTCATAAGCGCGTAAAATCCGTCAGTAACACGCGTGTAGGAGCGCGTGCCGTCGGCCATCCGATCAAATTCCCACATGCCATGATCGGTATTCGGAAACACATGAATGGAGATGGGTCGGCCTTCCTCTCGAATCGTCTGCAAACGTTCCAGCGTTTTGGAAAACGGCGCTTCGCGGTCCTCGGCGGCCAATACCCAAAGCTGCGGAACATCAACTTCACGAAGCACCTGCATAGGATTCAGCGACCAGTCGATGTTCAACTCGTCAAACATCGGAATCCCTTTCGTGCGCAACTCCGAGGACGAGAGGCCGAGGATAACGCCCGTAAAACCACCGCGAACCGTCGAGTACCACGGTTGCTCGCGGTAGAGCTCTCGCAATCTATCGAGATCATCCAGACCGTCTGTGTAGTTGGACACCGCGAGGCGAGCCGTCACATCGGTAAGTTGTCGTGCTTTGACAATGGCCTGCTCGCCGAATCCGGCTTCTGTCAATTCCAGCTCGACCTGACTTGCGTCCTCCTCAAGAATATCCACGACCAAACCGTAGCCAATGCCGAGGAAATCGGCATTTGCTCGCGTCGCCGCCAGCGGGGCGATCCAACCGCCCTGACTCAAGCCAAATAGTCCAAACCGACCGAACCTGCCAGCGGCCAGACGCTGCGCTTCGGCCGCTGCTGCGACCAAATCGTCAGCAAGCTGTGGAAAATTCTGCGAGTACGCGCCGGTTGAATCACCGGTGCCGCGTTTGTCATAAACGAACACCGAAACGCCACGGCCAACCATTTGATAAGGATCGGTCGCGGCACCGATCCAGCCGAGTCTCTCCGAGCCATGGGCGTAGACGATCAGTGGCGTTGCCGGACCGGCATTCTCAGGTTCCATGAGCTGTCCGGCCAAGACGGCACCCGCGGCATCGAAACGGGTGTTTGTAATGCGCACCTCTCGACGCGCCAAAACGATGGATTGATCGAGCACCACGGCGTCGCTTTCACAAATCACCCGACCGTTCGCCCCAACCGTCCCGGCGTTACCGTCGCTGTGCGAATACCGGTAATCCGAGCCTCTTTTGGTGATCGCCACAAACGCGTCACCCGATCCGAAAATGCCGACGGCGCACGTGGTTGTCGCGAGCTCGGTATCAGCAACCTGCCCCTGACCGAGGCCAGCGCAAGCCGTGAGAGAAACAGCGCCCACAACGCTTGCTACCACTGATCGCATAAAACCCCCTCAGGCCGCGTTTATCTGCAGCGCTCGTATATCCATGAATTTTGCTTACTGTTATCCAGCAGCGCAATGGTCGCGTGGAGTCTTCCCTCGACCAAACCGTAGCGAATGCGCTGCGGATAGTCGTTGTGAGCATTTACGAACTCCAGCGCCAGCACCCGATCTAGCTCGGCTAAAAAAGACGTGGGCCCGACGCCTTTTGGATAAGCGTGCAACGTTGCCTGATCGCCACTGACGTCTATTCGCAGCTGTTCGAAAAAAACGCGTTGGTCGCCTTGCGAGGTAACGCTAAACCCAAACAGCTGATCGCCATGCTTTGACTGCACCCAGGTTTCTTCCACACCGGACGCTGTTTGCCAGCAGCCAGTCATCCACCTCAAATCCGATGCTTTTTGGACAGTGTCTGGAACGGTGTTGTGCGTGCACGCCGCAAGCGAAACCAAAATAAAAACACTCGTTACCGGCCATCGAACCATCATGACGTCTCATTTTTTGTCGTGAGCTTTAGTACTGCGGTTCAGAATAGAGCCTGCTGAGGCACAGAACAAATCCAATGAGGTAATCCCCACAAATTTGTCGCTCTGCGAGTAGGGGCAGGAAATCTTGTCCGCCTCACCTGCACTTGATAGGAGATCATGATGCGACACCCTCTACGCTTCACCTGCGGCCTGCTGCTGCTCAGTTTCAACATGAGCAACAGTGCATTGGCCAACAACTGCCCCGGCAATCTGGACGACACGGCACACGTCGTCTCCAACCCGCCGGGAATCGATTACGACGTCTACTTTACCGACGATGATTCGTCGGACCCAGACTTTCTGGATGCCGGCCGCGCCGGTCAGATCCGGGATTCGCTGGTCACCAATCACAACGCGCTGATCGACGCGACGCGCAATTTTCGAGCGCCGTTTTTCTCCGACGACCCGGCCGATACCTGCATATTTGATTCCCGCAACGTGGCGACTGCGCCGGAAGATCGGATCACGGTGGACGCGCCCAGTTTCGTCAATGCCAGCGAGCCTTTCATTCGCTTCGTGATGGGACACGAGCTTTTTCATCACACGCAGTTCGCCTACATCGATTTTGACGAATGGCCGTCCTGGGGCGGCTGGACCGTTGAGGGCAGTGCACGCTACATGGAAGACAAGTCGTTCTCCGATCTCGACACGGTGGCGATGAATTCGTTTTTCGTGGGTGAAATAAACGGCTATCTGGGCAACCCAAACCGTACCCTTACCGACGTTTCCTACCCCGCCGTGCTGTTCTGGAATTACCTGGCCGAACAGCTGGGCTCACCGCTGCCCGAGCCCGCGCGAGGCGTGGACTTTGTTGAGCGATTTTGGCGCAACACCGACGGCCATGATCCGGACAGTATCCGCTACCTGCGACAAACCATCCGGCAGTTCGACGACAGCCGTACGCTGGAAGATCTGTTTATCGACTTCGGCATTGCCAACTACACGCACGATCTAAACGTCAGCAGTCTGCCCTCCCCCACGCGTTACCAGTATTTCGATGAATCTGGCGCCGGTGGCGGCACCCCATACGACGCAGTCGCGCGTACCGCTGTGCCAAGTATTAACTCGGTGGAATCCGACAGCGTGCAGCGCTGGGGCCTGCGTTATCTGGAGGCCGACGTGATCAGCGAGCAAACCTGCGAGGCGGTCGGGTTCTGGGGCAAAGCGCGCGACGGGCGTACGCTTGCCTGGTCCATCGTGGCCGTGAAAGACGGCAATGTCGTGAGTGAGGTTTATCGTTCGATTGGCAACGAGTTTTATCGCGCCATTGTGAATACGCCGGAAGGCGACTACGACCGCATGGCGCTGGTCGTCGCGGGTCTGGGTTCGGGGGCCGATTTTGACTATTCGTTTGGTTGGGGCCCCATCTCCGGTGAGCTGCGTCGCCCGACGCTTGAAAAACTGGCGTATGTGGGCAGCAAGGAGGCGCCTGAGCGATTTCAGTCCCGACTGCTGATTCAAGGTCCCGCGTCGCTGACGCCCAGCGGCAGCGGACCGGTATCCATGCGCGGCTTGGATGCGTCGCAGTTTGAGGTGACCCTGCGCAGTGCGTCCACCGGCGCTGAGTATCCGGCGCAAGTCGTCAATTCTAACTATGTGAGCGGAGAATACTGGCTCAACATTCAGGCACCGGAGATCACCGATCCGTCGGACGGCGATCTGTACGATTTGGTTATTTGTTTTTGCAAAAGAGCAGGCCAATGCTCCGAACTGCTTGTTAGCAACAAGTCGGTGCTCTACGCCGACATCATTCTCAATCAAATGCTGGTCATGGACGTGTCCGGCTCTATGGCGCATCCGAACAGCGATCCTAAGCTTGAAGCGGCCAAGAACGCCGCGCGCCTGTACGCCGACGTGGTGGACGACGACGACCTGCTAGGCTTTGCCATCTTCACCGGTAACGATACCGAGTGCGACGATGATGCCAGCGTTGAAACGTCGCTCGATATGGCCGGCTCAAACCGTGGCGATGTGATCGACCGCATCAATAACCAGGTACCGCGCGAGTGGACCTCCATTGGCGACGGCATTATCGCCGGTCGCAATGAACTGTTTGGTGCCAGCGGCATGGCCGATATTCGCTCCATTGTGTTGCTCAGTGACGGTTTGGAAAACGAAGGCGACTTCTGGGACATTCCCAACAGCGCCTGCGGCAATCCGCCGGTGAAAGAATCGTTTCTGGCAAGCATCGGCGGCCCGGCCGCGGACATGCGCATCGATACATTGGCGTTTGGCGCCGATGCTGACCAGCGCCTGCTGCAGGATATCGCCAACGTTACGGACGGCGACTACTACGCGGTGAGTACCGATGCACCTGCTCGCTCAACCGCCTCGCGCAGCAGCGCGAACGGCTCGCCGTCGAGCGCATCACTTGCAGTGCCTAATCGCCTGGCCAACGCCTATCGCACCATCCATGAGTCCAACAACGGGCAAGAGCGCTTGTTCTACCGTGACTATCAAGTGACGGGCGGCTCGAATGCGGACGCCACGATCCCGGTCACGGAAGCCGATGGCGGCGGCATCGAACGCGGCGTGTTTGCGTTCAACTGGAATGTCGAAGGCGGCGTGGACTACCTGGGGTTGTTCGACCCCGACGGCAATGAAGTCTCTAATGGCGGCGGCTGGACGGTCGATGAAACGAGCACCAACAAGGTCTACCATTTCGACGGCATCATTGCCCCCGGTAACTGGAAAATGGCGGTGGAAGCCAATGCCAATGTTGAGGTTCTCGCTATGTTGTCCGGCCGCATTCGCCGCGGGGTAAACATGACCGTGGATTTGTCGCAGGTCATCGGTGCACAGCCCGATAACTGCGAGTTTCCACTGGGCTATCAATACCTGCGCGGGCTACCGGTGGGCATTGTGGCCAACGTCACGGACAAAGGCGGCGCCATTTCCAACTTGCTGATTGAGGCGGTGGTTGAGGGTCCCAATCGCATTCGCAACACGCTCAAACTGTTTGACGATGGTCACCATGGCGATGGTGTCGCGAACGACGGTATCTACGGCAATGCCACCACGCGCACACCGTGGTTTAGCTCGATTGGCGTGCCCGACTTCCCGGACGGCCCACCCACCGGACTGTGGGGCAGCTATTCGGTACAGGTCACGGCCACCGGCACGTCAAACTTTGGCGAGGAATTTGAAAGAAACCGAACCAGTGGTTTTCAGGTGTTTGAATTCGGTGAAAACACCGACTGCTTCGCCGACTTGGACGATGACGACCTGCCAGATCGCTGGGAAGACTTGTACGGCCTGGATAAAACCGATCCGCTGGATGGCGCCATCGATCATGACAACGACGGCCTCGACAGCAAGTCCGAATTCTTTTTGGGCACGCATCCGTTTGATCCGGATACGGACAAAGGTGGTGAATCTGATGGTTCGGAAGTGGAGGCCGGACGTGACCCGCTGTACGTCAGCGACGATAAGATCGCGCCGATTCTCGACTTTGGCATCGTAACAACACGCACGGATCTGCCGATTCATGAGCCGGTACCCGAAACGCTGATTCTGCATTTCCCGGTAAATATCACGTACGCGAAGATGCGCATTTTCCGTCGCGACTCACCGGTTGGCGCGTTCACGCAAATCGATGAGGTGGACTTGAGTTCGGACCCGTCGGGTGTGTACTACGATCGCAATCTGACGCCGGGCGTAGTGTACGAATACTACCTTGTTGCGGAGGGCCTAAGCGGCGCGATCAGCACGCCGACCGAGAACTTTGGTGCCGAGGCAAAGAGCGACCCGTTACCACCAAAAGGCTGGGTGCAAATTAACGACAACTATCCGCAAACCGCGTCACCCAACGTGCAGCTGCGATTTGATATCAGCGCGGACGCCACGCAGATCATCTATTCGCAGCTGGCAGACTTCTCCGATGCCTCGTGGGTGCCACTGAACGACGTCGAGCCGTATACATTGTCGGTGAGCACCTTACCGGAGGTGGCGATCATTTTTGCCAAGTTCCGGGATGCATCGGGCAACGAATCAGTGGTCTATCACGACGCGATTCTCATTGACCCGAACGCCGACAACGACGCAGACGGGGTGCCGGATGCCAGTGACAACTGCACGCTGCTGGCGAACCCGCAGCAGCGCGACACCGACGGCGATGGCTTCGGCAACCTGTGCGATGCGGACTTCAACAACGATCTGATCATCAACATCGTTGATTTAGGGGTGATGCGCAGTCGCTTCTTCACCACCGATCCCGACACCGATCTGAACGGTGACGGCGTGACCAACGTGCTAGACCTTGGGCTGCTCAGACAGAGCTTCTTCGGAACGCCGGGCCCGGCAGGACCCGTGCCCTAGACGGCGCGTGCCGTACGATGACCGGCGGTGTTGCCACCGCCGGTCATTTTTTTAACTAGCGCTAGCTGGCCGGAACGTGACCTGCGACCTATTTGGGCGCATCATGGCAATGCGTCTTTCACACAGACAAGGAGAATGGTCCGATGAGCCAAGATCGGCTGTTCGCCACTAAAACGGCACACAACCCGGACCAAAAACAAATTCACGTCGCCGGAAGCTTCGATAGAACGAAACGGGCGCTAATCCAGCAAACTGCGGCCATGCTTATGGCGGCCGGCGTGATCGCCGTTGTCGTTGCGCAAAGCTTGACGTCGTTGCCATCGACTGTGTTGATTGCCGCACTGTGTACGATAGGTGTTTGCGGTGTCAGCATGGCACTTGCTCGCAGTCGACTCCCCGTTGCGGTCAGTGCCGGGTGCCTGATCGGCTCGTGGCTGACGGCCTTGTTTGTGGTTGCGTATTTGCGCGGGGGCCTTGATGCGCCATTGTTGATCGCGGTGCCAATTGTTCCTTTGATCGCCGCAACGGTGTTGTCCCGCAGAACGGCCTCGCTCGTACTCGTTCTAATTTTGGTTGCGCTGGCGATACTCGCCAGCCTCGAACTTGTCGGGCACCCATTTCCTCAATCCAGCGCAGATGCTGGAAATTTCAATTTGATGCGCGCTGTATGGGTCGCGCTGTCATCTGCAATGGCCCACAAGCTCGCTACCTACAGCGTGAAACGTAGCGAAACGCTGGCGCTCGATCTGCAGCGGCTGGCCCTGACCGATGCATTAACGGGCGTCCCGAACCGACGCGCCATCATGGCGTCACTCGAAACGGAGGTCGCTCGTGCAAAACGTAAGAACACATCGCTATCGGTGCTCATGCTTGATATTGATCGCTTCAAACATCTGAACGACAAGCGAGGTCACATTGCCGGAGACGAAGCACTTGCACAAATTGCCGCAGCGGTGTCCGAACAATTACGCACCGGCGGCGACACGATCGGACGTTGGGGCGGTGAGGAATTCCTGGCGATCTTAAGCGATGCATCGATGGAAGAGGCATTGCGCGCGGCAAAACGCGTAGCGCAGTGCATCGCCGAACTTGGCATTCGATACGATCAGGAAAGCGAAGATGTCGTTACCGTGACGATCGGTGTTGCGGAGCAACGCGGTGTGCACATCACCACGGCGGACGATTTGGTGCATCGGGCCGATAAGGCCATGTATCGCGGCAAGACAGAAGGACGCGATCGAATCTTGTGCGCCGAGGACGCGGTATCGTTGGGTGCTTAGCTTCCCGGGGGCCAGAAAAAACAGCACTGGCGTGAGGCGCGTCTTGCGCGCGGTCACAATCGATACCAGCACTGCGCCTCAATTCATGGCAAGTAACATCAGGTTTGATCCTGGCCAAAAACGGCCTGCATCTGAAAATAGGTAAACGACGCCGACCAGGTAATCAACGACAAACCCACCAACGCTTCGGTCGCGGTAATCAGTCGCAGACCGCCGCGCGGCAGCATGTCGCCGAACCCGACGGTCGTGTACACCATGGCCGAATAATACACGGCGTCGAGCAAATGCAGCCCGCCGTTTGTCACGTCCATATGTATCGCGCCCACGGCCGGGAACTGATGCAATAGCGTGTAGGCCCCGGCGTAAAACCAGATTTCCGCCGTGTGCGCCATCAAAAGACCAATCATGGTGGCGATAAGTTTGCGCCTATGCGGCCCCAGACGCTCGATGATGCGATCAAGAAAACGCAAACACTCGTAGTGAATCAGGACGGACGCCACCGCAAGCACTACGGCCATCGCAATGGTGGCTAATGCGTAAAACATGGCATATCTCCTCGTGATTGGAATAGTGCCAGTATAAACGGTGCACGCCGACAGCTTGGCGGAGGATAGACCCACGATTCGACGGACTGAGCGCTGCGCGTGATGAACGCCCGCCGCGACGGTTGCAGCGCGCGTTATGATATTCGCTGATCTGCCCGGAAAAACGCCATGCGATATTTCTCTGCTGTCCTCACCAGCGCTCTTTTTCTGTGTAGCTGCGCCCCAGATGTCATTCGCAGCCTGCCGCAAAAAGAAGTGATTCTGGAAAACCTCAAGAGCCCGTGGAGCATCGCGTTTATCACCGACACAGACGCTCTAATTAGCGAGAAAGGCGGCAACCTTATTCGCGTCAACCTGCTCGACAAGAGCCGCGTAATACTCGAAGGCTTTCCTGACGATCTGGCGAACGACACGGCGGGAGAAAAACTCGCCGGCGGCAACAACGGCATCTTTGATGTGCTGCTGGACCCCAACTACAAAAGCAATCGTCACATTTACGTGGCCTACTCGGCGCGTGAAGACACGGCTTTTACCACCAAAGTCATTTGTGCTCGACTGGATGCTAATCAGCTGAAAGATGTGAAAACGCTTTTTGTGGCAACGCCCTTTACGCAGAACGAACGCTACCACTTCGGCGGCGGCATGGTGTTTGGCACCGACGGCAAGCTCTACATCACTATCGGCGAACGGTTGTTTACCGAAGCCGATCAGCCAGCCATCCCGATCGCCCAAAACTTAGCTGACAAGCGCGGTAAGATCTATCGACTTAACCCGGACGGTTCGATTCCGGATGATAATCCGGACTTTGGCGGGAGCGCCGTGCCGGGCATGTACGCTGCCGGCATCCGCGCCGCTCAAGGCCTCGCGCTGCATCCGGAAACCGGAGAAATCTGGTTCTCCGAGCACGGCACGCAACAGGGCGATGAAATCAACAAACTCAAAGCCGGTGCCAATTACGGCTGGCCCATTCACACAACGGGCAAATACCGCGCCGAAGACTACACACCACCCGACATGGCCGAGCGCGACTTCACGGCGCCGGTTTGGTACTGGCGTCATACCGTCGCGCCCACGGGTTTGACGTTCTACCGGGGCGACGAGTTTCCCGAATGGCACGGCGATTTGCTGGTGCCGGGACTGTCCATTGGTTCGCTGTGGCGCGTCAATTTTGAGCAAGGGCAAATCATCGGACTGGAAACGCTGTTTGTGAATGATCGCGTACGTACACGCAAAGTGAAGCAAAGCCCCAACGGCACGCTTTACATGCTAACCGACGAGCAGTTCACGATTATTCCGGGTGAGGGCCTGATTAATCACGGCGGTCCTAACGGCAAACTCATTCGAATCAGGAATTCTGCACTGGACTGAGCTCGCCTTGAGGCACCTATAACCCTCTGTTTTTAATAGGCGATCACAAACCATCATGAAATATCACTAAATACCAACGACGCGCATAGCGGCCCTCTCGCATGGTCTGGCTTCTACCCAACACGAGGAGAAGCGCATGCGATTCAGATTCGCGACAAGCATGGTGGTCATCGGCTGGTTCGTACTTTGCTGTACGTCGGCGCACGCCACCAAATCATCCAAAATCCTGTTCATTCTGTCGGCCCATGAGCACGGGTATTGGCTCCCGGAAGTGCTGACGCCTTACAAGATTCTAACCGACGCCGGTCTTGAGGTTGAGTTTGCCAGCCCTGCCGGTCACCCCGGCGTGCAGGCGGGTGGCAAAATGATGACCGCCACAGAACGCCAGACTCTGGGCACAGTGGCCAGCGTTCTGACCACGCCGCTAACGCTCAAAGACATCGATCCCGAGGACTATCTGGCGCTGTATGTGCCAGGTGGCGCTGGCCCGATGTTTGATTTGTTTGATCACCCTCAGGTCAATCGCATCACCGCCGCCATGTATGAGAAAGGCAAGCCTGTCGGCGCGGCCTGCCACGGACCGGCCGCGTTTGCCGCCGTGCGCCTTAGCAGCGGCGAGCTCATGCTCAAAGACAAAATGGTGACCGCGAAATCTAACGCCGAGGAAGGCGACTGGGCCCGCGCCAACTACCCGTTCCTGCTTGAAGACAAACTAAAAGAAGCGACAACCCAGTTTAGCGCGGCCGAGCCCTACGAGCCGTGGGTCGTGCAGGACGGCAATCTTCTGACCGGGCAAAACCCCGCTTCGGCCGGACCGCTGGCCATCGCACTTCTCAAAACACTCAACCAACGTTAATTCGGAGACATCATGAAAACCATTATCACACTTGTTCTTGGGCTTGCATTCATAGCACCCACCGCTCTGGCTGATTCCGATCGCGAGCAAATCAAAGCTGCCATGGAGTGCTTCTACCAGTGGGATCTTTACGGCGGAAAGGAGAACTCGTCGAAGTGCATTTCGGACACGGTGCTCTACCACCGTATCGACGAAAATGGTCAGCACGCGTACGGCACGCCGACGCTGGACAATGACACGGGCAAAGGCGCCGACGCCCTCGTTCATCATCTGATCGATATCGACATTTACAGCAATATGGCCGTGGTCACATCCTTGCATCGTTACCAACCCGAAGCGCCGCGCAACACGTACGTGAAAAACATTGTGCTGTTTAAATTCGCCGACGGCTGGCGCATCAGCAGTGTGGCCTGGGGCCGCGTCACGAACGACCAGTAAACGACCTATGCGCCACGCCGCTAGTCCGGGCGGCGTGTGCGCATAATGTCGCTGTAGCCGGTAACAACTTTAGTGGTGGCTATTTGTCCGTCACGGACACTGAAAAACTCGTAACGCTCCACCACATCTTCGAGTCGCGTCATATTCATCTTTGCATCGAAACGCAGCAGGTCAGTGATCGCATCGCCCGCGTGGCAGTAGATCGCCTCGCCATCGAGCCGAATGCGCAATTGAGCACGCCACAGGGGATAGGCACAGGCACTCAGCTCGGTGAGCGCACGCCCATCTCGAAAGAACGCCAACGTTTGATCAAGCGACACCTGCTGCTTGGCGTTGCTCACCGTAAACGCCCAGCGCTCATCCAATGCTTCGCGTTGACCGGTGTCGAGTCGGTAGCGGTACGCCTGAAAACGCTGGTCCTCGAAATGGCTAAAAGAGAGTGTTTGCGCATCGTGCCAACTCACCGCGTAAGCCGGCAAGGGCAGCGCAATATCGTGTACGAACTCAAGATCTTCGAACGAATACACGAGAATACCGGTGTTGGTATTGGCCAGCAGCAGACGATCGTCCGCTGACCAACGCAGGTCCAGGAAACGCCGTCCGTTGTCCGGCGGCTCGATGGCCGTGAGGCGACCGTCGCGAAAGTCTTTAAGCCAAATCTGACTTTCGCCTGAACGCTTCGAGATAAACGCCAGATGATGTCTGGCGTGCGAAATAGCCGGCAAATAGTCCATGACCGCAGAGTTGAATTTCGCCGCCGGAAACTGGGGCATCTGAATGTCCCGGTTGTAGAGGTACGAGGTAAATAAATAATCGCCCTCGCCCGCATCCTGCGCGCCAATCCTTCGCAGGCCGCTGATGCGCCGGCTATCGGAAACAATCACCTCACTCCCCCCTGTCGCAAGCGATGTCTCCACCAGCTGATACGAGGGATGCCGCGATGGATGCACTACAAAACCATCGCGATGGCTCCAGATGGCACTGTCGAGGCTGTAGTCCAATTTCTGCATGAGCGCAAAACTCTCGCGTGCTGGATCAAGCGCATAGAGCGCGCTCTTGCCCGGTGCATAGTCACTGAGCAACAACAGCGAACCATTGCCTGGATGTACGTCCAAATAATGATTGCCATAACCCTGGGCCACCGGCTGTGACAAACGTCGCTTGCTGTTCTTTTGTAAATCCAATGCGAACACGGCGTAGGGTGCCGTGGCCGTCGGGCGCTCGGCGAAATACAGCGTTGTATTGTCGGGCGACAGCGAAAGCTCGGTGTAACTGCCAGGTACGCACTCGTAAATGATCTCGGAAGCTCGCGTGGCAAACTGCGCGCGCGTGCTGCGATGAAATTCACAGCGCCCTGGACTGTTCAATTGATATACGGCAAACGCATCGCCGTGAGCCCAGCGCACGAAATCCGCGCTGCCGGATGCGGCGCTCACCGGCATGGGTTCGGACACCGTTGCGGAGACCTGATAGATCTGATTGCGCTCGCCGTCGCTGGCGGTGTAGAGCAACGTATGCCCGTCGCTGGCCAAGTCGGCATTGGATTGGGTGACGACAAGCCGTGATAGCGGTGTGATGGACAGTCGCTGCTGTTCGCGTGGTGGTGGTGGTGGTGCGGTCTTGCTGCTCAGAAACGTCACTAACGCTACGGCACCCAGACTCGCGATCATCAGCCCCCAAGGCCATGGAGACGCAAGCTGCTCGTTAACGTCGTCCGCGACTTTCGCTGTTGCAGCTTGTGCCGGCTCGACCGCGGCAATCAGTCGATAGCCCAACTTGGGAATCGTGGCAATGTACTTGCGTGCTTTCTCATCGTCACCAAGCGCTTTGCGCAACAGCACGATGACCCGATTAATAGAGTTTTCGGACACCACCTGCCCGTGCCACACCGAACGCAATAACTCATCGCGACCGATGTTGCGCTCAGGATGCTCACAAAAATACGCCAACAGCGCGGCCGCTTTGGGCTCAAGCAATACGTCGCGACCCGCGCCGTGCAGGCGTCGGGTGTTGGCATTGAAATGGTAGTCGCCGAGCTTCCAGCGTGTCATCGCCACGTCAGCCCACACACAGATAATACATTGCAATCAGTATCCCCAGTGGTGGGCACCGGTGCAAGACAACCCGCTCGCCTTGTCGCGCCTATCCCTCGCCCGAGCGCGCGAACGATGCGAGTCATCGTAGCCGCCCGGGTACAGCGGCTTCACATTTTCTCCATATTGCGATCACAGTGTCTGCGTATTCGACCCTTAACGTGAGCACGGTGGATTCGGTTTCAAACCAGGCTCAAAGGATGATTCGCATGAAGACTATGAACCGTGCAGATTGGCGTCGTATTACCCGTGCATTTCCATCTCGAGCGCTCTTTCCGGGCACACTGTTAATCATGCTCAGCGCATGCGGTGGCGGGGGTAGCAGTAGCGAGAACCCCCAACCGGACCCACCGGCCGACGCCGTTGCGCCCACGATTCAACTTCTGGGGTTCGCGTCAATCGAAATTGTACTGGACACCACCTACGCCGACCCCGGCGCTACGGCGTCCGACAATCTGGACGGCGATCTCACGTCGCAAATCCTGACCTCAATCGACGTCAACACGGCGGTGGCAGGCGAATACGTCGTGTCCTATGACGTCTCGGACGCCGCCAACAATCTCGCCGCGACGGTCACCCGAGTTGTCACCGTAGTCGCACCGACGGCCGTTAAAGCGCAATACGGCCCGGCCGGGTTTATAAAAATCGAATCCGGGTTGAACGGTTTTGCCGACATCATCGATAACGGCGATCGATTCTCGCGCGATCATGATATCGCCGGCGACATCGATGGTGATGGCGTTACGGATCTGATTGTCGGTGCCCGGTCAGATGACGACGGCGCAACGGATGCCGGCGCGATCTATGTGCTGCTTATGAACAGTGATGGCAGCGTTAAAGCGCATCAGAAAATTTCCAATCTGGAAGGCGGCTTTACCGACGTATTGGTTGAGGGCAATTTCTTTGGCTACGGCGTGGCGGGTATTGGCGACTACGACGGTGATGGCATCCCGGATGTAGCGGCGACGGCGCCCAACGCCGCAAACAGAGCGCTTTACATCCTGCATCTCAATGCCAACGGTACGCTCAAGTCCATGGTCAAGAACCCCGGCATCCCCGGTAACGGGCTCTCGTCGGCGGGCGATCTGGACGGCGACGGGCGTATCGATTTGATTGCCGCCGAGCCAGGCGCCGCTGGCGGCGGTGCGATTCATTTGTTGTTTCTGGATGCCAACTCGATGGTGGACCCCGCGCGCACCGTCGTCATCGGTGTCAATACCAGCGGCTTTGGCAGTGGACTTATTGCTGGCGATGAGTTTGGTGGGCGTGAGTCGGCTGTACTGGGCGATATCGACGGTGACGGTACGCTTGAGCTTGCCGTTGGCGCGTTCCAGACCAACGGCGGTGACGGTGCGGTTTGGATCCTCTCGCTCGATCCCATTAATTTTGACGTGGTGCAGAGTGTGAAGATTGCACCCGGCGAGTCGGGCTTCGATGAACAAATTCCCAACGACACCAATCCAAACGGCACGACCGGGGGACAGTTCGGACACGCGCTCGCGGCGGTTGGCGATTTGAACGGCGACGGCGTTGTCGATCTTGTTACCGGTGCGAATCAGTACGCGGAGGGGAACGCCTATATTCTGTATTTGAATGCCGACAAGACGGTAAAAACGTTTACCCGTATCAATGACAGCGAGGGTGGATTCGACCTGAGTCTTGCGGCCGAAGAACGCTTTTCGCGCTCGATGTCGAGCGCTGGTGATATCACCGGCAGCGGGACGCTGGTGCTCAACGTCGGCGGCGGAGCCAGTGGTGCTGACGGCGCGGATGCCTCCGGCACGCTCTATCAACTAGCGTTGCAGCAATGCGATTTCGAATTTCAGGGCGCCAACATGTTCTGGGAAGGCGCGGCCGCACTGTTTAGCAACTGGAATCACGATGCGCAACTGGTGACCGGGCCACTGTCGTTCGAAGATTGCACAACGCGCGCATTTGAGACCGGCGGAAACTTCGTGACGTACAACGGCATCGACGGACGCTGCATCGTGCATGAGTCGGCAACACTTGCACAGAGCGCCGAGGGCAGCACGGCTTATCTGCGGCAGTGCCCCTAAACGGTGATCATTTTTTCGCGTTGTCTTGCAACCGATCTACGCGTTTCATCAGCATTGCCAACGCCGGGTGCGTGCCGAGATTACCGCCCGACGGTGGCACCCGGAAACGCAGCGTCTCATCTGCTTTGCCTTGGCTGCGTACGCTTACCACGCCGTATTCAATCCAGGGTTCGGGGTCTTCCATTCGTCGCGGACCAAAGCTCGCCGCGTAGACCTGCACAATGTCTTTGACTAAAACAACGCGCTCCATGCCTTTGCCTGACACCACCGTGAATTTTTCATCATTACAGCGCGCTTCCACAAGCAACGGCAGACGGAAATAGCACACCGCAAGAATCACAGCTACCAGCAAGAAGATTGCCAGCGGATACAACGCGAGGTCCGGATGCACTTTAAGAACATAGAAGATCACGGCAGCCGCGCCAACCAGCCCCGCTACAATTCGTAAATTGTCGTTCATATCCGTGTGAGCATACGCCAAAGCGCGAACAGTCGGAGATCCCGCCCGACTGTTCGCTTAGGCTGGGTCAGAGACTACTTCCAGGGTTCCATGTAAGCGCCCACATGATTCATACAACTTGATAGCGTTCGCAACTCGTTCAGGCCGGGCAGCGTGGGGCCGGAACACAGCCCGCCGGTGACGGCCCAATCCTGCGTCGGATCGTAATTACGGCAACGGGTCACCGACGAATCGGCCACATTCCCCGTCGCCGAGAGCACAGAAATCACACCACCCAGTCGGCGATTGGCGCAATTGAAAGCAGGTGCCGCAGCTTGTGTATCAGCGTAGTAGTTTTGGCATACGGTATTGTTTTGAAGTTCGGCCACAACCATCTCGTGGGTGTAAGCAGAAGGAACCGGTGGCGGATTCGTGCACCCGCTAAAATTTGAAACTGGTGGTATTGAAGAACCCACTTCCCCGATATCGGTGTACAAGAACATGCCGGCCTCCTGGCCCTGCCAGCGTCGTATCAGGTTCGCGGTCACGGTGTTGCCGTTTAGTTTGTGAGAGGCATTCGGACAACCCTGACCAAAATTCAGACCGTTGATGAACCGTTCTTCGCGTTCGGCCAGCGGCAGATTAACCTGCTCGAAATTGATCCGGCCGTTGCCCGCAATCAAATTATTCAGCACGTCGTTGTCCACATCGTTATCACCCAATTTCACACCGGATCGCCAGTTACACACCACCGCATTATTTTCTACGATCGTGTTGCCGGCCCGGTGCAGAACAAACGCAGAATGCACGTTGCGCTGAGTTGGATTGGGCAAAGTAAAGCGGCGACCGACCTCACCACCAGCGTAGCCATTGGCGTAAAAAACGCTGTCCTTGACGTAAACACCGTTGGCGGTTTGAATACCGAAGCCGTGACCATCTCCGGTATCGCCAAGATTATTGCCGCAGTGATGTCCGGCAATTTTGACGAATTGTACGTTGCCGCGATTGGCGACGTCCTTCATGTTTCTTGTATCAACGCACCATCCGCCGCTGTCGGAAAAATCCGAGTTGGTGACCAGCACCCATTTAGTGTCATTGCGCACCGAAATCACGTACAGCGGAGAGGCCTCCATCCGCACGTTGCGAACAAGCACTCTGCGGCTGTTAACCACGTCCAGCACGCTACTGATACGACGGGTGTAATCCGGGCCGGGCGGATACGCATCTTCATCTCGTGTCGTAAAGCCCGCACCGTACATGTACACATTTTCTATCGTGACATGCTCGCGCGTGGCGCCCAGAGGATTCGCCGTACGCATGACAAACTGAGCCGTGGATACCTCCAACTGCGGTCCGTTGCCAATTCGACCATTGCTGTCGTTGAAATAAATGTCGTTGGTGGAATGCAGGGTGTTTGAAGGCACGAACTCGATACGCTCCTGTCCCCACTGGCCGGGAGCGATGACCTGCTTGCCGCAGTCCGGGAAGGCTTCATAATAGCCATCATCCAATTCGTCCGCCGGCGGACACATATCGTCCATATAAGCGCGTCCTTCGTCCCGATAGCCATCAAAATAGCCGCGCCGAACTTCCGGCAATCGTGCTGTTTGCTGCGGATCTGCTCGATCACCCGAAAGAAACAGGTTTTGCGGCTCGATCAACGTGGCCCTTTGCAGCTTCACATCCGTTACCGTGATCTTCTTTAATCCCTTCGGGTCGGTGGTCCATTCACTTGGCACAATCTGCCGAGCTCGCGTGATGACCGCGCAATCCGCGCTTGGAAAACACTCCAGGGGCCTTTTCGTTGTCGGGTTATAGGTGGTCACGGTAAAATTGTCACACGGCACAACAAGATCTGTGACTTCCCTGAACGTCTGTCCTTTGTGCAGCATGACGCGGAAGCTGTCTTCCGGGGTTCGACCCGAAGCACACATCAGCGCCAATTTTGAAAACGCGTGCGCGACCGTCGCGCACGGTGACGTCCATGCCCCGCAACCCGGGCTGTCGACCGATCTGATGTCCACGTACACATCCGTATGCGTCGCGTGGGCACCAGCAGCCGATCCAATCAGCAGCGCCGCCGCCACGCGTAATACGATTTTCAATTTCATTGTCTGTACTCCATGTCGCACGGCAGCAACGATCACGTTGATCCTGCGATGTTTTTGATTACCGGCCTTCACTACCGGGCTTGTTGGCCAGGCGCTGGTGCTTCTTCGCAGTACGCCTCCCGACAGCACCATCATGGAACAAGCACCCGCCACAAGTTGTTATCGCTGTGTTATTTCATTCAAATCGTTGTTACCGTTCCTATTGGTACGCGGCGTTAAGGCGCTGTTGTTTCATCGCAAGCAGGCCATAGACCCGAATGCTCGAGTATCAACGCCAGTCCAGTCGCCTCACTCTGCGTGCAGGTCATGCCGAATACGCGGCGGCGTTCGCGCCGTCTTTGACCACGCGCTCATTGCCATCAGAGGCCACAGCGTTTTTCCGTTGCCATGACATCGTGCACGTCGTATTCGGATGCGACCTATCTCTGGAGCATGAGATGGTGGTGAAGATCAGCAGCTTCTTCGGCACCACCGAAGGTCTGCGGACGCTCAGGGGATATCGTCTGCCGGCGTCAAAAGAAATCTATGCAGACATTGGCCCGCGGGACATTGCCCGCATGACCGTGAAATCGACCGTGCTGATTCCAAAAGTCTTGTGGCGTTGCTCGCGCCTGCACAAACGCTGGCCCTGGGATGGTTTTGATGCTCAACTCGAACGCCCTCTGTGCGACATTCGTCAGGAATTTGGTATTCGCGTCGCCACCCACCATCAGAAGGAATAGCAATGCCTCGACTAGCCAACAAAACCGCCATCATCACAGGGGCAGCTCGCGGCATCGGCGAAGCCATTGCTCGGGCGTACGTAGCGGAAGGTGCACGGGTCATCTGCACGGATATCAATGAAGGCGCCGGCATCGAATCTGCCGCGCAACTGGGCACAGAATTTATGCCGCTCGACGTGCGCCGCGAATCGGAATGGGAAAAACTGGTCGCCGATGTCGGGCCATTCGATGTACTGGTGAACAACGCCGGCATCACCGGGTTTGAAGATGGCTGGGTTCAGCACGATCCCGAACACGCCTCTCTGGACGACTGGCATGCGGTGCATCACACAAATCTGGACGGTGTCTTTTTAGGCTGCAAGTACGCCATTCGAGCCATGCGCGAGCGCGGCACCGGTGCCATTATTAATATCTCGTCGCGCTCCGGTCTCGTGGGCATTCCTGCGGCAAGCGCGTATGCCTCTTCCAAGGCCGCCGTCAGAAACCACACCAAGACCGTGGCCCTGTACTGCGCCGAGCAGGGCCTGAACATTCGCTGCAATTCATTGCATCCGGCGGCGATTCTTACGCCCATGTGGGAGCCTATGCTGGGCGACGGGCCAGACCGGGAAGAAAAAATGGCGACGTTTGTGCAAGACACGCCAATGAAGCGCTTTGGCAAACCGGAAGAAGTCGCGGCCATTGCCGTGCTGCTGGCCTCTGATGAGGCGTCCTACATGACCGGCACTGAACTGACGATTGACGGCGGTATTCTTGCCGGTTCCGCCGCATCGCCTAAAGAATAAGACGAAAGGACTTAGAAAGACCCACCAGCGGAGGCATCAATGCTCGGGTTTGCCAGCCGTTCCTCCAGCGGTGCCGGACGGTCAATGGCAAAGCCCTGACAATAGTCGGCACCCATCTCACAGACCGCCGCATGTATTGCATCGTCCTCCACAAACTCGACGACCGCCTTGATGCCCATCGTATGCGCGATATCAATAATCGATTGCACGAAAATCTTATCGATGGCATCAGTGGTTACGGCGCGCACAAACATACCGTCCACTTTAATCTGATCCACAGGCAGCAACTTAAGGTGGGAAAAGGAAGACTGACCTATGCCGAAATCGTCGAGCGCAAAGGCACAGCCGCGTTTCTGCAGTTGCTCCATGAGCGCGCATGCCTCATCGACTTTTTGTATAACCGCGGTCTCGGTGATTTCAAAGTTAATCACGCCACGCGCCAGCGCGCAGTCATCAATCGCCGCAATAAGAAAATCGGCAAAGCGGCTGTCACCAACACTTGTGCCAGATAAATTAACCCAGTAGCGAGCGTGCCGGGCACCCAGTGGGTCGTGCGCCTCCAGCGTGCGAATCAGGCGGCTCACTACCCACTCGTCAATCTGAGTCATCAGGTTAAAGCGCTCAGCAGCCGGCAGAAACGCGCCCGGAGCAATGAGCTCCCCATTGAGCGGATCACGCAGGCGAATCAGAACTTCCATGTGCGGCGGCTCGTCCGACGTCGCGTTCGCAGCCTGAATTTCCTGCGCAAAAAGAACGAAGTGATCGTTGTCGATGGCTTCGCTGATGCGGCTCGCCCACTGTCCGGTTCCGCGCAACGTCTCAACTTTCGTATCCACAGTGTCGGCCATGTGCACTCGATTGCGCCCACCGTTCTTGGCGACATAGCACGCCGCATCGCCCAGCTGCACCACTTCCTCGACGTCATTGCACTCAGGATCGACGCGCACGATGCCAATGCTCGCACCCACTTTGTGCACGTCACCGGCCCAGCGTAGCTTTAATTCCGCCACGTCCATACGAATTTTCTCGGCGATGCGCATAGCCACCTCACGCGGACAGTTGAGAAGAAGCAGCGAGAACTCATCGCCACCCAGTCGACCCACAACGTCCGTATCGCGAACATTCTGCGTCAAAATCTCGGCGATGCGCTTTAACAATTCGTCGCCCGCCGCATGGCCAGAGGTGTCGTTCACCAACTTAAAGCGATCCAGGTCCAAACACAGCAGAAAGCTCAGCACACCCTTTTGCTGGGCGTCGTCAAACACGTGTTTCAGTGATACTTCAAATGAGCGTCGGTTAGCGAGACCGGTCAGCACGTCCGTTTCCGAAAGCGCTTTGAGTTCGCGCGTTCGTTCCGCCACGGTTCTTTCAAGCTGCGCGCGCTCAGCCCCAAGCGCAGCCAGTGCCACGTTGCGTTCGGTGTTGGACGCCCGGATAACCAAACAGGTCAGCATCAACATAACCGCGTAGGGCTGAGCGGCGAAAAACGCCGTCTCCGAGACAGTGCCCTTGCTGTGCAGCATGATGTAGAGCGCCGACAAAATCGTAACGGTCAACGAAATCGTACTACTGCGCGGCTTGTTGTCGAGCGCCAGCCAAATGCACAGCGGCATGATTAGCAAAATTGTCGGAAACTTGCCCAAACCGGTGGGGGTCAAAACGGTCATTGCGCCGATAGCCGATATGACCACGGCGGTCGCGAACATGACCCGCCAGCCCTCAGAGCTCAGCGCTCGCAAACGAGCTACCCAGCTTTCGTCACGAATTTGAAACAGCGCCGCCATCGCGGGCGCGACTAAAACCACCCCGCTGAAATCCGAGAGCGCCCAGCGCCACAACAGCAGACCGTAGTCGGAGTAGCTGGCATTGAAAATCATCATGTAAATGAATGAGCCGAAGACGCCGGTCACTATGCTCATTCCCACCGCAAACGAAAACACGAAAATGAGCGCTTCACGCACGCTGCTGAAAATCGCGTCGGTACCACCAAGCCGGCGGTGCACGACATAAGCGAGCACGTAGCCTGCGGCATTGAACACGTTGGTTGCGAAATAGAGCAGATCCGGGTCGGCCGGCGCATAGGCCTGATGCGAGACAAGCACCACAGGTGCACATTTCCAGCCGTGGCGCACCGCCGCCCAGGCGCAGACGCCCGCTGCGGGCCACAGCAGTATCAGATGTTGCGCCGCGACGCCGGATTCAAGAGACCACGCCACCAAACCAAACGCCAACAGCGTGTAGCCGCTAAGTGCCATCACCTCAGACAACGTAGTGGATTTACGGGCTACTCGAGGATCTGCAGACACTAAGGCGTTCGCTAATGGGGTTGGGCTATGGTTAGCGACCGGCCGTGCGTGCACTTTAGCGTGTCATCACAGACACCTGGCGTGCGCAGAGGTCGAAGGCACCGTGTGGCTCAGACTCCTCACATGGCTGCCAACACGACCTCGTGCTAGCATCTACGTCATCCGCCGTACTGCCAAAAACAACACACGGACACACGCTGTCCGACATCAAAAGCCACGGCTTTTTTACACACACATGCTTAATCTTATGGGGAGAGGCACATGTTTCAATCTTCAATCAGAAGGTGGCGCCGCAGCGCGCTGAGTCTGCTCGGTGTTGCTTTGATCACACCAGCAGTGGTCCAGGCGCAGGAGCCATCGTTCAACATCGAGCTGGTCGGCACCTTCGATCAGGCGCAAAACTATGCCGACGTATGGGGCGAAGGCGATTTCGCCTACCTCGCACGCTTCGGTGTGAATGAAATCAATATTGTCGATATCTCGGACCCCACGTCACCGACGCTCGCGGCGACGTACGACACCGGGGTTGGCGGCGCCAGCGCCCAGGACGTTAAGGTGCACGACGGTCTGATGTATGTCGGTCTTGAAAACGTGAATCCCGGCGCGCAAATCGTTGACGTGCGCGATCCGTTCAATCCGGTCAAACTCACTGACATCACTGTACGCACCGCTGTACACAATGTGTTTCTGGAAGACGGCTGGCTCTATCTGGTAGACAGCTCTCAGAATCAAATCGACATTGTGGATTTGCGCACCTACGACCCGGACAACGCGCCGCCGGTCATCTCCGCCTTTACGTATCGCTTGACCGGTGTTGGCAATCAGTTTGTGCACGACATCACCGTGCAGGACGATCGCCTGTACGCCTCGGCCTGGGATTCGATTCGCGTTTATGACGTGTCGAACCTTGCCAATCAAGCACCGGTTTTGATGGGCTCGGCCCAGGGCAACGCCGTACATGCGGCGTGGCCGACTGAAGACAATCGTTTCCTGGTCGTTTCGGAAGAACGGGTCGGTGGCGGACTCGCTCTGTACGAGTTGGATGACAATGGCGTCACCGTGGCGCTAACGCTGCGCGACGCATTGACGTTTGACACCGACCGCGCGGTCAGCGTGCACAACCCACTCGTGGTGGGCAACACCACGGTTTACGCCTCGTGGTACACCGCAGGGGTGCAGGTGCTTGAGATCGATCCAGTGAGCGCAACATGGGAAATCGTGGCGAGCTACGACACGACTACGCTGACCGGCCAGACCGGTTTCTTCGATGGCAACTGGGGTGTGTATCCATATCTGGGCACAGACCGGGTGCTTGCCAGCGACGTGCAGCGCGGCTTGTTCATTCTTGACGTGGATCCCAAACTGCTGAGCTTTAGCTACCCGAACGGCCAGCCCGCCACCACCGCCCCCGATAGCCCAACCCTTTTGAGCGTTGAAATTTCGGAAGTGGGCGCCGCCATCGATCCGGCCACTGCCGTACTGCAAGCCTCAATTGACGGCGTCGCACAAACGCCGGTGGCTTTAAGCGGCATTGGTGATGGCATCTTCCAGGGCGAGCTACCCGCCGCTCCGTGTGGCAGCGTCATTGAGTATTTTGTGACGGCTCAGAATATCGAAGGCGACACGTTCCGTGACCCGGCTGAAGGCAGCTACGAGGTCAACGTCGTCACCCAGGTCATTACCACTTTCGAAGATACCTTCCTGAGCGACACCGGCTGGAGCGCAACGCAAACCGACCTGACCTCGGGCGAATGGCTGCGTGACACGCCCATTGGTACCGGTGCCCAGCCCGGCGGCGGCTGGCCAGGCGATGCTGACAATCTGTGTTTCTTCACCGGCCAGGGCACGCCCGGCGGCGGCATTGGCGAAGCGGATCTCGATGGCGGACCCGCTATTTTGACCTCACCGTCCATGGATTTCTCCGCGGCCGACGGTCAGATCAGCTACGTCTATTGGATGTCTAACGACGATGGCGACGACAGCCTTGTGGTCGAACTGTCCAGCAACGGCGGTCCGTGGGTGGAAGCCAAACGCTACACCGGCGGTGTTGGCGGCTGGGTCGAAGACAACGTGCCTGTGGGCGCATCGGTCACGCCGACCGCCGATGTACGTATTCGGTTTGTCGTTGCTGACAACCCCAACGATTCGGTGACCGAAGCGGCCATCGATTCGGTGCGTGGTGAGGTGTTTGTGTGCGATGCGACCGTCGATACCGACGGCGACGGTGTTTCCGACGACCTGGACAACTGCACCGAAGTGGCCAATGCCGATCAAATCGACAGCAACGGCGACGGCTTCGGCAACATCTGCGATGCCGATTTGAACAACGACGGTGTGATCAATGTGACGGATCTGGGCCTGCTCAGAGCCGTGTTTTTCACCGACGATGCCGACGGCGATTTCAATGGCGACGGTGTGGTCAATGTGACCGACCTCGGTCTGATGCGACAAAGCTTCTTCGGCGCTCCTGGTCCTAGCGGACTGGCGCCTTAACGTCGCGAAGGAATCGTAATAATGAAACGCATGATGAAAAAACTATGCGGCTTCAACGCCGCCGCGCTCGTTATGAGCGCGGCGGCGGCGATCGCCGTCCCCGTCGCCGCGACTGCCGACGAGTTGCCTGACTGTCTCGCCAATCCGGGTGTCGCCGATGCTTTCGGCTTTACCCATCGCATGGAAATTTTCCTGGACAACAAGACCTGGTATTTCCTTGGCACCGAACTTGAGCTTATGTTTGCGCAGCGCGGACAGGCGCAGGATGTGCCCGGGCACTGCTGGGCGCCGGCGCGCGATATCGGAAACTACAAGCACTTTATCGGCAAACACCACAACACCGGACCGCTGCGCAAAGGCGGCCCAGGCCCGCGTTTTTGGTCGTCCGATGCCGAGGATCATCAGCAGCTTTACTGGGTAGATGTGTTGATCACACCGTGGTCACCGAAAATTGCCCAAAAGCGCATGCTCGATGGCTACGTGCACTACCACGAGATCGTGCAAAAAGACGACGGTTGTCTGCACCCGAATCTGGTGGTGTGGATGCGTCACTCGGCGGTGCGCTCGTTTACGTTCGACGGCGGACCACCGCAAACGCGTCCCGACGGACGTCCGTTTAGAACGCGCAACGTGGGGCATGAAGTGCTGCCGGGCGTCGATACCAACTTCCCGCCCAACTACGACAAGCCTTACCTGCCCGAACTGCTCTGCACGCCGGACCGGTAGATGACATCCGGCCCGCAGGGACGCGGGCCGCCTTTGTTAACGCTTTTTCTGCCCCACGCGCGTCCACATTTTTTGCGCGTGCGCATGTTTCTTCCAGCCCCGATACGGATGCTGGCGCAACAGCTCCTCGTCCTTGAGCAGCAATACCAACGCCGCGCCCGCAGCAAAACCACCCACGTGTGCCCAGAACGCGACCCCACCGCCGGTCGCGCCCAGCGACGAAACGCCCCCGAGCAGCTGCACCAGCAGCCAGTAGCCGAGCATCGCCACGGCGGGTACCGCGACGGTGGTAAAGAAAAAACCAAAGATTAAAAACATGTGCACGTGCACGCGCGGATAAAGCACGATATAGGCCCCCATCACGCCACCGATCGCGCCTGACGCACCCACCATCGGCACCACAGACCCGCTGTCGGCCATCACCTGCACCGCCGCCGCGGCAAGACCGCACAGCAGATAGAAAACCGCGAATCGAACGCGGCCCATCGCATCCTCAACGTTATCGCCGAAAATCCACAGGAACCACATGTTGCCGATTAAGTGCATCCAGCCGCCGTGCATGAACATCGATGTCACCACCGTGCTCCAGTCCGACTGACCGTCTATGCGACAGGTCATCTTCTCGGGCAAGTTGCTCACATCCAACGGTCCCAACAGGTCCGCGGGAATCAAACCAAACTGACAGATAGATTGAATCAGCGTGGCGCCACTGCCATAGCCTTGCAAAAAGACCCAGGCGGCCACGTTCAACGCCAGCAGCGTGTAGGTGACAACGGGCACACGGATTTGAGGATTTTCGTCGCGATAGGGAAACATGGGCCGTAATCTGTCCGAAGGCCCGACCGGTTGCAAGCCGCAGTTAAATTTACTCGCGTTAGGGTGTGTCGCTTAGCTCAACCGAAAAGGCCTGCCAGTCCGCGCGTGCCACCTCAAACTGATCGCCCAGCGCCTGCATCAGCACGGCTTCGCTGGGCAGCTTGCCCTCGCGCCCCACCACAAACACCAGTCGCTCGACGCCTGTTCCAACGCGCAGGTCACTGCCCACCACGGCCTCCAATGACGCGACGCCCTTGTCCGATACCGTCATCGTGACGGGCAGCGGCGTTAGGGTGGCGGACGACTTGGCAAAGGCCACCGCCGCCATGCTTTCATCCACCGCGCGCGCCGGCGCGACCACCACACGCAACAGCGTGTCATCGCGCAAAATTAATGCCGGCGTCGTATCGCCCCCGCGCATTTCCAGACCACCGCGAATCTCCATCGAGTAGGCCGGCAGCGCTGGCTGATTGAAAATTCCGATCCAGAAACTGATTGCCACCGCGCCAAGCGCCAGCGCCGGCACCCCGAACTGCCACCAGCGTCGACGCGGCGCGGCGACTGGCACCTCAGCCTCGGCAGGCGCAAGCGCCACCAACCCGCTCCATAACGCGAAGCAGTGTTCGCACTGCGCCACGTGAGTCTGGATTGCTGTCGCTTTGCCTGCATCCAGCGTTTTTTCATGCCATGCGAGCACAGACTCCAGCGGCGGGCAGTCGTGTTCGACCGCTGCTTTTCCATGCGCCAGCGCAAATTTCGCCCGAATGCGATCTGCATTACTCATTGTCCGCTGGCCTCCTGTTGCTCTGCATCGGCGCCCGCAAGGGTCGCGCCATAGTTCAAGTGACGGGCAATGTCTGCATTGCGGTCAATAAAAATATTTGCCGTCATTCTGACAACCCCACTGGCGCCAACGCCTCGCGAAGACGCGTCAATACTGCCGCATGCAACCGACTGGCCTGCTTGCGCTGCAGGCCAAGTGCCCGCGCCGCACTGGCGATCTTGTGTCCCTGTTCATAGATTAGTCGCAGCAGCAGGCGCTCTTGATCCGATAAAACCACGGCATCACCGAGTTGTAACAGTGCGTCTTTCTGCGCCGCGCTGATCTCCTGCTCCAACACACCGCCCAGCACTTGGAGCACAATCAGCTGCGTGTCCTGTTCCACGGCGGCATCCGGAATCTCATCGGTGGCACCGGCCTGGATCGGCGCGTCATCCAGCGTCGTTTGTTCGGCAATCACCTGGCCGCAGTTGGGCACGCGACGTTTTATCTCCAAGGTCGCAAAACGCACTTCATTGCTTTGATCTGTGGTGTCACCACCCAAGGCCTCCACGATGGTCTGGGCTGGCTGGCGCTGCAAACACAGCATGCGCCACGTGCGCACCCACAAATCGCCCAAACGTTTTAGCCAGGCCGGCGGTCGGGCGCGCGGGTATTTTTGACGCGCGTACTCTTCCATCGCGTTGAGAAAACTAATGGACAAGAAGCCGGCCACCGAGCCGGTGCCCGCGTAGCGTTCTCGAAGCGGCGCAAAACCATCCGCACTAAGATGCTCCAGCGCGTAGTTGTAGGCCGCCTCGGCGTCGGGCGACTCCCCGAAGCGCTTGCGTGCTCGCGCCATGAGCTTGCCCGACAGATCGCTCGACGAATCGAAAAAGACGCCCGACCAGTCCACCGCCTCGCCCGGTCCGTCATTGGATTGTCTTGCTGTGGGGTGATTCACCAACTCAAATGCACTGTCGCCGTGGGTTCGGGCATTGTGCCCTGCACCGCCCCGCTCGACAACGCGATGCTCCCGTGGCGAGACCCCAATTCGGTCGCTACACTAAAGCTACGCATTCCGCTTTATCCCATGAGGTTTCTTTTTTTGATCAACTTTGCAAAATACCTGATGGTATTCGCCGTTGCATGCTGCGCTGGTGCGCACGCCGCCGAGCCAATGCTTGAGGTCGAGTATGGCAACTGTGCCGCCGTACTGATCGGGCCGCGCTGTGTCCTAAATGACGCAGGGTCGCTACGACTGTGGGTACGTGCGGCGCCAGGCGCCACCCTCACTGTCGATAACGGCCGACGCTCACTCGACATAGTGCAACAGTTTGCTGTAGACGGTGGCACCCACTTTCAGGTTCAAGTGCCACCGCGCAGCCGCAAGGTACGGATCATCGCCACGGACGCTGGCACAAGCCGTGAGTGGTCTATCGAGCTTGCAAGCGCTACCGACGCCTCCGAGCTCGCTGAGGTTAAGCGTCTTTTTGGTGGTGGGGAGTATGACGCTGCCGAAGCGCTGATTCTGCAATTGATCGCACAAGAATCGTTTGTCCAGCCCGGCAGCGCACATCGCCTGGCCGGCATTTTTTATCACAACCGAGGTGCACCGGAAAAAGCACGCGACTATTACACACAAGCCATCGATCTTTGTTTGCGCGAGGGCCGCTGGCTCGAAGCCGTAAAAGCGGCCAGCGCTTTGTCCTACCTTCTGCAGCACACGTTTCGCGATTTCGCTGCTGCGCGTATCGCCTACGCACGGTTTGCAGGCATTGAGAATCTGCCCGCCGAGGCGCGCTATTTCAAACACTACGACGTTGGACTGCTGGGTTTTAACACGGGTAACCGACGCATGGCGTTGACGCAGCTCGAACAGGCCGCACGCCAAGCGCTGCGCATGGGCAGCACGGGGCGCTGGCAGCAGCGCCAACTGGATGCAGAAGAAGTGCTGGCATCGCAGCTTCAGCGACTGGGCCGACGCGCCGATGCCCGCGCCTACTTTGATGCGTGGCAGACCCGCGACCTGAGCAATCTTGCCGCCTGTGAACGCGCCTATTTTTACTCCAATGCAGCGTGGAACAAACTCCTGATCCTCGAGGCCGGCGATCAGACGGTCGACCCGACCGCCGAGCTCGAGCAAGCGCTGATCATCATGCGCGAAGACTGCAAGCCGTCGGAAATTGCCAACGGCGAAATCAATCTGGCGCTGGCCCACTACCACGCGGGGCGCCTCGATGCGGCCGATGAAGCATTGAAGCGAGCACGTGCGGCCATACCAACGCCAGATCTGGGCTTACGCTTTTGGGATTTGGATATCGGTGCCAGGCTTGCGGCCGCACGCGGCGAGACTCAAGTGGCGCTGGCGCTGCTTGACGGCATGAGTCGTCTGGCCAACGCCACACTTTCGCCCGATGCCGCGTGGCGCGCGGCCGCACGACGCGGCGTTATTCTCGAGCAACTCGGGCGTCACGACGATGCCCTGCAGGCCTATACGCAGGCCGACGCCCAGCTCGAAAACGATTTGCAGTCGGTGCCGTTTTACGCCGGACGCGGACAGTTTTCCGCCAATCGCGAATGGGTGATGCGTCGACGCTTAAGTCTATTGCACGCAGGCGGCGCAATCGATGAGATGACGCAATTGATTCGCACCAGCCAGCGTCGTGCGTTTAGTGCACTCGCGTCACAAAGCAACCGCCCCCAACGCGACCGCGCTTTGGCCAAATACGAATCTCTGCGCACGACGCTCGCCGACCAGATGAGCGCGGGCTGGCGTGTACCGGCGGATGAGCTGGCTCAGCTGCAGGCCCGTCAAGCGGAACACGAACGCGAATTGCGCGAGCTGCTGGATCAAAGCACGCTGGATGCGACGACAACTATCCCCCTGGCAGTACCGCCACCCGGCGAAGCACTGCTAATTTTTCATCCGTTGGTACAGGGCTGGGTGGCGATTGCCATGACGGGCGATACCTCGACAGCCGTTACACCCGCCTGTGCGCTGGAACACCAAACACCCGCTGCCCTGGCACAGTGTTTAATCGATGCGCTTGCACCAAACCTGCATGCAGCGAAACGGCTGCGCGTCGTTCCGAGCGGTGTGCTGGCCGAGGTCGATTTTCACGCTCTCAAATTTGCCGATACCCATCTCATGGACGCCCTGCCCCTGCGTTATTCGCTGGATTTGCACGCCGCGGTACCACCGGTCTTCGGCGGTACGCAGGCGTTTATCGTGGGCGACCCAACGCGTCAATTGCCCGCATCCAAGAAAGAAGCACTGGCCGTTGGCAGCGCCTTATCCAACACGGGATTGATGGCCGTGCAAACACTGACCGGCCGCGATGCGGGTTTCGAGCCGGTACGCTCGGCTTTGAACACCGCCGATATTTTTCATTTTGCCGGCCACGCCACGTATGAGAGTCAGCACGCCTGGAGCAGCGCGCTGGCGCTTGCCAGTGACGACGCACTGTCCGTGGCCGATGTGCTGAGTTTGGAGCGCGTACCGGCGTTTGTGATGCTTTCGGCCTGCGACACGGCGCGCGGTGACGCCAGCGTCCAGGGTGAGGTGGTCGGTCTGGCACAGGCCTTCGCGCTGCGCGGTGCGCAGGCCGTCATCGCCACGGCGCGACCGGTCCGCGACGAACAAGCGCAGGCCTTGAGTCGCGCGTTCTATCACCACTGGCACGGCGATTTGCCCGCCGATATCGCCCTACAGCGCGCGCAACAGTCTCTGCGCCAGCTTGATCCAGACGGTGACTGGGCGGCGTTTCGACTGATTTCAAACTAGTTATGTTGCGGTCCGGCTTACCGCCTCTGCCCGTCTGCTAAGGTCAGGACACAACAAGAAGGTAGACACCATGACACGCAGTTCTCTGGGCTGGGCCGCCGCACTTGTGGCCACAATATTGACGCACGGCGTAGCCGCGCAGGGAACCGACCAGGGCATCATCGCGTTCACGCCGAGCTCCGCCCGCATCGATCCCCTCGACACCGTAGCGCTCGATGTGGTCCTCGATTTTCGAGCGCGCCCCGCTCTAAACGGAGGCATGACGTTTCGCTGGGACCCGAACGAATTCGAATTCGTGAGCTGGGATATCAGCAGCTCTACCATCGGTGGTGACGTCGCGTTTATTGATCCGGGCACGTTGTCCGCCGCCACCGGTACGCTCAATGATGTCACTTGGGGCGGACCGCCAGCGGTCACGGATGGTGTGATGGGCACTCTCACACTGCGCGCGCTGCCGACCATTACCAGCATCTGTCAGGCGGACGTCGACATTCTGCCGTCGGCGTCCAACCCGTGGATTGATGCCGGCACGGCCAACTTTTTATTCCCAACTTTGCGCCGTGGACGCATTGGCATTGGTGGTGCTATTTGTTCGTCTCCTCCGCTTGCCGAGGACGTGGCGGACATGGGGGCACGCTGCATTGGCATACTGCCCGAGATGCCGCTCAACGGAGCAAGCTGCCCGAACCCGGCGCCGCTCGACTGGACGGTAGCGCGCTTGTTCCGCAACCTCACCATTAATCCGGCGCAAGGCGTTCAGGAGCCGCTGGCCGATCACATGGCGCGCTACTGTGTCTACGAACGCACGGGCATCACGCGCCCGCCGGCGGGGCCGGACTGCCGCGTTTTGGCCGTGGATATTGAACGCGTGCGGCCAGGTATGATTTTGCAAAGCGCCTCGATGGCCGCGGCTGTTCAGGGCGGCGACATGCCGCTTTCGGATATGCTCAAAGGCCCGCTGCAAAATCAGTTTCAGGATCAGGCCGGCTTCAATGCGCTGCAGCTGGACGTCAGCGGCGGCGGACGAGTAAAGCTTGCGATCGTCGATACGATGGAATTTAGCTTCAATGACGTCAGCGCTTCGTCGCAAGGCGGCGCTACGCGACCCACCCACGGCGATGCGCTGCGGCGCTTTAGTCAGGCTCCCGGCAGCGGTATTTTGGTCGACGAGCAGTCCATCGTTGGACTGCCGTTCAAGTGTTTTACCGAAGAGACCTGTATTGAGCTGTGTGGCAGCCTCACCGGTTGTCCGGATCAATCCGGCACGGCAACCGGTTTTCTGGGCTCACCCGAATCGGTGGCGCGCGGCATCCACAATGCAGTGTCTGAGTGGTCCGAGGATCGCACGAACAATCCACCGCGTTTGGTGATCAATGCCTCGGTTGGCTGGCTGCCTCAATTCAATACGAGCAACGGCGAGCAACGTGCAGGCTATCGGGCGCTGCTCGACAGTCTGGAGGAGGCCTCCTGCCTCGGTGCACTGGTTTTTGCGGCTGCCGGTAACGAGCAATCCGGACCGAACGCGTCAAACGGTCTGCTCTCCCCCGCGACGGCCGGCGTCATCCCGGCGCCGAAACTCGACGATTGTGTGCAGCTCGGTTACGACCCAAATCCAAACGACTTCGACGGACCCCGCGCGCTGCTCTACCCGGTAAGCGCTGTGGATGCCGCGGATCAGCCACTGTTAACCCGGTTTGGCGGCGAGCCCCCCTTGGTCGCCTACGGCGATCACGCGACCCAGCTTGGGCCCGCGTTTACTGGCGGCACGTTGCCAACCCTCACCGGCTCTTCCGTGGCAAGCGTTGTGGTTGCGATGTCCGCGGCGTTCGCGTGGACGGCCGATAGATCCCTGCCCCCGGCCAAGCTCATGGAACAGCTGCGCGGCGCCTCCAAACCATTGGGCCGTACGCCAGACGTGTGCCTGAGCGACATGCCGTGTACCAATGGCGTGCGCCGGGTGACCGTGTGCGAAACGTATAAAGCCGCGTGCATCGAAGCCGGACTCGACAACTGCCCGGTCTGCACCACCGCGCTGCCGATACAGCTGGATCTGGGTGATGATGCCCTCGACGACCTCGAAGCGGCCTTCGACAATGCGCAGACACGCACGATCAGTTTTGCCGGCTACCAACAGTTCAACGATGTCGCACTGAGTGAATGCAACGGTCCCTTGCCGTATCGTTATTATCAGTCGCCCACCGCACCGGCGCCACTGAACCCCTGCCCGCAGGACCAGTACTACTCGACACTGGAAACGCCGTGGGCAACGGGCCAGCCGGAGCACCAGAGCTGCGAGAACTGCTCAATGACCGAGCGCAGCCCGGGCAAAATGATGATCGAGATTCGCGCCGATTTTGGCTCTGAATTCAAAGACCCCACGCTCTTTGATGCCACGCTTTTGTGCCGCAATCGAGCCACCGGTCAGGTCAACGCCTTTCGCTTGCCCGACACCGACCCCGATGACTCTACACGTCGCGGTTATTTCCCCGGCGAACGCGTGTACATCACCAACATCGACAATGATTTGTGCCCGGGTGACGACCTGCGCCTGGCCTTTAGTGCCGACGCGCTGGATGCGGACAACGAGTTTGCCCCGGCATCGCTGATCCAAAATTTGCTGGTGATCCGCCACGACGAGGACGATGACGCCGTGCCCGATTTTCGCGACAACTGCATTCTCGCGGCCGACCCCACCCAACGCGACACCGACGGTGACGGCATCGGCAACGCCTGCGACACCGACATTGCCCAGCCCAACGACTGCATCGTAAACGTGCTCGATCTGGCGCTGGTGCGCATTGCGTTTTTCAGCATCCCGGGGGACGCCAATTGGAACCCCGATGCGGACTTCAACGGTGATGACGTGATCAATTTTCTCGATCTGGGCATCATGCGCAGCATGTTTTTCGGCACGCCGGGTCCGAGCGCTCAAGACAACGCCTGCCAGACTTGATGTCCGGTTTGTCCTCCCTGTCCGTCATAGAGCATGACGCACATATAAACGACGTCCTGGGAGGACAAAATCATGGCTTTTCACCACTCGCTGACCTTTTGGCTGGCTGCAACAATGCTCTCGCTCACCCCCCACGCTCTTGCGATGGACAGCGACAGCGACGGCGTTGACGACAATGTCGATAACTGCATGCTGCTGGAAAACGCTGACCAACGCGACACCAACGGCGACGGTTTCGGCAATCTCTGTGATCCGGATTTCAACAACGATCTGATCGTCAACGCGATTGATCTGGGCTACCTGCGCAGCGTGTTTTTTACGCCGGACCCCGATGGCGATCTAAACGGCGACGGCACCATCAACTTCGTCGACTTGGGCATCTTAAGAAACTTTTTCTTTCTCCCGCCCGGCCCGGCCGGTAGCGACGCAGGCCCAACCGGAGTGGATCCCGATGAGCCGCCGACGCTTGAAGCCGAACTGCGCATCGTCGATGGCTGCCCGTTTGCCAACGGCACCATGGGCCATAACGTGACGGTGGCATGGGAATCGGACAACTTCCCAGTCAATGCAACGGTTAACGTCACCGCCATGACCGCCAACAGCGGCCAGATTCTGGCCATCGGCAGCACGGTGCCCGGCAACGCCGCCTTCAACGTGCTCAACCCTTACGGCGGTCCTCTGCAGGTCACGGTCAACGCACAGGCCGGCAATTTGAGCGCAACCGATACGGTCACGACCGAACTCACACCGTGCATCACGCCGCCGATCATTCCACCGGGTATCGGCTTCACGGCGCCGCCCGTCAACGAGCCACCGGTGATTGGTGTCCCCGACGGCATTCCCGATGAAGTCGACATCATCTCGCTGGGTGGCTCCCCGTTTGGCCCGATCGAACCTCGCACCGTTGCCGCGATTGGCACCGGCGCCGGATTTAAGATGTTCAGCTATCGGGTCGATTTTAATACAGACACCCCGAGCCTGATTGAAGAGATTGGTCCGTTCGCCGGCCTCGATGTCAAACTTCATACGCTCGAACCCGAAGACCACAACTTCTCGGAAATCTCGCCATTCGTTCAGGGCGTGCGCCGCGAGGGCAATCTGTGGCTACGCAGCTGGCAGCTCATTGAGAACGGCATCTTCAAGGACTTCTCGAGCGTCGGTTACGGCGAGAACGCCGACGTGCGGGTAGAGGCCTACGCGGTAGCCCATCGTGTTTTGCCAAACGGCAACTTTCAGGTGGTCACGCCGATACGCACGGCACGCGGCGCTCTGCGCACCATCACGTGGCGCGTGAACCGACAGACCGGCCAGATCAGCGGCATTCAGGACAGCGGCGACTGGGGCGAACCCTCCCCCACCACAGAACTGTCGATCGCCCATCTTAATGAAAACCTCTATGTGGTCACGTATCGAAATCGTCAGGGCGTGATGACCTCACGCTACTGGCGTGTGAACAACAACGGGACGCCAACGCAAAGCGGTGGCGGTGCGTCAGGTTTGAACCTGCGCGGCACGGCCAACGTATTTGAAGGCATCACGGCTGCCATTGCGCTGCCGCTGGGCACAGACGAATTCGTCACACCCCTGGTGCGCACCCACAGCAACGACGATAAATATGAAGTGCACGTGTGGGAAACACGCATGGCGCCGTTCAACGACTTTATTTCGTTCAACCCCTATCAGATTTCCGACAGCACACGGGATGAGGACCCGGATACGTTCGGCATTCGTATTCTGCCCGAACCCACGCCAACCAACGCCATGGATGCCGCCGGCGGCTTTTTGCAAAACGTACGTGCGCAGCTCACCGACGGTCTCTGGGAAGAGGTGGACGGTGTGGGTGGCGGCGAACTGTTTCGTCAAATGCCGGCATTCGAACCGCTGGAGGTGCACCTTGCGAGCGTCACGAAAGTGATGACACTGCTGTTGGCCGTCGAGGCGATCGAGAACGGTCAGGTGGATTTGAGCGATGAACTCACGGTGAGTGCTGAGGCCGCCGCGGTCGGCGGCAGTCAGATCAACCTCGAACAAGGCGAAGTGCAAACGCTACGTACGATGCTCTACGGCATGATGCTGCGCTCGGGCAACGACGCGTCTGCCGCCATCGCCGAGCATATCGCGGGCTCAAGCAATGCGTTTGCGGATCTGATGGACCTGCGTGCAAACCAACTGGGCCTGACCAACACCACCTACGCGCGGACCAACCCGGCCGAGGGTGCGGCGGCAGCAGGCGGCACGTCGACACCGCAGGATCAGATCACCCTGTGGCGCTTTGCCAATGAACTGCCGCTGTTTCGTCAGATTGCCGACACGCGCAATTACGACGCCTGCGGAGAAGATGCGCAGGGTGAAGAAAAGTGCTACTTCCTGACCAAATTTAATGACACGAATTATCCGGGCCAGGAAGGCTGGAAAAACGGCAACCTGGGCTTTTTCATTCCCGGCTATTCGGATCAGGGCGGACCGTATTGCGTCGGCAGCGGATGCTTGTTGTCGCAGGTGACCCGCATGGATCGCCCGATGCACGTGGCCATTCAACAGTCGGGCAATCGCTGGGGTGATCACGATGAGCTGATGGACTACGGCTACCGCATGCAGTTCACCCCGGACCATCGCGGCGACGAGGAAACCCTGCTTCGCATTGATGAATTCGGCACGGACAGCATTGGCGATAGCGTGCAGCTCGTTGCCTATTTGAGCGGTGGCGTTCGTTCGGCTGAGATTTGCACGTACTCAACGTTTACGGACTTAGGTCAGATCTACGAGATCGGATGCACAACGCAAATCCTCGATGGCGTCGCCGGATCACCCGACAGCGCTGCGCCGACGGAAGTGGACGGATCGTTAATTTCAACCTTCCTGGTGGAAGGCGACTACTTTGTGGGTCACCGCGATGCCGGCAATCGCCTGAACCTGAACCTCTGGCGAGTGGGCCCGACTGAGCCGTAATTTTGGCGATGTCGTTTTGGGGTGTCCGCTTTGGCGGGCGCCCCTTTTTTTTGGCTTTGATCGCATCGACCCCAGAGGTCGGCTTGTTGGGCTTCGATCCCGGGGAGCGGGAGTGGCGGGTTTCACTCTGGGACCGCCCGAGGAACGGGCTAACAACCCAGAGCAAAACCCGCCACTCCCACTCCCCTAACTGAGTCGTAGCTTTGGGGGTGGGCGCCTCTAGCGGCGTAGCCTGATAGTGCGACGTGCTTTTCGTAGCGTGCTGCACTAGCGGCGGCACCTCTTATCTCTTGCTCTTAAACCCACCAAGCGCGCGGTATTCGAATTACGCACTTGGTTCGGCGTTCGGTTCGGTGGGTATGCGCCTGGGTTGTTAGCCCGTCCCCGGGCGGTCCCAGGGGTATACCCACCGAAGCGGACGCCGGGCCAACCGCCAGAATGCGAACCCCGAAAGCTACAAAGAAACAGCGCCCGGGCCGGGAGTGCCAAAGAACTGAACTCGCATGATGCCGAGGTCGATGGCGTTGACCACGCCGTCGCCGTTGAAATCGGCATCAGGGTTGGTGGTGAAAAACACCGAGCGCAGCATGCCAAGATCTTGCACATCGATGGTGCCATCGTTGTTCAGATCCGCATCGCAAGCGTTGCCAAAACCATCGCCATCGGTGTCGCGTTGGCCTTTGTTGGCCACGGCTGAGCAGTTGTCAAAGTCATCGGTGTATTCGTCTGCGTCGGAATCCATAAAGCCGAAGCCCGAGCCCGATTCAATCCACTTTGACACCAGCGCCACGCCTTGCGTATCAACAATCGACACACCCAACGGCGGCATGCGCTGGAAGGTTTCGCTTTGCAGCCGCAACAAAAGCACGCTTTCATTTGGCGCACCGCGTTTGAGCAGCTTCGCGCCGGGCACGCCGAGGTTGCCGCGCGTGGGATCGACATCCAGTGCGCCGATGTCGGAGCCGCTCAGAAAATAGCGGAAATCTTCCGGCCCGATGCCCGGGCCGCCAGGACGATGGCACATCGAGCAATTTGAATGCAGATAGCCGCGTGCGCGGGCCTCAAGCGTCGCGCTATCGTCTGCGTAGCGCGGCAAGGCATCGAGTTCATTGATGGGTGCTGGCGGCTCGCCTGCAATCAAATCGAGGTCGTAAAACACCTGGAGTTGGTTGGCAATACCATCGCTGCCGTAGTCCAGATCGTTGTTGAGCTGCGCGGTCTCAAGACCGAGACTGCGATTGGCCGCCGCGGAGTGGCACACCAAGCACTGGCTGCGTGCCGGATAGGTCCATACCTGACCCGCGACTTCTTTTTGCTTGAAGCTTTCGAGCAGTAACGCGTCGGTTTGCTCGTCGTTCCACTCGTAGCTGTAGCCGCCCCAGTTGCCGTCGTCGTGCAGCACAAACAAACGCGTTTCCACGCGGATGTCGCCGAGCGCAAACTCTTTCACCAACACCGTGCCGATGGGGAAATCAAAATCACCGTCGGGCAGCACCGCAATGGTGGTGTCGGCGGCACGCCAGTCTGGCATGGCGACCCAGCGGCGCTTGGTGGCACCGTCGCTCCACAGTGTGGCCGCCGGTGCGTAAGGAATCAGTCCGGACGCGGCGACGGAGACATCGTTGACGTCAAAACATCCGGTCGCACTGAGCGTGGCCGGAAAATCCGCCGCAACGGCCGAGGTCTCAACACTTATACGCTGCCAGCCGGCGCTGGTGGACACCAGCAGATCGCCCTGCTCGTCCTCGATCACACCCAACAGCGTGACATCCCCGCGCAGTACGAGTTGATTGGCCGGCGCATGACCGCCCACCCACACGCGCGACATCAGCGCGTTTTGTTTGGTGTCGACGTACAAGTACAGGCCCTGCAGGCCAGGTGCCGAGGAGCCGCGATACAACACACCGTGCTCGGTCCCGGCGCGTGCGACGGTCTGATCGGTGGCGCGCGCGGCGGGCTCGAGGTGATAGCTCAACGTGGGCCGCTCCGGCGCGACGCAGGTCAGGTTCATCGGGCGCTCGCTCGGGCCCTGGGCCACGGCGAACAGACTTGAATTAGCGAGCAGCGCGGCGGCTGCGACAAAAACGGCGCGACGAAGTGAAAACATGTTGGCTCTCCGCGAATGCCACAGCGTCGTGGCTGCGGTGCGTTGATTATTTTGCCAAAGCTTAGCGGGTGGCCAAGAAGCCCGTCAATGTGGCCAAAACGACTTAGCGCGCCTGATGCATCAGCTCAAAGAGCTCCGGCCGCTGAGTCTTGAATTCGTCGTCGGTCAAACTGTCCAGTTCATGGGGAAAAACCAGCCAATCGTCGGTGCTGTGGACATAATAATGCGGCACCATTTTGGTCTGGTTGCGCTTGGGTTTGAACCACGGCACGGCGACGCGCAGGTTGTCAGGCATGTTTTTGCGCGCGCCACGGCGCAATTCTTCGATCACGGCCACAATGGTATTGCCGGTGTCGAACACGTCATCGACGATCAGCACGCTGTCATCGTGACGAATTTTGTTCAGCACGTAGTCGAGGCCGTGTACGCGCACGTTGCCCGAACGGCGCTCCGTGCCCTCGTAGGACGAGGTGCGGATGGCAATATGATCCGAATCAACGCCGCAGTAGGAGATCATTTCCTGCACGGCCATGCCCACCGGCGTACCGCCGCGCCAAATGGCGACGATCAGTGTGGGCTTGAAGCCGTCGCGCAGCACCATGCCGCCGAGGCGAAAGGAGTCCAACAAAAGCTCTTGGGCTGATAGTATCTTCTTGTCCATCGGCGGCATCATACCTCAACGCGACCCACGACATTTAAGAAGCCATTATGAAGCGCACTATCGTACAAGCAGACGACTTTTTGCTGGACGCTTTCCGTCTGGCCCGCAAGGTCTTTGACAGCGGCTTCCGACCGGATTTTCTGGTGGGCTTGTGGCGCGGCGGCAGCGCCGTGGGCATTGCCGTTCAAGAGGGGCTGGATTTCTTCGGCGTGGAAACCGATCACATCGCCATTCGTACGTCGTACGAAGGCCGCGATCACTACGCCCGCATGATCGGCGAGCCGGCCCGCATACGTGTGCACGGCCTGCAGTATCTGCTCGAGCATTTGAACTCTGAGAATTCGCTTCTCATTGTGGACGATGTGTACGGCACCGGCTCGAGCACCAACGAAGTGATTACGCGTCTGTCCAACAAACTGCGCCGCAACCTGCCCCACGATATTCGAACCGCCGCGGTCTGGCATCGTGCGGATGAACGCACCGTGCGCCCGCCCGATTATTTCGTGCGCGAAACCAAAGACTGGCTCGTGCTGCCCTACGAACTCACCGGACTCACACTCGACGAGATCGCCGTGCAAAAAGAAGGCATGGCCGAGTTCGTAAAAGAATACGCGGACGTCTTGCCGGGCAAATAGTCCGCCGGCTTTAAAACGGGTTCAGCGTATACCCCTGCTGCTGCAACAGCGCATGCGCGGTCATAGCCGACAGCGACATCTCCACGCCCGGTTCCAGATCGGCCTGCGTCACGTCGTAGTAGGCGGCGGTCTGGCCGCACAAAATCACTCTCACGCCATTTTTCATGAGCGCACGTAACAGGGCGGCATTTGCCGTTTCAACGTCAAAACGTTTTTTGTACGCCGCCTCATTGAGCAAATCTTTGGACGCCCCGCCGTGCACCACTACGGCAAGGTGCAGGTCTTCGGGCTTGGCGCCCGCGGCAACATGCATATTCAAAAAACGCGCGGCGCTCGCCAGATTTCGATTCTCACTGCCCAGCTCAGCCTGCGCGCCCACATCAAACGCAATCTGGAACACGGTGTTGCCGGGGATCGCCATGGTGGTGTCCACATCCGCGATCTTGCCAAACTCAGGAATCAGCTCGCCGGCGTGAAAATCATCACTGCCCGCTTGCGCGGCGATTGCCGCACCCCACGCCAACACAACACTCGCCCAAATTCGTACCCACATGGTATTTTCCTTCCATCACTTTGCGTTCACTGCGCCACCGTTACGGGACAACAGACTTTATGATTCGATCTGCACTTATCTTACTCTGCGGCCTACTCCTGATAACAGCCTGTGAAAACGGTGCGGCGCCACCGGCCGCGGGCCAGGACGCTGTCGCCAACCTGCGCGACGTGTCGGTGAGCCAGGCGGCCGAGCTAATTGAGCGCGACGAGAACGTGATCGTGCTGGACGTGCGCAGCGTCGGCGAATTTGAATCCGGCCACATCGATGGCGCCATGAACGTCAGCTTTCACGAGCCCGATTTTGAGACGGCATTGTCGAAGCTGGATAAAGACGCCGAGTACGTGCTGACCTGCGAGAGCGGCGGACGCAGTGGCAAGACCTTACGCAAACTAAGAGAAATGGGTTTCTTGAATGTGGCGCATCTTAAGCGCGGCATGGCGGGCTGGCGCAATGCGGATATGCCGGTCGCGGCCGCCGAATAAGCGCCACGGCGAACACACCATGGCACAGCGATGCGGCGGCGCAGGCACGCGATTTGGCAATGGATTCAGGGAAAAATGGTGCCGGAGAGAAGATTCGAACTTCCGACCTACGCATTACGAATGCGTTGCTCTACCAACTGAGCTACTCCGGCACGAAGGGCGCAGAGTTTAATAGATAAACCGCGCCCGACGCAACGCATCAGGCGCGGCTTTTTGTACGGCCGTCAGGCCACCGACGGACGTACCTTGATCACGATGTCGATACCATCTGCCCGGGTGCCCTCTGGCAAGGCCGGCATTTGGCTCATTACGACATGATCCAGCGGAATATCGGTTAGCTCGCGCGTCTCCACATTATAGAAGTGGTAGTGCGGGCTGGTAGTGGAATCGTAGAACCGGCGCTCCGGGTCCACGTACACCTCACGCAGCAGGCCTTGCTTCACAAACATGTTCAGCGTGTTGTAGACCGTAGCTTTGGAGACGTTTCTTGCCGACATTTTTAAGCGCTCGATAATCTGCTCGGCTGACAGATGTTGAGGCGCCGCAAACAGTATCTCAGCAATATCCAAACGCTGATTGGTTGCCGACACGTTGGCCTGTGTCAGCCTGTTTCTCATCCTATCTCTAAGTTCCTGAAGCACTTCGCTGTTCCCCCCATGCGAGTTATTTCCACTAAATTATAGGGTATTCCCTGTAGTCCTGCCACGCACTGTAAAATCACAAAGTGCTTGTATGACAGTATTTAGTGCGTTGGCAAGGCCATTTCTCGCAGGCCCGACATTGCCGCCATTATCAGAACAGCGAGAAGGCACCCGCCGTGGCCGCGAAGCCCCGTGCTATGGGCGTTTCCACAGTCGGCGCTTGGCGTGTTTGTCGCTGCAAACCTCGCACCGCCCATCGTGCTGCGGCGCACCACGTGACCGCGCCACCGCCCGCTCAAGCCAGCAGATTCGCGAAAACAGCGTCGTATTCGGTCACTTTGCCGTGCTTCCCGCGCATCGGATATCCGTATTTAGAACATCTGCGCCACTTTTGGCCATGGCCAGCCACAGCCTCCTGCGCGGACACTGGCGTCCTATCTTTACCTGCCAACAGGAGACGCCCATGTCCGCTCGCCCCAATGCCGGCCTAACCCTGCCCGAGCTACTGATTACCCTTGCGATCGCGTCCATCTTGGGCAGCTTGGCCGCGCCGTGGTGGACCAAAATGATCGCCTCCAATCATCGTATTGCCGCCACTAATAAAGTGGTCGGGCTGATCCAATACGCACGCAATGAGGCGATCAAGGCCGGACAAGAGGTGGTGCTCTGCCCGGACGATGGCACGGGCGCCTGCCTCGACGGTGACGGCCTCTGGCCTTACGGGTACACCATGTTTATCAACGATCCACCGGGGCGCCCGTGGCGGGTACCGGGCAGCGCTGGCCAGCTGGCGCGCGGCACCTGGCCCGCCAATACCCAAATTCTGGGCAATCGCGACGGTTGGGTATTTCGGCCGCTGGCGCAACGCTCGACCAACGGCACGTTTCGTATTTGCGACCCACTGGACCGAGTGCCGCCACGTGCCGTCATCGTTAGCGCCATGGGGCGCCCGCGCACGGCGGACCGTCTGGCCAGCGGCGCACCGATCCCCTGCCCCAGCCCTTGAGATGGCGCGACTTCGGGTGTGTGGTTTAGGGCTTGAGTACCGTTTATCGGTGACCACCGACCGTTGGTCAGAATTGTGACGGTGCTCACAGTTTGGTGTCCTATTCTTCTGCGGGAGGGGGACTCGTTATGCCAAATTGTACGCACCCGGCGAAACAGCAGGGGTTTACGATGGTTGAGGTGATGTTTGTCGTCGCTGTCAGCATCATTCTGGTCGGAATTGGAGCGCCATCGTTCGCGAATTTGCTAAAGCAAAATCGCGTCGTGGGCGCCGTGAACGACACCATCGCCGGTTTTCAGCTAGCACGATCGGAAGCGGCCAAGCGCGGGCTGCCCGTGCGATTGTGCCCAACCACCGCCGCCGCCAACGCAGACAATGCCAGCGCGCGCTGCAGCGGCAGCGAATGGGCCGACGGCGTGATTGCCTTCGTCGATGCCAATGGTGACGGCAGCCGATCCGGGGCAGATGAAGAGCTCGTGTATACGCGCGCCGCGCTCACCGAAGACATCTTCGTCAATGCCTCAAACGCCATCAGCACCGGCATCACATTTGGTGCCGACGGTTTCCCGGCCACGTTGATCAACGCCTCCCAGCTGGTGTTTTGCGATGAGAGCGGTGACCAGAAACGGCGTCGCGTTGTCAGCGTCTCGGCCACCGGTCGCCCCGTGACCGGCCGCACTATCACTATTGAAGGAGGTCTGGAATGCTGACCCCCACACCACGCTCGCGCTGTCAGCGCGGCTTTTCGTTGCTCGAGGTATTGGTTGCACTCGTGGTGCTGTCCATCGGGCTGATGGGCATCGCCTCCATGCAGGTGGTCGGCCTGCAGTTTAATCAGCAGGCCCTCACGAGCACGCGTGCCATCGAGATGGCGGCCGACATGGCCGACCGGATTCGCGCCAGTAATGACGCCGGCGTCGTGCTCGATACGGCCCTGACCAACCCTGCCGCGGTGCCCGTGTCCAGCTACGAAACGGACTTTGGCGTGGCCGCGATGCCCGCCACCGCCTGCGCCGATACTGCCGGCGTCAGCGTGCCCGGCATCGGCACCTGCAACGCCGCAACACTTGCGGCCTATGAAGTGTGGCAGTGGAAGACCGCGCTTGCGGCCGCCACCGGCAGCGGTTTGGCCGACGGTGACGGATCGGTCACGCACGATTACGATCCCGCGCGCCGCCTATCCACGTATGTCATTGACGTGCGTTGGTCGGATCGCGGCGAAGAAGCGCACTATGTGCTGGAGCTGCGACTATGAATCACCCATCCCATCAACGCGGCCTGAGTTTGGTTGAACTGCTGGTCTCGCTTGCCATCGGCGTGGTGCTGATTGCCGGCGCACTGAGCGTTTACATTAGCGGTCGGGCGACCTACACGCTGAATGAAACCATCGCACGTATGCAAGAAAATGCCGCGTTCGCGCTGAAGTACATTGAGCAAGACGTACGCCAGGCCGGTTTGTGGGGCACCCACAATCAAACGGCAAGTGTGGTCGGACGCGCCACGGACAACCCCAGTCCCGTTACGCTGGCGGCCGGAGAATGCGAAGCCAACTGGGCGGTGGATCTGGATGCGCCGCTGGAAGGCCACGACAATGGCGTGCCTGGAGGCTGGTCGTGTTTCACTAACTACGGCGGTACAGGCGTACCGGAAACCGACGTGCTGACCATTCGCCGCGTGGAGCCGCGCCCGGTTGCCGCGGCCGACCTTGAAGCCGATCGCATTTATATTCGTTCGTCGATTACACCCAACGGTGCCGTGTTTTTGGGCAACAATCAGCCCGCCGGGTTCGCGCCCAACGCACGCAACTATCCCTTGCGTGTCCACAGCTATTACGTCAGCCCCAACTCACTGGCCGACAACGCCACTGCCACGGTGCCGGCACTGCGCCGTCTTGAGCTGATCAACGGACCGGCCATGCGTGACACTGAGGTCATTACAGGCGTCGAGAGTTTTCACGTTCAGTTTGGTATTCGCGACGAAGACGATCCCATCGGCGGTGCCGTGGCCTACGTGCGCGCCGACAGCAACCTGCTAAACCCCGGTCAGAACACGGTGGTGGTTGCCGTACGCGTGTGGGTGCTGGTGCGCTCGGACCTGCCGGAAGCCGGTTACGAAGACAACGCCACCTACGCCATGGGCGACGAAATTTTCACCGTACCCGACGACGTGCGCGATCACCGCCGTCTGTTGGTCACTCGCACCTTCGATGTGCGCAATCAAATTTAAGGGTGGTGCAAATTATGAACCGTAAAAACCTGAACCCGCGCCGCCAGCAAGGCGCCGCGCTCGTCATCGGGCTGGTGCTGCTTCTAATCCTGACGGTGCTTGGCGTTTCCGGCCTCGGCACCGCGACCACGGAAGTACGCCTGGCCGACAACAATAAACAGCGCGAGTACACGTTTCAGGCGGCCGAATCGGCCGTCCGCGAATCGGTGCAACGCGGCGGCCTGATCGTGCTCACGTCCGGTTCGCTCGAAAACGATGAAGTACGCACCGCGCGCGACTACGCCTACGACCACAACAACGCCAGCGGCGACATGGCCGATGCCGGCATCGATGTGAACGTGCGGACCGTTTACCGCGGCCGCGGCAACGCCTCCGAGGGCGAAATCGGCACGTTTCAAAACGTGCACTTCCTGTCCCACGCTGAAGCTCAGGGCGCACGGGGTGCACGCACCACCGTGCGACAGGGCTTCTTCATTCTTGCGCCGGCAGACTAACGGAGATCATCACTGTGAAAACCATCATCCAATGCCTGCTGGCATCCTCGCTTTTGCTCCTGTGCACGCTGTCCCACGCACAGCGACTCGAGGTATTTGAAGTGCTCGAAAGAGCGGCTGAAGTGAGTGAACTCACGCTCAAAGCCAACGCCGCACAAACCGTCTACGCCAAACGTTGCGACGAGTGCCCAACACTCGCACTGAGCGTCGGCCCCGAAACGCAGTACTACAATGGCAATCGTGCCATCACGCTGTCGCGCGTTGCCGGGCAAACCCACAACGCCACCGTCTTTTTCAATGCGCAGACGCGACGCGTCACACGCATTTTGTTCTGGCAGTAACCTTATGATGTCTACGAAACACATTTCCTCTCGTACGCGCGCCGCACGGCTCGCGGCATTTTTGCCCGGCCTTGCTTTGTGGGCCAGTGGCACCGTCGCACTCGCCGATGACACCGAAATTCTGACCGGTGAGATTGGCGACTACGCGGCGCCCAACATTTTATTTGTCGTCGACACCTCCGGCTCCATGTCCGGCCAGGTGCTGGTCGACAACAGCTACGACCCGGACGATGTCTACACGGGCCCGTTCACAGATCCCGATCAGATGTTTTACGTGCTGGCGGATGGCGGCGGCAACTTTACCTACCCGGATGACGACTACGTTAATTTCGGTGCGTGGGTCTCGCGCGACAGACTCGTCTGTGATCAAGCGCAAACGCTTCTGCCCGGCAGCGGTTTTTATGTCGACCGCTTTATCCAGTTTGACCCCAACGACAACGACTGGGGTTTTCTGCAGGGCGAAGATGACGACCCGATTGAGTCCGGCGTCAATCGCTTTACCGAGTGCTTCTCGGACGAAGGCCTGCACGGTACCGGCGATGGTGTCTCCGGCACCTACCCCGCCAATGGCGACAGCCTGGTGCCCTTCACCACCGACGCCGCCTCACCGGATCGCTTTAACTGGGCCACCTATCCGCTGCGCTACGCGTTTTTTGAAAGCAATTATCTCAACTGGATTTCCGAGCGCGCGGCGGCCGGTACGCCCGTTGTGCAAACGCGTCTGGAAGTTGTGCAGGGCGTTACGCGCAATCTGATCAACCGTCTGACGGCCAGCGGCGATGATCCGCGGCAGCAGTTCAATGTAGGCCTTATGCGCTTCTCAACCGACGCTCAGGGCGGCATGGTGTTGCAGCCGGTGGACGACATCAGCATTGGCACCGTGCGTAATCAATTCCTCGATGCCGTGGACAGCATGACGCCGTCGAGCAACACGCCTCTGTCTGAAACACTGTACGAGGCGTATCAGTATTTGCGCGGTGGACCGGTCGATTATGGCGCGACTTCGGTGCCGCAAACGTCGGTCCCGACGTCGTATACCGGCGACCTCGTTAACGGTGCTTCGTACATCAGTCCGATCGAGGCCGCCTGCCAGAAAAATTACGTGGTGCTGCTCACAGACGGGCTGCCCACCACCGACACCGACGCCAATGATCGCATCGCGGCGATTACCGGAGCGCAGTGCAGCGGCAACTGTCTGGACGATTTGGCGCGTCACATGAAAGACACCGACATGTTGCCGTCACTGGCGGACGATCAATTTATTGATACGTTCACCATCGGCTTTTTCACCGACTCAACGCTGCTTGCCAACACGGCCACCGGTGAGATTCAGCCGGACGAAGATCAGCCGCCGATCCCGGGTTACTTCCTGGCCGACAACGTGTCGGAGCTGTCCAGCGCGTTTGACGCGATCTTTTCTGAGATCGAAACCGACGTCACGACGTTCACCTCGCCAGCGGCATCGGTCAACAGCTTGAACCGTCTGCAAAACCGCGACGTGCTGTACTTCACGGTGTTTGAACCCTCACCGATGGGTGAGCCGCACTGGGATGGCAACCTCAAAGCTTACCGCCTGGGCCGCCCCGATGGCGGCACCCAGCAAGAGCCAACCGAGCTGGCCATTCTCGACGCGGATGGTTTGCCGGCCCTGAACGACGACAACACGTTCCGGGCCACGGCGCGCAGCATCTGGTCGGCAACCGATGACGGCGGCAACGTCACCGAGGGCGGTTTTATCAGTCGCCTGAGCGCTGATCGCGACATTCTCACCAATCTCGGTGGCGCCGGGTTAACCAATATTGGCGACAACCCCGATCTGATTACCGCAGCGATGCTGGGCGTTCGGGCGCTTCCGGGCCAGCAAGGTGAGATGGATGCAGAGGCGCGACGTCTTGAGCTGCTGGATTTTGCTTTGGGCATCGACGAGAACGGCGATGCGTTGCGCATGATGGGCGATCCGCTGCACACGCAACCGTTGGTCATCACCTACGCCGGCGGCGAAGACAACCTCGGTCTGGTGGCCACCACCAACGACGGCTACATGCACTTTCTGGACCCCACCCCCACCGATGGCAACATCGATGATCTGGAAGAGTGGGCGTTCATTCCGCAAGATTTGCTCAGCAACATCGACCTGATCGAGCGCAATCCGCCATCACTGCCGGGCTCGAACAGCAAGCTGTACGGACTCGACGGTCCGCTGACCAAATTTATTCCGGATGATATCGACGACATCGTCGATCCGAATGAACGGCTGTACGTATACAGCGCTATGCGTCGCGGTGGCAGCAGCTACTACGGCATGGATCTGGGCGTTGGTGGTGATGATACGCCGCAGCTCGCGTTCAAGATTGACCGGGGCGGACAGTTTGCCAACTTGGGCCAGACGTGGTCGGCGGCCACGCCTGCCAAGGTGCGCTTTGGTCAAAACACCCGCGATGTCCTGATCTTCGGCGGCGGCTACGACCCGGCGCAGGACAGCGCCGGCACCTATGGCGACAGCACGACGCGCGGCAATGCCATCTACATGGTGGACGCCGTCTCGGGTCAGCGACTGTGGTGGGCATCGAGCGACGGCGGTGCCGATTTGGTGCTGACCGACATGAACCACTCCATCCCCTCCGACGTCTCGGTGCTCGACATCAATGGTGATGACATCGCCGATCGGCTGTATGTCGGTGATATGGCCGGTCAGGTATGGCGTATCGACCTGCTCGAAAGCGGTATTTTTGGCGCGAAGTTCGCGGCTCTTGGCGAGCCTGGCTCGACGGCCGGTGAGCGACGCTTTTACAATGCCCCGTCGGTCGCCCGCATTTTTGATCGCAACGCCAACTTCCTGACCGTATCGATCGGATCTGGCTGGCGTGCGCACCCGCTCGCGACCAACAACGCCGACCGCTTGTATGTGCTGAAAGACCCGAACGTCTTTTCTCCGTCCATCGACGGCACCACCAACGAGCCTATCTATCCGGCAACGTTGACCAACGCCGATCTGGTGGAAGTGATTCCTCCGTCGCCGGCCGACGCCAGCCAGCTGACGAGCTCAGGCGGCTGGTTTCTGGAGCTTGAGAATGGCGGTGAGAAGAATTTGTCCAAGGCATTGACCGTTGACGGCAAAATCTTCTTTACCACCTATCGCCCCGATACGGGTCCGCTCACCTGCCAGCCCACGGTCACCGTGGGACGCGGGCGACTATACGTGCTCGACATCCTCACCGGCGAGCCGGCTTTAATTAATGCAGACGGTTCAACGTCCGCGTTTGAAGACCAGCCCAACAGCGGCATTTTGCCTTCACCGCAACTGGTGTTTGTGGAACCGCCTTGCGTTGAAAATTGCGACAACATTGGCCCGGACCCGGACCCGGATGATCCTGATCCGGTCTATGCCACCGTGGGCGGCACCTGCCTCAATGCGGTGAGTGAAGTCACGGCTGTGCTCGGTATTCGCAACGTACCGACCGACATCTGCACCGCGCCAAGACGCTCCTACTGGACCGAAGCTGACGAAGACCTGGATGATCTGTGATGCGACATAAAACACGACACAACGGCTTTACGCTAATAGAGATGATCGTAGTGGTGGGGATTGTTAGCATCCTCGCCGCAATCGCCTACCCCTCGTATCAAAAGCGAGCGCAGAAGGCGAAGCGCACCGACGCCAAAGCGGCGCTGATCAATCTGGCCGCACAGCAGGAGCGTTTTTTTCTGCGTAACAATCGCTACGCCAGCACGCTCGCCGATCTGGGCATCGACGGTACGGAAAACGAATTTTACGAAATCACCATCACCTCCGGTGGCAACAGCGAGTTTCTGGCTGAAGCGGTACCGGCGGGCAGCGCGTTTTCCGGTGGTCAATGGCTGGATACCGAATGTCTTAAATTCGGTATCGATCAGCTCGGCCGCAAAACGGCATTCAAAAACGGCAATACCGACAACGCCGACGTTTGCTGGCGATAACCCGCACCTTATGTTGAGTCGCCGCGTCTGCGGCGGCTGACATAACTCGATTCGACGGGAAACTGTGACCCGTCGCACGGCGTCACAACGCCTTCTTTCCCTACACTTTTCTCGAGACCTGCACCCACTTCGAGAAAAGACACATGACGCCACGCCTGCCGCGACAACAAGGTTACACCCTGCTTGAGCTTTTGCTCACCGTTTCCATTGTGACGATCGTTACCTCGATTGCGCTGCCCAGCTATCAAAATCACGTGCGACGCTCCCATCGAAGCGACGCCATGTCGGCGCTGATGCTGGTCGCCAACGCGCAAGAAAAATTCTACCTGCAGAACAATACCTACACCTCTACGCTGTCGGATTTAAACATCACCGGCACGCGCAGCGGTTTTTACGACCTCACCATTCCCACCGCGGACGTCAACACGTTTACCGCGCAGGCGCAGATTGCCAGCGGTGGTGCGCAGGTGGGTGACGACCTGTGTACGACCTTCACGATCGACGCCACGGGTGCACTGGGCGCTGCGAGTAGCGCGAGTGCTGACACCACCACAGACTGCTGGCGCTAACGCCTTCGGTCGGTAATTTCGCGCGCCTCATCGGAGATTGCGTGCATCCTTTTCACCGAGTTGATACAACGCCAACATGACCTCAATGCAGAACAAATCGACGTCCATCTCAAACGTACTGCGTGTCTTTTCACGCGCACGTGCCATGCCCGGCCTGCGCCCTGTGAACCGAGACATCGCAAACCCGAAACAACGCGACCTGAATCGACCTGGCCACGCCCTGTTGTCACTGATGCACGCCATGTCTGTCACGCCGGAGCAGGATAAACATGAACGTGGTTAAACGCCGCTCGCGCGGTTTTTCACTGATCGAAACGCTGGTCGCCATGGTGGTTCTTGCAACCGGCATGCTGGGCATTGCCGCGCTGTACGTCGAGAGTTTGCGTGCGGGCCGTTCCGCCCACTCACGCACGCTGGCCATCAATCTTGCCGCCGATATGGCTGATCGTATTCGGGCCAATCGCAGCGGTCGTCAATTTTATTCAGTGGCTGCGGGGAACGCCGGTGGACGTCCAACACCGTGTGGTGAGTTGGTGGCCGTTGCCGCCCAAAACTGCACGGCCGAACAAATGGCCACATTCGATATCTGGCTGTGGAAAAGCATGGTGGGCGATACGTCCAACAGCAATTACCGCAAAATGGGCCTGCCCGACGCGGATGCCGAAATCGAGATCGACACCACCACACAGCCGAACTCCTTTTTGATTCGTATTAGTTGGACGGAACGCAACGAACGTTTCGACTACACGCTTTCGACGGTAATCTAACCATGAAGCACACCTCGCCTCGCACAGCCCAACGCGGTTTCAGCCTGATCGAACTTCTGGTCGGCCTCGGCATCGGCGTATTTCTGATTGCCGGCACGCTCAGCGTCTACCAGGAAAGTCAGTCTGCGATCCTTACCAGTGAACGCATGGCCCGCATGCAAGAATCCGGTCGCTATGCGATTTCGGTCATCGAGCAGGACATTCGTGCCGTCGGTCTGTGGGGCATGCTCAACAGCACCGAATACGTGGCCGGTCGCGCCACGCCCGCCGACCCGATCAGCATTGCCGTCACCTCAGACTGTCAGGCCAACTGGGCCGTCAATATCGACACCCCGATTGAGGGCTCTGAAGACAGCAACGCCTACGGCGCCAGCTGCCTCAATGGCGTGGGCTACGTGACTAATTCAGATGTCTTGGTGCTGCGCTACGCCGACCACCGTGATTTGACGGCGGGCGATTTGGGCGTTGGCGGTCTCTACCTGCGCTCCGACCAAACCCACGCTGAGATTTTCTCCGGCACCACACTCCCAACGGGATTTGCCGCCGATGCACAGATTAACGAAATGCGCAGCACGGCGTACTTCGTGTCCTCTTCTTCCGATGCCGATGCGGACGTACCTTCCCTGCGTCGCGCGGTGATCGACAACAGCGGTGGCGCGCCCACGATCGTCACGGAAGAAGTGATTTCCGGCATTGAAGACATGCAGGTGCAGTACGGTGTCGACCTGAACAACGACGGCTCGGCCAATTCGTATCTGGGCGCTGATCTGGTCGCTAACCCCAACACCATTGTGTCGCTGCGACTGTGGCTGCGTACCCGAACGGCCCAGCCCGAGCTTGGCTTTTCGGATGATCGTACCTGGTTGTATTCGCAAACGAGCTTCGCGCCCGCCGGCACATCCACCACCGACGACGATGCGTATCGACGCGCCGTTGTCTCCAAAACCATTGAGCTGCGCAATCGCCGCACGGCCATCGCAAACGGAGCATGAGCATGACATCGTTACCCAAGCGTCAGCGTGGCGCGGCTTTGATTATCGGCCTGTTGCTTTTACTCGTGCTGACCGTATTTGCGATTTCCGGTATGTCGCGGGCCACACTTGAACTCGCCCTGTCAGGCAACACGCAGTTTTCAGAGAATGCGTTTCAGGCAGCCGAATCGGCCATCGAGGCAGAGCTTGTGTGGGGTGCGGCGACGCCTGCCACACCGCGTCCAGGTGTTTTCTCGTTTGCCGATAATGTAACGGCGACATCGCTGGTCACGTTCGATGCAACCCGTCTGGCGCCACCCGGCTTCTCACTGACTGAGTATCAGTCCGATCACTATCAGATTTTGGCCACAGGCGCTTCAGGCAAGAACGCAACGACGACCAACGAACAAGGTTTCTTTGTGGTTGTACCAAACGGCATCTAAGCCGTTTCGTCATCGCCGGATGTCTGCCCGGCCTCCTCGGTTGCAGGCTCGGCTTCAGCCTCAGGCTCTTTGTACAAGAAACTGTCCAGCAGCATGAAGAACACGCCGATACAAATAGCGGTGTCGGCGATATTAAACGCCGGCCAATAGCGCGCCTCATAGTGGAAATGCAAAAAATCCACCACGTACCCAAGCGTGATGCGATCGTACAGATTGCCCACGGCGCCAGACACGATGAGCGCCAGCGCCAGCACCAAAAGCAGTCGCCCAAAACGCGGCAGTCGCGTTAGCCAGACGATCAGAAGCACGCTCACCACCGTGCTCAGCACAATGAAAAACATGCGCTGCCAACCGCCGGCATTCGCCAACAAGCTAAACGCCGCGCCCGTGTTGTGCAGTAACGTGAAATCCAGATACTCATTGATCACCACGGGGCGACCATACTCCAGCGTCGAACTGGCCCAGTGCTTGGTCCACAGGTCAATGATCAGCACGACCAGCGACAGGCCCAGCCACGGCGTGGCACCAGGCAAGAATTTCTGCCAGACCGGACGCGATGTCGGCTGCTCAGTCATACAAACTCGCGCGTTTCGCCGGCGCCCGCGACGTTGCTAACGCAGCGCTCGCACAGGCCATCGTGTTCTACATTGGATCCCACGTCTGCACGCCGGTGCCAGCAACGCTGACACTTGTCATGCGTCGAGGGCTTTACCGCAATGCGCAAGCGATCGGCAAGCTCGTCGGGCGCCGCGGCGGCATCACCACCGTCGGCCAGTGGTGACACGGTGGCTGTGGAGGTGAGCAGCAAAAAGCGCAGCTCGTCACCCAAACCGTTGAGCGCCGCGCGTAGTTTATCGTCGGCAAAAAGCGCCACTTCCACCTCAAGACCCGAGCCCACTTCATTGGCCGCACGCAGCGCCTCAATTTCGCGCGATACGGCTTGACGCACGGCAATCAGGCTATCCCAATCGATGCCGTCGTCTTTGGCCGCCGCGCCAAAATCGTGCCAGACGCTGGTCATTACCGTGGCCTCACGGTCGCCCGGCAACGCCTCCCAGATTTCCTCCGAGGTAAACGGCATCAGCGGCGCAAGCCAACGCACCAGCGCCTCGGCAATGTGCCACAGCGCGGTTTGTGCCGAACGACGCGACGCACTGGTGGCTTCCGTCGTGTACAGCCGATCTTTGAGCACATCGAGATACAGACCGCCCATATCCACCACACAAAAATTGTGCAGCTTTTGGTAGATCCGATGGAATTCAAACGTCTCATAGGCCGCCGTGATGTCGGCCTGCAGCGCGCGCGCACGTCCCACCGCCCAGCGATCAAACGCGAGCATGTCGGCTTCGGCCAGCGCGTGCTGCGCCGGCTCAAAACCATTGAGGTTGCCCAACAAAAAACGCGCCGTGTTGCGAATGCGCCGATACGAATCGGCCATGCGTTTGAGAATTTCTTCGGACACGCTCATTTCATTGCGGTAGTCGCTGGCAGCCACCCACAAACGCAGAATGTCAGCCCCCAGCGTTTGGAAGATTTTTTGCGGTGCCAGCGTATTGCCCAGCGACTTGGACATTTTCTTGCCGTGTTCATCCACCGTAAACCCGTGGGTGAGCACTGTCTTGTACGGTGGCTTGCCGCTCATGGCGACGCTGGTTAACAGAGAGCTTTGGAACCAGCCGCGATGCTGATCCGAACCTTCAAGGTATAGATCGGCGGGCGCCTTGAGCATGGCATTGCCCTGCGGCGTGCAGTCATGCGCGCTGCCCGAATCAAACCAGACGTCCATGGTGTCGGTCACCTTGCGATAGTCATCCGCGTCGGCGCCGAGCAGATCTGCCGGCTCGATGGTCTGCCATGCGTCAATGCCCTCCTCGGCGACACGATCAGCGACGGTACGCAGGTGCTCGGCCGATTTCGGGTGCAGCTCGTCGGTGTCTTTGTGTACAAACACGGCGATGGGCACGCCCCACAAACGCTGGCGTGAGATACACCAATCTGGCCGCCCTTCCACCATGCCCTCGATGCGCTGCTTGCCCCAGTCCGGCAGCCACGTCACCTCGTCGATCGCACGCATGGCGTCGCGACGCAGATGGGCCTTGTCCATGCTCACAAACCACTGCGGCGTGGCACGGAAAATAACCGGCGACTTATGACGCCAACAATGCGGGTACTGGTGGGTGTACGCCTCGTGATGCAATAGAGCGCCGTGCTCGCGCAGCACTTCGACCACGTGGTCGTTCGCTTTGAGCACGTGTTCGCCGGCAAAATGCGGCGTGTCATCTTTAAAACAACCGTTGTCGCCCACCGGGTTTTCCAACGGCAAACCAAATTCTTTGCCCACCGCGAAATCTTCCTGACCGTGACCCGGTGCGGTGTGCACCAGACCCGTGCCCGCTTCGGTCGTCACATGATCGCCGGTAATCACCGGCACCACCCGATCCAAATACGGATGATTTAAGGCCAGTCCTTTGAGACGCTCGCCCGCAAAGCGCCCGATCACTTTGTGCTGGTCGCTGCCCATACGCTCCAGCAAGCCGTCAGCCAACGCCTCAACCGTCACGATGCGCTCGGATTTACCCTCAACGCTCGCCTCGATCAACAGATATTCAAACTCCGGATGCACAGCGACCGCCTGGTTGGCCGGTAGCGTCCACGGTGTCGTGGTCCAGATGGGCAACGTGACCGCCGCCGCGTCCGTATCAAGTCCGACCCGAGAATAAAAGTCGGCACTGTCGACGGCGGTAAAACGCACGTCGATCGCGGGCGATACTTTGTTGGCGTATTCGACCTCGGCTTCGGCCAGCGCGCTGCGACAGTCCATGCACCAGTGCACGGGTTTGTAGCCTTTGTACAAATGCCCCCGCTCAATGATCGTGGCCAGTACGCGCAACTGCTGCGCCTCATACGAGGGCTGCATCGTCAGATAGGGCTCAAACCAGTCGCCCACGACGCCGAGCCGCATGAATCCTTCGCGTTGTTCATTGACCTGCTTTTGCGCAAACGTCCGACAGGCGTTGCGAAAGCCGGTCGCGTCCAGCTTGCCACCAGCGCGCCCGTGCTTTTTCTCCACTTCCAGCTCGATCGGCAACCCGTGGCAATCCCAACCCGGGACGTAAGGCGCATCGAAGCCCGCCAGCGTGCGCGAGCGCACAATGATGTCTTTGAGTGTTTTGTTTACGGCGTGGCCAATGTGAATTTTGCCATTGGCGTACGGCGGTCCGTCCAGCAGCAAGTAGCGCGGGCGACCCTGACAGGCTTCCCGGATGGTCGCGTACAAATCCATCTCGGCCCACTGTTTCAGCCGCGCAGGCTCGCGTTGCGGCAAATTGGCGCGCATGGGAAAGGGGGTGCTCGGCAAATTCAGCGTCGATTTGTAGTCGTTTTTCTCGGCCACGATGTTCTCAATTACTCATTCAATTCAGTCAGTGCCGCGCGCGCCTCAGACGCGTCGCGATGCATTTGTTCGGTCATGGCCTCGAGGGACGCAAAACGTGCCTCGTCGCGCAGCTTCTTGACGAAGCTCACGCGCAGCCGCCGACCGTAGAGATTGCCCTGAAAATCGAACAAATGCACCTCTAAAAGATGCCCTTGCCCGTTCACTGTCGGGCGCGTGCCGAGACTTGCCACAGCCGGATGTCGGCGCAGCGTCGCGCCATCGCAAACCTGCACCGCAAACACGCCCTCCAGCGGCAGGACGCGGCGCCCGGGACGCAGGTTCGCGGTCGCAAAGCCAAGCGTGCGTCCCAGCTGCTGGCCCCGAACCACGCGCCCGCTCATGCTGTAGCGTTTGCCCAGCAGTCGGTGCGCGGCATCCAGATCCCCCGCCGCCAGCGCCTCGCGCACGGCCGTACTGCTTATGACCAATTCGCCGTCACGCTGCGCGCTGATCTGTTCAACCTCGTAGCCGGCGCGGCGGCCGTCTTCACGCAGTCGCTCGACGTCTCCCTCGCGAGCGCGGCCATAGCGAAAATCGTAGCCGGTCACGAT
>JBGCEL010000048.1:0-18120 GCA_045106455.1 Gammaproteobacteria bacterium
ACGCGACAGCTTCAGCTGCTCGATGTGTTCGCGCAGGCTCTCGCCCACTTTGCCTTTGATCTCGTCCGCGTGTTCGATGAGGTTATCGACGGTGTCGTATTGCGCCAGCCATTTGGCGGCCGTTTTGGGTCCGACTTTGGGTACGCCCGGAATGTTGTCCGAGGTGTCGCCCACAAGGCCCAGATAGTCGATTATTTGATCGGGACGCACGCCGAATTTTTTCTGCACCAACGCGTCGTCAAACGACTCACCACTCATGGTGTTCATGAGATTCACGTGCTTATCCACCAGCTGCGCCATGTCTTTGTCGCCGGTGGAAATCAGCGTATGGCGCTTCTCGCCGGCGGCCTGGCGCGCCAGCGTACCGATCACATCGTCGGCCTCAACCCCCGCAACGCTGACCAGCGGCAGACCCAAATGACGCACGATGTCGTGGATCGCCTCGACCTGCTCGCGCAGCTCGTCGGGCATGGGCGGACGATTGGCTTTGTAGTCGGCGTACATTTCGTGGCGAAACGTTTTGCCCTTGGCGTCAAACACCACGGCGATGTGCGTGGGGTCGTGCTCGGTGAGCAGCTTGTTCAGCATGTTGGTGACGCCGAGCGCTGCCCCGGTGGCGGTGCCGGCCGAGTTGGTGAGCGAGGGCAGGGCGTGGAAGGCGCGGTATAAATACGACGATCCGTCGACGAGAATAAACGGAGGTTTAGCTTTGCTCATGGTGCTTCAGACGAGTTGGTGGACGGGGTGTCTTCGCGCTCGCTGTCGTCCGTGGATGACTCTGCGTTGTCCTCGGTGGCGGCCGGTACGTCGCCCGGCAGATACAGCGCGCCGGTCTGGCCGCAGCCGCAAACGATCAACGCCGCCGCGGCGATTAGTGCGAATCGGAGGTGGGAATTCATGCCCCGGAGTGTACGTCAGGCTCTGGAAAAAGGCTCGCAGGCTTGCAGTGTTCATACGGCAGGTCGTTCGCGTACACTGCCGGGCTTTGACTTAACGGAAAAGGCGCCATGGCAACTCTGGAAACCGTCGTAGTAAACACCGCGGAGCACACCTCACGCAGCGTCATCTGGCTGCACGGCCTGGGCGCCGATGGCCACGATTTTGAACCGGTGGTGCCGCAGCTGGGGTTGGGTAGCGAGCCGGGCGTGCGCTTTATTTTCCCCCACGCGCCGGTGCGCCCCGTGACGCTGAACAACGGCATGGCGATGCGCGCTTGGTTCGATATTCTGGATCTTAACCGCAGCGGGCCTTTTGATGAGGACGGTATCGCGACCAGCGTGGCGCAGATCGAGCAGCTCATCGCAGCGGAGCTTGCCGACGGACGCAGCGCGGCCGATATCGTGCTCGCCGGCTTTTCGCAGGGCGGTGTGATCGCGCTGCACACGGCATTGCGCTATCCCGCGCGCCTCGGCGGCGTGATGGCGCTGTCCACCTACTTACCCCTGCATGAGAAGGTGCTGGCCGAGGCGTCCTCCGCCAACGCCGATCTCCCGGTGTTTCTCGCCCACGGTACGGCCGATCCGGTGCTCACCTTCGATCTCGGTGAGCATGTGAATACGTCTTTAACCGAGGCGGGCTACAACGTGGAATGGCACGCCTACCCCATGGCGCATCAGGTGTGCGCGGAGCAGCTGAGCCACATTGGTACGTGGCTCAAAGGTCGCTGGGCCGGCGGCTAGTGCGCGGCGGCGTAGCGCTCGGTCTCGCGCCAGACGCGCATCAGGTTGCCGCCCAGGACTTTGCGAATGTCCGTGTCGGTGTAGCCGCGTCGTAGCAGGCCTTCAATCAGATTGGGGTAGGACGACACGTCTTTGAGATCCGTCGGCAGGCTGTCGCCAACGCCGTCGTAATCCGAGCCGATGCCCACGTAGTCGATGCCCACAAGGTTGCGCACGTGGTCGAAGTGATCCAACACGTCATCCAGCGTGGCGTAGTCGAACGGGTTGGCCGCGCGAAAATTTTCTGTAAACGCATCCGCTTCCGGGCTGCCGGATTCGAAACCGGTTTTCTCCAGATACGCGTCGCGCGCCTTTGTGAGCTGATCGTAACTGGCGCGCGACTTAGCACTGATAAACGTGGAGCCGTAATTAATCTGGATAACGCCGCCAGCTTTGGCCAGCGCCATGATCATATCGTCGTCCATGTTGCGCTCGAACCCCGGCGTGAAATAGCGCGCTGAGGAATGCGAGGCGATGGGCGGCACTTTGGTGACTTTCATCACGTCGTAAAACGCCGCGTCCGACACGTGAGAGACATCCACCATCACACCGAGGCGGTTCATCTCGCGCACGAGTTCTGCGCCAAACGGGCTTAAGCCATTCCAGGGGCGTGCTTCGTCGTAGGACGAGTCGCAAATATGATTGCTCTTGGAATGGGTGAGCGTGATGTAGCGAATGCCGCGATCATAAAAGTGCTTGAGATTTTCGAGCTTGCCGGCAATCGGTGCGCCGTTCTCCATGCCCAGCGGCAGCGAAATGACGCCGCGCTCAAAGTCGCTGGAGACATCGGTCGTATTATGCGCCACGGAAAACTTATCCGGTGAGTTGGCGGCAATGTTCTCGACCATGTCGATGAGCTTGTCGGCCAACGCGTAGGCCGTGCCGTCGGCTTCGCGCTCGGCCGGAATATAAATGGACATGAACGGCGCATTGAGCCCGCCGCTGAGCGCGCGCGGATAGTCGAAGTCGCCTTTGGCCGTGGCCTTGCTGATGTCTTCGTATTCGTCTTCCAGGCGATACGGCACATCAATGTGCGTATCAACAATCAGCGACGAGGTGGCCAGCGCGCGAGCGCGGGTTTCGATGCTCTCATTGTTGCCCACCGGTGCCGTGGTGCAGGCCTGTAAAACGACAGCGACAAAAACAAAGTAGTGACGTAAACGCATCGATACTCTCCGGAGAATCAGTCGGCCTCAATGAGGACGTGGGTAAGATCAGTGGCCGGCCCGTCCGGCGTAAACCCAAGCACGTGTCCATAGAACGCGAGCTCGGCGGCCAAAGCGTACTTGATGTTGTCAGCATTGCGAAACCCGTGGCCTTCGCCTTCAAACGGCACGTAGGCCACCGTCACGCCCTTGTCTTCGAGTGCGGCGACCATGGTTTGCGCCTGATTGGGCGGCACCACGTGATCATCGATGCCCTGAAAGAAGATCACGGGGCAGTTGAGCTGATCCACGTGGGCGATGGGCGAGCGCGCCAGATAGGTGTCGCGTGCTTGTGGGTAGGGACCCACCAAACGATCAAGGGAGCGCGACTCAAATTTATGCGTGTCGCGGGCCAGCAGCTCAAGATCGCCGATGCCGTAGTGGCTGGCGCCCGCTGCAAATACATTGTCGAAGGTCAGGGCGCTCAGCACGGTGTAGCCGCCGGCGCTGCCGCCGCTGATCAGACAGCGCTCCGGATCGGCCAGGCCGCGGGCGACCAGATCCTCGACCACGTGGCGGCAGTCCATGAGGTCGCTCACGCCCCACTTGCCGCGCAGCGCGTGACGAAATTCGCGTCCGAAGCCGGTGCTGCCGCGATAGTTCAGATCAAACACGGCGATACCGCGTGAGGTCCAGTATTGGATGCGGGGATCAAACGCGCTGTTCGTGGCGCCCGTGGGGCCGCCGTGGCATTTGATGAGCAGTGGGGGGCGTTCGTCAGAGGGGAGCGTGTGCGTCGTGCTCGTGGGGGCGTAGTAAAAGCCGTGGCACTCGTGGGCCCGGCCGGGGCGGATGGTGGTTGGTTGCGGTACCGAAATGCTGGCGGGGTCGGGCGTCAGATCGCTGCTGCGTTGATGCATCTGCCACGAGTCGCTGTCGTCGGCGCGGCCGGTATAAATGCACAGTGGCTGCGTGGGGCCGCCAGCAATGACGGCGATACGGCCGTTGCCCGCGGCGACCTGGTCACAGGTGCTGGTATCGATCGCGTTGATGTCCAGGCGCGTGCCGTCGCGGGTGTCGATCGTGTGCAGCTGCCACTGCCCCTGCGCGGTGCTGATGGCGGCGATGGTGTGATCGTCCACAAACGCAAACGTACGCATGCCAAACACCCACTGCGGAAACGCAAATTCTCGCGGGCACGGCGCGATCGGTACGAAGGCATCGCCGTCCAAGCGCTGCAGGTTCCACCATTCGTCGTTGTCGGCCACCACGTAGAGGCTGCCGTCGGGGGCAAAGGTGGGTTGGAAGTGAGAGGTGTCAGCGTGGCCAATGTCACGCACGTCGTGCAGCTCGCCGGCCTCGTCGACCGAGGCGTGCCACAGCGTGTTGGCGTCCCACGGCATGTCGGGGTGATCCCACGATAAAAAGGCCAGTGAGCGCCCATCGGGCGACAGCGTTGGCGTACTGTAAAAATCGGCGCCCGAAGCCAATGCGTCGATGCGTCCGCTGGTCAGATCAATCGCAACCAAAGTGGTTACCGGCTCGCCATCACCCGCGTGATCCTCGCACGCGGCCAAAATTCGCTGGCGGTGCGCATCCAGCAGTAAGTCACCGAAGCGGCGCTTTGATTTGGTGGTGATTAGTTCGGGAGTGCCGCCCTCGAGACTGACGCGATACAAGCACTGGTCCGACGCGTTAATTAGATAGGCGTGTTCGGCGCCGATGGCGTACGAACCACCGCCGTACTCGTGAATCTTGCCGCGCACGCCAAACGGTTGTGGCGTCAGATCGATGCGACCGTTCGGGGTTTCACGCACGAGCACTACGCGGCCTTTTTCCTCGGGCCGCCCCTCGAGCCAGAAGACGTCTTCGCCCACGATGCGCGGATCGGCCAGACGGCGGCTGCCGGCCACTACCAGGTCGGTGGTGAACGGGGAGGGCCAGGTGCCGGCCGGGGCCGTGGTTTTTTCTTGTGTCATGCCGGTGATTCCTGTTCCACCGGGATGCGCCACACAAATTCGCGTGTGGCGACCGTGGTCCCGGTATGGTCAAAAGTGCGTTCGATAAACGTGGCCATGCCCGCGTAATCCACCAGCAACACGGTGGAGCAACGTGTGCCGTAGCCCTCGCTCAAGATAAACGCGGCGGACAGCCGACGTTCCAGCTCAATGCCAACGCCGGTGTTAGGCAGCGCGGTATCGTTGGCAATGTCTGCGCGGGTCAGAGCGTCCAGCAGATGATCGGATGGATGGCTTTGCGCGGGTAGCGCGGCCATGGTGGCCTCCAGCGCGCAGACTTTAGGCCAGTTCGCGCCGAGTTCGCCGTTGGACATGCCGTACACACCGGGTGCCAGAGCCGATTGATCACGGCCGCGATTAGTGTGAAAGCTCAAGCGGCGGTCGGGGCCAGCCAATCGACCGCTCAAGAGATTAAAGCCGGCAAATTCGTCGCGCTGCGCGGCGATGTCTGCCGGCAGATGGCCATCCGGATTGCGCTGCAGACAGCGTCGCACGAGTTCGCCGCGCGACGGTCGCGGGTCTTCGGGGCGCGGGTGCAGGCGTTCGCGAAAATTGGTCAGCGCAGCGAAGCGGCCGTCACGCGTCACGCCAAGCCAGGTGCCGCCGCCTTCGAGGTCACGGCCGGCCAGCACGGAGTTTGCCGGCCACCAGTGCGCGGCCGCCGTCGGGCGGGCGTAAAACTCGTCGCGGTTGGCGGCCATGATGAACGCGTATTGCGGATGGGATTGCCACGCGATGCCGATCAGACACATAAACGACAGGTCCTCAAGCCAGCCGCCGCGAGACGAGCTTGTGCAGCCGTCCGGGCTCGTCATCGTCGAACCACTGTTCGATCAGGCGATAGGCAATGGAAATGGGGGCCGACAGAGCCAGCAGGCCATTGTCGAGCTCGGCCACAATATCGTCGCGTGAAAACCAGCGTACGTCTTCCAGTTCATTGTCGCGCAATTGCGTACGGCGATCGTGCGCGGTCGCATGAAAACCCACCATCAATGACGCCGGGAACGGCCACGGCTGGGAGCTGTGGTAGTGCACTTCGTCAACGCTCACGCCGGTTTCTTCGGCTACTTCGCGGCGCACGGCGTTTTCGAGGCTTTCACCGGGCTCTACAAAACCCGCAATCGTTGAGTATTGTCCGGGCGGCCAGGTGGCCTGCCGGCCCAGCAGCGCCTTGTCCTCCAGCGTGACCAGCACAATCACGGCCGGATCGCTGCGCGGAAATTGTTTGGTGGCGCAGCGACTGCAGAGCATCACATGACCGCTCTCGCTGCTGCTATTGGACGCCCCGCAGCTACCACAGAAGCGGTGGCGCCGATGCCAAAACACCATGGCCTGAGCGTAGGCCGCCAGCGCGGCGGTGTCGGCCGGGGCGATGGCGCCCACGCTGCGCAAGCCGTGGTGATCGAACGGTGCGAGCTCGGCCGGCACGTCGTCGGCCTCGCCGAAATCCAGTGCGAACACGGGCAGTCCGTTCCAGACGCCCAGTAAAATAGCTAAATCGAGGTTGCGTTCGGGTAGTTCGGTCGGGGCAAGAAACTGCAGTTCGCCGTCGCCCGTGGCCGGGACCTTGTGGCGCCACACCGGCAAAATGAGTGCGCGTCCCTCGGCCAGCACGAGGCGTCGCCACGCATCGTCCGCGCGCCGCAAAGCCAGACGGTCAAACGTTTGGGAAACAAATCGATTGCGTGCGGAGGCGTCCATATTGCGCGATAGAGTACCGCACAAAAGAAAAGGCCACATGGTCCCTACAGCATGTGGCCTTGCTCCCTGTGGAAACAGGTCGGACGGTTTAGATGTCCGTGGTGCAGAATCCGCAGCGCGTGGCTTTAATCGGAATTTCCGAGAAGCAGCGTGGGCATTCTTTGGTGGTCGGCTCGGCCGGTACTTCTTCTTCCTTGCGCTTTGCCGCGTTCATGCCTTTGACGACCATGAAAATAGCCAATGCAATGATGAGGAAATCAAACACGGTCTGCAGGAACGAACCATACTTGAGTACGGCTGCGCCAGCTTCTTCGGCCGCGGCAAGCGACTCATAGCCGGTGCTGGTGAGGTTCACGAACAACTGAGAAAAGTCGACGCCACCCATGAACTTGCCGATGACCGGCATGACCACGTCCTTCACGAACGAAGACACGATCTTCCCGAACGCGCCACCCAGAACGATACCAATGGCCATGTCCATGACATTGCCGCGCATCGCGAACTCTTTAAACTCTTTCAACATTACCAATAAGGCCCATTTATTTTAAGTCAGCGCACTGCGGCCAAGTGCATCCAGCCGTCGCGCGCGCTGATTATTCGCCCGTTTTTGGACAAATTCAAACGTGTTATCCTTATTTAACGATCTGGGCACGATGCGCAGATGCACCCCCGACACTCAATCCAACTCCATTGACGCTCGACGAACGGCCCTTAAGCGGGACGTCGGCGGGCACGACAGCGCGCTCACTATGACCCAAGATGCATTGACCATTCGCGGACTTACGAAGACCTACGGCGAGTCCGTCCACGCCCTGCGCGGGATCGATTTAACCGTCGAAAGCGGCGATTTCTTCGCCCTTTTGGGCCCCAACGGTGCCGGCAAGACCACCACCATTGGCGTGATCTCATCGCTGGTCAACAAAACCAGCGGCGAGGTGAAGGTGTATGGCCATGACATCGATACGCAGCTTGAGGCGGCGAAAACCTGTCTGGGTCTGGTGCCCCAGGAGGTCAACTTCAATATGTTCGAGAAGGTGCGCAACATCGTTCTGAATCAGGCGGGTTATTACGGCATCCCGCGGACGGTGGCGCAGGAACGCGCGGAAAAATACCTCACGGCCCTGAAATTGTGGGACAAACGTGATGAGTTATCGCGCAATTTGTCGGGCGGCATGAAGCGGCGTCTTATGATCGCCCGGGCGCTCGTGCACGAGCCGCGTTTGCTGATTCTCGACGAGCCCACGGCTGGAGTGGACATCGAGATCAGACGTTCAATGTGGACGTTTCTGACCGATCTGAACGAGCAGGGCACCACCATTATTCTCACGACCCACTATTTGGAAGAAGCCGAATCGCTGTGCCGCAACGTGGCCATCATCGACGGCGGCTTGATTACCGAAAACGATCGCATGAGCCGGGTGCTGCAAAAGCTCAAGCTGCAGACCTATGTGCTGACGCTCGCGAGCGTGCCCGACACTTTGCCGCAGGTAGACGGCTTTACCGTGCGTGCGGCGTCGGCCGAGGACGCCATCGAGGTGGACGTGCATGACGGCCAGAGCCTCAATGATCTGTTTTCGGCGCTCAGCGCGGTGGGCGTTACGATCTCCAGCATGCGCACGAAATCAAACCGACTTGAGGAGTTGTTCTTGCGTCTCACCGACACCACTGCGAATGCTTCACAGGAGGCCTCCTGATGTCGCAGGCGCAAACCAACTGGGTAGGCTTTTGTACGATCGTGCGGCGCGAATTTACGCGCATAACGCGCATCTGGGTGCAGACCCTGGTGCCGCCTGTCATCACGATGACGTTGTATTTCGTGATCTTCGGCAACCTTATTGGCTCGCGCATCGGGGAGATGGGCGGCTTTAATTACATGCAGTACATCGCGCCGGGTTTGATCATGATGTCCGTGATCAGCAATTCCTACGGCAACGTGGTGTCGTCATTCTTTGGCGCCAAATTCGGCAAGCACGTGGAAGAGATGCTGGTGGCGCCGCTGCCGCCGATTGTAATTCTGAGCGGCTACCTGGTGGGTGGCATGGTGCGCGGGCTGTGCGTCGGTGCACTGGTGACGATGGTTGCGCTGTTCTTCACGCGCCTGCACGTGGAACACGTGCTGGTCACCATTTCGATCGTGATTCTCACCTCCATCGTGTTTTCGCTGGCCGGCTTTATAAACGCTGTGTACGCCAAGAACTTTGAGGGGATTTCGATTATCCCCACGTTTGTGCTCACGCCGCTCACCTACCTCGGTGGCGTGTTCTATTCGATCGATCTTTTACCTGAGTTTTGGCAGGGCGTGTCCAAGCTCAACCCGATTATTTATATGGTCAATGCGTTTCGCTACGGCTTTTTGGGTGAGTCCGATATTCCCGTGGTCACGGCTTATGCCGTGATCGCGTTGTTTATCGTGGTACTGGGTGCGTTTAGCCTGCATTTGCTGCGCACGGGTCGCGGGCTGCGCTCTTAAAGCCATGTGCGGCCGATTTGCTTTTTATTCTCCGGCCGAAGCAGTGGTAAAGCTGTTCGGTGTGTCGGAGGTGCCGGCGATGGTGCCGCGCTATAACTTCGCGCCCACGCAGTTTGTGCCGGTGATTCGCCAGCTGCCCGAGCAGAGCTCCAGCGTGAGTTTTTTGCGCTGGGGTCTCATTCCGTCGTGGGCCAAAGACAAAAGCATTGGTAACAAGTTGATCAATGCGCGCGGCGAGACCGTGCACAGCAAGCCTTCGTTTCGCGCGGCGTTCAAGCAGCGTCGTTGCCTGATCCTGGCCGACGGCTTCTACGAGTGGCGTGCCGAGGACGGCGCCAAACAACCGTATTTTATCTCGCTCAAAAGCGCAGAGCCGTTTGCGCTGGCGGGGTTGTGGGAGCAGTGGAATGACGGCGTGTCGGATGTGCCATTGCAAACCTGCACCATTATTACCACCGAGCCCAACGAGATGATGAGCACGCTGCACTCGCGCATGCCGGTTATTCTGCCCGCCGAGCGCTATGGTGACTGGCTCAGTCCCGCCAATGACGACGTGGATGAGCTGCGGCAGATGCTGTTGCCGTTTGAGTCCGAGGCCATGACGCATCGGCCTGTCGGCAAGGCGGTGGGCAATCCGCGCAATGACGATGAATCGTTGTTGGCGCCGTTGCCGCACAAGAAATAACGGGCCGAAGCCCGCTCGGCTGACGATGTGCATGCGGTGTATTTCGGCACCTGTACAGATCGAGAAACGGGCGGCACTCAGCGAGTGAGTGCCGCCCGGCGCCTGCCCGAATTCAGAGTCAAAACCGCTTAACGTAGCCCGACCAGGCCGCTTGGTCCCGGTGCGCCGAAGAAACTGGCGCGCATAATGCCCAGATCAAAGACACTGACCGTGCCATCGCCATTGAAGTCGGCGTCAGCATCTGACGAAAAGAACACACTGCGCAGCAAACCCAGGTCGGCAACGTTCACCACACCATCGTTGTTCAAATCGGCGTCGCAAGCGTTGCCGAAGTCGTCTGAGTTCGTGTCGCGTTGATCAGGGTTGAATACCAAAGCGCAGTTGTCGAGGGCATCTTCGATGCTGTCGTCATCGACATCGGCGCTCACCACGGTGGCCGTTGCCGTAACCGTGTTGTTCTCGGGCGAAAGTTCTTTTTCAATGGAACTCACCGACGCTTCGAGGATGACATCGCCAAGCCAAACGGGTGTGACGTCAACCGTGAGGGTCAAACTCTCTGGTGCCGCCAACTGTGCAATCAAACAAACCGCGCCGCCGTCGGCAAGCGCGCACTCGGCGCCCGCTGCGGTGGCCGACGTAATCTGGCCGTTGGTCGGCTGAGGAATGTCGACGCGGACACGCCCCGCCAGTCCCGTATCGTCGTTGTCCACCGTCAATTCATAACTCAATGTGTCGACCAGCGTTGCGGTCGGTGTGAGCGGTATGGCTTGAAGTGCAAGATTGCGCGCGACCGTATAGCGGCCAACGCCGGTGCGAAACTCAAAACTGAACAAGCGCGACGGGTCTTTGCGATCAACGAACACCCCGTCGGCCGGCGTATGCAGGGGAAAAGGAATACCAACGGGCGTTTGCTCTGCGATCAACTCTAACGTCGCGCCATTGTCGAGACTGCGACGCATGCCAAAGTCCATCGAGATGTATAAAACGTCGTCAACGTCGGGATGCTCATTAACCGAGTACACCGCAAAATTTCCAAATTCAGTGACTTGCGTCCACGTGCGTCCATCATCATTGCTAAGCCAGGGCGTATACCTGCCTGCACGATTCGTTGATACGCGCACCTGACCTGCTACGCGCTCCGAATATCGAATAGCGCGTGCGCTGGTTCCCTGGGTGCCGCCCAGTGCTTGAGTCCATGAGTCGCCTGCATTGTCGGAGAAAAACAGACCGCCTGCGAAGACACTCAGCAAAAGCGTGTCTGAATCAGAGGGATTGACGGCGATGTCGGTGACCCAGCCATTGTCGGCGTTGGTGGCCAAAAGTTGCCAGGTCGTGCCGCTATCGTCTGAACGCCAGGAGCTGCCATTGAAGGTGCCGGCATAAATTCGGTTCGCCATTGTGGGGGCAACACTCAGCGCCGACACGTCGTGCGTCAGGCCAAGACTGCCAACAACCGCCCAGGATTGACCGCCGTTGTCGCTTCGATAGATTTCCGGGCCGCGGCCGCCAGCGTAAATCACTTGATCATCATCAGGCGCCACCGCAACGGCATTAATGTATTCCAGCGCTATGCCGTTTTGATTAATGAGTCCGCCACCGAGCCGCTGCCAGGAATCACCGTGATCATTCGACGTGACCACCGCCGTGCCATTGAGATAGAAGCGGCCGGTCGCAGCGTTCTGTACGAGGTCTTCGCCCAGTGTGCTCGCAAACCCGCTGTTCAGACTCTCGAACGGCAGGTTGGCAGCGCTTTGCGCATAAATGCCCTCCCCGGTTGCGGCAAGGACCTGTCCGTTACTACCCGGGCTGAGGTTGCCGAAATCAAACCCAAAGGTCTGACTTGCCGGAACGCTGCCCTGCACGCTCCACGTCTGTCCGCTGTCCGTACTGCGAAACACATCGCCGCCCACGTTCGCAAGCGCGTAAATGGTCGCGGGGTTTGCCGGGTTGGCACTGAACGAAGCAATTCCCGGTAGAGCCGGGATAGCACTCCAGCTTTCACCGCCATCAAAGGTCTCTGCCGTGCCGCTTCCTACCCACACGTGATCCGGGTCCAGCGGGTCAACCAGCAACGGAGAGAAGAAAGAACTGGCGGGGAAGCCAGCGTTGGCCGGCGCTGTCCATGTCGCCCCGGCATCATCGGAGGCCACAAACCCGTTGCCAATGATGCTGGCGTACACACGCTGCGGCCGTGATGGTGCCGTGGCGATATCCCGTGGCCGAAAAAAATTATTGGGATTGTCGACGGCAGTGGGCCAGCCGTTTTGCGCCGGTTGCCAGCTCAGTCCTTCGTCGTCACTGGTCCAAACGCCAAGGTTAAAGGTCGAGACGTACAGGCGACCGTCGGGATCACCGATGAGTTTGATCGGTCCCGCGGGCAGTCCGGTCACAATGGTTGTGAATGTGATGCCACCGTCGGTGGTCTTGAGCAGATTGGGCGACGCGCCAATGGCGATCGCCGTTTGAGCATCCTGAGTCGAGAACACGACGTCACCGACAGCCTCCCGGGTTGCCTGCCAGCGCTGCTGATCTTCCACCCAGCGATACAGGCGGTGTTCGCTGATGGCCAGACGAACGGTGTCATCAAGTGGGCTCTGCCCGATCCAGATCGCGGAGCCACCTTCGGGACCGTCAAACGTCCAAATGTTGTCGCCCGCTTTCGTTGTGGCACTGATCAAAACCAACGCGCACAGAAGCACGCCGCACACGAGCGCAGAATAATTTTTACTCACAAACATGAAGAAATCTTCAAATTTTTGCTTGCCGTGCATCGCAACGGTGAAAGACCAATGCAGGGGGCAAAGCATGATTTATGTAAAGGCGCGCTTGGTCTTTTTATAGTACGCGCGCCGCTGCCCAAACTGTATCACATGGCCAGCATGCTGGAACCGCGAAAAAATTGGCGGCTGGATGGGGGAATTTCTCTGCGGCTGTCGCTGTAGAGAGTGACACAGTAATTTTTCATCGAAGACTGGTCAGTATTTCCCCCCTTTGTTGGGCGGACCCAAGAGCGGTGTGCTTTGCCCTGAGCGCGGTGTTGTTGGTTCTGCCCACTTTTTTTTGTCTTAAGGCTTCACCCCTGAGGCGTTGGGGTGCCATACCTCAAAAGCAGGATTTGCCAGTGTTGCCGAGCGCGCGCGCTCGTAGGCGGCGCCCGCTTTAAGCACCGCGGCGTCTTGCCACTTACCGGAAATAATACTGAGTCCAACGGGCAGGCGTTCCACCGCACCCATGGGCACCGTGAGATGGGGGTAGCCCGCTCTTGCCGGCAAAGAACCAGCGCCAATGCTGCCATTGAAATTGTCGCCGTTCACCAGATCGATAGACCAGGCCGGACCTGCCGTGGGGGCAATGAGAAACTCGACCTTGTGTTCGCCGAGAAGTCGGTCAATGCCGTCGGGTCCCGATGCCCGCAAGGTGGCCGCGCGCCCTTTGGCGTACGCGTCCTCGTCGGTGAATCTCAGGGCGTTTAAAAATAGCGCCTGATCAAACCAGCGCAGCTCCGATTCAGCGTGGGCCTGATTGAATGTCACCAGATCATCGAGCGTTTTGGGTAACGCTTCGCCCGGTAGCGACGCGAGATAGGCATTGATATCGCGGCGAAACTCAAACAGCAGAGACTCATAGGCGACACGGCCGTAGTCGTCGGGCCAGTCGTATTCGATGTCCACCAACACGACACCGGCGTGCTCCAGATCTTTTAGCGCTTGCTCAAAGAGCGCTTTGACGCCCGAGTTTGAGCCGACCTGTTCTCGCATAACACCGATGCGCACGCCTTTGAGCGAGTAGTCGGCCAGTCCAAGCGTGAAATCTATCGCGTATTGATCGGCGTCCCTTGTCGCGGGGTCGGCCGGATCGTGCCCCGCGATGGCCGACAAAAGTTGGGCCGCAGCCGTCACATCGCGCGTCATCGGGCCGGCTGTATCCTGGCTGGCGCTGATCGGTACAACATGGGTACGGCTGACCATGCCAACGGTGGGTTTAAAACCGACGATGCCATTCACGCTGGCCGGGCACGTAACCGAGCCGTTGGTTTCGGTGCCGATGGCGGCCCAGGCGAACCCCGCGGCCACGGCCGCGCCGCTGCCGGCTGACGAGCCGCAGGCGGTGCGATCCAACGCGTGTGGGTTGCGCGTCAGGCCACCCACGCCGCTCCAGCCGCTGGTGGAGGTGTTGCTGCGAAAGTTTGCCCACTCCGACAGATTGGTTTTGCCCAGCACCACGCCGCCGCTGGCGCGCAGTCTTGCGATTAACGGGGCGTCGCGCTCTGTGTTGTTTTCTTTGAGCGCCAGTGAGCCGGCCGTGGTTGGCCATTCGAACGTCTCGATGTTGTCCTTGATCAGTACCGTGCGGCCGTCTAGCGGCAGGCCCTTTTTGTGAGCGCGGCGGGCCAGCGCAGGCGCCATGTTGTTGATCGTGATCACGGCATTGATCTGCGGCCCGTTCTTGTCGAGGGCGTCGATGCGCTTTAGATAGTCGCTCGCGGCGGTGGCGGGGTCGGCACCGACAGAGGCGGCGCCTGCGGCGATGGCGAATGAGAGGGCAAGGATGGCTGCCCGTTCGGTAAATGCGTGTTTCATGCGCCTATCGTGCCACGTCCCGCGAGAATTTTTGGGGGAAGTTGGTTTGATTCGATGCTTTACCAGATAACGACCACTGACGATCTTGCGGTGGCTAACGGTTTTTCTGAAGGGGAGCATCATGTTCAAGTCATTGTTTTTGCCACCTACGCTGCGCACGCTGGTGGCCTGCGCCGCCGCGTTACTAGTGACGCCGGCGGTGGCTGGCCCGAACGCCTACACCGGCAACGGTCCGGACGGCGGGCGCGCCACACACATCGAGTTCGATTCGTCCAACGCAGATCGCGCGTACGCGCTGGGCTACGGCAACGGCCTTTTCGTCAGCGACGATTCGGGGGCCACCTGGAGCCGGTTTGAGGTCAACGAGCCGTCCGTTCAGCGCAGCCGAATTTCCGATTTCGCGCTGGACCCGAATGCCCCTGACACCATGTGGGTGGTCGACAGTCAGCGCAGCGTGGCACGTACCACCGACGGCGGCGTCACCTGGACGTCCTCGGGTGTGGGGCTGGAGAACGCCGGCGCCAGCATGTTTTATTTGTGGGCGGACCAAACGACGGCCGGCACCGTGTTTGCGGGCGCCAGCGGCGAGTTGTATCGCTCCACCGACAACGGCGATACCTGGCAAGACGTCAGCGCCGGCTTGAGCGGCACCTTTATCGAAGAAGTCATGCAGTCACCCAGTGATCCGCTCATTTTTTACACGAGTAACTGGGATGGCATGCACAAGTCCGTCGACGGTGGCCTGACGTGGACCACCAGCTACACGGGTTTTCCGCTGACCAGCAATGGCTATGTCTTTGCACGAGTGGGTGGGTTTGATCCGGACAACAGCGACATCGCTTACGTGCACATTAGCAATCAGGGCATTTTCCAAACCGTTGATGGCGGTAGCAACTGGGCAAAAATTTCGCTGAATCTGCCCGGTGATTTCTATTGGCAATTTTCGGTCGACCCGGGCGACAGCACGCGCTTTTATATGGCCAGCGGAAACAACGACGTGATTGTGAGCAACGACAGCGGCGTGACGTGGCAAAGCCCGGGCAACATCGGTTTGGGGCGCTACACGATCGACAGCATCGCGTTTGATCCCACCGATCCCACGCGCATGTTGGTGGCGGCCTTCACGCAAGGCATTTTTGAAACCACAGACAGCGGTGCCACGTGGACGCGTTCCACCGCGGGTTTCGTGAATGAGAATGTGGAGTCGCTGTCGGTGGATAAGGCGACGGGGCGTATTTACGCTGGCGTATTTGGCGGCACCTCACGCAGCAATGATGAGGGTGCCAGCTGGACCCACAACACGGGCGATTACGATTTGACCTCGTATGCGATCGAAGCCGATCCGCTGCTGGCCGATCATGCTTACGCCGGCTCAAGTTGCTGCGGTTTGTATGAGACTTTCGATGGCGGTATCACCTGGGCGCGCATTAATCTGCAGTTGCCCTCTGTGTTGGCCACGTGGGTGACCGATATTGATATTCCTGCCTCAAACACCAGCCAGTTGCTGTTTAGCGACTACAACCGCGGCTTGTTCAAAACCGATAACGGTGGTGCGAGCTGGGCTCAGGTGTCGACGGGGCTGGAACCTTTTTTCAGCAACAACGTCGTGCTCGATGTGGTGAAAGCTTCGGATAACAACCCGGATGTTATCTACGTTGGTAGTCCCGATTTCAATTCGGGCGGCGTGTTCAAGAGTACCGATGGCGGCATCACCTGGGCACGCAAATCCGGCGATGAGCTGCCGGGTCCCGGACGCACGTTTTCGCTTGCCGTGCATCCAGACAATCCCGACATCGTGCTGGCTGGCGCGTTCGGTGTGCTCTATTACTCCGATGACGGTGGCGATACATGGGAGGTTCCGGCTTCTCGTCCGCCCGGCACGATAGAGGCGCTGTATATGGATGCTGAGCGTCCGCTCCTCGCCTACGCGGCGACCAACAACGGCGGGCTCTATCGAAGCGTTGATGGCGGTTTGTCATGGACGATTGCTGCCGGTCTGGTTGAAACCAATCGGGTTAACTCGATGGCTGTGGACCCGCGCGAACCTGGTCGTGTGTTGCTCGGTTTCGACAACATTGGCTATCGCGAGTACACCTTTTCGACTGATCTGCGTCTCACGGACGACAGTGGTCCGGTGAGCGGTGACGTGGGTGTTGAGGCAAGCCTAGCGGCCACAGTGACCGTTGACGGACCGCGTGATGCCAGTCGTCTTTTGGTAGTGCAGTCGGTACCCGCTGAGCTGAACATCGTGAGTGCTACGTCCAGCACGGGCATCTGCGCCATCGACGGACAAAACGTGACCTGCGAGCTTGGCAATGTGGCATCGCCAGCTACCGCGACGATCACGTTGGTCGTAACGCCGGTGTCTGATGGCGATTTTGAAATCAGCACGCAGGTGAGCTCGCTGGAGTCGGATCCGGACACGAGCAACAATACGTTGCTGCAGACTGTGAATGTGGGTAGCACCGTGGTGGATACCGACGGCGACGGCGTGGCCGACGATGTGGACAACTGCCAACTGGTGGCCAACCCGGCGCAGGTGGATTCTAATGGTGACGGCTACGGTAATCGTTGCGACGCGGATCTGAACAATGATTGCATCGTGAACGTGGTGGACCTTGGTGCGCTGCGTAGCGTGTTCTTTACGACAGATCCCGATGCCGACTTAAACGCCGATGGCACGGTCAATGTGATCGATCTGGGCTTGCTGCGGTCGCTGTTCTTCCAGCCGCCGGGACCGGCGCAAGGCGGTGCTTGCGAGACGTAAATTGAAGCATGTGAACGCCCGCGTCGGCTGCGAGGCCGGCGCGGGTTTTCTTGTGGCGGGTCTCGCTCCCAGACTCATATTGCTCGGCGGTATTGCCGACAGCGGTGGTCCGCCGACCTTGGGCAGTGCCACAGACTAAAAAATTTGGGCTAATTTTCGCGTATTCCCTGCTTAACCCCATAACGACAACAAAAACGCGTCCTGGCGCGTACGCAGTTCGGGGTTGCCCGAGGGGAAGTGCGATGAATTATAAGAAGTTAGTGGGTTTGAGCCTGAGCGCCCTGATGGCCTCATCGGTGTATGCGGATCGGATCAGCGTCGAGCTGATTTTCGACAACTATCCAGAAGACATCAATTTTAGTCTGCAGCGAGATGGCAGCGGTCTGCCGTTTGATCCGGCGCTGAGCTCCGCGGAAGGGTCGGCCGCGGGCGATAGCTGGGGCAATTTCCCCAACGCGTTAGCCGGCCAAAGCCATAGCTACGTCTGGGACCTGCCCTATGGCGACTATGAATTTGTGATTACCGATGCGTACGGCGACGGCATGTGCTGCAACGAAGGCGAGGGCAATTACATCATTCGACAAAATGAAGAGCTTTTGTACGCGGGCTCAGGGAGCTTTGGCAGTGGCGAGAATTTCACCTTCTCAATCGGAGGCCCCCAGGTGATCCACAGCTACCCCTTTAACGGCACGCTGGGTGACAGCGTCGGTGGGGTGGCCATGGAAGCCAACGGCGGCACGATCGAAAACGGGCGCTATCAGTTTGACGGCAATCAGGGTTTAACATTGCGCGATGCGCTGCTCGATGTGAACGACTACGCCATCGAGGTGGGCATGCGCATCGATACGGCACAGAACTTTTTTGTGAAGCTGCTCGATTTTCTGGATCTGACCTCAGACAACGGGCTGTACATCGCCGGCGACAACTTTATTTTTTACAACGAGACCATCGACAGTGCGCGCAGCATCCAGCCGGGCGAAGATTTTGTGTTTGTTCTGTCGCAGGAGGCCTCGGGTGAAACGCGGGGTTACGTGGA
>JBGCEL010000049.1:0-133521 GCA_045106455.1 Gammaproteobacteria bacterium
TGGGGTACAATTCGCGACCAAAAATTACGCTGTGCAGAAGGAACCGAACTGATGAGCCAGCTGCTTCACGAACTGCCCCTCGCCGGGGCCGCCGCCAACGCGGATGCGCCGGCGCTGGTCGACGGCAAACGCGCCATGAGCTACGGCGAGTTACGCACGGCGCTCGACGGCATGCGCAACGCGCTGATGGCCTGCGGGCTGGAACGCGGCGAGCGCGTCGCCATCGCGCTGCCAAAAACGCTCGAAGCCGTGACGGCCATGTTCGGCAGCGCTCACGCGGGCGGTGTGTTCGTACCCGTAAACGCGTTGCTCAAACCGGCACAAGTGGAACATATCCTGAACGACAGTGGTGCCCGTGTACTGGTCACTACGGGCAGTCGGCTTAAGGCACTCGCACCGCATCTGGACGCACTGCCGCAGCTGCACACGGCCTTTGTCGTCGATTCGGTGCCCGATCTGGGCAATGCGACGCTCAACATCCAGCTTCTGAGTGAAGCGACGTCGGCACCCGATGCGCCCGGCCATCGCCGCATCGATGGCGACGTGGTCTCTATCTTCTACACGTCGGGCAGCACGGGCCGTCCCAAAGGCGTCGTGCTCTCACATGCGAACATGGTGGCCGGCGCACACAGCGTGGCCAGCTATCTGGAGAACACCGCCCAAGACCGACTGCTGGCCGTCCTTCCGTTTAGTTTTGACTACGGCTTTAGTCAGCTATCGACCGCCTTTAGTGTCGGCGCGTGCGTGGTTTTACTCGAATACCTACTGCCGCGCGACGTGCTGCGCAAACTTCAGAGCGAACGTATTACCGGATTGGCCGGCGTGCCACCGCTGTGGGGCCAGTTGGCCGCTTTAGACTGGCCGGAAGGCTGCGCGGACACGCTGCGCTACTACACCAACTCGGGTGGTGCGATGCCCAAAGCCACCTTACGGGTACTGCGCGATAAGGCGCCGGCTGCAAAGCCCTATCTGATGTACGGCCTGACCGAAGCGTTTCGCTCTACGTTTTTGCCGCCGGATCAGGTGGACGCACGCCCGGAATCGATGGGCAAAGCCATCCCAAATGCCGATGTCATGGTACTGGCCGAAGACGGCAGCCGCTGTGGTCCCAATGAAATTGGCGAACTGGTTCATCGCGGTGCGCTGGTTTCGCTGGGCTACTGGAACAATCCTCTGAAAACGGCCGAGCGTTTCAAACCCTTGCCGCTGGAAGACGGCCGAGTCATTCCCGAGCTCGCCGTGTACTCAGGCGACAGCGTGCGCATGGACGATGAAGGCTTTTTGTACTTTGTCGGTCGGCGCGATGAAATGATCAAAACCAGCGGCTATCGAGTCAGTCCGAACGAAATCGAAGAAGTGATCTACGACTCGGGCGTCGCTGAGGAAGTGATCGCTATGGGCGCGTCACATCCGGATCTGGGGCAGGCCATTGTGGTCGTGGCGGCGAAACCCAACGTCGAGGGCGACGCCGCCAAAGCGCTGTTGGACGCCTGCCGTGCCGGCCTTGCGAATTTCATGCAGCCCAAACAGGTCGTCTGGCTGGACGCCCTGCCCCGCAACCCCAACGGCAAGATCGATCGCAAGCGCCTGTCGGATCAGTACCAAGACCTGTTTACGCGCGGAGATTAAACACGTGGCCAGCATCGAATTCGAAAAACACGCACCAATGGAGTTGTTCGACGTACGTGACAACGTACTGCTCGTTGGCGACCAACCCATCACCGATCTCTATGCCCAGGGCGGTGGCGTCCCACTCTATCTGTACGACCGTGCCCTGTTTGCCAAACGTGCGGCAGACTTAAAAGACCTGTTTGGCGGTCGCATCGATCTGCACTACGCCATGAAAGCGAATCCGATGCCGGAGTTAGTTCGCTTTGCAGCCGATCATGTCGACGGCCTGGATGTTGCCTCGGGCCGCGAGCTGACCGTGGCATTGACCAGCAACTGTCCGCCGCAGGAAATAAGCTTTGCGGGTCCGGGCAAACAGGAGTGGGAGCTGGCCGCCGCCATCGACGCCGGCATTACGCTCAACGTCGAGAGCCCTACCGAACTGGCCCGTATTGGCCGCATCGCTACCGAAAAACAGTGCAATGCCAACGTGGCTCTGCGCGTGAACCCCGACTTCCAACTGAAAAAATCCGGCATGAAAATGGGTGGCGGTGCACAGCAGTTTGGTATCGATGCCGAACAAATTCCGGCGCTGCTCGATGGCTGGCGCGACGGTAGCGCGGCGTTTGATGTCCGCCACATGACCTTTGTCGGTTTTCATATCTACAGCGGCTCGCAAAATCTGCTGGCCGACTCGCTCAAAGAAACTCAAACCCAAACCGTCGATCTGGCCGCTCGTCTGGCCGCACACGCGCCCTCTCCGGTGCGCATGCTGAATATTGGCGGCGGCTTTGGTATTCCTTATTTTCCGGGCGAATCGCCGCTGGATACTGAGCCCCTGCGCGAACATCTGAAACGGTTGGCAGACAAAGCCGCGACGCTGATGCCCGAGGCCCGACTTGTGATTGAGCTGGGTCGCTATCTGGTGGGCGAATGCGGTGTCTACGTGTGTGAAGTCACGGACAAAAAAATCTCCCGCGAGCGTACGTTTTTAATCGCCAATGGCGGTCTGCATCATCACCTTGCCAACTCCGGCAATTTTGGTCAGATTATTCGCAAGAATTATCCGGTCCTTGTGGGCAATCGGGTGCACAGTGACGATCAGGAACGGGTCAATGTGGTCGGGCCGTTGTGCACACCGCTGGACCTTCTGGCCGACAACATGACGATGAGTCGCGCTGACATTGGCGATTTAATCGTGGTCTTCCAGTCTGGCGCTTACGGCTACACGGCGAGTCCGCGGGATTTTTTAAGTCACGCGGAGCCGCGTGAAATGCTGGTGTGATCGACTTTACGTTTATGACGCGCTGATCCAGCGCAACACTTCGTCGCCCACTTCATCGCGCCACTCCGCGCACGCAAAGGTGTGATTGGCCTGCGTTATCTTGTGTACCGTGGTCGTTGAGCGCGCCAGCACCTTCCCCCAGGCAGGCGTAGCACCAACGTGATCAATAAATTCTGCAGCGGTCATATCGTCACCGCTGATGATCAACAACATCTCACCATCGAACTGCTGAGCGCCGGTGAGCATGCGCTGCTGATAAGGGGCTTTGGCTGCGGGCGCTTGCTCGGACGGTGAGCCGGTCAGCGAACGCAGCGTGCCAGACAACGACGCCAGTGATCCGCGCCAATCAAATTTTCCACGCAATATTTTGCCCCACATTTCAGGCGCCAAAAGTCGCTGTAGATAGTAGTGTTTCACCTGCGCACGGGCATGGGATTCCTCGGACCGTACCCACGGATTCATTATCACAAGTCGCTGCACGCGCGCATCCAACGGCGCGTACATCAACACGGCGGAAGCGGCGTCGCACAAGCCGACCAACATGATTTCATCGAGCTGGGGACAACGCCTGCACAGCGCATCCACAGCACTTCGAATGTCCTCCGTCACGTCTTCAAAGCCCACTAGCTCGCCATCGCTGTCGCCCATTCCGCGATAGTCGAAACGCAGCGTGGGAATTCCGCCATCGCCTAACGCTCGCGCCAGATGCACAAATTGACGATGACTGCCGACCCGGTATTGCGGCCCACCCACCACTACCACGGCGCCACGTCTGGCCGTGTCGTTAGCACCGTGTACGATGCCAAGCAGCTGACTGCCCTCACACTCGAACGTCACCGCCTCGTGCTTCATGCGCCCCAAAGCCTTGTGACCGTCACGTCGATAAGCGCTGGCGCCAAAGAAATTTCAACAGTACTCCAGAACGGCTCGCCGCTGGCCACGGCAAAGTCCACCTCGATGCCGCGCTCTTGCAGCGCACCCATCACGGTGCGCACGGCCGGTGGAGGCTCCTCGGTATCTTGTACCTGCAGCCAGTCCAATCGCGCAACCGAATCAAGATCGCGCAGATGCAGCGCATCGAATTGCGCCACAAGATCGGGCGAGAGCCAGTAGCCGGCCACTTCCACGGATTCATCCTGACTCAAACGCGCACGTAGCTCGCGCACGCCCTCGCCTTTGGTTTCCTGCGTCAGGCTAGCGGCCGCTTTCAAGCGCAGAAACTGACTCATCAGCGTTTTGCCCGACACGACAGGCTGCCACAGTAGGAGCTGATCCGGTTGAATATCCGTGTGGCGCAGCACATCTGTCAGCAACAATGCGCCGGCACGCACACCAAGAGCGCTGACCTGCGTAAACCCTGTCGATGTCAGCCAGTCGAAGACCGTTTTGAGATCGTCACGCCAGACGCTCACCGTCGCCTCACCAAAATCACCGGCGCTGTCACCGGTGCCGTAAAGGTCGGGAACAATCGTGGTGATGTTGAGCGGGGCCAGCGCGCGTCCAAGCAGAGCGATCTGACGTCGCGTTTTATTCATTTCTTCAGCGAATGCGGGTACAACCACAAGCGCCCGCGGCGGCAGATCGTCGCGCGGGATTCCGGGATAGGAGAGAACGAAAAGCTCGCCGGCCGTGCTGCGCAAAAACTGCGCGGCAAACCCGCCGGCGGCGGAGTTAGCCATCGGCCACTTTGGCCTGCACGAAGGCAAGCAACGTGCCCACGGTCTCGAAGGTTTCGGCCGTGACGTCATCGTCGTCGACATGAATATCGAACTGCTCTTCAAGCGATTGCAGTACGGTCACAACGGACATCGAATCGAATTCCGGGATGTCGCCCAAAAGAGCGGTATCCATATCAAGCACCTTGCTCTCGTCAAGCTGCAGGTTTTGGCGCACGATCCGCGTCACGTCGTCGAAATACTGCAACGTGTTGGAATCGGGCATTGTCTGATCGTTCATGAAGTCTCCAGTGATCCTGCTCGCGTAAATGGGGTCTGATTGGACCCAAATCAACGGCAACGCCACATTTTATAACAACTTTTGACCACAAATCGAAAACCTGCGGCACACTTTTACCACGACCCCGTTTAGCGGCCCTCAGGCGGCCTCTCGCCACTGAATCTGCGCGTCGTCCTGGGCCTCGTAAAAGCACTTAAAAACCTTGGCCCCAAAGCGCCAACCCGACTCTCTCTCAAGGCCCACACGCGGCAGCTCGAAGCGCGGAGCCCGGTCATTGGCAAAGCCCCACATGGTCGAAAAGGCCGCGTCAAACCCCGCTTCTTGCACCATTCGCGCATGACGGCCGTCAAAATCTGCGCCGGCTTTACCGTTCGGATAGGCAAACAAGGGCACCGACGCGTCGATCAAACTCTCCAGATCCTGTTTCCCGGCACGCATTTCATTGAGCGCTGTCTCGTCCGGCTGACGTGTCAGAATGGGATGCGAGACCGTGTGTCCGCCGATTTCCATGCCAGCCGTATGCAGAGAACGAACCTCGTCCGGCGTCATCATTATTCGATCTTTCGCGATCGCTGCCTCGGAATACAGCGCATCGGCCCAGGCGCCGCGCTGATCGGGTGACTGATGTTTTAGGTGGGCAATGATCTCACCCAGCAACGCGCGACGCGACGGCCAGTCACCGACCTCGCGCGGTCCAAGCTCGATCTGCGACAGATCCCACTGGCCGACCGGGCGCACACGCACGCTCTCAATCACTTTGTCATTCCACATCATCCCATCGCCCAGATAACCGGTGGCGATAAAAAACGTGGCGGGCAGACCAAACTTTTGCAACAGCGGCAGCGCTATTTGTGCGTTATCCAAATAACCGTCGTCGAAGGTAATGCACACGGTACGCGCCGGCAGATCACCGCGCGCCGAACGCGCCACGGCTTCACTCAATGGCAACACATTGAACCAGCGCTTAAGCACGTTCAGTTGCGAGGTGAAGCGTTCGACATTGCAAATGTCTGGAATTAACGCGTCGGCTTCCGGGCGCACGCGATGATAGGTAAGAACAACGTACTTGCCACTCATCGCGTGGCCGATGGGAAACGATCACCCATACGCGGTCGCGATGGTGACTTCGCATCATCCTTTTTGGGTTGGTCTTTTTTGGGTTTCCCAAAGACCTTTCTGTCGGTGGGCGCCGACGTATCCTGCACGCGCGGCGCTTTGGGCCAAGTGCCCTCTTCCATTTGTTTCAAACGCATTCGGGCCAGCTGCCTGGTGGTGACGATGATCGCAACGTAGTGGTAATACAAATCAAAGTACGCGAGGCCCAGGAAGGCGCCGCCCACGGCGTAACCGACCAAAGACACCTGCGTTAATCGATTCAGATCAGCAATCCACATCAATTCGGGCACGCTCTTGCAGCGCCTCACGGTGCTGCCGGCGGTAAGAATGCTCAGCCCGCCAAGGGTCAGGAACAGTCCCAACCCAACGAAACCGTGCTCGGCCAACACCTCAAAATAAATACTGTGGGCATCATGGTGATCGGTGGGGTTCGGCGCGTAGACCATAAACAGGCTTTTGGTAAACGTGCCAAAGCCGCCGCCAAACAACGGATGGTCAAGCGCCAGGTAATAAGCAAACCACCACGAGTTGATTCGCCCGTTGGCAGAGCCGTCTGACTCGTAGTCACGTATGGACCACATTCGATCGACCCACGACTCGGGCATAAAATTGATCAGAAGCGGCAATGCGGCGATTAAGAGAACACCGGTGAGCACCTTGCGCCGACTCTTGAGCCACAGAAACGCCACCATGGCCCCGAGTGCCAGAAAGGCTCCGCGGGAATGGGTGGTGAGTACCGCCAGCATGGACAAGCCCATGGTGCCGAGCAGTGCCCGCCGAATCCATTTATTAGCTTCGGTTAAGTAGAGATAGAAGATCATTGGAATGGTCATAACCAGCGCCAGACCAATCTCGTTGTTACCCTCAATAAAACTGCCCGGTGGGCCCCAGAACAGGAAATTCCCGCCGGTCAGGATCGAGAAAATCCCCCCCTTCACGCCGAAGAAACCCAGCGAGAAAACGGTGATCCAGACCAGCGCCCGAACGCGGTTCTCACGGTTAATTAATAGAATCGTCAGAAACGCGAACAGCATGGTTTTAATCATGCGGTCGAAATCGCGCGTTGTGGTGTCGGGGTCAATCGCGAAATAGGTGCTTAGGCACATCCACAGTATCCAGGCGCACCATATGCCCAACAGAGGTGTGAATTCGATGTGCTTTTTTTCTTTTGAGATCAGGATCGCGCCCATGGTGACCAACGCGATCACCTGCGCAAACGGAAAGTCGTAGGCAAATCCCCACGTCAGGCGATGCGGGTTCATAAACCCGAGCCAGCACCACATGATAATCCCGATCCACGGCCGCATGATAATGAGCGGTATGGAGCCGACGACCATGAACAGAATCAGCAGATCGCGCATGAGTTGTTAGTCCGTTGCGATGGCCGCGTCGCAGATTTGTTCAAAACGACGGGCAACAATAGCGTTAGATGCGTGGTCTTCCACGTACTGACGTGCCGCCGTGGCAAGACGCCCGGCCAACTCCGGATCGCCAAGCACCTTGCAGGTCGCGGCCGCGAACTCCTCTTTGGACTCCGCATTAAGATAGTGTACGCCATCTTCAAGGCCGAGACCTTCAACGCCAATGGCGGTCGAAATAACCGGGCAGCCGCTGGCCATGGCCTCAAATACTTTCAATCGGGTGCCGCCGCCGACGCGCAACGGAATAACGTAAGCACAGGCGCGGTGGATATACGGTCTGACATCGTCTACAAATCCACTGAACTCCCAGCCCTTGACGGCATTCGCCCGTGCTACGAGGCGTTCGGGTGGGGCCCGACCGACCACACACATCGTGGCATCCGCGCGCTCCGACGCAATCAGCGGCCACACGTCGTCGAGGAAAAAACTAATCCCGTCCTGATTGGCCAGCCAGTCCATCGAACCGGTGAACGCCACACGGCCGGGCTCTGGCTTTGGCGTGTAGGGGAAAAAATTCAGATCCACGCCGGTGGGTATCGTGTCCACGTTGGTCACGCCAAACTGATCGGCGAAGCCCTGCTTATCCACTTCGGACACGGCGACTACGCGATCAAACAGACGCAACGCATCGCCTTCAAAGCGCTGCATTTTACGCCACTGAGACGCCCAAATGCGGCGCATCACGGGATTCTCATTTACTTTGGAGTGACGTTCAAAAATTTGCGCTTCGACGTTGTGCGTAAACATGACACTGGGCGTGTTTATGTTGTCCGGCGCAAGTACCGCCGCATGGATGAAATCGAAAATGGCAACGTCATGCTTGGGCAGCTGTTGCGCCACCAGCGCACTGCCCTGCCCGGACAAGTCGGTGGCCACCGGCAGCGGCAGGCGATGAAACAAGTGCAGGCCGCGGCGCACACTACGCGCCAAACCACGTACCGGGTCCCAGAATGCCCAGCGATCGGCTACGGTCGCAAGCTCGTCGTCGTAGTTGCCGTCGTCGTCAGGCGACGGCGACAGCAACGTGATGTCGTAACGACCGCCTTTCATCTCGCGCAGAATGCCGGTCGTGCGGATCTTGCCGCCTGAATCGATCGGAAACAGAAAGCGCGGCGAGACGAAAAGCAGTCGGGGGCGTGTCACCAGCACACGCCGCGGTATTCACCCTTGAGCTGGTCGGCATCGCGCACGCTCACAAGGTCAAGAATGAAATGCTTGTCGCTGCTGTGCGCGTGCAGATCGTCGATGATCTCTTTATCGCTCAAACCCACAACAATGATATCGGCGTGATCAATGACCGCCTCGGCGCTGTCGCACATAAGCGAAGACACGTGCGGAATCGATTCTTCGAGATAGGAACGGTTGGCACCAATCAGGCGAGCAACGTTCACTTCCGGATCATAAATTTTCAGATCCATGCCCTTGCCGATGAGCTGTTCGGCCAACGTCATCAGCGGGCTTTCACGCAAATCGTCGGTGCCGCTTTTGAAACTCAAACCAAGGAAACCCACTTTGCGCGTGCCGCGTGCCAGGATCGTCGACAGCGCATGATCGACATGCTCGTCGTTACTGGGAATCAGACCCGCCATCATCGGCATTTCAATATCACGGCTGCGTGCCACGTAAAGCAGCGCGCGCAGATCTTTGGGCAAACACGAACCACCAAACGCGAACCCGGGACGTAAGTACGCTTTGGAGATGTTCAACGAATGATCTTCGCACACCAGTTCCATAACTTTGCGCGAGTCCACACCAACAGATTGCGTCACACGTCCAATCTCGTTCGCAAACGTCACCTTCACGGCGTGATACGCGTTGCAGGCGTATTTCAAACATTCTGCCGTACCGATATCGGTGGTCAAAAATTTGCCCGGCAGGTCGCCAAACAAATCACGCAACTGCTCAATAGAGCGCTCGGAATTTGCACCCACGACCGTCATGGGCGGATTGTCGTAGTCGCGAATGGACGTGCCTTCACGCAAGAATTCCGGCTGAAAGCCCAGACCAAAATCGACGCCGCTTTGCTTGCCCGAATGTTCGACCAAAATAGGCTCGACCGTCTCGGAAATGGTGCCCGGTTCAATGGTGGAGCGAATCATGACGGTATGAAAACTGTCTTTTTCTTTCAGCGCGATGCCCATCTCTTCAGACAGACGACGCATGGCACGCAAATCCTGACTGCCGTTAGGCATGGACGGCGTACCAACGCAGACAAACGACAAGTCGGTATCACGTACGGCTTCACGCGCATTGTCGGTGACCGACACGCGACCGCTCGCGACCACCTCGGCCATCACTTCCTGGATGCCCTCTTCGATCACCGGCGACTTGCCGTTCTTGATCAGATCGAGCTTGGTGGGATCAATGTCCACACCGACCACTTCATGACCGTCACGTGCCAGGCATGCCAGCGACACTGCGCCCACGTAGCCGAGTCCAAAAATACTAATTTTCATGATCCAACCTTTTTGTCTAACTCATGCATTATGTCGTGTCCTTCGCTCATGCACGTGCCATCTGCACGTTGCCCAGCAGCTGGTACAACCTGTTCGCCACGTCCGCCCACGAGAAAGTCTCGGCGTACGCGCGTGTATCTTCGCGAGTGGGTGGCGCTCTGAACACCGCCCCGATGCCGTCCGCGACGGCCTTTGCGCTGCGCTCGGGCAGCACGATTCCGGCCGCGGCACTCGCCACAACCTCCGGATTACCGCCCACCGGCGTTACCACCACAGGCGTGCCGCAGGCCAAGGCCTCCAGCAACACGTTGGCCATACCCTCCCGACTGGAGGCCAGCACCAGCGCATCGGCCGCATTGTAATACTGAACGAGCTGAGATTGAGCGACAGACCCCACAAAATGGACCCTCTGGACCACTTTATGCCGCTCGGCACAGGCTTTCAGCGCTCCAAGCTCTGGTCCGCTGCCCGCCACGACCAAATTGGCCTCGGGATGGCGCGCCAACGCCTCAATCACCAAATCATGGCCCTTGAGCTCATATAGGTTGCCCACGCTCAGAAGTAGCGGTCCCTCAAAGCCCAGCTGGCGCTTCATAGCGACCCGATCCAGAACCCGAAACGTCTCCAGATCCACGCCGTTTCGCAGCACCTCAATTTTCTGTGCCGGCATGCCAATCTCGACCATGCGCTCGGCAAGCGCACTGGATACGGCCACCAGCGCATCCGCGCGCTCGGCCGCCCACAGCATGCGTCGACGCACGGCCGGATCATTGGGCAGTAAATTGATATCGCTGCCGCGGGCACTGATTACCAGCGGCAATTTAAACCGCTCGGCCAGATGCGCGGCCGCCACCCCGTCGGGGTAAAAATAGTGGGCATCGAGCACCGGCGCATTCGCCGCACGCTCAATACACGCGGCCACCGCACGGCGCGAACCGCGCGCCATCGTGCGTGGCGCAATGTGCATGCCAATTTTAGGCGGCAGAAAATAACGCGGATGATGCACTTGCACGTCGTCTTGCACGGCATAACGCGGCGCGCTCGCAAACTGGGCGTACCGCCCAAACGCGGGATGGCGCAGTGGAAACCACGGCACCGGCGCTACCACCTGCGCGCCTACCTCATGACGCTGACGCAATTCGCGCAGGCGAGCCTGAACAAACAGTCCGTGTCGCGGCTGCGCCTCATTGGGATACAACGTGCTGTAGGTAATGACATCCACAACGCGGCATGCCGGTCAGGCGCGACCTGCGCCGGTACGACCGAGGAAGCCGTCAAACATCAGAAGCCCCCACAGAACCGGCGTGTAGTCGCGTCGTCCCGCAACATGATCGTCAAACACCTGTTTTAGCATCGCCGGATTGAAAAACCCTGAGTCGGCCATCCGCTCGCCGCATACGCTGCTCTCAACGCGCTCGCGCAAGGGTCCGCGAATCCATGAACCCAACGGCACCGCAAAGCCCATTTTTTCACGATACAAAATATCGCGCGGCAATTTGCGGGTGAGCGCGCTTTTGAGCACGTGCTTGCCCTCTCGTCCGTGCAGCTTCATCCCCACGTCGATGCCGGACACCCATTCGACAAATTCGTGATCCAGAAACGGCACCCGGACCTCAAGCCCGTGCGCCATGCTGGCGCGATCCACTTTGGTCAGGATGTCGCCAGGAAGGTAGGTTTTAAAATCCAGGTACTGCACCAGCGACAGGCTGTCATTGGTGGGGGCATTGGCCGCCAATGCGTTAAACCGATCGATGGAGCGGTAGCCCTGCAAATCGCTCATCGTTTGCTCAGATAATAACTTGCGGCGCAGCGGTGCCGGGAAGATGGACACGCCGTGAAGATAGCCCTCTGTCGTATCGCGTCCGATGGCTTCAAGCGTGGATTTGGCCCGCAAAAACTTAGGCGCCCAATCGAGTTTCGGATAGAGACGTCCCAGTGTGCCAAACAGCGGACCGCGAATGCCCTGCGGCAAAAAGCGTCGCACTTTTTCTTCATACGCGTGCCAGCGGTAGCGCCGATAGCCTGCAAAATTCTCATCGCCGCCGTCGCCCGATAACGCCACCTTCACACCTTCACGCGCCAGCTTGCACACCCGGTAGGTCGGCATGGCAGAGCTGTCTGCATAAGGTTCGTCGTACAGACCACCGAGCTTGTCGAGCAGATCAAAATCGTGCTGATCCACCTGACGCACCTGGAGCTGCGTGCCAAGATAGTCCGCCACCTGTTTGGCGTACTTCACTTCATTAAATTCCGGATCGCCGAACGAAATCGAGCAGGCCGACACCGGGTTGTCCGACAACCCGCTCATCAGTGCCACGATTGCGCTGGAATCTACGCCGCCGGATAAGAACGCGCCCAACGGCACGTCGGCGATCATGCGTCGCTTCACCGCTTCTTCCAACCGCGCGAGCAACTCTTCCTCAAGATCGGCTTGCGCCCGCTCGGGACCTGGCTCAAACGGCAGATCCCAGTATTGATGAGGCTTCGGGACAGGCTTACCGCGCTCAAGCAACAAAGAGTAGCCCGGAGCAAGTTTGTGCACGCCTTCCAAAATAGTATCGGGGTCGGGCACATAGCCAAACGTAAAGTAGTCTTCAATGGATCGGGCGCTGATGCTGTTGGACAGCTCTGAATGCTGCTGCAGCGCTTTGAGCTCCGAACCAAACAGCAAGCGGCCGTTGGGCAAAATGCTGTAGTACAGCGGCTTGATTCCCAGACGGTCGCGCGCCATAAAAAGCGTTTGCTTGTTGCGATCGTACACCGCAAACGCAAACATGCCGTTGAAGCGTTTGACGCAATCAACGCCCCACTCCTCGTAGCCGTGCACGATCACTTCGGTATCGCTGTTGGTGCGGAACGTATGGCCTTTGTTAATGAGCTGTTCACGCAGCGGCTGGAAATTATAAATTTCGCCGTTGTAGGTTACGATAACCGAGCCGTCTTCGTTCGCGATGGGCTGCTTGCCGCCTTCAAGATCAATGATCGACAACCGGCGGTGACCCAGCCCCACGCCCACCTCGATATGCAAACCGAAATCGTCCGGCCCACGATGCTCCATAGAGTCGTTCATGACGCGCAGCAACTGCTCGTCTACCGGCGCCGCCGTTTGCGTATCAAAAATTCCGCTAATTCCGCACATAGCCTCAGACTATCCTTAACGTTAGGAATAGGACGCGTAAAGCGCCTGATATTGGTCGATCATGCGATCGAGCGAGAATCGCTCCACCACGTGTTTGCGTGCCGCCTGCGCCCGTTCGTCGCGCATGCCCGGCGTCTCGATGTACCCCGCGAGCGCCGCCGACAAGGCCTCTTCATCGCCCGATTCGTACAGCGTGCCGTGACGCCCGTCTGCAAACAGTTCGGCGTTACCGCCAACGCGGCTCGCCACCACCGGTACGCCGCACGACATCGCTTCGAGCAAGGTGTTTGAAATACCCTCATTCAGCGACGGCAAAACAAACACATCAAAGCCCGGCAACAAATCGGCGACGTCATCGCGAGCACCCAGCAAATGCACACGTGCACCGTGCACATGGTCACGGGCAAAAGTTTCGATCGTCGATCTGCTCGAGCCATCGCCGAGCAACACCAAAGAGGTGGCCGCCGCGAATTCGGCTGACCGGTCGCAGCGATTCAAAAACGCTCGCACCAGCTCAATCTGATTTTTCACCGCCTCAAGACGACCGACTGCCCCAATGATGCTGCCATCGGCCACACCGGCGCCGCGTAAACGCTCGCGCGCGTCATCTCTTGCCACGGGCGAGAATCGCTGTGTGTCCACGCCGTTATAAATCTGCACCAACTTCTCGTCCGGCAGACCAACATCGCGCTGCAGCCAGGCGCGAATTTGCTGCGAAACGCAGACAAAGCGACGTACGAACGGATTAGCGAAGCGACGCAGCCTGCGGTATCGACTGTGCGCACCATGAAGATCATTGACATCAAAACCGTGCTCGCCGTGAAACACGTTTTTAACGCCCGCACCGCGCGCAATAATGCCCGCCTCGATCGTGCCGATATTGCGTGTATGTACAACGCTTGGCTTGAGCTCGCGCAGCGCGCTCCAAAGCCGCCCGTAGTGCGGGATATCTTTGCCAGGTTTCTTGCGCAACGAAACGATTTGCACGTCGTCACGCTGCAGCCGATCGGCAAAATCGGTCGACCGATCCAGGCACACGATCGCGTGTTTGAACTCACGGTCCATACCGTTGATCAAATTCACAATCCCGTTCTCCATGCCGCCCATGGCAAAACGGTGCACCACGTGCACAATGCGCGGCCCGTGGCTCACGGCGCCGTCTCGACAACCGAGCACTTTGGGTTCGCGGGATTGCTGATGCAGCCCACCAGTTGCGCAACGTACTGCTCGCCAAACGCCAGCAGCTCAGGCGGCACATCATCGCGCGGATCAGTGGGCATCGACAGCGACACCACGGCGCGACGCGTGGGCTTACCCGACAGTCTGGCCAACCACTCGCGTATTTTGGCCACGGTGGGTGACGGCGTTACCGTGTCACCGATCTGATACCAAAACAGCACCGCCCGGCGCGGCCCACGCTCGAGCAAATCCAGCCGCCCAATTTCAAATTCACGGCCGTCGGATGCAATGACCAGTGGGAGCTCGCGCACAATCTTGTGACCGGTCTTCATCGGAAAACGATTCCCGGCGCGCACCACTTCGCGATCGCCGCCACTGTAGGTGTGCACGGTAACCCCGATCGCATCGGCACCGCGACGATACACAAGTGCAGCGACCGCGTTGGCATCACGAAAATCCGGCGCGTAGGCACCCGGAATCGGTTTATCCACTCGCCAGCCCGGCGCGGCCTGCGGCACGCTTGCGGGGGGCAGCGGCGCATCCACAGCGGCCAGCGCTTTATGTGCAAACACCGGCGCCGCCACCAGCATGGCCAGCAGTCCCGCGCACACACCAACGAGTGCGCTCAGCGCAAGCGTTGCCCCACCACTGCGACTGGCGGCCGACGTCGCCTGTGGCTCGTCGGCATACCGGCCGCCAATCCAGAACATGAGAAATATCAGCACACCGAAAAACAGCCAGCCGTAGATCAAATGATCGACACCCACCGCGTGCTGCATATCGGAGAAGTGCGCGATCATGACAATGCCGAAGGCGCGCAAGCCGTTGGCGATAATCGGCATGGCCACCGCCAAGCCGAGAAACGCGAAACGTTTTTTCCAACCGACGAAGGTGATGTAGGCGTAAAACGTGCCAAGCGATACCGAGGCGATGAGATAGCGAATACCACTGCAGGCTTTGGCCACCTCGAAGTCCCCACGCGGAATACTCAGCATATAGCCTTCGCGAAACACGGGAATACCGGTGAGCTCAATGGCCTCAACCACAAACCAGGCCGTAAACTGCATCAGCGTCGGAATGATGAAATCACCAAACGGCACGGCGAAAAAGCTAAACAAAATGGGAAACGCCAGTACGCGCAGCACCGACGTCCCTAACAGAGCCCACACGCACGCGCTCAAGGCCGCGACAAACGCAAATTGTTCGGCCACCTGCACAGAGCCTACGTTCGCCACAAACCACAAACTCAGGCAGCCCAGCAGCGCAATCAGCCCGAGCCATGACGGACGCGGATCAAGCGCCAGCAGCCGATCGCGGGCGCGATAAATCAAAAACCCGACGGCCGGGAAAACAAGAAACCCGTGTGAGAAGGTATCGGACTCCAGCCATATGCCGATCATCGACATTAGAGTACTGCGGTAGATCAGCGCCAGCAGCGCCAACGCACCAAGCGTTAGCGGCAGCGCCAGTGACCAGCCGTAGCGAACCGAACCGTTGCTCACCTGGCAAGCTCCAGTGCCCGCTCCAGAAGTGTGTCGACGCGGGTCATGGACGTGGGCCAGTCATGGTGCGTGGCCATGCGTTCGCGACCCGCGGTGCTCAAGCTCGTACGCAACGCCGGATCATCCAGCACACGGCAAATCTGATCCGCCCACTGCTCTTTGGTGTCTGCCACCAGCAGCTGCGCATCCACCTCAACATCCACACCGCCTGCGGCAATCGTCGAGCAAATCACCGGCACGCCTAGCGCCAGCGACTCGAGAATTTTATTTTGCGTGCCGCGGGCAATGGCCAGCGGTGCCACGGTCAGCGCACTGGCCCGAAGGTAGGGCCGTACATCCGGCACCGAACCGGTGACGCTTACGCCGTCCAGTTGCGCCAAGTCCTGCACGGCTTTGGTCGGTTCAGCGCCCACGATTGTGAGGGTGGTCGCGGGGCGTCGTGCTCGCAAAATCGGCCAGACGTTGGCACAAAAATCGAACATCGCCTGCTGATTCGGGTAGTAGTCCATGCGGCCCACAAAACAAATCGAGTCCGTGTTGTATTCGGTGTCATCCGGCGCAAAGTAATCACGATCAACGCCGTTTGGAAACCAGCCGGTCTTTTCAGCCGCGCACATGGTTTGCAGCGTTTCGAGTTCGGCGCGTGTCGTCGCCGTGCACAAATCGAATTTCGCCGCAAGCGCCCGCTCGGCGCGCTCCATCTTACGCCCCTCCAACCAGTAGCCCATCGACAGCGGGAAAGGCTTGAATGAGCTGTAAGCCAGCCACTTTTGCGAATCCATATCGCCAAAATCGATAATCTTGGGTACGTTGGTGATATGCGCCACGTATTGCGCGACCGACGAGCAGTGCACAAATATAAGATCGAAGTCTGTATTGCTCACGCACGCATCGATGCGCTGACGCAGCGCGCCGGAGTAAAAATAGCCCATGCTTGAAGGGCCGGGCGTTGGCAAACGCAGCAGCATGCGCGCCCACGCGCCAACGCTGCCAACGGTCTCTACCATGAATTCGGCGCAGTGCTCCGACAGACCCGCGCCCTCCTCGGCTTCTTCGTCCGAACGCGCCAGCGATGCCACCGTGACCTCGTGACCCTGACGAGTCAGGTGACTAATAATATTGAATGGACGGATTTTTCCGCCACGCTTGGGCGGAAACGGAAAGCGATGGCAGACAAACAAAATCTTCATGCCGCTACCAGCGCCAGCAATTCATCACGCACCGTATCAACCTCGCGTCCATCGAGATAAATTTGCGCCCACATTTCAAGATTGGTAAGCGCCACAAGTTTGTCCGTGTGATCCGCACGATTGGCATCGTGTTCCTCACGCAGTGTTTGCACCGTAGCCGGGTTCAGCCAACCGCGTGATTCGATACGCGAACTGGACAGCAGTTGATCGACCAGCGGCCGCAGTTCGTTTTTGAACCAGGCGCCCATCGGCGCACCAAAGCCGCGTTTCTGTCGATACAAAATATCCTGCGGCAGCACGTCGCGCAGCGCATGTTTCAGCACATGTTTAAGATCGCGACCCGAAATTTTATGCTTCGAGGGCATCTTCATCGCCAAATCGATGATCGCCTCATCCAGAAGCGGCACGCGACATTCAAGCGACGTTGCCATCGACATCCGGTCGGTCAGGCTAAGCAAGTCGTCGGGCAACTGCGTGGTCAGATCGACACGCGTCATTTGCTCCAGCGGATCGCCGCCACCGAGTTTGGCAAACGCCGCCTCAATGTGGGGCTCAAAACCGTCTGGCGCGCGCGCCATTAACGACACCACGTCCGTCATGCTCGCGGCTTCGACAAACGACTGATATTGCTGCGCCAGTGGCCAGTCGGCGGCCTGCACCAAGGCGCGGGCATAGCGAGTGAGGTTCGCCACACGCGAGTGACGATCGACAGGCATACGTCCAAGCACCGGCTTGACGACCGACTGACGCACGATGCGCGGCACGCGCGACAGCGCGCGAGCGTAGTAGCCACCGAGGTAGCGTCGATAACCGCCAAACAGCTCGTCGCCGCCAACACCTGAGAGAATGACCGTCACTTCGCGACGCGCAAACTCCGACACCAGATACGTGGTGATAAATGCGGTATCGGCAATCGGCTCATCCATGTGCCACAACAGTCGTGGCATGAGTTCGACCACCGAGGGCTCAACGACGATTTCCCGATGATCAGTTTTAAACAATTCGGCAACGCGCTGAGCGTACGGCAGCTCGTTATAAAAAGAGCCACCGGAAGAGCCACCAAAGCCAATCGCAAACGTGCGTACCGGGTCGGCGCTGAAGCGACTCATCATCGCGACCACCGCACTCGAATCAATGCCACCGCTTAAAAATGCACCCAGCGGCACGTCGCTGACCATCTGCCGCTCTACGCAGTCCGCAAGCGTCTCGCGCAGCTGATCGCTCCAGGTGTCCAGATCACCGCTGTCTGTGGCAGGCGGCGGCATCGTCCAGTAGGTGTGCTGACGTATGCGACCGTCTTCGACAATCATCAAGGTAGCCGGCGGCAGTTTTTCGATGCCCTCAAACATCGACCAGGGCGCCGGCACGTAGCCAAGATGCAAGTAGTGCGGCAACGCTTCATGATTCAGCGCACGTGATACCCACGGCAGCGCCAGAATGGATTTGGCTTCGGAGGCAAATGCCAGTCGATTGTCTTTGACACAAAAATACAGCGGCTTGATACCGGTGCGATCGCGCCCCAGCAGCAGACGCTGCCGTTTGATATCCCACAAGGCGAAACCAAACATGCCGCGCAAATGTTCAATGCACGCGTCGCCATACTCTTCGTACAGATGAACAATGACCTCGACATCACTGTTGGTGGAAAACGTATGTCCGCGCGCCGTCAGATCGCTGCGCAGGGTCTGAAAGTTATAGATCTCGCCATTGCAGACCACGACAACGGAACGATCTTCGTTGTAGATAGGTTGGTGGCCGCCTTCGACATCAATGATGGACAGACGCTGCATACCAAAACCCAGCGGCCCTTCGATCAGATCGCCAAAATCATCCGGGCCGCGATGCGCAGCCACCTCGCCCATGCGCCGCAGATCGGCAGCGCTGACGGGCGCGGAGCCACCCAGTGCCATGACACCGTGAATACCGCACATCGCTATTGACCACTCGACGATGCGTGAAAACACACGTGCGGCGTAGCGTGGATGCGGTCGCAGTGACCGCGCAGATTTTGGTGACGCTTCATTTTTGTTCCAGATACCTGGCGCTGCATCGAACGATGCATCGCCGACGCGATGAATAAATCAATCCGGATTCGACCGGCTTTGTCTAACCCAGGCTGCCCGCCAGCCAGGGGCCAAGACGCTGAGACAGGCCCAGCGGCAATCGCTGCCACAGACCGATAAACATTTTGTATTTAGGATTGTTGGGCGACAGATCAGGCATCGCATCGATACCCGCCAGGTGATACTCGTAGCTCATCGGCTGCGGCTCAAAACCCCAGTGCTTTTTGAAACGATACGCACCGGTATCCACTTTGCTGCGACCGTAATCGAACAGTGTGAGTCCGCGCTCACGCGCCTGCTCCATCACGCTCCAATACATGAAATCATTGCCTTTGACCGCACGTGCTTCCAGCGTACCGCCACCGTAGTACGGCAGCACTTGGTTGCGAAAAAAGAAGCTCATCACGGCGGCCACCGGCGAATCGCCGTTGCGAATGACCGTGATCTCGCAGTCTTCACCAAACACCTCAGCAAGGATCGCCAGATAGTTGCTGCCAAACACCGGCGTGCCGAGATTGCGCACGCTTTCGGAATAGCACTGGTACAACGTGTCGACGTTATCTTCGACCGTGGCCGTGAGTCCGGCTTTGATGCCCTTGCGAACCATGGCGCGCTGCTTTTTGGGGATGGCCAGAAGATTGGCCTCACTGTCGGGCAGAATTTCCTTACGGAAGGTCACGTACAAATCTTTGGACGGCCAACTCGGCTCCCGCGCCGTCATATTGCGGCATTCCAGATAATCCACGCCAAGCTCATCGGCCAATCCACAGGCGTGATCCAGAAGCGCTTTGTATGCCTGATCATTCGATGCCAGCACGCCGCCGTAGACGCAAAATGGGGTCGAGATTAGGGCATTCGAAAACAACCGGCTCTTCACGTGAGCCAAAGGCAGAACGCCCTCCACTACACCGTCGCGCTCGGCCAGCAAATAATAGCTTTTGTGCCCAAAGGCACGGGCCAATACGTCGCGCCATTCAATACGATGAAAAAACGTGGCGTCGTCGTGGGCCAGAACGTAATCGTTCCACGCACCGACATCTGTTTCGCTCGCAACGCGAATCGCAGGCGCAGAAGCGCTCGAGGGGTTTGCTTGAAGCACCGCGTTCATACCTGATCGCTTTCGGGCAGAAAAACCCGGTCCATTCGGTTCCATGAAAAATCACGCAGCAAACGCGCCAAGCGCGGCTCCATGCGAGACAAATTTAGATAGTGACGGAAACGGCTCTTCGCACTAATACCAGGCACGCGCGGCTGCTCCGGATCCAACTCCCAGGGATGGAAGTAAAACAAACCGGGCTGCTGATCATCGCGATTTACGCGCCGCAACCCTCGTTGATACAGATTGTAGGGCAGCAAGCGAAAAAAGCCGCCTCCACCGCAGGGCCAATTGCGACCCGCTGCACTCACGGTGGTCACTGGAATCTCAAGCAGCCCGGAAGCACGCAGGCGAAACGCAAAACGTGGCGCCTCTGGCATGCCGTAAAGATCGTGCGCGATGGGATACACGCTGGAGCTATAAATATAGCCCGCGTTCGCCAATTCATCGAAGGCCCACAAATTATCGCGACCAATGGAATAGCTCGGGGCGCGATAGCCGCGAACCTCTACGCCAGACATATCTTCAAGCAGCTTTTTGGTGCGCACGATATCTTCGCGAAACTGCTCTGGAGTCTGCAGGGTCGCGCGGGTGTGCTCATAGCCGTGGCTGGCCAGCTCGTGTCCCTGATCTGTAATCATACGTACCAGCGATGGGCACTGTTCGGCAATCCAGCCAAGCGTAAAAAACGTTGCCTTTACGCCGGCTTCATCGAACATCGCCAACGCGCGTTCGGTACTGCCCTGCACACGCATTTCCCATTCGGACCAACGCGCTCGACCAATTTGAGGCTCGAGTGCCGAGACCTGAAAGTAGTCTTCAACGTCGATGGACATGGCGTTCACGGGATTCGCACTGCGCAGGCGCTCGCTGTCCGCCTCAAACAATGATGTCGGATCGACCGCATCGTGGATCAGCTTTGCGGCTGTGCTCATTTTGCATCTCCGGCCAGCTTGCGCAGGCGTTCTTCCATAACGGCAAGCCGGGCCTCAAGGTCCGCGCGCGTCGGCTCTTCCGCCGTTGCAGCTTCTACCGTCGCACCCGGTGTCGTTGGCGGCAGGGCGTCCACGACGACCAAATCACCAGCGATTTCCTGACTCATTTCCGCGACGACGTCGTCGACATCCTCGCCACCAAATTCGCGCAGCTCTTCAAGATAGCCATACACCAGCATCCGATCCATCAAGATATTGACCTTACGCGGTACACCACTGGTCTGAGCGTGAACGGCCTCATAAAAATCAGGTTCAAATTGAGGTTCACCGTCCCAACCCACGGCCACCATGCGAAATCCGATGTAGCGCTTGGTTTCTTCCAGCGACAGCGGCTCGAGGTGATACGACGCGATGGTGCGCTGGCGTAAATGCTCCATGCTCGGATGACGCAGCGTGGTGCGCAGCTCGGTTTGGCCCACCAGAAACACCTGCAGTAGTGCAGAACCGTTGCACTCGAGGTTCGACAAAATGCGCAGCTCTTCCAACGCCGTCGTGCTGAGCTCCTGCGCTTCATCCACAATCAGGAGTACGCCATTGAGATAATCCTGCGCCCGGCGCAGCGACAGCTCCATATCGCGTAGCAGCGCCGCCTTGCTCTTGCCCTCATGGGGAAGCTTGAGCGCCGAGGCCACCATCTGCAGAATGTTTTCATCGCTCAGGTTCGCCGCTGCGATACGCGCGGTCGCGATTTCCTGATCCTGCAACTCAGCCAGCAGCGTTTGAATCAGCATCGTCTTGCCGGTGCCAATGTGCCCGGTAATCACGACGAAACCCTCGGCCTGCTCTAGGCCGTAGTGCAGATAAGACAGCGCCCGCTTGTGACCCTGACTTGGGTAGAGAAACTTGAGATCAGGCGTCAGCTGAAATGGACGCCCGCGAAATTTATAAAAATCTTCGTACATTATCGACCCTAAAACCTGTACCCAACACCGACAGCCACCGTGTTCTCTTGGAAATCGAACTGCTCGATGTTCGACTGTCGTTGATTGTGGATTACACGTAAGTCCATATACGCCCGCTCAAACAAATCCCGACGCCAGCGCGCCTCGAACAGAATATCTTTCGGCTCGTCGCCCGTGTTTCGTATAACGAAAGAACGGAAATTGCCGATCAACGTGAAACTGGAGGTTTGGGACATTTGCCAATTCCAGGTCAGGTTCGCTCCGCTGCCACGGTCCTCACGATCGCCATCGAGGCTCGACAAAAACGTACGATCATCGCTAAACACATTAAGTTGGAACGTGCTCTTGGGCAGCGTGTAGCCCATACCAAAATTTAAGCGCTTGGAGATAAACACGTCTTGCGTTGTGTTCGGCAAATCCACACCCGTGGCATCGATATTGGGGAGCAATCCGAGAATGGCTTGAAAATCGAGTTGTGCTCCGCCAAAGGTGCTCGCTTGTTCGCTGTACGACACCGAAAACGTCAGGCGACCTTGCGTTCGATCCAGTGACAGCAGGTAGGAGCTACCGAAAAACTGTTCCCCCACGCGAGCTTCATAACGCGTGTTGCCGCCCAGTTGGCCTTTGAAACCTGCCAACCAAAATGCACCGTCGATGTCGCCCAAAAACGGCAAGTTACCCAGATCGTTATCATCGCTGCCGACACTTAGAACAAATTCGGTGCGCGGCGTGACGTCGTAGCCAAAGTCGACGCTGGTGCGCGCAAGGGTCACTTCACGGCCGGTGTCGTACTCAATCGTGGATGAAGTAAAGGAACCACCCAGCGACCAGCGCCCACGATCGGGATCGGTGGCAGCCGAAATCGTGATGTTGTTGTTCTTGCTGTCCAGCAACTGCGGCTGATCAAATTCGTTGAGGCCAATCCGGTACGCGACGCGCCCGGTCACCGACGATCCGGCGCTGAAATTCCAATACGGCTCGATGGAGTACGTCGCGATATCGGACTGATTACCAACGCGCGTGGCCGTCGTACCGCCAATGCCCAGCTGCAGATCGACAATCTGTTGCTGGATGTTTGATAAAAAATCGACACCAACCTGATTGCCCTGATCCGCCAGCGCAATCCACCCCGAGCGAAAATTCAGATTGTGAAACACCTGATCATTTTCGTCGTTTTCCTGAAAACGACGCGCCTGCAAGATGTAGTTGGAGTCCAACGTAAAACGTGGCCCCCGGTGCGTCAGCAGGAGACTGGGCCGCACTTCGTAACTCAGATCGTCGCGCTGATTGCCATCGGGCTGCAGACCGAGATTGTCCGTCCACAGAACACCGGTATAAATGCTCGGCTCATATTCCCACTGTGCCTGTACGGCTGTGGTGGTGCCAAGCACCAACAACAGCGCTAAAAATACACCGATTTTGTTATTATTTTTTGGTGCCATGTTCCTCAACCGTTTTGAGCGAACTCGTCCTGGCCGTAGTAGCTGCCGTAGTACGAATCGCCGCCCGTTGAAATGCGACTCTTGTTCAAAATCAGGCTCACGTGCTTCGACGGATCGACCAATTCCAGTGCGTTTTCAACGGCCGACTGCGGCGTCGACCCAGCGTGCACCACGACCACAATCTGTCCAACCAACCCGGTCAGCACCTGAGCCTCGGAGGTTTGCAGCAACGGCGGCGAATCAAGAATGATGATGCGGTTCTGATAGCGACCCGCAATCTCGGCCATGAGTTCTTCCATACGCTCGCTGGCCAAAAGCTCTGTCGCGTATTCGTGCTGCGTACCCGCCGGTAAAACGCGCAGGCCCGGCATGTCGGTTTGGACCAGCACTTCGCTAATATCCAGCGTGCGATCCACCAGCAAATCCATGAGACCCTTACGCTTGTCCAAACTCATGGCCCGGCTGATGTGTGGCTTGGCCACATCGGCATCGATCAGCAGCACGGTACGCTCGCGCTCAAGCGCCACACTCATGGCGAGGTTCATCGATGTGAAGGTTTTGCCTTCACCAGAAAGCGCGCTGCATAGCATGATCAGATTGCCCTGCTCGATGCGCTCGTCACCCTTACCAAACGCGCTCTTCAGGAGCGGGCGTTTGATGCGACGAAATTCATTGGCCAAGTTTGGAGCCAACTCTTCCGGCGGCACAATGCTGGCTTCGCGCAGTTGCTCGAAATCCAGCACCAGCAGATCTTTACCCAGGTTACCGTCTTCGCCTGGCAGCGGGATCGCACGACCAAAATCTGAACCGCTGTCGGCATCTTCGACTGGCAGCAAACGAGCCGAGGTATCCTCAACCGGCGTGACCTCTTTACGCACTTCTTTTTTCTTGCTGCTGCTGTTCTGCAGATGCTTCCCAACCGCTTTTTCTACAATACTCATAGACCAAGACTCAGCGAAATAGATTCGATAACACGCAGAATGCCGCTTTCAAACACGACCACCACGGCATACACAAATAAAAGACCTAACAGGCCGGCCAGAAAGCCGGCTTTTTGAATTCGCATCATGAAGCTCTGATGCGGCATCATGACGACACCAATCGCACCGAGCACCGGCAGACCTGACTTCGCGGCCAGATCGTCGCGAGTGATAAACACCGGGCGCAGCTGATCGAGCAGGAATGACACGGCGATTCCGGCCCCAAGGGCAGCCAGCAGCGTCATGGTAAGGAACACGGGACGATTCGGGCCATACGGCTCCAGCGGCAGACGCGGTGGCTCGATAACCCGGAAACGCACATCGCTCACGCTGGATTCAGCTTCACCGCCAAGTCGTGCGTCTTCGAGACTCTGCAACAGGGCATCGTGGCGCGCCTTCGTCACTTCATAGTCGCGGTTTAGAGCGGCCAGTTCCGCTTCGACTTCCGGCACGATATCGACGGAGCGTTGCAATTCATTGACCACGCGGCGCTGCTGCGTACGTTTGGTCTGCAGCTGCTTGAGCTCCACATTGACGAGACTCAACTGGCTACGCAGTTGCTGGTAAACCGGGTTCAAATCCAGCGGATCAAATGCTGGCAGATCCGATTCCATGTTGCCCGCCAAAAGCGCCAACTCTTCGTCGCGCTTCTTGATCATGTTGTCACGGCGCGAAAGCAGCGCCACTACATCGGGGTGCTTGTCGGTGAACTGCAGACGCAGCTGCGAGAGGTCCGAATCGATCAACTGGATCTGCGCGTCATAGGATGACCCGGATGGCCCAGAGGTCGGTGTATTCGGACGCGCGATACCAAAGGTCGGCTCTTCGCCGTCCAGCTGACTGAGCAACTCGTCACGCGTGCCAATTTGCAATGCGATTTCTCGATCCAGTTCTTTTTGCTTGGTCAGCGCCGTTTCGAGGCGTTGATAATAACCACCCGAATCGCCCGGCATGAGGCCGACGTTTCGCTTTTTGAAATCTGCGAGGCGCTGCTCTGCTTCGGCCAGGCGCTGTTCATAGTCAGAGATTTTGGTCTCGATAAACTCCATGGCCTCGTCGTTCTTCTCACGGCCTTCGCGCAACGTATCGCTCACAAAGCTGCCCAGCAGCGTTTGCACCACGTTTCGAGTCACTTCGGGCTCATGATCACGAAAGGCAATCGTGTACAGACTCTTGCCGACCGAGCGAATTTCGAGCTTGCTCTTCATTCGGTTGATCAGGTTATCCATCTCGCGATCAGTGCCCGCACGCAGATCGAGATCTGTTTTCTGTGCCACATCCAGAAGATTCGGGCGCGACATCAGCGCGCGCGTCATCAGTTCGACCTCGCTCATCACGTCCGTGCCGCGCGGGTTGCCCGGCAGCAGCGGCCGCAGGACCGATTCGGTGTCCACATACACTTGAGCGCGGGAGCGGTACTGATCGGGCATCGAATAAACGTGGTACCACCCCATCATCGCCACAACCCAGGCCACCGCCAATGCCAGCCAGCGGAAGCGCCACATACCGCGAAGGTAAGCTATCAGTTTCGAGATTAATTCAGCCATTATGGTCTCTTTGCGACGTCTGCACACAAGCTCCATCATGCTGACAGAGCTTTATTATCGGTGCCGTGACCGATTTCACATAAGTAGTTGTAAGCAGGGCGCCAGGCGCCGTGCTCGCGAATCTAAAAACGCGACTCCGGGATGATCAAAACGTCACCCGGGAGCATGTTCACGTTGTAACGCACATCGCCCTTGCGCAGCAGCAAATCCGGGCGAACGCCGATTTCCTTCATTTGGGCACCGTCACGACGCAAAATCTTGGTTCGTTTGCCGGAGGCGACTTCGGTGAGTCCGCCAACAGAAATCATGACATCCAGCAACGTTAGACCCTGTCTGTACGCAATCGTTTGCGGCTGACTCGCCTCCCCGATTACACGAATCTGATCGGTTGACGCTCCCTGAAAGCCGGTTACGATCACGGTCACTTTCGGCGATTTGATGTACTCACCAAGGACCACCTCGACGTCACGGGCCAGCTGCGTCGGCGTTTTGCCTGCCGCCTGCATATCCTCGACCAGAGGGGTTGAAATTTTACCGTCGGGGCGTACCGGCACGCCACGCGACAAATCGTCATGGCGCCAAACGTAAATATCGAGAGAGTCTCCAGCACCTATCGAGTACTCACCCGCACTCACGGCGGGAGCCGCATTGGCGTTGCGAATTTCAGCGGGTGGCGGGGTTGTTCCACAGGCCACCAGAAATCCGGCCAACAATAGAATGGCCAGACGCGGAAAAACGTTGCTCATAGTTTCGATCCTCTCTAGATCGGAGTCTTGAAAATGGGACGTGACTTTACCATAGGAGACCCACAACAGCCTTGCCGTAATTCACATCTACAGCCCTCTTCTTTTGTCATAAAATGTTGAGCTGCGGGAATTTTTTTGACACGCGTGGGCCGCGCCATAGACAATGTCCAGCGTCATGCAGCGCACCAAGAATTCGCGCCCAGCGACGCTTAATTAAAAATTATAAAAATCAATGATATACGTGGTCGATTTGCAATGCATTATGAGGATTTCGCTCAGCCCGCCGGCGTGAGTGTGGGTGCGAGAACAAAGCGTGCATGTCGCGCAGTGGTTTTCGTGGCAATGTGTAGCGTTATGGCAACACTTGTCAGCTGCGGCGGCAACGAAGGTGCTGATGCGCATTTGGCCGCGGCCCGGCAGGCCATCAAAGCGGACGCATACGATGCCGCAAGCCTGCAACTGAACAACGCTCTGCAATCCCGTCCAGGTGATTCCGAGATCCGCCTGCTGCTGGCTCGCGTGGCCCTGATCGCCGGCCGGGTATCGGTGACCGAGCGCCAGGCACGTGCCGTGGCGCGCATCGATCGCGATCCGTCGCGCGGGCGTGAGCTGTTATGTGAAGCGCTGCTTGCACGCGGCGATTTTGAGACGGCGCTGAGCGAGTTCGTTGACGACACCACCGGACCCGGCAAAACCTGCCGCGCACAGGCCTACCTGCATCTTGGCAATTTTAACGAAGCGTCACGTTTGTTTAACGACACGCTTTATGAGACGCCCGACTACGAGCCCGCTCTGATCGGACTGGCCAAAGCCGATCAGGCGCTCGGTCTGTTGCCGCGGGCCGAGCGCAGACTGCGCGAACTGCTGAAAAACGATCCGCTTAGCATCGCAGGACACAACGCCCTCGCCGCCCTGGAGGTCGCGCAAGAGGCACTTAACCAGGCAGAACTCACGCTGATCGATGCGATCGGGCTGCCGCGTGACCTCACCAATACCCAGCACTGGCTGTCGGCACGCGTTTCGCTGGCCGAGGTGCGCTGGCGTCTGGGTCAGCAGCGCGAGGCACTCGCGCAGATTGATGCCCTCGTTGATCAATTCCCATCGAATCCGCTGCCCAAATATCTGCGTGCTCTGTTCGCCTACGAGCAGGCTGATTTTCGGCTCGCACGCGAATATCTACGCAGCGTGCTCAATCTGGTGCCGAATCACGAGCCCTCCAAGAAATTAAGTGCGGCGGCAGATCTTGCTCAGGGACAGTTTGGCAGCGCCCAAATACGCTTTAGCGAGCAGTGGACGGAGTGGTCCAGCGATCCCCTCATGAACGAGCTGCTGTCGCGAATCTATCTCGGCATGGGTAACGCGCGGGAGTCGGTAGCCGTCATCACGCGCGCACCGCTGGAAACGCTCTCGGCCGGCGCCATCAGTCATGCTGCCCGGGCGCATTCGCTGGCAGGTGACTATGACGCCGCACGCGCGGCCTATGAGGTTGCCCTGTCGCGCTCCCAGAACAACCTGGACCTGCAAATTCGTGCCGCCGCAACGGCGCTTCATGATGGCGACCTGCAGGCCAGTGATCGCGCAATGGCCAACTGGCCAACCAATGAGAAAACGCAAAACGCACGCAGTGTTTTGCGCCTGCTGCGTTTTCTGCGCGCGGCCGATCTTGAACGGGCAGAGTCGTTGGCCAAGCGTCGCCGACGCGACGACCCAAATGACCTGGTCTCCATGCTTGCGCTCGCGGAAATTTCAGAACGCCGCGGCGCTCGTAAGCAGGCCATTAGCTGGCTTGAAATGGCGCGCGAACGTAATCCGGCGGCGGTAGAGCCGCGCATTCTTCTGGCCGACTACGTCAAACGTGACGGCACCCACCAAAAAATGCGAGACCTGGCCGAGGAGATTCTCGCGCAAATGCCGTTTAACGCTGAAGCCCTCACGCTTCTGGGCGAAGCCAATCTGCTCGATGGTGATGCCTATGCCGCGATCGAGACTTTCCGTGAAGCCAGTCGCGTGGCGCCCTCCTCACCCACCACCGTGATCGAACTCGTACGGGCGCAATTGGCCGCGGGCGATTTCTGGCAGGCACGTCGCGATATAAAAAATGCGCTGGTGCGCGATTCACTGGCACCCAACGGCATAGCAGGACTTGCAATCGAAGAACACCGTCGCGGCAATAACGAACAGGCGCAAGCGCTGGCCGACGATCTGCTCAGTCTGGACAAGTCGCGCAGCGTTGGGCTGGAGTTGCTCGGCGATTTAAACCTACTGGGCAACGACTTCGGCGCGGCGGCCTCGGCCTACGAACGCGCCAACCGCCACACCGCTACCCGACGCGCGGCGTTCAAGGCCGCCATCGCCGGGGAAGCCGCGAAACGTCGTGGTGCGTTTAACCCGCTGCAATCGTGGGTACGCGAGATGCCAAAGGACGCGCAAATGAAGCGCGTCCTCAAACGGCTCGAGTCCACGCAAACGCTATAGCGATTCGAGCAGTTGCTGCGCCTCGGCACGACTCTGGAAAGGTCGGGTTGAGGCCAGCGCCTGAATCAGCGTTTCACGCGCCTCATCACGGGCACCTGTCTCATGCAACACCGCGGCGAGATGGTAGGCAATATCCGGTTTGCGTCGTGCGCTGGTGCCGGAGAGCGCTCGGCGCAACGTTTCAAGACCGGCCTGCGCCTGACCACTATTAAATTGTATCCAGCCAAACGTATCGGCGATGTCCGCGTTTAGCGGCGCCAACTTGAACGCGCGCTCCGCAATTTCCAGCGCACGCTGGCGGTTCTGCGCACCGTCTTGGGAGAAATACAGCCACGCGAGATTGTTCAGCGCGTAGGCGGAATCGGGTTTCTCGACGATGAGCATTTCGTACTGCTCAATGGCTTTTACATCGTTTTTAGCGCGCTGGTAATGCTGCGCCAACAGCAGACGGGCGGGCACGTGTTTCGGATTACCATCCAGCCAGTTGCGCAACGGCAGCGTGGCATCCGGCGAACCCAGCTCGCGTCGCTCGTTGTAGATTTTTGACGCGAGCGGCCACGACGGACTGGTCTCAAACGCCGTATTGAACGCCAGCATCGCCTCGGCGTGTTGCCCCTGGGCTGAACGAATGTCACCGGTCAACTCATCGAGCCGCGGCCCGGCGCCGTAATTGTCTTTGGCAAAACGCAAAAGCTCGTCGGCACGCTTGCCCTCGCCTGCTCGAACTTCCAGGATCGCCAGCGAGCGCAGTGACGCCAAATGACTTGAATTGAGCCGGAAGGATTCGCGAAAGCTGGCACGGGCTTGCGCCAGCTGACCGGCACCCACTTGCGCTTGCGCCAGTTTGTAATGGTAAAAGAAGTTCTCAGGTGACAGGCCCGCGGCCTTTTTCAAAAACCCCAGCGCTTCGTCAAAGTTGCGGCGCTCAAGAAACACGAAGCCCAGCGCGCCGTTGGCCTGCGCAGACTGACTGTGATGGGAAAGCGCCTGACGCGCATAGCTTTCCGCTTCATCAAGATTGCGCACGCGCATGGCCTCACTGACCAAAGTGAGATTAGGCAGCAGCTGGGTTGGGTCAATCACATTGGCTCGGGTAACGAGCGCAATGGCACGCTGATGATCGCCATCCGACTCAGCGATTTTGGCCAACACAAGGTTCGCCATGTAGTCCGATGGATTGCGCTCTACCAGTTGGGTGAACAACTGACGCGAACGACTCAAGTCATTTTGCTGCTCGTCCACACGCAAAATTGCGAGCTGCGCGCTGCGATTGTCGGGTTCAATGGTGAGCACCTGCTCGTAGCGACGTCGAGCGGAATCGAGGTCCCCCGTGCTCAGTGCAAAACCACCAGCAAGCGCCAGCACGGAAGGATCGTCCGGTGTCGCCGCCAGCAACTCATCGAGCTTGGCGCGCGCCGCGCTTGGATCGTTTTCATCGTAGCGCGACACCACCAGCAAAATTTGTTTGCGCTTTGGATCAATCGCATCTTCTGGCAGTGACTCGATAAGCTCTATGGCTTTGTCGCGGTCGCCGCTCGCGACGTAACCGGCCGCCAGCGATATTTTCGCCTGCACGTTACTGGGATCAGCTTCAAGCGCCTGCAGCAAATACTGGACGCCCGTATCACCACCGTCCGTTTGGGCGGTTGCACGACCCAGCATCGTCAGCAGCATCGAATTGCCCTGATCGTTGCGCAGACCGTCGCGCAGCGTCGCCGCCGCCGCTTCGGGCCGCGACATGCGCATCCGGGTTTCGGCTAACAGCTGACGCACGCCCGCATTGTTTGGCTGCGCCGCAATAGCGGTCGACAAAAACACTTCCGCTTGTTCGTATTCCCCGCGCCGCAAACTCACTGCGCCAAGCAGCGCCTGAACGGGAATAAAGCCGGGATATTTTGCCGCCACGGCCTGCAGATCTTCCAGCGCCGTGTCGTAGTCTTCCCGTTGGTAGGCCACCTGACCACGCAAATAGCCAGACATCGGGTGATCAGAATTAATCTTCGACATCGCCTGCGCTGCGGCATTGGCGGCATCCAGATCGCCGACCGCCATCGCGGCCTGCGCGCGCTCGCCCAGCAGGCGGAAACGATCCATTGGCACCATACGCAGCTTGGTGGTGTTGGCGTCACTCAGAAACGAATTGGCCTCTGCTTGTTTGTTCTGCACCAGTAAGAGCTGACCAACGCGCAAAAATGATTCTGCGGAATCGGGCGCAATCTCAAGCGACTGGCGCGCCAGTTTTTCCGCCAACGTGAAATCGGCCTGATCGCTTGCGATCGTCGCTTTGCCGAGCAACGCCACGCGCTGCGCTTCGGTGCTCGCGCCGGCCGCCAGCACTTGGTCGAACAACGTCGCCGCCTCCGCTTTGGAGCCCATCGCCAACATCGCCTTGCCGCGCAACGCCTCGAGTTCGCTTCGTGTTGCGGGTGATGACACTTGCGCGGGATCAATTTCCGCCAACATTTGTGCGAACGCGGTGCGGCCTAAATAAATTTGAGCGAGAACCGGCAAGGTGTCGTCGGGGCTTGCACCAAGCTCAACCGCTCGCTCCAGCTCTTTTTCAGCCGCATCGAAGTCCTGCAATTGCTCCAGCGCCCGGGCCAATGCCATACGCGCCTGCAGGCTTTGCGGATTTGCCCGCAGCACGTTGCGCAGCTCAATCACCGCACTACGAAAACTCATCTGCTCAAGCTTGAGATTAGCGTCGATGAGTTTTTGTTCTTCACTGCGACTGTCGCCACAGGCCGCCAGTGGCGTTAACGCCAGCGCCAGCGCGGCGATGGACAGGATACGAGATCGTTTCATGGGGTTTCCTCAGTAGGCGCGTTTTTCTTATCAGTTATATCGTGACGCTGCATCAGATCGTAAAAGGTTGGCCGTGTAATTCCCAGTAGCTCTGCGGCCTTCGAGATATTGCCATCGGTCAGTGCCAGCGCGCGATTCAAAGCCTTGCGCTCAGCGTCATGGCGCACTTCGCGCAGATTCAATGGCATGGAAGCCTCATCATCCACAACCAGGCCCAGGTCATCGGCATTCACCTGTTTGCCCTCAGCCATAATCACGGCGCCATTAATTTTATTTTCAAGCTCGCGCACGTTACCAGGCCACGGGTAGTTTTCGATGAGCTGAACGGCGTCGTTGGAAAAGCCGCGCAAGGAGCGGTTGTGACGCTTGGCGAATTTCTCAAGGAAGGCACGGGCGAGCACAACGGCGTCGCCTTCACGCTGACGCAAAGGCGGGATATTGCAGGTCACTTCGCAGATTCGGTAGTAGAGATCTTCACGGAAGCGGCCATCGCTGATGCACGTCATCAGATTCTGGTTGGTCGCACACACCACGCGAACGTCGACCGGAATTTCCGTTCGCCCGCCAATGCGCTCCACCACGCGTTCTTGCAAAAAGCGCAGCAGCTTGGCCTGCAGCGCCATCGGCATGTCGCCTATTTCATCGAGAAATAATGTGCCGCCGTTGGCGTACTCAATCTTGCCTTCCGTGCGCTTTGTGGCGCCGGTAAAAGCGCCTTTCTCGTAGCCGAATAGTTCGCTTTCAAGCAGGTTCTCGGGGATCGCGGCGCAGTTGATCGCGATAAACGGGCCATCGGCACGCCGACTCTCTGTATGAATCGCGCGTGCGAGCAGCTCCTTACCCGTGCCGCTCTCACCCAAAAGCAATGTGGTCGCATTGGTCGGCGCCACTTTCTCAACCAAGCGGCACACTTTGAGCATGTCGGCGCTGACAGCAATGATGCCGCTTAAGGGCGTCTCGCCATGCTGGTTGAGCAACCGACGGTTTTGCGCCTCAAGCGTATGCATATGAAACGCACGCTTCACGATCAGCAACAGCACGTCGGCATCAATCGGTTTTTGATAAAAATCGTACGCACCACCCGCCACCGCGCGCACCGCGTTATCGCGCTCGTCGTTGCCGGTCACCACAATAACTTTGGTGTGCGGCTTCAGCGACAGAATCTCCTCCAGCGTTGCCAACCCCTCGGTGACACCCTCGGCATCCGGCGGCAGACCCAGATCCTGGAGCACCACGGCCGGCTCATGACGTCGCAATTCTGCAATGGCAGACGGCCGGTCGTCGCCGAAAATTACCTCGTAGTCCTCGAAGCACCATTTGAGCTGGCTTTGAATGCCGGGATCGTCCTCGACAACAAGCAGCTTCGGTTTTTTCTCTTTCAATGGATTTCCTCAATCGCGACTTGCGCGCTTTTCATTGACATGGTGTTGTCCAGTGGCAACGTCGCCACGAACGTGCTGCCCTCGCCTGGCGTACTGCTGACGGTAAGCTGGCCGCCCATCGAACGCATGAAATCACGCGCCTGATAGACCCCGATACCCATCCCTTTGGTGCCCTTGGTGGTATCGAAAGGACGAAATAGTCGTTGCCGAATAAACTCCGGACTCATGCCCGAGCCGCTGTCTGCAATGCTTATCATAGCGTTTTCGCCCTCACGTCCCACGATGAGCGTCACACTGCCCTCGGCTGGGGTCGCTTCCTGGGCATTGCGCACAAGATGCCCAAGCACCATCGTGAGCGTCTCCGACGGCGCCGCGACACGCATGCCCTCGGCCGTAACGTTGAGCACAGGCAGCGGCTTGCGCTGCGAATTGCGTGCGACGACATCGCGGCAGACCTCGCCAACACGCGAGGTTTGCGCGCCGCGCTGATTGCCACCGCGTCGCAGTTGCTCGAGCAAATGATTCATTCTCTTGACTGAATTGTCGACGGTCGCAATCGCGTCGTCGATAAACTCAGGCTTGTCTTTATGCCGCGCGGCGTTTTTCACGACCAACGACTGCTGGGCAATCAGATTTTTCAAATCGTGCATGATAAAAGCGGTCAGTCGATTGTACGCTTGGAACTGCCGGGTCTCGGCCAGCAACTGCACCGATTGATCCAGCGCCAGATGCCCCGCGATTTGTCGACCCACCGTTTTGAGCAGATCGTGATCCTCAAATGTCAGCTCGCGCATCGCCAGCGCACGGGCCAGCACGATAAAGCCCAGCAGACTGTCACCTTGTTTTAGCGGAACCACCACCCACGCGTCGGCAATCGCGTCGAGCCACGGCGGACTCTCCAGATCGTCATACAACTGTGGTTCGCGTCGCAGCTCGACCAAATCAATGATCCATTCGCGGTCGCCCAGGAAGCGGGTAAACGCACTGTCCGCCGCCACCTCAAGATCCGGTTCCAGCGCAAGATTGTGCACTTCGCGCAGCGCGTATTGCTGGTCGTCACGCAGCCACAGGGCCCCGCCGGGGCTGTCCAGAAGGCCCGCCACCGCATCAATCGACAGTGCCGTCACCGGCGTTTCCTCATCGGTCGCGGTGAGGCCACGGGTGAGTTTGAGCCACTCTTCGCGGTAGTCATACCGATAATCCAAGAAGTGCTTGGTCAGAAAAACTTTCACGCGAGCCCGCGCCTGACCTGAGAACAAAACCACCGCCAGCACAAACAACGCGCCGGACAAAAACAATATTTGTGCGAACGCGCCCCAGGTGCCGCCATAAGCACGTACGGCAAACCCGCCCGCCGCCATTAGAATCAGATACGAACCAACCCCGAGTAGCGCGGAGGTGTAAAACACGACACGCCGCGACACAAACTGCTTGCGCTTGAGTCGACCACTGCGTGAAATCGACAGCGCCAGCAACGGCACAGCCAACGCGTTCACCGCGCCGCGCGCGTTCCATAAATCGCCGTCCAAATTAAAAAACAGGAAGCCGCTGGCAAACAGATAGATGTCGTAGGCAAAGATACCGCCCACGGCGAGACAGAAAAATTTGATGGTCCAGCGTACTTCCGTCGCCGAATTGCGAAACAGTTGTTCCACCATCACAAGGGTGGACAATGCCAGAGCAAAACCGGTCGAGATAAACAGCGTGGTTTGAAGGCCACTCTGACCGGTCACAAGCTGATGAATAAACGCCGCGAGATGCAGACCGATGACCACAAGCCACGTGCCGAAAAACACTTTGCGCAGAATAGGCGCCACCGCGGCATCGGTTGTGTCGTCGTCTTCGCGTCGCGTGATCAGGCGCCACAACAACGTAAACCACAACAGCGAGCGCAAATTGTCCATGAGCGCCACGGCACGCATCGGAGCCAGAGTTGGGTACATGGAAGCCACGGCCAACGTGCCGGACCAAATCGCACTAAACAAGACAACGACAATCACGAAATTGCCGCCAAAGCGACCGCGCCAGCGCGTGGCAACAAACACCGTCAGAAGCGCAAACAGCAGCGACGCCAACCCGTAGCTGAACGCGCCGGGCGTCATGCGATATGCCCCCAGCGGCCGATGCGAACGACTGTTAGGCGGCGGCTAACGAGCACCCGACTTCCACAACACCACTTCCGCCGTCTGCAGCATCACCATCAGATCGAAAAGCAGCGTTCTATTCTTTACGTAGTACAGGTCGTACTGCAGTTTTTCCATCGAGTCTTCCATCGATGCGCCGTATTCGTAACAAAGCTGGGCCCAACCGGTGATGCCGGGTTTTACACAATGGCGTTCACTGTAATACGGAATTTTCTCACTGAGCTCTTCGACGAAACTCGGGCGCTCGGGACGCGGACCCACAAAACTCATTTCATTACGCAGAACGTTGAGCACCTGTGGGAGCTCATCAAGTCGGTACTTGCGGATCACCGCACCAACTTTGGTGACGCGGCTGTCATTTTTCTGCGCCCACTGCGCCACCCCGTCGCGTTCAGCGTCGGTCGTCATGCTGCGAAATTTCAGCACATCAAACGGTTTGCCCTTGAAGCCAACGCGGGTCTGGCGATACAGCACCGGGGCACCCCAGCCGTCTTCAAGCTTGATCGCCACGATAACGGCCAACATGAACGGCAGCGCCACCAGCAGCAAAATCAGTGAGAAGACGACGTCGAATACGCGGCCCATCACCTGCTGCACAAAACCGCGATCAAAGCCGTCCGAATAAATCAGCCAGCTTGGGTAGAGCAAATCCAGGCGAACCTTGCCGGTTTCGCGTTCGAAAAACGACAGCGCATCGGTGACTCGGATACCGCTAAGTTTGGCATCGAGCAATGCCGGAATATGAACGCCGCGACGGCGATCATCGATCGCCACCACAATTTCGTCCAGGTCATTTTCGATCGCGTAATCCGACATCGATCCGGGGATATCCAGAATTCGATCAAGCTCAACGTGAGGCGTACCTTCATTGGATTTAACGAAGCCATGGATCGCGAAACCGCGGCGATCTGAACGTCGGCGCAAACCCAAAATACTGGCGGCTTTTTCGCCGGCGCCAAACACCAAAATTCGGCGTTTGAAAATCTCGTCGTCGGCCATACTGAAAAACACGGTTCGCACGATCGAAATCATGACAAAGCCCAGCGCCAGCGCCAGCGCCAACGCGCCTCGACCCACGTACAGCGATGGCACCAAATAGAAGAAAAGAACGAGCGCGCCGCCGCCAAAGATAAAACTCACGATCAGTCTGACGGCAATACCGCTGCGGCGTGGGCGCAAACGGGCGTGGTAAAGCCCCATGGCCGTCATGCTCAGCATAATGACCACCGCGAAAAACAGTGCGCGATGCCACATGGTGCCCACGGAGCCGAAAACATTGTCCATGTCACCAGCAAATCGCAGATAGACGCCGGCGTATACCCCACCGATCAGGGCACAAAATTCCAGCGCTCCAAGCAGAAAGACCTGCATATGGACGTAGTGATTGAGAATCCGAACTGCCACGATGATCCTTTAAAAATTAGTGGCCTGAGGGCACCTCAGGCTCGACCCACAGCTCTTCAGGCCACTCTGGTCGATGGGCGGAGAATAGCTCAAGGGGAATGTAAATTATGTGAAATACTTCACATCCGCTCCGCGCCCGGTCGCAAAAAAGTACAGCGGGCTCGAATGCAGATCAATGCATAATAAGACTAAGTCCAATACTAGCGACGCACAAACGACACCAGCAAGGGCCAATGATCCGATACGCCGCGTCCGGTCCCGGGATCAAAACGCCGCGGAACACCTGCCTGAGTCGACTGCGCCGGCCAGGCATTGCCCACGCGCGTCTGCGCCGGATCGAGCACCCAACGCCCGGCATCGACGCCGGAGCGCGCCGTGGAGACCAAAATCATGTCCAGAAACGACCAGTCGTCATTGGGCGCGTAATAGTGTGTGCCACGGCAATCCTCGCAACCGGCACGATGCGCCAGCGTCCAATCCGGCGCGACATAGGTGTCCAGTACGTCTTTTTCCGCTGCAATCGTGTTGAAATCGCCGGCGGCAAACACCAATCGATCCGCCGGTACCGCCGCCAGCAAGGTCGCCAAAAACTGGTACGACTGCACGCGCAATGTGGTGGGATGAAACGGCGCCGGAAAATGTACCGCAAATCCGGTCAGCAGCTCGCCATCGGGCAGTTCGAAGGTCGCCTCTAAAATGCCGCGTGTATCGTTGCGCGCGCGGTCGTCAATGTGTGTGAACCGGGTTGGATGCAACACCGGCGCGCCAACCAACGGCAGCCGTGACAAAAACGCGACATCAATGCCGCGCAAATCTGTGCCCTCGACCAGCACTGCCGGTCCGTATCCCGCCGCCGCCAAATACTCCGTGCGCAAACGCTCCAGCACCTCGACGTTCTCCACTTCCTGCAACACGACGATATCCGGTCCGCGGCCGTCCGCGCCGTTGGCAAGAATGGAGGCCGCTATCGCGCCCAGCTTGCGCTTGAGTGCAAATTCACTCCAGTCGAGGTTTAGACACTGCGCACGCCATCCGTCAACGCGAATGTCCGCGCAGCGCGCGCGATGCTCGTCGGATTGCTTGGTGGTTAGCGGCAGGTAGGTGTAATCGTCTTTGTCCGCATCGTGCGTGGTGTCAAACAAATTCTCGACGTTAAACGTCATGACCGTAATCGGATCGTCGACAGCCGGCCACTGCGCCGCGCAACCGGCGATCAGCGCTACCGCCATCCACAGCGAAACAGTTTTCATTGGCGAGTCTCTCCATTGACTGGGGTCGTGCGTCGCAGACGGTAAACCGGTGCATTGCGTTTCTCAGAAGTTACAAAGGCGTCGCGCCCGGTGTCGTCAAAGGTGACAGACTCACTTTGACGCATGCGCGGCAAAACGATTATCTGCGGTGCCTGCGCAACCGCATCGGACCAGCTTTGATCGCTCTGTCGCGCGTACAAATAAGCGTGCCGATACGTCAAAACCAGCAGCTCATTCGCGGTCAGGTCCATCGCCGTGGGCTGCGAACTGTACGGACCAAACATCGGATCGGCGAGCAAATCCTTCGCCTGGGGCCGCGGAATATTGCGCACTTCACCACGCTTCTGAGCGTCAATGCGCGAACCGCGCAACGGCAGTGCGCCTTCGGGTTTGATCGGTAGTGCGTGCAGTTGTGGCGGATTCTGACGCTTGGTCAGCAACAGCACTTCGCCTGCATCGATGTCGACGGCGATCGCCTCGCAGTCTGCCGCGCCGTCCGGATAACGAAACGGAATGCTCCACTCAACCTCGATCTCAATCTCGGCATCGTGATCGACCTCGCTGAGGTCGGGCTCGCGCACAAAGTGCAGCCATAAATTACTGCGCGTGCCGTTGTTGTCGCCCACGTCCGCGACCACCAGCATCGGCTCCCCTTCCCACTCGAACGAGGCCATGTCCTCCCAGTCGCGGGCCGTCGCGCCTTTCAGACTCACGCGTGCACGCGGTTGACCGTCTGCCGAGATGGCGTAAAGATACGCTCTGGAGCCACTGTCGTTGTGCACCCACAGCACGTCGGCATCGCGGCGTGACACGGCCATGCCGCTAATTTCTCGCAGTGCACTGCCTGCCACGACGCCGGTACGCACCACCTCAAACGGCGCCTTGGTCAGACCCCGCACTGTCGAGCCCTGTGCCCATGGTGCGCACAGCAGCAGCACGATCAACAGGCTGCGGTATGTACTCAAAATTCGCCCCGCACAACCGCCGTCTCAAACGTTGCAAAGCGCGCCTCAAGCTCAACCTGCAAGCGGGCCTTTGCACTGGCGCTGGCATACGCTGCACACCCATCCGACGCCGTGTCAGCGCAGACCGCCACCGGCACGCCAACCTGACCATCGAGCCACAAGCTCGGTCCGTCCAGAAACGACACCTCCAGCGAACGACGCGAAAGCGTTTTGAAATCAGCGTAGCTCAGCCACGGATAACGACGGGCAGCAAGCGCGTACTCACGACTTAAGTTGGTGCCAAAAATGCCGGCATCATCGGTATTCAACGTCACCGGCACGCCGGCATCCATAAGCAACTTTAAATGATGCCGATCATCGGTCAGCCCCAGCAGCAGCGCATTGCTGGTGAGTGAAATCTCCACCGCCGTGCCGGTAAATGCCAGGTCTTCAAGCAGTGTGGTGCGCGCCGCGCTGGTGGCAATCGCATTGCCGTGCCCAAGACGCGCCGCACCGGCGACATACACGGCCTCGGGAACATGGGTTTGCAGTGCGTCCTGATTCGCTTCGCGCGCCGTGATCTCGCCCGCATGAAGCGCCAGTTGCACGCCGGGATAAATACGCTTGAGCTCGCCCAGCGCCTGCATGTGCGAAGAATAATTAGCGAGTGAATTTGCATCGCCCTCGAAGCCCACCACATTGACACCCACCACTTCGGGCATGCGCTGCGCCAGCTCAAACGCCAGCACCATGTCCGCGAACACCATCGGGTTGGGCAAGATGCGCAATGCGTAAACTTGATAGCGGTGCGCCACATCGCAAGCCGCACTGCGCTCGCTTCGGCCGTCGCAGCCAAGCCGCCGCGCGGCGGTGCGATCGTATTCGCGCAGAAGCTCCGTCGCCTCGAGCACAGAGCGCTCCAACGCCCCGGATTCCATTAGCGCGTTACGCATCGGTATGACGCCATCTGTCGCGCCAATCTCCATCGCCGCAGCACGCAGTGTGTCCGTGGGCGGCGGCGCCTGTAGCTGCGTCTCGAGATAGAGCAGGTTTTCGCTGACAGCCTGTGTCTTGAGTGCGGCAAGCACCGCACCACGATCAGCCACCAGCGGCCAAATTTTCGGAAACACGCCGAAAAAATGCGCGGGTGCATCATCATCACCGGCATCAAAGCGGCGCATGGACCACAAATCACGCAGCGCATCCACCAGTGCCGGCTGCCGCGCGGCCTGCGCAAACGGGATTTGCGGCGCGCGACAAGGCCCCGCCGCCGCGTCCAGCGTCTCAGGGTTCAGGCAATAGCCCTGCTCCACAGCAAGCGCCAGAAACTGCTCCGGCGTTGGCGCGCCGACCAGATGATGATGGATGTCGCCACCTTTGGGCATGGCGCGCATAAAGGCCGCGACACGGACGGGATCGTCACGCAGCGCGGCAAACACCTGCGCAGGGTCATTGCTTGCGACCGGCACGCTCACGCAGCCGGCGCCGAAAGCGGCGAACACAAGGATCACGGCGGCGAAAAAACCGCGGCTCTGATGCCCGAAATGGTTGCTCAACATGCCTGATGGTTTCCTATCGAAGTCAGTCCAGTCGGTTTGAGTTTACCAGCGTCATGCGGTCAACGGCACAGTGACCCGCGACCGTTATGCTGATAGTGTCTGCGTCTGCGACTCACCACGCTCAAAGGCGCTGTTTTGAATGATTTGTCCTCTCGCCTGATCGCCGGCTTCGGCGTCCTCGTTCTGCTTGGCATCGCCTGGTTATTTTCCACGAATCGCAGCCGCTTTCCTCTGCGGGTGGTGCTGTGGGGCCTCGGCATTCAATTTGCCCTCGGCCTGTTTCTACTGGTGTCCGATGCCGGTCAGAATTTCTTTGTTGGCATGAGCACGGGCGTTACCCGCCTGTTGGGCTTTGTCGATGAAGGCTCGCGCTTCATGTTTGGTCCGCTCATGGACACCGGGTTTTCGTTTGTCCTCAATGTGCTGCCCGGCATCATCATGCTTGGCGCGCTGTTTCAGGTGCTCTACCACTGGGGCATTGCGCAATTTCTGGTGCGTCAGGTTGCGCGTGTTTTGTCGAAGGCCATGGGCGTGTCAGGGGTTGAGAGCCTGGCCGCGGCCGCCAATATTTTCGTCGGTCAGACCGAAGCACCCCTGCTCGTAAAGCCCTACATCCAACGCATGACGCAGTCGGAGCTGTTCTCGCTAATGGCCGTCGGCATGGCCACGGTCGCCGGCTCTGTGATGCTGGCGTACACACAGATGCTCGGCACCGAGTTCGCCGGACATTTGGTGACGGCCAGCCTGATGTCCGCACCGGCCGCGTTGCTGATTGCCAAGATCATGGTGCCCGAGGACGGCACGCCACTCACCTTGGGCGATAACAACTTCGCCGTCGAGCGCACCACCGTCAACGCCATCGATGCGGCGGCTGAGGGCGCACTCGCCGCGCTGCGACTGGCCGCCAACATCGGCGCACTGCTAATCGCCTTCGTTGCCATTGTCGCACTGCTCAATGCGTTTATCGGCTGGGCCGGTGGCATCGTCGGAATCGAAGCTCTCACGCTGGAGAGAATATTTGGCTGGGTGCTGGCGCCGTTCGCATGGCTCATGGGTATTCCCTGGAGCGATGCCCGGGAAATCGGTTCTTTGATCGGCATCAAAACGGTGGCCAACGAATTCGTCGCCTACGTTGAGCTTGGCAAGTACATTGAAAACGGCACAGTGGATCCGCGGTCTGCCGTGATCGCCTCCTACGCCCTGTGCGGATTTGCCAACTTTAGCTCCATCGCCATTATGATCGGCGGCATTGGCGGCATGGCGCCCGAGCGCCGCCCCGACATCGCCCGCTTCGGTCTGCGCGCCGTACTTGCCGGCACACTGGCCACTCAGATGACCGGCTGCATTGTTTCAATTCTTTGGACGGGATCATGAGTCAACTCATTCAGCTTGTTCACCCCATCGCCGACGAGTCACTGCTCGCGCTGCGCGACAAAACACTCTCAATGGCCGATTTCCGACGCCACTCCCAGCGGGTTTCCCGCATGCTGCTGCTGGAGGCCACACGAACGCTGCCGCAGCAAAGTGTCACGGTCGATACGCCGCTCGAGGCCGTGACCGGAGAACGCTGCGCCGAGCCGGTGGTCTTTGTGCCGGTACTGCGCGCAGGATTGGCCATGCTGTTTGCCGGCATGGAACTGATCCCTGACGCGCGGGTGGGCTTCGTCGGACTGGAGCGCGATGAGGCCACGGCCAAAGCGTCCGAGTATTACTGCAAATTACCCGACGATCTCGAACACAGTCGCGTTTGTGTTATCGATCCGATGCTCGCGACCGGCGGCTCCATGTCCGACACGCTTAGTTCTATAAAACGCGCCGGCGGCAAGAACATCTCGGCCGTGTGCATTGTGGCGGCGCCCGAGGGCATCGCGCGACTGCAAGAAGAACACGACGACGTCACCATCGTGACCGCCGCGGTAGACCGCGAACTCGATGCCAACAAATACATCCGACCGGGTTTGGGTGACTACGGCGATCGCTACTTCGGTACGGTGTAAACAACATGGACAAAACGCTTAGCATCTATTTCGCCGGCGATATTTTCGATCACAAAGATCTCGTAGGCAACGCGCTTTTGGCACGTCATATCGAAACCGCGTCACAGCAACGCTATCGCTGCGTGCTGCCCCAAAATCTGGAACAAGCCTCCAACCGGGCCGTTGCCATTCGCAATCAGGATCTGTTGCAAGTGATGCACTGCGATCTGGCGCTGTTTAATTTTGACGGCGACGATCTCGACTCCGGCACCGTGGTCGAATTCATGCTCGCCAAGATGCTCGACATCCCGTCGCTGATTGTACGCTCCGACTTTCGCAGTGCCGGCGACCAAAACAAAGACGGCGACGACTGGAATCTCATGGTGTCGTTCTACCCGCGCGCGCGAAAATTCCAGTTCAATGCCATGGCCTGGTTCCAGGAAGGGCACAACGATGGGGATGATCCGATGACCACCCTCGACGGCCTGTACGAGCCGATGAGTCGCGACGTCGTGCGCGAGCTCGATGCAGTATGCGCTGAACCGTCTTTGCTCGGCGGCGATCTCGAACACGCACGACAACTCTATCGCTGGGCGTATCAATTTCCCGGCAACGGCATGGAAGACGAACTGGACGAATCGCGACTGGACGACTTGCTGCGGCGCAAGCTGGCGCTTGGGCTTCTCGGCTAGATATTTTGCCCGCTAGTGGCAGGTCGGCTTGGTGCGCTTCGATCCCGGGGTCGGCTTGGTGCGCTTCGATCCCGGTGAGCGGGAGTGAGGGGTTTCACTCTGGGACCGCCCGAGGACGGGCTAACAACCCAGAGCAAAACCCCTCACTACCACTCCCCTAATTGAGTCGAAGCTTTGGGTGGGGGCGCCTCTAGCGGCTTAGCCTGATCGAGCGTCGCGCTACTCGGTGCGCGCTGCACGAGCGGCTGGCACCTCTTCATTCTTGCTCTTAACCCCCCCCCAAGCGCGCGGGGTTCGAATTACGCACTTGGTTCGGCGTCCGCTTCGGTGGGTATGCGCCTGGGTTGTTAGCCCGTCCTCGGGCGGTCCCAGGGGTATACCCACCGAAGCGGACGCCGGGCCAACCGCAACAATGCGAACCCCGCGCCACCCCAAACAAACCGGACGTCGGACCAACCGCAACAATTCGAATCAACAAGCCAAAAAAAAACCCGCTTTGCAGCGGGTTCTGATGAGTCGCAGATGTCATAGCATCCGTTTCTTATTTTCGCGCGTGGTCGGTATTGCTTTTGTTTTTCGACCCTGAGCTTGTCACTAACTTTTTCCGTCTCGCTCTGTCGGGCATTACTCTTAGTGGTAATGGCCCTCTCTCGCCCTCTGCGTGCCTCTCCCCTCGATCGTGTCGACACTGCGGCCGACTTGTCCTCTCTTGTTGCCCAATGCAAAGCAAGCTGCGTGCCAAGACACGCAAACAGATGAATTGAAAAGGCAAAGGTAATTTTGGTCTGGACCGTCAAAGGTGCGTCTGTAAAACACACCGACACTGGCGCGTAAAGTTATGTTATCGGTTGAACGTAGAGCCGTTCTTCAATGGTGTGGCCGCATTGCACCAGTCCGATAAGAGAATCCGAGGCATCACGCCATTTGTCGCGTGCTTCCTGCCAGTCGCGAATAGGCATCGAATGATGCCCCACTAAAACACCGGCCGCGCCGTCGTAGCAGGATGCCAATCGCGCCGCTCGCTCGATGCTGTGTGCGCGGATGTATATGCGATCGAAGTAGCTTGCAAACGCGCCGGGCACCGGGGGATCGTCGGTGTCGGAGTTTTCCGCCACCACATATCGAATGCGGCCGCCGCTTTTGCGTTTAGGTAGAGCATCTTCGAGTTCATTAACGTCCACCGACGTCGACAGCAGCGTTCGCGTGCCGGTGGTAAACAAATCGCCCAGCACGCTGCCCTCGCCCTGCGTGTCGATCAACAACACACGCTCATTGCGCACGGCGGCCAACATCGCAAGATTGGCCAGCACGTGACCGGCATTTTGTTCGCTGTCTGCATTGACCATGATCACAGGTCCCGTTCGCGACGAGCTCGCAGCGGTAATCGTGAGTGCCGTCGCCAGACTACGCACGGCTTCGACCGCCAAGTGATCCGGATGAGTTTGCGCCAGCGGTCGATGTTTGCGCTGTGCATAGTCGACCAATGCGCTCGCCATGGTGCCTAAAACCCGGACGTGCACATGCGACTCCAGCGTCGGACCGTCGCGGCTTTTACGACCTTCCGGCCGTCCCATGAAACGTAAAAATCCCGCGAGCGCCCCCAATGAACCGCCGACCAGCGCGATCCACAGCATGCGTCGCCGCGGTGGCGGTACGGGCACCGGGCGGGCGAACTGAATGACCTGGAGTCCATCTTTGCCGGGGTCCAGTTCAAGCACGTTCTGACGCGTGTGCACCAGATGCGCACGCCGTGCCGCGGTCGACGCGCGTTGCCTGGCAGCGGCAAAATGCCCAGCCGTCACCGCGGGCGTGCCCCCGATGCTCTGCATGAGGACGTCGATATCACGCTGCGTGCGGATCATTTCCATCGCCTCAAACATGGTCGGCGGACGCCCAAGATAGGGAGCGAGCGACACTGAAAAAATGCGTGCATCCAGCAATCCCAACGCCGTCGCGCTGGCGCGCGCCCACGGCGGTAGTTTGACGCCGATGAGTTTCTGCTGCGCTACGCGGTCCTCTTCCACGACTTGGGCTTCGAGATCGTTGAGAGCGGTAATTTGATCGTCCTGCGCCAGCAACGCGCGCCGCGCATCGGCCTGCAGCAGTGACTCAACGGTTGCATCCAGCAATACAGCCAGCGCTTGCGGATCGTGGGACTCCGCGGTCAGCGCCACAAACGAGGGTCGCTCCTCGAGCGCCTGTGACCGCACAGTGCGCGAAAATTCCGCCGCTGCAGCTTTGGGTACCTGATTCTCACGCACGATTCGCGGCAGGAGTTTTGGATCACTGACCCGCTTCGTCAGGGTGTCGCGAGTATCGCGCTGCGCCGCGCGTAACGCCTCGTCGTTATCGTCAAAAACCGCCGGGCGATCCGACACCACCATGAGCACCGATGCGACATGCAATGACGGAGTAAATGCCCGCGCCGCGAGCAGGCCCAGTACCGCCACCGCACTCCCCACCACGGCACCGATCAACATGGCTCGCGCCCGGCGCTTCACAAACCCAACCGTTTTTTCCAGGCGGCCACACCTTTTTCGATATCGACCAACGCCTGTCGAAAAGCGGCGTCACCACGACGATAAGGATCTTCGATATCCGCATCATCAAAAAAACCCAGCGTGAACACGCGGCCCTGCAACAGCGGCCATTCTCGTTCCACATGATGGCGCTGCGACAAACTCATCGTGAGAACAAGGTCATGGGCCAGACCCATTTGGCCATCGAAAGCGCGCGCTTTATGCTGAGTAATGTCGTAACCCTTGGCGGCCATGAGCCGAATCGCATTCGCATCGGCGCTATGCCCCACCAGAGCGCCCACGCCTGCTGAACTGACCTGAGCGGGCTCGAAGGCAACGCGCAACAGCGCCTCGGCCATCGGAGAACGACAAATATTGCCTGTGCACAGCACAATGACGTTGTCACATTGAAACTGGGGACGCGCGTCGGCTACCAAAGATCTCGCACCAAGCCGGGCACATCCACCACAGCGGTGCCCCGCGTCGTAACGCCTGTGGCCGTCTCGCCAACGTACTGCGACTCACACAGCTCGGTGAGCGCGGGGGTCAGAAAACGACTGGGCGCGCTAAATACGTGCTGGCTGCCCAGACGCGGCTGATGGGTGACAAAAAAACGTAGTGGGTGCATGAGATGAAGCTGATTCTTCGCTCGGGTCATCGCAACGTATAACAGCCTGCGCTCCTCTTCAATTAGAGCGGCGTCTCCGCAGGCAAACTCGGATGGGAATGTGCCATCGACCACATTCAATACAAAGACATTGTCCCATTCGAGACCCTTCGCAGAGTGCACAGTCGACAGTATTAAGTAATCATCATCCAGCTTGGGCGGACCGGCAAGATCGCTGGTGGCCGAGGGCGGATCCAGCGTAAATGCATTGAGAAAGCTTGCCGCATCATCGTATCGCGCCGCCAGCTCGCACATGTGCTGCAAATCCCCCTGCCGGGTTTCCGACGCTTCGTAGCGCGCTTTGAGCAGGGGCAAATACCAATCAAGCAAACTGGCGCACGACTCGGGCCAACGCATCTGGCCATCGGCGATCGCCGCCAATTTGCCGGCCAGTGCCGCAAACGTCTCGTGCGCCGCCGCGGGCATCTCGGCATGGCCCAAGTGGCGCAGATCGAAGCCCGACTGCTGATGGGCATGCCACACACGCTTCGCCCGCACTGGCCCGATCCCCGGGATGAGCAGCAACAGGCGCTGTGCCGCACTGCGCTCGCGCGGATTGCACGCAAAGCGCATGAGCGCCAGAAAATCTTTAATGTGTGCGGCTTCTAAAAAACGCAGGCCGCCATATTTCACAAACGGAATGTCGCGACGGCCCAGTTCGAGCTCCAGACTGTGGGCGTGTTGCGCATTGCGAAACAGCACGGCTTGATCCATCAAACGCACGCCTTTTTCCCGCGCTGCCAAAACGGCATCGGCAACGTAAATCGCTTGGGCGTCCTCGTCGGCCACGCGAACAAGTTTCGGTTTGCCAAGCGCCTCACGATCACAGGTTAGGTGCTTTTTAAAGCCGCTGTGCGCGTCTGCCATCAGCGCGTTGGACAGCGCCAGCACGTCGGGCTGCGAGCGATAGTTTTGGGTCAGGCTTAACACCTGCGCGGGTTGCTCAAACTGCTGCTCAAATTCGAGCATGTTTTCCACGCGTGCACAGCGAAACCCGTAGATGGCCTGCGCGTCGTCGCCCACGGCAGTAATGCCCGCGCCGTCGGGTCGCAGCGCTAAAATAATACCGGCCTGCAGCCGATTAGTATCCTGATACTCATCCACAAAGATGTGTTCAAACCGGCCGCTCAGTTCTGCCGCCAACACCGGGTTCTGACACATGTGAAACCAGTACAACAGCAGATCGTCGAAATCCAGAACGTGCGCTTCTTGTTTGAGCTCTACGTAACGCCGGAACAAACGCTTTAATTCTTCCAGCCAGTGCGCGTGCTGGGGGAAAACCGCGGCCAATGTATCTTGCAATGGACGCTGCGCATTAACGCTGCGCGAGTAGACATCCAGGCACGTATCTTTGGTTGGAAATCGTCGCTCACCCGCGGCTAATTTGAGTTCCTGACGTGCCACCGCGAGCAGATCGGCGGAGTCACCGCGATCCATCAAAGTGAAGTCGGGATCGAGGCCCAGTGCCGTGGCGTATTCGCGTAAAAACCGATGCGCCAGCGCATGAAACGTGCCGCTGAACGGCAGTGCGATGGCACCGTGGCGATTGTCGGCGCGCAGTGCAGTGGCCGCGATGTCGCGTGCACGTCGGGTCATTTCAGCCGCCGCGCGGCGGCTGAAGGTCAGCAGCATCATTGCCGCCGGGTCGTGCCCACTCACAACAAGATGCGCGACCCGATGCGTGAGCGTACGCGTTTTCCCCGTACCCGCCCCGGCGACCACCAACAGCGGTGCCTTGCCATGCAGGACAGCGGATCGTTGCTCCGGATTAAGTTCGCTTAAATACGCCGCCTCGCTCATGCCGCGAATATAGCGATTTACTGTATATTTATCCATGAGTGGCCGAACTTCCGGGCGCCGCGGCGTAAAGGTTTGAAAGAAAACACAAAACTACGTAGAGTCTGCGGCTAAAGAGCCACACGTCGCGGTACGGGTACACTTGTTATAAGGACCCCACCGGACCGAAGATGCGAAATCCATGCGCCGACTGATCCTGATCGCACTTTTCCTAAGCCTGCTCGGGGGCTTAGCCCTCACTGCCCAGCACTTTGAGTTTGGCGCGGCCTCGAGCCCAATGGCCGAATCGCCCGTAGCAGCACCCGCCGCACCGTTGCGAGCGCCCAGCGGCTTTGCGCTAAAGATGAGCCCGCGCCTGTCCAAGCTTCCAAGCAACGCCGCCGCCAAGCCACGGGCCACGCCCGATACGGCACCCGCCCCGTTTTGGCAGCAGATTAATTTGCCGCTGTTGGGGCTGCTGTTGGGGGCCAGCCTTTTGGGCATGGCATTCATGCGAGCCTGGCGCGGACAGCCCGCCGAAACCGTCGCGCTGGTTGAGCCACAGCGCGAAGAACGCAGCGCGCCGGTATTCGAGCGCGATGAAGCCGTCGACCAGGTCAATGCCAATGCCATGCGCGCGTTGCGCGAACGGCTGGCCGCGGTTGAGGACGATCTGCACACCACCGAAGCGGCGCGCGACGAGTTGGCCCTGCAGCTGAGCAGCGTGGAGACCAGCCTTGGGGAAGCTCAGGAAAAAGCCGTCGCACTGCAAGCCACCATCGCACAACGCGACAACGACATCGCGCAGGCCAATGCGCAACTCATCAGCCGCGGGGAAGAAGTTGCCCATCGCGATGCGCGTATCGCCGAAATGGTGCAAGCCCTCGCCGACACCGACCAAAACTCGAAGGCATCCGCGGAGCAGATCGCTGCGCTGGATGAAGAAGGCATTGAGCAACGCGTGATCACCGTCGCCTTTGAAAAGGCGCTGCTCGACGCCGACGTCCAATTGGCGCAAACCGCCGCCGATCTGAGCGCGCAGCGCGATGCCAACGCCGAGCTCACGACACAGCTCCATGATGCCGATACGCAATTTCAGACGCACCGCACCGATGCTGAAGCACGCGCGGAGACCATGGCGCAGAATGCCGAGCGTCAACGTGCTGACCTGGAATCCCAATCGCGCAAGATGATCGATACGCTGACCGGCGAGCGCGACACACTTGAGACGTCCCTGCGTGAGGCCCGTGAGGCGCTCGACGAGCGCGACGCTACCCTCGAACACCTGCGTCAGGATTTGCAACTTCATGTGGATCAGGTGGCCTCACTCGGAGAGGTGCGTGATCGCATGGCCGCCTGGCAGCCCACGGTGGACACGTTGCAAGCCGACCTGCGGCGCAAGGATGGTGAAGCAACCGATCTGCGCGGCGAACTGGACGACACCACGCAGCAACTCATTGCGGCACGCACGCTTGCTGAACAGGTAGCGCCGCTCGAGCAAAAGCTCGAAGAACAGTCCGCACTCACGCGTATTCTAAAAGACGCCGCTGACAGCATGCGACTGTACAAAAACGCCGCCGATTCGCGTGGTTTTCAGATCAGCAAACTGCAGGGCGAACTCAAGGCGCAGACGCTGCAAACGCAAGAATCGCAAGGGGCAAACGAATCTGCGCGTGAGGACATCGCTGATCTGCGGCGCGAGCTTGGTGAACGTGACCAGTCGCTCAGCGGTACCGAGCTTGTGGCGCAGGAACGCGCCGAAAAAATTACGCAACTCGAAGCGACGCTTGAGCAAGAGTCCGGCGCCCTTGCCCATCTGCGTGATCAACTGAACGACCAACAGACCCAGCGCGCCGAACTTGAAACCGAATTTGGCGAACTGGAAGCGCTCGCACTGGACATGGGCAGCACTTTGGAAGCCCCCATCGAACCGGTCGCTGACGCCGTCGCTGTGGATCTGGAAACGCTGCACCGTAACGCCAAACACAGTGTGCAGCGCGTCCGTGAGCGACTGGAAATCGTGCAAGATCTCGAGCGAGCGCTGGAACTCGACCTCGAAGATAGCAACGCGTGCCTGCGCATGACCGAGTCGGAGTCTATCCGTGTCAATGACGCACTCAACGCGTTGCTGCCCAAACTCAAAGCGGCTAATTCAGAGCGCGACGACGCGCAGGCTCACGCGGCGGAGTTGCAACAACAGGCCGCCCGTATCGATGAGGCGTTGCACGACCGCACGCAGCTAGAGGGACGCTGCTCGCAGCTGCAGGCGCAACTTGACGACTGGATTGCCCGCGAAAATGAGATCGTCGCGCGCGTCGACGCGCTGGCACAGGAGCGTGCGTTGCTGGCCGACAATCTGGCCGCGACGCGCAGTGCGCATGACGAAGCGGCGGCGCGTGCGCGGCGCGAGAATGTCCGCCGTGTGTCATTGCGACACAGCATCGAACAGCGCGAAACACACATTGCACGGCTTAACTCCGAACTCGAATCCGAACAAACGCAGAGCGCTTCCACGCAAGAAGAACTAACGGCACGTAACGCTGAACTCGTAGATGCGCAGTCACAGCTTGCAACGGCGCAGCAAGAGCTCGACGCGCGCGACACGCAGTGGCGCGATGTAGAGACGCATCTCGAAACACGTCTGGCAAGCCACGAAGAAGCCCTGACAAAATCTCGCGCCGAGTATGTGGCCAAAGCCACGGAGATTGATCAAATTATTTTGTCGGCGCGCAAGGAGCGCGAAGCACTGGCGGGACAACTGCACGAAGCGCAGCAGAAAGTAGGCGGCCTGAACGAGGCACTGCAGCGCGAGGAGCAGGGTCACGGACAGCGTGAAGAAGAGCTCGCCACCGCCAATCTGGCGTTGCGCGATGCGTTGAAATCAGTGCGCCATCAGACCGACGAGCAAATTCAGCGTCTGCGCTCAGATCTCGAACGCGGTGAGCAAACCGCCCGGGAGCTCACACAAAAGCTCGAAACGAGTGCACGCACGCAAGCGACCTATGCCAACGCCGTAGCAAAACTCAAAACGGAATTGGCCAAGAGCCAGGCGCAAATACAGGCACTCAACGAGGCGGCCAATGCGCCAAAACCAGCGCCGAAAATCGCGGACAAACCGGTACGCGTGCCCGTGCTCAATCGTCCCGTCAACGCACCACCGGTGCTGACGCGTGCGGTTAGCCGCAACGACGACGACAATAAAAGCTAAACGCGCAAACTGCGGCGCAGACGTCCTGTCAGCAACAGCAGCAAATTGTGATACACCGTTTTCGCAATGCGGTAATCCGACATCAGCACCGAATTGAAATCGCGCCGCGGAATCTGAATCGCCTGCGCCGCTTCTGCCGCGACGACAGACGCCGATGCCGGCTGATTGTCGATGAGCGAATACTCGCCAAAACAATCGCCGGGATGAAACTCATACAGAGCGTCCAGTTCGTCGGGCTGCAACATCGGTATGACGACACCCGATGGACGCAATACTTTGAAGTGACCGCTGATCACAATATAAAGCGCCGCCGAGAAGCGCCCTTCGCCGATAACGCGATCCATCGGTTTGAAATTCAATATTCGAATGGAGGGCAGAAAGTGCCCAAGATCTTCAGCAGATAGCGACTGAAACGCGGAGCTCTCTTCGAGCCAATTCAATACTTCGCGCCGACGAATCGTCGGCTGGGCAACCGTTAGGGTCATTGCTTGTCCTTTATTCTTCCGTGAAAGCGCTCTTGCGAGCGCACCGCGCATCCATACGTGGTTATGTCCATTGAATATAAACCCGAATGTGCTCCGAGTGAACCCGGGGTTTGACCGGATATCTGCGTTATGTCACACCGCGAGCACGGCGGCGATGGCACGCACCTGTCCGCGCGCGTAATTGGCCACGAGCTCCCGTATTCGATCGCGCTCCCGCCCGATGACTGCCGCCATCAAGGCGTCCAGAAAATCGCCCAGCAGACGGGTTTGATCTTCCGCTGTGGCCAACGCCAGATAATGCGCCCGGTCAAACGCCGGCGCGAGACGACCGAGCGTATCGCGCAGGTAGACATTGCCGATCAGCTCGCAGGCACCGTCCATGAAGGCATCGCAACGTTTGAGCAAAGCGAGCGCATCACCCTGCCCCGCGGCCTCGCGTACGTCGGCGCGAAACGTCGCCAGCGTCGCGAGCATCGTCTCGTCGAGCAGCTCAGACACGCGCAAAGCCAACAGGGTGAGCAGCTCTCGATGCAGGTCATACAGAGCCTGCACATCCGTCAGTCCAAATGGCGTGACCCGCGCGCCGCGACGCGGTTCGATGACCACCAGATGGCGACTGACCAATATTCGCAGCGCCTCGCGCACCGGGCCGCGACTGACGCCCAGCGCTTCAGTGACACGTGCCTCGGCGATGCGCGTGCCCGCGGCCAGCTCGCCGCGCACGATTTGAGCCTGCAGATGATCGGCAATCTGTTCCGGGACAGCCGGTTGGAACCGCAGTGGTGTGGGTGTGAGGCCTGGCATATTTTGTCCTACAATTTGACAATCCGACGAAAAAGCGTAGCCTGATCTTATCGTATTTCCAGAGCGTAATCCCATGTCGATCACACGCACCGCCCGCCACGGCCACGTTAAACGCTTTGGCTACCTGATCTTCCTGACACCGCCTTTACTGCCGTGGATCGGTGTTTGGCTGTGGCAGCGCATCGGCTACGCGGATGCGCTGGCATTTTTTACGCTGCTGTTTCTCTTTGCGCTGATCCCGATTCTCGACAGGCTCGTCGGCAAGGATCCGGTCAATCTGCAAACCGCCAATTTCGAGACGCTGTCGGAGGATCGTTATTACCGCAGACTGACCTACCTTTGCGTTCCGGTCATGATCGCTTCGCTGTGGTTCGGCGCCTGGGGCATGGCAAATTTTGATCTGTTGGGCCCCATCGGTCTGCTGGGCTGGGCCCTCTCCCACGGTGCTATCGGCAGCGCGCTTGGCTTCAACGCGGCCCACGAACTCATCCACAAAAACACGCGTCATGAACGCCTGCTCGGCGATCTACTGCTGGCCATGGTTTGCTACTCAGGCTTTCGTATCGAACACCTGCGCGGCCATCATCTGCACGTTTCCACCCCACGCGACCAATCGTCGGCCGCCCTTGGCCAATCGCTGTTCCATTTTTTGCCACGCGCCATTGCCGGCAACGTGCTCTGCGCCTGGACGTTGGAACGTGAGCGCCTGCAACGCAAAGGACTGCCGGTCGTTAGCCATCGAAATGAACTGCTGCGTGGGTACGCTGTGTCGCTGGCCATCGCCGCTGCACTGACGATGTGGTTTGGTCTGGCTGGGCTCGTGTTCTTTTTGCTGCAGTCCATGATGGCGATCATCACGCTTGAAACGGTGAACTATCTGGAGCACTACGGCCTGACTCGCAAACGCAAAGCCAACGGCAAATACGAGCGCACCACACATCAACATTCGTGGAACTCAAATTACCTACTGACCAACATGCTGTTGTTTCAGCTGCAGCGACACTCTGATCATCACGAGTTCCCGGCACGCCGTTACCAGGTGCTGCGTCATATTGATGACAGCCCGCAATTGCCGGCGGGCTACGCGACCATGATGGTGCTGGCGTGGTGTCCGCCACTGTGGCGACGGATCATGGATCCGCGTGTGCAGGCGTACTACCGTGACGACTCGCCGCAGGGCCTGCCCGCCTGACACTAATCGCTTTTTTTCGCGTCGTGCGCCAGCAGCAAACTTGAGGTATCCAGGCGCCCGCCACTCATTGACTGCACCTGCGCATACAGCGCATCCACATCACGGGTAAGCGGCAACGCCACACCGTGACGCTCGGCCTCATCCAAAGCTAGCCCCAGGTCTTTACGCATCCAATCGACCGCGAAGCCAAAATCGAATTTGCGCGCAAGCATCGTGTTCGCGCGTTCGTTCATTTGCCAAGATTGAGCCGCGCCGCCGCCAATCGCCTCGAACACTCGCTCGCCGTCCAGGCCACTGGCTTCGAGCAGCGCCACGCCCTCGCACAATCCCTGGAGTACGCCGGCGATGCAGATCTGATTGATCATTTTCGCCTGCTGGCCGCAGCCGGCCGGACCAATGTGGGTGGCCTGCTTGGCGTAGCAACCCCATACGGCATCGGCGTTCGTGAACGCCGCCTGCGTGCCGCCGGCCATGATGCTCAGTGCGCCGTTTTGAGCTCCCACCTCGCCGCCGGAGACCGGCGCATCGACTACGTGCACACCGACGCGCTCGCCCGCTTGCGCCAACTCGCGCGCCAACGTCGCCGATGCGGTGGTGTGATCCACCAACGTAGCATCACGGCGCATTGCGGCCAACGCACCGTCCGGCCCAAGCACGACATCACGAACTGAGTCATCGTTGCCAACGCACAAAAAGACCACGTCGGCATCGCGCGCCGCCTGCGCAGGTGTTGCCGCAACCGTGGCCGCGTGCTCGGCGCCAAAGCGCTCCGCCACCGACTGCGTGCGATTAAACGCCCGCACTTTTTTCCCTGCGGACACTAAATGCCCCGCCATTGGATAGCCCATGACGCCAAGGCCAATAAAGGCCACCGTCTGGCTCATGCGCCCGAAACCAGATGCTGATGATGAAAGCGTAAATGCGCTTCGATAAACGTGGCAATAAAATAGTAGCTGTGGTCATAGCCGTCGCGAAGCGTCGCGGTGATTTGCTGTGGGTACGCCTCGGCCGCCGCGACCAACGCATCGAAATGCAGATACTCGCTCAGGAACTCATCGCTCGAGCCTTGATCTACCAGCATCGGCGGCACCTGTTGCGCCGCTTCTAAAAGACACACGGTGTCGTACTGCTGCCAGGTCGATTCATCGTGGCCCAAATAGCCGTTAAATGCTTTGTGTCCCCAACCGCATTGCGTCGGGTTGGCGATAGGCGCGAAGGCGGAGGCGCTCACAAACTGCTCGGGGTTACGCAACGCCGCAACGAGCGCACCGTGGCCGCCCATCGAGTGGCCGCTAATGGCCCAGCGCTCCGACAAACCGAAGCCTTTGGTTACGACTTGCGGCAGTTCTTTGGTGACGTAATCAAACATCTGGTAGTGCGCCGACCACGGTGCTCGCGTGGCGTTGACGTAGAAACCCGCGCCGCTGCCAAAATCCCAGTTGTCGTCCTCGCCATCAAAGCCAAGATCACGCGGGCTGGTATCCGGCGCAACCAGCGCTATGCCAAGCATCGCGGCCACGCGCTGCGCGCCGGCCTTTTGCATAAAGTTCTCATCGGTACAGGTTAGCCCCGACAGCCACAGCACCACCGGCGGACGTTCAACACCGTCGGGCACAAACACCGTCGCGGTCATCGGCGCATTGCAGCTCGTGGATGAATGGCGAAAGCGCGTTTGGGTGCCGCCAAAAACGCGCGTCGTGGCAAGCGTAGTCAATTCAGTCATGGTGTTTCCTGCACAAAAACAATTAAAAATTCAAACGGGAATCTGTTGCGACAGGCAGTGTAACGCACCGAGGCCAACGATTAGCTCACGACAGTCGATGGGAATCAGTTCGCGACCCGGGAAGCAGCTGGCTACAATCGCACACGCCCGATCGTCGGCCGGGTCGCCGTAGACCGGCATCAACACAACCTGATTGGCGATTAGAAAGTTCGCGTAACTTGCCGGCAACCCGGTCCTGGCAACAAATTTCATGGGCAATGGCAGGGTACGCACCTCCATTGCCAAGCCGCGCGCGGCACACTGTTCCTCCACTCGCGCAGGATTCGCCGCCAGCTCTCGCTGCCAGGCATTATCCGTCGCCGCCGGGGCCACCACCAGCGCGCACGCGGGGCTGACGAAACGTGCGAGGTTGTCGATGTGACCGTCGGTATCGTCGCCTGGAATCTCGCCCGCAAGCCACACGATCAGATGACTACCCAAATGGTCGGAAAAAATAGTGTCTATATCGCGCTTAGTGATTGATGGGTTGCGATTGGGGTTGAGCACACATGACGCCGTGGTCATTACCACGCCCTGCCCGTTGCCGTCGATGGCGCCGCCCTCCATCACCGTGCCGATCTCGCGCACTGGCAGATTCAGATAAGCAGCCATCGAGTTCGCCACTTGTGCGTCCAAATCCCACGGCGGGTATTTACCCCCCCATGCGTTGTAGCCAAAGTTCAGAACCGCGCGCTCACCGGCGTCGTTACGCACAATGATCGCACCGTGATCCCGGCACCAAGCGTCATTGCTTTGGATCACGTGTGTGGTCAGGTTGTCGTTCACACCGATCAGGTCGCGTGCCGCATTGGCCTGCGCGTCTGACATCACATGCAAATGAACGACCTCAAAGCGCAGCAACGCACGCAGCGCTGCGACCAATGCTCGGCGCGGCGCGTCGAGCCCGCGATGCCATGTGGAAGGATTGTGCGGCCAGGTGAAGGCCGTCGCCGCGTGGGGCTCGAATTCAGCCGGCCAGCGCCAGCTGCCCGCACGAGTCCCAGCATCAATCAATGTAACGTTGATCCAGCTCGCCATACGCATCAATGCGTCGATCACGCAGGAACGGCCAGCCATCGCGCAGCTCGCCAATGTGTCCGAGGTCAAGCGTCACCAGCAGCGTCTGCTCGGTGCTGGCGTCGGCTTGTGCCAGCACCTGACCGTCAGGACCCGCCACAAAACTATGCCCCCAAAATTCGATGCCCCGCTGCTCACCCGGTGCGGCCTCAAAACCGGCACGATTCACCGCCACAACAAAGCAACCATTCGAAATAGCGTGGGCGCGCTGGACGGTTTGCCATGCCGCCAATTGTGCCGCCCCGTGCGTTGATTTTTCTTCTGGATGCCAGCCAATAGCCGTGGGATAAAACAGCACTTGCGCCCCGCGCAGCACGGTTAAACGTGCGGCCTCGGGAAACCACTGATCCCAACATATCAGTGTGCCAATGCTGGCCCCCTGCAAATCAAACGCCTGAAAACCAAGATCGCCGGGCGTGAAATAGAATTTCTCGCCGTAGCCCGGATCGTCCGGTATGTGCATCTTGCGATAGCGCCCCACGTAGCCGCGAGCGCCGTCGATCACTGCCAGCGTGTTGTGGTACAACCCGGCGGCACGCCTCTCGAACACAGATACCAGCAGCGCCACGTCCAGCTCACGTGCCACGACGCTCAACGCGTCGGTCGTAGGTCCCGGCACCGACTCCGCACGGGCAAACTCACGTGCATCCGCCGTCTGACAAAAGTAGTGCCCAAGAAAAAGCTCCGGCAGACAAATCACCTGCGCCCCGTCGGCTGCCGCGGCACGCACGCGCTCAATCGCGCGTTGCAAATTGGCGTCGGCGTCATCGCTCGGCGTCATCTGAACGGCGGCGATGGTCAACGTGTGCTTGGTCATGCGCTGGCATCCTGATCGTTTGCGTGCCTCATGGCACTCGATTCACGACGCCGATCGACAAGATAGGGCGCGGCATCAAACAACGCACGATAGCGATCCAGCAGTGCGGCACCGTCTCGCGGCCGCAGGGTTTTTCGTTCGATCCGCTGGCGCACGAGATCGCTCATGCGACGCTGCAGGTCGTTGGCGAAATATTGCACCTGCTCGAGCATGTCGCTCACGCTGGCGCCGGGCAACACTTTTTCGACGTAATAGCCATCAGGTTCGTCCGCGTCCGCATAGATGTGCGCTTCGCTGACCCGACCAAAAAGATTATGCGCATCGCCCATGATGTCCTGATAGGCCCCCATCAGAAAAAATCCAAGATAATAAGGCTCGTTGTCACGCAATGCGTGCACGTCGAGGGTTCTTTGGTTGGGATCATGCGACACATAGGAATCTACCTTGCCATCCGAATCGCAGGTCAGATCCACGAGCACCGCACGTCGATCGGGGCACTCGTCCAGACGCTGTAGCGGCACAATAGGAAAGCGCTGCCCGATCGCCCAGTGATCCAGCATTGACTGAAACACTGAAAAATTACACAAATACTGATCCGCCATCAGATCTCGAATAGCCAGCAATTCCTGCGGCAGCGCTCTGGTATCAAACGCGGCAACGCGTGCATTGATAGCGCCACAGATATCAAAAAACAGTGCGTCGAGCTGTGCCCGCTCGGGCAAACTCAGTGTCCCGACGCGAAAGGCGTCGTGACCTTCGCGGCGCTGCGAGATGGCATCGTGGCAGGAGGCCAGTAACGCGCGCACGTCGTCGGCTTCGGTCACCTGGGCCTGAATTTGGCGCAACGCCAATAGCTGTGGGTGTGCGCTGTCATGCTCCGGCTCGCTGGTTTCGTGCGCCGGTCCGTAGGCACCGAGCACCGGCACGACCAGCATGGAGTGATGCGCCGTCATCGCGCGACCGCTTTCACTGACGAGCGTAGGGACGGGCTGCGCGGCGTGCGCGCAGGTTTGCGCCACGACGCTCACCACCGTGTTGGCGTACTCCTGCAGCGTGTAGTTAATGGAAGTATCCAGCACACCACCTACAGCGGCATCGTGATTCACACCCAAACCGCCGCCAACATCCAGGTACTGTGGCCGTACGTCTTCAAGCGCAAGCTGCACATACACTTGGGCAAGTTCACGCACACCTTCAGCAAGCGTCATGATGTCCGGGATCTGACTGCCCAAATGGCAGTGCACAAGACGCAGCGACTGTGCATCGCCGGCGGCGCGTAGCGTCTGCACGATGCGCCACAACTGGCTCATCGATACGCCAAATTTGGAACGATCACCGGAGCTGCTTGCCCAGTGCCCGGCACTCTGCGCGTTGAGACGCAAGCGCACACCAAACCGCGGCACCACCTTGCGCACGACCGCCAGTTCGCGCAAGCGCACAAACTCATCGTATTTCTCAACGACCGGTAGCACGTCACGCCCCAGCGCCTGCGCATCAAGAATCAGCTCGAGGACATCGTCATCCTTGTAGCCGTTGCAGATTAGCAGGCCATCATCGTCTGGCAGCAGAGCCACGGCAGCGACCAGCTCGGCCTTGGAGCCGCTTTCCAGCCCCAGTCGATACGACTGCCCGGCCTGCAGAATTTCATCCACCACTTCGTGCAGCTGATTGACTTTGATCGGGTAAACACCGCGATAAGGTGCCGCGTAACCGTGCTCGGCGCGCGCGGCGTCAAAGGCCTGATTCAGCGCGTCGACACGTGCCTTGAGAATATCCTGAAAGCGCAGCAGTACGGGCTGAGCCACACCGCGCTCATTCAGATCATGCACCACACTGAGCAGGTCGATGGCGGGACCATCGCCCACCGTCATCTGCACGTGCCCCGCATCGTTGACCGAGAAAAAGCCACCGCCCCAGGCATCGAGGTGGTAGTGAGCTTGTGCATCGCTAACGCGCCAGCGCTCGGCGTGCAGTGAGGCGACCGTCGAACCGCGGGGTGCGTCACTCAAAAGCCGGCTCCATTTTCCAAAATAGCGCTGAACATGAGCGGGGCCACAATGGTGGCATCGGATTCAATGATGTGCCGCGGCGTGTCGACGGCCAATTTACCCCACGTGATTTTCTCGTTGGGCACGGCCCCTGAGTAACTGCCGTAACTGGTGGTGGAGTCGCTAATCTGGCAAAAGTAGCCCCACAAACGCGTCGGGATTCGCATGTCCTGCTCAAGCATCGGCACAACACAGATCGGGAAATCTCCGGCAATGCCGCCACCGATCTGAAAAAAACCAATACTGCTGTCGGCACTGGTCGCGCGATACCACTGCGCCAGGTCAATCATATATTCGATACCCGAACGCATTTGGCGCGGGTCTTCTATTTCACCGCGCATGCAGGCGGCGGCAAACATGTTGCCCATGGTGCTGTCTTCCCAACCGGGCACGTACAGCGGCAGGTTTTTCTCGCAGGCCGCCAGCATCCAGCTGTCTTCTTCATCAATTTGTGCTTTGCCCGCAAGCGCGCCGCTGCGAATCATTTGATACAGATACTCGTGCGGGAACCAACGTTCCTGCTGCGCCTGAGCGTTACACCACTGCTTCAACACCAAAGCCTCCAGCACGCGCATGGCTTCCTCTTCGGGAATACACGTGTCGGTGACACGATTAAGCGAACGCTCGAGCAACGCCTGTTCGTCCTGTGCACTCAATTCGCGGTAGTGCGGCACACGCTCGTAGTGATCATGGGCAACAAGATTAAACAGGTCTTCTTCGAGATTGGCGCCGGTACAGGTAATGGCGTGCACCTTGTCCTCGCGAATCATGCGCGCCAGGCTCACACCAATTTCCGCTGTACTCATGGCACCGGCCAGCGTGATCATCATCTTGCCGCCGCGCTCGAGGTGGCGCAGATAGTCCTTGGTAGCGTCGACCATGGCCGCCGCATTGAAGTGTCGATAGTGCGTGCGCATGAACGCGCTAATGTGTTGGCTCATGACCATCCCGGCCGTGCGAAAAGCAGCAATTATTCCAGATCGGTGTGCAAATGACAGCGCACATGATGAGCCGTATCGGCGGCAAGCGTCGTGACCGCCGGAGACTGTTCGCGGCAGGTGCTCATGACCTGCGGGCAGCGCGTATGAAACGCGCAGCCGCTGGGCAGATTTAAAGGCGACGGCACATCGCCTTCGAGCACCGTGCGCTCACTACCTGCACCGGGTTCGGGGATCGGCACGGCCGAGAGCAATGCCTGCGTGTAGGGATGTTGGGGTGACGTATAGAGGCGGTCCGCCGGCGCCATTTCGACCAGCTTGCCCAGATACATGACCCCTACCGCATCACTTACGTGCTGCACCACAGCCAGATCATGGGAAATAAACAAGAACGCAATCCCAAACTGCGCCTGCAGATCTTTAATTAGGTTCAGCACCTGAGACTGCACGGACACGTCCAGCGCTGACACCGGCTCGTCGGCCACAATCAAACGCGGCTTTAGTACCAGCGCTCTGGCAATACCAATACGCTGACGCTGACCACCGGAAAATTCGTGTGGGTAGCGATCCAGCACCGACGCACGCAATCCCACCACATCAAGCAACTCAAGGATGCGCGCTTCGTGCTCCGCATCGCTGCCAAACGGATGGAGCTGCAACGGTTCGCGCAGCGTTTGACCCACCGTTCGTCGCGGCGACAGCGACGCAAATGGGTCCTGAAACATCATCTGCATCTTCGAGCGGCTAGCGTGCAGCGTCGTCTTGTCCATCGCCGTGACATCCTCACCGTCCAGTAAGACCTGTCCCGAGGTGGGTTCATGCAGCCGCAATATGGCCCGCCCCAGTGTCGACTTGCCGCAACCCGACTCGCCCACCAGCCCAAGCGTTTGACCCTCGGCAATTTGAAAGCTCACGTCATCCACCGCGCGCACCACCCGTTTAGCGCGCCCCGGCAACGCGCTGCGTGATGTGAAGTGCTTGGTCAAATTGCGCACTTCGAGTATCGCGGTCATGAGATCACCGGGTCGAAGCAGGCCACGCCACGCGCCGCGTCCGGTTGCAAAGCAAGCGTGGGTCGTGCCGCTAGACAGGCATCGGCCACACGCGGACAGCGCGAGGCAAACAGGCAGCCCGGCGGCAGGTCCATGAGATCGGGCACGCGGCCCTCAATGGTGGGTAAGCGCTTGAGCGCCTGCTCCCGCACGCGCGGGATCGATGCCAGAAGCCCCTGCGTGTAGGGATGAGCTGGCCGGGCAAACAAATCGCTGGACCGGGCCTGCTCGATCACCTCGCCGCAATACATGATCAGCACCCGTTCGCAGGACTGTGCGACCACACCCAAATCGTGGGTAATTAATACCACCGCCATATCAAATTGCGCTTGCAGTTTCACAATTTGCTCCATCACCTGCGCCTGCGTCGTCACATCCAACGCGGTCGTCGGTTCGTCGGCAATCAAAATTTTTGGCCGGCACGACAGCGCCATCGCAATCATGACGCGCTGACGCATACCGCCAGAGAGCTGATGCGGGTATTCATCAATCCGCTGCTCGGGCGCGGCAATGCCGACCGTCGCCAGCAATTCGATTGCGCTGGCACGCGCCTGCTTGCGCGTTTGTTGGTCGTGTCGGCGCAGCACCTCGATCATCTGGCTGCCCACCGTGAACACCGGATTCAACGCCGTCATGGGCTCCTGAAATATCATGGCGATGTCGCGGCCGCGTATGTCACGCATCGCTCGGTCGTTAAGTCCGACGATGTCCCGGCCGCCCAGTACAATTTCGCCGCGCACGATGCGTCCGGGTGGCGAGGGCACCAGGCCCAGCAGCGCCAGCGACGTGACCGTTTTCCCGCACCCGGATTCGCCGACAATACCCAGCGTGTCGCCCGCGAACACGTCAAAACTCACGCCGTTCACGGCACGCACAGCACCACGCTCGGTCGCAAATTCAACCACCAAATCTCGCACACTCAAAATAGGGGCTCCGCTCATCACACCTTCCTCGGATCCAGAGCGTCCTGCAACGAATCTGAGAACATGTTGAAAGCCATTACCAGCAAAAACATGAACACAGATGCCCAGATAAAGTTATTAAAATGCCCGGCCAACACTTCCTGCGCCGCCGCCGAAATCATCAGGCCCCAGCTGACCCCATCTTTCACGCCAAGACCCAGAAAGCTCAAAATCACTTCGGACTTAATAGCCGAGACAAACACAATGGTCGCCTGCACCAACAAAATGGGCAGCGTGTTGGGCAATACGTGACGAAACAAAATGGTAACTTCCGGCACTCCGATGGACCGTGCGGCCTCAACAAACTCAAACTTGCGCAGCTTGATCACCTCGCCGCGAACCAGTCGCGCGGTGGTGGTCCAAAACGTGGCGATCAATGCCACGTGCATGCCGTAGGCACTCCCCTGCATCGCGTAGGCCACGGCCGCCACGAACAAATAGAACGGAATCGAATCGAGCACGCCCTTGATCCACAGCACGATTTCATCAATCCAGCTGCCCGGAAAGAACCCGGCGATACCGCCCAGTACGGCGCCAAGCACGGTTGAGGCGAGCGCAACGATCAGCCCTACTTCAAACGCCACACGTGTGCTGTAGACCGCGCGCGAAAAAATATCCTGACCGTTAACGTTGGTGCCAAACCAATAGGTGGACGACATCGGATCGTAGTAACCGCCCTTAAGATCGCTCCAATCCTGTGCCCACCAGCCAAGCCCTGCGCCCAGCGCCATGAGCGCGAAAAAGACGACGACCAGCAGTGCGCCCATGCCAACGCGGTCACGTCGAAATTTGTACATCGCCCGCGACCACAGAGACTGGCGTGCCCTGTCCTGCGTACTCATTTTTCCCCCAAGCGGGGATCGACCGCGCGATACAAAATGTCCGCGGCCACCAGCATGAGTACAAACAGCACCGCCGTGAGCGACACCACGGCCTTTAATATTGGCTGATCGTTGGAACGAATGGCGTCAAAGGTCACTTTGCCAACACCGGGAATGCCAAAATAGGTTTCGATGACCAACGAGCCACTGACCACGATCAGCGGAATGGTGAACACGATGCGCGTGATAATCGGGATCAGCGAGTTTTTGAGCACGTGGCGCGTCATGACCACAAAAGGCGAGGCACCAAACGCGCGCGCAGTACGCACGTGATCACGCGACAGCTCCTCCACCAACACAGCTCGATAAAAACGCGTGTTGTAACCAAGCGCCACAAACACGGTGGCGATGGTTGGCACAGTGACGTAGTTAAGGTATTCGGAAATACTGCCCATGCGCCAGCCGCGCGATGGAAACATATTCAGGCCGTACTCGGAGCTGAGCAATATCTGCGTCACGATGACCACAATCAGCAGGCTAATGCTCATACCAACGACCGATGCACCCATGATCAGCCGATCTACCCAGCCGCCGCGAAAACTGGCCGCGACCAAAGCAAAACCAAGGCCGAACAAATTGCCAAGCACAAAGCCGGGCAACACCACCGCCAGTGAGATGGGAATGGTGGTGGCCAACGTGCGCATCACGGGCACGCCGGTAATAAATGAGTTACCAAAATCGAGCGTAAAGAGTTCTTTTAGGAACAAGCCGTAACGCACCAGAAACGGCTCGTTCATATGATACTGCTCGCGAATCGCGTTGAGTTCATCCGCCGTGGGATTGCGCCCTGCAAGCACATACGCGATATCCGGACCGAAGTAGACCATCAGCGTAAAGCTGACGAAGGTCACACCCAGAATGAGCAGCAGGCCAAAGAAAACCCGCCGCAGGCAGTATTCGCGCAGACTCACAGCGCGCGGTTACTCCGCAAAATCGACGAAGCGTGCCCAGAAGCCGCCAACAATATTGCGATCTGGATAAGCGATGACATCGCGATCCCACAAAAAGATCATTTTGCGCGAAAGGCCGGTCATCGCCAGACAATCATCGACCGTCATTTGATTCATCTGATGATAAAGCGCGGTACGTTCATCGCCCGGCATCATGACCGAAGACTGCTCATACAATGCGTCGTAGGCGTCGTTGGTGTAATTGCTGTCATTCGAACCGGGCGAGCCGTTGGGGCCATAGTAGAGCTGAAGCGTATTTTCAGCATCCGGGTAATCGAGTCCCCAGGCTTTGTTGATGAGCGGCAGCTTGGCCGACTTCCAATCCTGCGACAAATCGCCGAACGTCGCGTACTGCTTCAGCTCGATTTTGTCGCCGGGATAACCAATTTTTTGCATGAAGCCGCGGAATTGCTCAAACATCTGCGTCTGTCGTACAGAGGCCGGCACAGCGTAAATCAGTTCGGGCAAGTTGTCCGCCGTCCATCCGTTTTGCGCCAGCAGCGCCTTAGCGCCCTCTGGGTCATAGGTGACGCTGTCGCGCGACATGTTCGGATCAAACTCCTGCGCGACCGGCGGAATCGCACCGGGAAACACCTCGGCGACGCCGGCGTAAAAGCGGTCGTTGCGTTCCTGCCAGTTGAAGCCTTTGATAATGGCGCAGCGCAGCGCTTTGTTGCGCTGATTTTGCTTAAGATCTTGCGCATAGCCAAAATCGGGATCAAGCATGTTGAAGCTGTGATACACGAACGCCGGTTCGATACCGCTGAGCATTTGGAAGCGTTCGCGATAGGTGTCTTTGAGCGCCGCGGGGGACGAGGTTTCCAGATAGCGATCGTAATACGGCGCGGGCAGACGCGCGTAGTGCAGCTCGCCGCCTTTGGACAATGACGTGACACGAGATGAATCGTCATTGATAAAGCTCACCTGAATGCCATCGACAAACGGCGGGCTGCGACCGGCAAGCTTCTCCAGATTGTAACCAGCGTGACGCTCCGGACTGAAGCCTTCAAACGCAAGATCTACAGGTTCGGCGCGAAAGTTCGGGTTGCGCTCCATCGTCACCTGCGTCGAATCAAAACTTGTCACGCGAAACGGGCCCGAGCCGACCGGCCGCACCGACAACTCGCCGCCGTATTTTTTAACGGCCTCATGCGGCACCACGGCTGAAAACCCTTGGGCGAGTGTGTGCACAATTTGCGGAAACGGTTTCACCAATTTTATCTGCAGCGTGTGATCATCGAGCGCCCGCAGGCCCGGCACGTCCGCGCTGTAGTCGGCGCCATTGGCGCCCCACTCGTCCAAACCGACAATGCGGTTTTTCCACAACCAATTGCCCTGGGACAATGCGGCCGGATCGAAGTGACGCTTGAGCGAATACACCACATCCTGTGCCGTAACCTCACGCCCTACGCCGGCATCAAAGCTCGGGTCGTCGATATAACGCACGCCTTTTTTAAGAGCGATAGTGAGCGTGAGTCCGTCGTCTGAAAATTCCGGCATGGAAGTGGCCAGATTTGGCTTGAGCTCAAATGGGCGGGCCAGATACTTGTAGGCATACAGCGTGTCGTAGGCATTCACGACAATGAAGTTGGTGTAGAGCGTGGCGGCTCGAACCGGATCGAGCGTACGCGGCGCCTCATCGAACGAGTGGCGGTAAATGCGCTTCGAGGCGACCGGCTCGTCACCCTTTTCGCCGCAACCACCGGCGACAAGTCCCAGCGCCATGATGCCAAGCACGCTTAGCCAGGACGGCCGTCGGACCGCATTGAATGATTCGCCCATGATTGACACGCCCTGAGTCGACGAAAAAGTAGGCGTAAAGAGTAACTTAAGTGCCTGAGCAGCGACAAGCTTTTGACGCTTGCTCAGGCAACGCGGGCCGGCGGTGGGTTAGCCCCCGCGACCCAGCGAATGAAAGAACAGGCGCGCGGCGTCTTCTTCCATCTGTCGTGTCGCCTCAGTGACGCAGCGCACCTTTTTGCGATGCGAGCCGGTCACCATATCTTTACGGCAGTACAGCTTTTCTTTGGTTTTCACGCGATTGTAAATTTCCAGACGCTGCTTGACCGCGTCAGCGTCCGCGGACTCGAAGCGCACAGCGCGCTTAACCGGCGGCTCCGGCTTCTCTTTGGCCGTCTCGGACTCGGCAACCGGTGTTTCCGGGTCCTGCAGCGCGAAACTGGTCGGCGCGAGCCCCAGCAGAAGTATCGAAGCTGCGCCGACCAAACGGCCAGAACGTGGTGTGTTTTGCATAACGGTTTCCCAACTAGCGGTGGATAGACGGGCAGGATTGTTACTGTCTCTGGACGCCGAGCGTCGGACCCGTCGCTGCATCCAGACTGTTGCGTGCGGCATCTTCTTCGTGCTCGCGCTGCGCCTGGGTAACACAGCGCGTGCGCTTGCGATGAGACCCGGTGGGCATGTAGGTGACACAGTGCAGGTCATCCTTAGACTTCTTGCCCGCACTATAATTTTCGGCTTTTTCTCTGCGTTTTGTATTCGCCGCGCCGGCTGTCTCCGCCGCCGCCTGCGCGCGCTCGGCCGAAACGGTGGAATCGCTCTGGACCAAGTTGCCGGCACATCCAGCCAGCAGCAGTACCATGACTGCGCCCACACTTGTTTTGATCATCTTTTTCTTGCTCCCCGGTTTTGCCCTGCGTGCGACGAACCTGCCGCCGTGAGCATACGAAACTTGAGGTAATTGATACTCGATTGTGCGGACTGGCGCAAGTAAACACGCCACATGTCCGGACAATCAACCGGTTGCCCGCGATTTTGGCTAACCCGGACTAACCTCTGAAATCGTTGAGCGCGACGAACGTGCCCTCGTTGCGCTCGCACAAAATGCGCATCAGCGTGGCAAAACGAATGCCCGTAATTTGCAGACGAGGCGACTGCACAAACATCGTGGGGAAACCCACGCCGTGAATTCGCACCAGCCGTTCACCATTAAAATTCTTTTGATTGATCCGGTCCACCGAATCCACGACGGCCTGAATCGAGCCGCCCGTAAATTCGTCACCAAACACGTACAAGCTTATTTTCTTGTCGCGCGAATAGAAATCCTGGATGGCGCGCGTAATGCCCTCCACCGGCGAACTGTTGCTAAACGACTGCCAGTTGCGCAAACGATTGACGATCGCACGACGGCGGGCCGGTGAATCCGGGATCCAGTCGCCGCGATACCGCGAGAACATGTAGTTGCCCATATCGTTCATGACCTGAATGCCTTTGACCGTGGGGTACACGTTGAGCGTTTCCTCTACCTTCTGCACCACCATGTCCCAGGCGTAGTTGTACATGCTGCCCGAGGTATCGATGATGAACACGACGTACTCGCTGTCTACGGGGATACCGGCCACCAACGAATCGTTAAGCTCGCGCTTGCGCTTTGGCACCTGCAGGCGTTTCATTTCTTCGGTCAGAGACTGTCTGGCACTGGCCAGACGCCCTTCGAGGATATTGGCGACCGACGAATCCTGCTCGGTAGCTTTGTACGCGCCTTCGATGTCGGACAGATCGCCCGACAAACGCGCCAATCGCCGCTTGTCCTCGGATAACTGCTCGGTTTCAGACTTCAGCGCACGATTAAACGTGGTGACTTCACCGCGCAGCTCCACCAACTCTTCCTGCAATTTCTGAATGCGGCCGTTGTAGTCGACGGTCGAGGCTTCAAGCACCACAGGCTCTGTGGTTTTGACGATTACCAGCAATAGAATGATGGCGCCAAAACCACAGGCAATACAGTCCAGGAAGCTCAGGCTCTGGCCTTCTATCTCACGACGTTTACGCATAATTCCAACCTTCCTCGTGCACGATCATGGCCAGTCCTCCGCCGGGGCGATGAACGAACCCCTGGTGGCCTGCACCAGGCGCCAGTACGCCGAGGTGGCCGCCGGATCGCCCTCCATTGGAAACAAAATAACGTTCACCGGAATACTACGTGGCAACACGTCCAGCGCCTTTAGAAAATGCTGCCGACGCTTCTTACCCGTTACTTTGTTGTCTTCCGGCACGCTGTCGCCCATGGTCGGCAAACCGTCCGTGATCAGATAAATATTGTCGGGTCGGGGCTTCATATTGCGCACCACTTCGAAGGCGCGATACAAACTGGTGCCACGGCCAGGTACCACTTCGTCGAGGCCCTCGATGGCACCGCTCACGTGTTCCGGATCACTGGTGCTAAGCCATTCGTTGCCCGTGCCTTCAATGGCCGGTGACGCCAATTGGTTAAACCAAAAAATCTGAAACTGTGTTTCGGTTGGCATCTTGGCCAGCAGCCACTCAACGCTGCCGATCGCGCGCTGCCATTTTTTCGACGACTTTTTTTGCTCATCCGACATGTTGCGCTTACGCACAATATTGACAATGGTCTTATCCAGCATGCTCGCTGAGGCATCCACCAAAAACACCACTCGCTCACCACCCACTTTCAGGCCGGTGAGATACAGACGATCTCCGGCACCAATGATGGTGCGCAAATTATCACCCTTCTGATCGCTCTCATTGGCACTGCCACTGAGACGACGGTTTTCTTCCTCGATGGATTTTAAATCTGATTTGAGCTTGTTGATGCTCTCGTTCTTCGCGAGGGTTTCCTTGTTGAGCTCTGACAACTCCTCGGTTGCCTCCTGCAGCTCGCTCACGACAATGTCGGTCTTGCCCTGCGTGGCCTCACGCTCGGTGTTGACGCTATCGAGTTCATTGCGGATTTCCGCCAGATTTCGCTTGCCAAGTTCCACACGTTTCTCGAGCAGATTGGTCTCGGAAATCAGATCACGATTAGTACGATCATTATGGTCTTTGGTGGCGTGATTGATGATCATGAAAAACAGCACGACCGCACCAAAGCCGCACGACATGATGTCGAGAAAAGACAGGTTGAACGTGGTAAACGAGCGTTTACGCCGGGCCATGCGCGCGCGCCTCCTGCACCAGTCGCAATTCAATACCGGGGTTACCCAAACGCACGACATCACCGGCCGATACGCTAATTTGGCCGTCCACGCGGCGCCCGTTGACCCAGGTGCCGTACGTACTCAAGTCGCGCAACAGCACCCGCGATTCGTCGCGCTGGATTTCAAGATGCCGGCGTGACACGCCCTTCACATTGCCGCTAGCCCGGTGCCCCCACTGACCATCAGTGGTCGCTGTGCCCACCACAAACGGCTCGCTCTCAATACGATAGATCTGCTGATCCACCAGAATGTGACTGGCAGGCGTGGTCTTGACCACGTTGGCTTCAGGCTGGGCAGAGACCAGCGATAAACCTCGCCGCGGACGCTCGGTGATCAGTCCAATACTCTCGCCGGACTGCACAAACGTGGATAAATCGAGCGTTGCACCGCGCACCGCGGCAAGCTCCGGCAACACGCGAACGCCACCGTGATTGTGCGCGAGCGTGCTGCCAAGCTCGGGCCAAAAATCCAGCCGCTCACTGATCAACACCAGCGGCTCGCCGAGCGCCGGATCCACCAGATCGTCAATCAGACCGTCAACCTGAGCGTGCAGACCTGCCACCGACGCCGCCATGTCGGCCCGATTGACCACCACCTCCAGTTCGCCGCCCGGTGCATCGGCGCGCCACTGCGCCTGCTCCGCATCGTGCAGCTGAGCAAGAACAACATCCAGTTCATCATAAAGCGCTTGCTCTGAACCGGCCGAGTGCATCGGGTCGTAGCGCGTACTGCGTACGCACACATCGCCAAGCGTCGCGGCGAAGCGGCGCTGATAATCCATTAAACCAAACTGATCAATCTCGGCCGTGGCGCTGCGCCCAACGCGCTGATCCACAGCAAAGCGCGAGCCGACCACACGATGCAAGGTCAGATCGATCACAATGACCTGCCGGGCTTCCCCCACACTGGTGAGCGCGGCGAGCGCGCTATCGACCAAGCCGCCAACGCGTATCCCGGCCTTGCGGCTCATGCCAAGAATCAGGCCCAGCTGCGCGCGCGTGAAGGTAGCTGGAACAAGGAACACGGCCGGAGCGTCGGGCGCGCCAGCTGCCTGCCACAGGGATGTAAGCTGCTCGAACGCCACGTCGGCCGGCGTGCGCCGCCAGCGCCCCTCGCCCTGCAACGTGTCCTGATCGAGCGTATCCCAAAAGCGGTGACTGACCGCTTGCGGACTCAGCCGTGCTTTCGCCTTGGCCTCGCGCCCTACGATCAAATTGCGACCGTCGAGAAACGCAAAGCCCGGCTCGCTTGCCAGCACTTTGCCATCGTGCGCAACAACGATGCCGGCATCGTTGAGCTCAATGACGAACGCTTCGGTCATCTCACTTCACCTGCAGATGCGCGACCAAATGACTGTCGCAGTAATACTCGGCATCCAGCACCAGGCGTTCCTGTACCAGCTGCAGTTGATGCAGCAGGAACATCAAAACAATACTCAAGATCAGCGCGATAAACGTGGAGTTAAACGCAACACCCAGACTGGCCGTCACCCCAGTGATATCACCCTCCACGGCTTTGTGCGCCTGCGCCAACGCCTCACCGATACCGCGCACGGTGCCGATAAAGCCGATGGAAGGAATAGCCCAGGCAATGTAGCGCACCATCGACAGCTCCGAATCAAGGCGGTCTGACTCACCGTCGCAAACCGTACTGACCACAGACGACACGTCCTGAATATTGCGCGTAGATCGAAATCGATGCAGCGAACTGAGCAGCGCGCGCGGCAACAGCATGCGCTGCTCCGGCGTGGGCAACGCCTGCACGGTGCGCGAGTACTCACGCGTGTCTTCGGGCAATATGCTCATCCCATCACGAACGGGGACCAAATCCCGCAGCAGCAACGACCGCTCACGTGAGGTACCCACCGCCTTGAACGCAATAATCGCCACGGCCCAGATCATCAAAATAAAACAGGCCTCTTGTTCAAAGTCCTTGACCAGCACGTAAGGACTGCGCTCAGGCACAAAATTGGGATCTTCTGCCAGCTGCACCTGTTGCTCGGCGAGGTCGGCGGCGGCTTTGGGCCGGACCACCAGTGTGTACATGCCGTGCACAATAATGACCGCGATTACCAAGGCGAAAATCTGGTACAAAAATTCAACGGGGATTTGCTTCTTCATGTGCTTCTGCTTTTTTTTAAGTCAAAGGGAACTCAGATATCGGCGGGGAACGAAATTTCGCTGTCCGCCTCAATCGTTTCACTGGGCTTGAAAATGTCGTCATCGAAGATGGCGTCGTCAGGCGTCTCGACGTTCTCACTGTCCTCAGCCGGCGCCGCCTCTTGTGCTTCCTGTGCGACAACGCTCGCTGACATCCATGCCAGCAAGATAAGACCACCGACCAAAGCCGTTAGGGATTTCACAATTCAGGCTCCTCTAAATCACGCGCAATTCGAAAACCCACATCGGGGCGCGCCTCATCACTAAAATCACGAAACGCGAGACGCAGCTCACTTAAGTCAGAGTGCATCCAGCTCGAACCACGGATCACGTAATAGGTGCCCGTACCGTCGACGCCGCCAGGGGCCACGCCCGCCGCGTATTCGGTGTGCGTCCACTCGGCCACGTTGCCAGCAATATCAAACAGCCCTGCATCGGATTCGCCAAACGTACCGACCGGTGCTGTAGCCGGAAAGCCATCGCTGTATTTCTTGAGCGTGATCGACGTCAGGCCAATCGCCGCACGGTCGGCAAAGTTGCCCGAATCTGCCGGCGGCGGCATTTCCTTGCCCCATGGATAGCGTGTTGGTTTGACCCGGCCCGCATAGCGCGCGGCAAACGCCCACTCGGCCTCGGTGGGCAAGCGATAACCACTGCCGCCGATGCGCTCCCAACCGTCTTGCGTAATTTTATAGGCCGGCTCCAAATCATCTTTTTCGCTAAGCCAATTGCAGTAGGCCACGGCGTCGGCCACCGTCACATTGACGACCGGCGAATCCGCATCATCCAGCGACTGTTTGTACACAAAGCCCGACTCGTGCTCCCGTCGGAACGCCTTGAAGCGTTTGTTGGTCACCTCGAGCGTGGACAAGTAGAACTCCCCGAGTCCGTCGACCTCACGCAGCACCTCATTGGAGCGTCGGCCGCGTTCGCGCCGCGATGAGCCCATTTGAAACGGGAACGGCCGCATCAGCACCAACGTTTGTCCGTCACCGGTGGTCAAGCTGCGTTTGAGTGCCGCTTCGCGCGCTTTTTCCAGCGTGATCAACTTAGCGGTGACGGTTTGCGCATAGGCAGGATTGGGCACAATCTCACGCGTCTGGCTGACAAACCCCGGCGCGCGAATCTCAATCGATTGGTTCACCGCCGCTAAATTTAAGCCGTCCTTGGTTAGCGTTTGCTCAACGCCATCGACGAACACCTGCGCATTAGCCGGTTCCAGATCAAACACGACGGCGCCAAAGCGTTCATTCAAGGACAGGTTCAACGCCACGTCACGATCTTCACGCACGGTGACGCGCCGCGTAGCTGTCTCGTAACCGGAGCGCGACACGCTGATGGCGTACGTTTTGGCCGGCGGCAAACGCAAATCCAACGGCGTTTGTCCACGATAGCGGCCGTCAACCGACACCGATGCGGCGCTCGGCGTCGAACCAATGCTCAGCAGACCATCGGCTTTTTCAAGCACAATGCCGTCGTACCGCTGCGGCACGTTGGCAATCGCGCGGACAGGCCGGCGCCACGCTTTATGTCCCGGCGCCTGCAATCGAACATCGTGCACACCCGCTAAAATTTCGACCGTACCGGGTGTGGTCCCGAGCACGTCGCCATCCACCACAATCTGCGCGCCCACAGGCATCGATTCAAACGTCACATCAGCCCAATCCGGCACCAGCGAAACCAGTAAAGACTGCTCAACCTCACCGCCTTCAATCTCCACCGCCTGACTAAACGGTGCGTAACGAGGCGCAACGATACTCAGCGCATATTCGCCCGGCTCAAGCTCGGCGCGCAGGCCGTCAAACATCACCTCGCCCACTTCGATGCGCGGATCACGCACGTCACGGTCAAACTCGATGGTTAAGAAACCCGGTTTTTTCTGCAGCGTAAAATTGAACATCTGGTTGCTTTGATCATCGACGGTGACCACTTCGCGCAGCGGATAGTAGCCGTCCAGCGTCGCTACAACCGTGGCCTCACCGGGCAACGTTAGATAGCGATCACCCAATTGAAACTGAAACCGACTACTGTCGAAGCTCTGCGTTTGCGCCTGTGGCGCCACGTTGATGTGAACGCTACGCGCGCTGAACACAAACCACAGAATTGCGAGAAGCACCAGAGCAAGCAGACCGCCCACAGTCCACAACGCGATGCGACCGGCGCCAATGCCACCGGCATCCGCCGTCGCGGGATTAAATTCAATTTCATCGATGCGCTCGGTGCCCAGCGGCTCAAGCGGTTCCTGGGTTGGGTCGACGCGCGGTTGTCCCGCGTCGGTGGCAGGCCCGGACTTCATCAAATGCGCTCTTCGCAGCGAATATCAACCGCCCCTTCCACGCCGCCAGGCCCCACCCGAAACTCACGCCGCACGTCACGATAGCCGGCACGGGAACCCACAGCGGTGTAGCGTCCCGGCCGTAACTCAACTTCTTGCGAAGCAAACCTGCCCAGTCGACCCACGCGATAGACCAATACGTCGGTTAGATTATCCGATGACAACGTCACCATGGAGGTGATCCGTGACGTCGCAAGATGCGCCTGCAACCGCGCCGCCGCCGTCGTCAATGCGCGTCCCGGTTGTTCGATTCCCTGCGCACGTTGCAAGGCGGCGCGTGCATTTTCAAATACGCTGTCGCTGACCAGACGATCGGGGTCATCGTTGTACGCATCGATGGTTTCCAGCAGTTCGACGCGCGCCGCATTGCGTGCTTCGCCGTCGCGCGCAAACGCCAGATTGGGATCCAGCGCGCGGGCCTCGCGATACACCGCCAACGCACCGGCGAAGTCTTCGCTGCGCTCCAATGCCGCAGCGCGGTCGCGCAATGACGACACGCCGGCCGAGCGCTGCGCCAGCGCCAGCTGTTCACGTGCATCACGCACGTCGGCCGTGCCACCGCGAATACGCTCAGCCCGATCGAAGGCAGCCCGGGCCGCCTCAAAGCGGCTACTTTGCAGCGCGGCGTAGCCGTCCGACATCGCCGCACTAAAGCGTGATCCGGCCATCGCCCGATCCACGCGGCGCACGCCGGTCGACGCGTCGCTCCACTTCGGATCAAGAGCCGCCGCTTCTCGGTACAGGGCCAGCGCTTTGGCCGGCTCACCGTATTGTTCCAGCTCGGTCGCCTGCTCCACCAGCGCGAGCACCTGATCGAGATTCTGCGCTCGGCGCAGGCCCGTTGCCGCGCGTGCGTTTCTAGGCTCGACTTTGAGCACCAACTCGAAATTTTCCGCGGCCGCCGCGCTCTTGCCAGCATCAATGTTGGCAAAGCCCGCGTCGATGTTTTCCCCGATCAGGTTTTCAGATCGCACCAGCAGCGTGCCAAGCAGATCATTGCCCGCCTTGTACTGATCAAAGGCGCCTTGAAAATCCTGACGTCGAAACGCGCGATCGCCGGCAATGGCGTGCTGGGTGGCGGCCTCGTATTCGGCGGCGGCCCAGATTTCCACTTTTTTCTCATCCAGCGTGAACTGGCGATCCAGCAACTGCTCAAGCTCTTCTTCAGACTGGGCACGCAGGCGTGCTTCCTGCGCCAACTGCCAGGGCTCGACCGCCTGCTCTGGCGTGCTCGCGCGACGTCCCGAGCCTGTGGACGCTGTTTCCCCCTCAACCACCGCGTCGGTGCGCGCGGTAGACGGCGTTGCCACCGGATCGACCGTGCGCAAAAAATAGATGGCGCCAAAGGCGGTCACAATAAGCAGGCTTAACGCAATAACACCGGCCGAGCGCGGTACGCCGCGTCGGCCACCGGGCTCGCGCGGAATCAGCGGTGCCGGCGTCGCGTTATCGACCGGACTAATCGGTTCAATCGAGTCAAATTGATCGCCCGATTCTACAAACTCTTCTGGCGGCAACGTTGCATTTCGATCGCCGTCGACAATGGCCTCCAGCGCGCGTGCGACCTGTGCCAGATCCTGGAGCCGTTGACGAGGATCAGCGTGCAGGAGATTGGCAAGCAATGGTTTGAGCGCATCAGGCGCATCGCCGGGCCAGTTCACAAACTCACCGCTGGCAATCGAGCTGGTTTCGATCTGCAACAAATGCGCCAGCAGCGTGCCAAATGACCAGGCATCATCCGCCGGTCCCGGTGGCGCTCCGTCACGCTGTTCGGGGCTGATCGTTGCTGGCGATCCACCGCTGCGCAAACCCTGTGCACCGGCTTCACTGGCGACACCAAAATCCATCAGTCGGGCGCGACCCTCAGCGGTCATGAGCACGTTTTGTGCTTTGACATCCCGATGTACCAAACCCGCCTCGTGTACGTGAAACAACGCATCAGCAAGCTGTGCCATCGGCGGCAAAATTTGCTGCCACGGCCGCCGCTTCAGCGCCGAGATGTCGCCGCCGGAACAAAACTCGCGCGTGAGATAAGCGTGGCCATCATGTTGACCAAGATCGAAGTAGCGCACGACGGAGGGATGATTAAGACGGCTGCCCAACGTGTGCTCGTTGGCGACCAGTGCGCGCGCCGTGGCGCTGTTGGCCGCGTCGCTGGCGACTTTGATCACCACTTCGCCGCGTCCCTGCAGATCGCGGGCAAGCCAGCTTTGTGCGTAGTCGGAGTTACCCAACCGCGACATCAGCACGTAGCGATCCGCGATCTTCTGACCTTTATTCAGTGATGACATGTCCGATCCTTAAAAAAAGACTTATTGGTCGACCTTGATTTCCGGCAATACCGGTTCCGACTCCCCGTCTTCGAGATCAATGCCCGTTTCCTGCTCGTAGATCGCCCGCAGAAGGCGACGCCATTCGTCGTATTGCTCTTCTGCCGTACCTTTGAGTTCGGTGGTTTGCCCCTCAACCTCAACCACCATCGGTTCGACTTCCGCGCTAAACGACTCATCCAGTTCGCGCACGGCCGTCGCGTGAATTTTCGACTCGGCGCCCAAACTAAAGCCCGCGGCTATGACGCTGGCGCCGCCGAAAACCGCGGCGCGGCCCGCCAGGTCGCCGGCGCGACTGTCGCTTTGGTTAGACACCGCCATGCCGCCCACAATGGTGGCCGCACCGATCAGCTTTGTGGCCAACGCGGCACGACGCAAATCGCGCAGCGCCAGAATTTCTTTGTAGGTGTAGCGCCGCCAGTCTGAATAAGGCTGGCTCATTTTTGCGTGAAAGGTTTTGTAGTGTTCGTCGAGCAAATCGATAAACATGTATTCGCGCTCGCGAATTTTTTGCACACGCCCGAGCATGGGATCGTCGTCCGTGGGCAGGCGCTCAATGGTGCGTTTGCCCCGTTTGCCTTCGGACAGATAGTCATCGAACGCATACGGCGCCACGTCTTCGGCAAAATACAGTAGTGAGGTTTTGCGAATCGAACCGATGGTGCCTAAATCTCGCTCCAAATAAGCGTCGAGCAAATCATCGGCGATCTGATTGTAGATATCCTGAAACGCATCTTCGTCGCCGCCAATTTCTTCGCGATACGAAAGCTGGCTGGCGACATCCGAATACGATTTGTCGAGCCAGACATCACCCGTAGCATCGACCGCGCGAATTTTTAGCCCCAGCTCGATTCCAGTCGATTCTTTAATTTCGCCGTACACCATCAGATCGATCGCGCGCGACTCACGCGGCATGATGCGCACGGCACCCCAGTTCTCGGTTTCTTCCAGCGTGTTGCGCAGGTTGTAAGCCAGATAGCGAGATTCCGCGCGCCGCACCTTCGGGTCGATCATTTCCTGTTCGAGGTACTTCTCGTTGGGGGCCAGGCCCTCTTGGAACAGCGCGACACCAACATCGAGCAACTGGATTTCAGAAAAGTCGGCGCCCACGCTGCGCGCCGGAATCGAACTGGCGTCGATGACGGTCACGCTGGTGCAACCGCCAAGCGCCAGCAGGGATGCCAGCATTGCGCTAGTAAGAACGGATGCTCGCACGATTAGTTACTCGTGGCGTTTTTGTAGTTGCGGTATTCCTCCCACAGCCGCGCTCGCAGCTCAGGGTCGGTCTCAGCCTGGGCGGCTTCGCGCAGCTGGCGCGCAACGACGTCGTCGGTCTGGCCTTCTTCGAAGTCAAGATCACGCTCCATGTCCTGACCCTGATCGGTACTGCCATCCGGTCCACCCAGATTGCCGCCTCCGGTACCCCCTACGCGGCTGCTGGGACGCTCGCCGCCGTTGCCATTGCCGGCACTCGCGATTTCACCGGTTTGATTGCCCTCGGTACCCACGTCGCCGTTACCCGGCAATGAACCCACGCCGTCGCCTTTTTTCAGTCCGCGACGAGCCCGTGCCAGATCGCCTTCAAAGCCGACCAGCGCCGCATCGAGTTCGGCGTCCAGCACCGCGACGCGACTGCCGCCGCCACTGGACGATGCCGATGGCGCACCGGGCTCACCACCACCGCCGGCGCTCGGCATACCCGCTGAGGGCGTACCGCCACCGGAACTTGGCAGACCGATGGACGGCAAACCAATCGATGGCAACGGCAAGCCGTTGGGTGTGGGCATGCTCATACCAACTCGCGTTTTCGGCCGACCACCCTGACGAGCCGCCTCACCACTGGCCTGCTCGCCATTTTGCTGGCCCTGATTGGGCAAACCCTGTCCGTTAGGATTTCCGTTTTGAGCCGCCGCACGCTGCTGGGCCGCGGCACGTTCCGCCATGGCTTGCTGTGACGCCGCTTCGCGTGCCGCGGCACGCGCGTCGGCACGTTGCCGTGCACCGGCAAGTACTGGTTCGGGCTCCGGGAAATCGACCTGCGGCAGCCCACCGTTTTCAATGACGGCCGACAACAGCTCCACCGAATCTTCCAAAAACTGCACCATCGTCTTGACGTCTTCAAACACCAACAGGGTTGGATCGTCACTCACCATGTTCTCGTCGATCAGTCCGTTTTCAATCGCTGCCTCGAGCAAAGCATTACGCGCTTCCATGAGTTTTTGCGCAGCCTCATAGAGCTCGGCGTGCGCGCGCTCATGCGGCGTCGCACCCACCATTTCGCTGGATACTTTCGGACCGTCATCCGGCTGACCGTTCACCGATTCGTCCAGATTCTCGCTGGCCTTGTTTAAAGATTCGCTGCCGCCACTGAGCGACTCCGACGCCTGCGCCACTTCCTGCGCGCGACTGGAGGCCGATTCGGATGACGCCGAATCTTGCGAACGCTGCGCGGCGCGCTCGACCGACTGACTGGCTTTGGTGACGGCTTCGGCCGCCTCAGCAACTTTGCGCGCGGCCGCTTCCGCCGCTGCTGCTGCGCTGGCACTTGCGCTGGCCGAGCTGCTGCTGGATGACTGTGAATTCTGAGCAGATGCGGCGCCGGACTCCGGCTCAGCAAATGGATCGTACTGCGGCTCATCGGCGCCGCTGGCACCCTCTTCTTCTGACTCGCCTTCTTCCTGCTCGGCTTTGGCCTGAGCGTTGTCGTCGGAGGCTTCACCTGCCGTTTGGCCGCTCTGCGCCTCGTTTTGTTTTTTCGCTTGCGCGCGGGCCAGCGCTTCGGCGGCGCGCGCCACCGCATCCGCAGCATCCGCCACGGCCTGTCCCATTTCTGCTAACTCGCCGTCGGCGGCTTTTTGTTGTTGCTCACGACCGCTCGCACGGTCGCCGCTGTCGGCTTGTTGCTCGCCACCGGTCTGATTCTGCTGGCCACCACGCTGCGCTGCTTGCTGGCCGTCCTGTTGACCTTGCTGGCCCTGCTGACTCGAACTCGCCTGCTGCTGACCAGAGTCCGAACCCGTGCTGCCCGAGGGCGAACCCTCGCCCTGTTGCTGACCCTGCGACGAGGAAGAGGACGACGACGAACTACTTTGCGATTGGGATTGAGATTGGGACTGCGAGCTCGAGCTTGAACTGGAGGAAGTGCTCGGCGGCGATGGCATCGACGGTACCTGCGGCATCGATGAGGGCATGGATGTCGGCGATGGGATTGAGGGCATGGACGAGCTGGACTTGCACCCGGTCTGCACCAGCAGCGCACCCGCCGCGATGAATGCAAGTCTGGTCAGTGTTAGATTAGTGCGCATGTTTTATTCCTCTTCCCGCCCAATTTGTTGCGGTGACAACGTAGATCGCTCAACTAAGCCTGAACAATACCTCAGGCTACGTTGCGTCCAATGACAAAAGCATCACGAATGTCTTTCCAAACGGTTACTGTTTGTTACCGTGATAAAGAAATATAACTTGTGATTTTCTCTTGTGCCATTATAGACATATAATATCCGAAATAGTTCGTAGATGCCATGGATAACACCCTGATGAGCAGATCTTCTCCCCGCCTTGCGCCGGCCTGTTTCCCAAACGCCACGCCCTGCCTGCAGCGCACCATGCGCGCTGCCTACGGCGTTATTTTTCTCGCCATTGGCGGACTAGCCGGTTGCGCCTCTGGCGGCACCGACTATGTGGTGGACGTGGCCGGTATGACGCCAACCCCGCTGGTTGATCCACTGCCCCTGACGGTCGCGGTGCATTACACACCGGAGTTTTCCGCCTACACGAGCAAGCAGGAATCACTCAACGGCGATACTTGGCAAGTGTCGTTTAATAGCGTGCAGCGCGACGATATGCATCGCATGCTCACCAGCGCGTTTGAAGAGGTGATCGAGTCACCGACGGCCGAGCCGGCCGACGACCTTAAGTACGATGTGCTGCTTATTCCGCGCGTCGAGAACTTCTCGTTCCTGACTCCAACCGAATCTGGAACCAAATTTTTTGCGGTTTCCATGCGTCACTTTATTTCCTTTTACGGCCCCGAAGGCACTGACTTCGGCGCGTGGGAAATAAACTCCTACGGACGCAGCCGCAACTTCTTCGGACGCCGAGTCAGGGAGATGGCTGCTGAGGCCTGTGTCGACGCGATGCGCGACCTGGCCACCAGCCTGGTAGTCGGCCTGCCCGAAGAAATCATCAGCCGCGAGATCGTTGATGTCGACGGCATAGAACTACCCGGAGCCCTGCAATGAAATACCCCTTAAGCCTGCCGGCGACGCTTGCCGCACTGTCCAGCCTCGCGCTGAGCGGCTGCGTGACCTCACGCATCGACACGTCATTCAATGAAAAAATGACGCTCACGGACGATGCGTCGCTGGTCTTGCTGGCGCGTCGCCAAAACGTGCAGCATGAAACCGAATCGGGCTTTTTGGATTGCGTGAAAGAACAAATCACGGCCGGCTCCAAAGGCGTGCCTATTGGTTCTGATCGGGACTTTGTCGACAGTCTTTTTCCGTGGTTCGAGCCGCGCATCGCGCCGCTGTCCGATGAAAACCTGCCCGAGCTCTTAGCCAAACCCGGCGTGGCCGAGAAGATCGTCGAATCCGGCGTGCGCTACGTGGTCTGGGTCGACGGCTCGACCGAGATGGTCGACGGCGGCGGCCAGCTCACCTGCGATATCAACATCGGCTGCTTTGGTTTCAACTGGTGGGAAAAAGGCGCGAACTACGAAGCGGCCATCTGGGATCTGCAAGATGCCAAGTCAATGGGACTGATCAGCACCGACGTATCTGGACGCTCGTACATGCCCGCCGTCGTGGTGCCCATACCGCTTATTGCTCGTACGCAAGCGGCCGCCTGCAAGGGCATGGCCAATTCGCTTAAAGAATATTTGCAGTAGCGCGTTTAGCGTTCCGTGACCGGCATATCGCGGTCTGAGCTGTAGGTCGGCGCGGACGCCTGCGCCGCATTGTCCTGCGGAAATACGTCGTACTTAATGCGCATACCAAACGTCGGCATCGGCTGACCGTCCACAAAGCGCGGCCTGAAGACGCTGTTCACAAGACGCAACCGCAGCGTTTTCACAACGCTGATCAAATCAAGCGTGTCCTCAATCACACGCACATTGCGCGCCCGCCCGGCCTTATCCAAATCGAATTCAAAGATCACACGATGCGGACCGTCGTCGCCCAGATCAGCCAGCTGCACGCGGGTTAGTCCGAGCGGCTGACGCATGAGTCCGAGCACGCGCGGCAGTCCAAACGTCGCGTCAATGGTTTCTTCATCTAGCCCCGTGGCCTTGGCTTCGGCAATGGCCTCGGAGTAGGTGCGTACGCCACGGGTGCGCCGCTGCGCCAGCATGTACCAATCAGCCAGACGCGACTGCTGACGCAGCAGATCTGCCTGATCGACAAATTCTTGTTGGCGATAAATTTCAACGGCCCGCCGTAGCGCCACCGACCCCTCACGCGGATGGTGGGTGTTGGTGTTGTCGTAAAACGAACGCGCAATCATGTTCAGCGTTTCGACGATGCGCAGATCGTTGGGACCGTAAGTCTCTTCAAGAATATCGATCGCGCGATAAAAATTACGTCGTGCATCGGGGTAACGCCCGATTCTTGCATTCCACTTCGCCCATTTTTGCAGCGCGGGCACCAGCTCCGGGTTAGCATCGCCATAGGTTTTGGCCGCGGTGCCGAGGAGAAATTTCTGCTCACGCGTGGCCTGGCGCAATTCGCCCTGATTGGCGTAGGTTTCGGTCAGCACATCAACGATCACGCTCTGCTCAAGGTTAAAAATACCCTGGTTGCGATGCGTAATATCTTTGGCACGCATCAGCGCCGACACCGAGGCGTCGTAATCGCCCTGCTCGAGATACACCATTCCCAAACTCGTTAGCGGACTCACCAGGCTCGAATCAAATACGCCAACCGAACGTTCCGCCGCCTTGATGGAATCGTTGTAGGCTTTTGCCGCCAGCACCGCGTTATTCATCGACAGATACGAATCGCCCTGATAGCGCAACGCGGCCGCTGCGGGAGCACTGTGCTCACCAAATTGGATAACCGCATCGTTGTACCAGGTAATGGCAAGATCGGCGGCTTCCTGATGACGACGCTCATCATTGAGCGCTTCCCACTCTCGCTGGTAGCGAAAGCTCTCCTCGTCGAGCCGTGAGGATTCGTCGGCCGGCGCACTGGCCTGTTCCGTGTCTTCCAGAACCTCAGCGGCCTCGGGCGGCATGATCGGCACGCTGCCCGGGGTATCCCCCGAAGGCCCGACCATATCCTGCGCCGACGCCGCCGGCACCGCCATAAAAAACGTCAGCCACCCAGAGGCGATGACCGCACCAAAACCATACAAGCGCACAGGGCTTCTCATACTGCGCAACTCCGTTTAATCGATAATTTTAATTTTCTGTCCCGGACTCGGCTCACCTTCCGGGTAAAGGTCGTTCAGCAACCGCAGCTGCTGTTCGGCGTATTGATCCATTGGCGATGCCGCGGCAAGCACGCGCATCGTCGTGCCTTCATTCGCTTCAATTACTCGCACTTTACCGGGCTTGGCACTGCGCGCGCTCTTGTCATCCAACAAACGCAAACTCTTAATGGTGGTGATGAATTTGCCATCGTCCCGAGTACGGTTTTGGGCAGAGCGCGTCACGCCGGCAAACACATACGCACGATCACGATCGCGAATCACCGCATAGCGCACGGGCCGCTTTCCAAACGGCGAATTGGCATTCGGGGCGACGGCCGTAAAGCCATTGAGACCATCAGGCGCCACAGAACGCCCCTCTTCCACTTCCTTGATGCCGATTTTATCGCGCAGAATGTCGACCGGACTGAGACGTTCTTTCACCGGCTGCGCCGTGATCACCAGCACGCTGTTGCGATCCGGTGACGTCGCCGTCAGGCGTCCGGGCACGTCGTCAATTTTCCAGCCTGCCGGAAAGCGCAAGCCAATACCCAGCTTACCGTGGCGAAACTCCTGATCGCGCACGACACCGCCGGCTTTAATCCGACCAAATGCCATGCCGTCAATGTGCTCTAAAAAGCCGCCTCGATTGACGGAGCGGGTGGCGCCGTTCGCGCCCGTGTCGGCGGCCTTAACTACTTCGCGCAAACGCTTGTCGGCATCCGGGTGCGTGGCAAAGATGCCGTGATACACACGAGGATCGCGACCTTCCTGAGCCGCGCGCTCAATTTCAAACAGCTCCTGATTTTTGAGAATACCCACCACGCCAATCATGGCGTCCGACGAGTAGCCCACGTTCACCAAATAGCGCGCGCCAAGCTCATCGGCTTCCAACTCCATGTCGCGGCCGTAGCCACTGACGAGCGCCCCGCCGAGTACGTTGGTGAGCGTGGAGCCGGCGATGCCGCTGGCCGCACCAGCCACGTTGCCCAGCACGCCAAGAAGCGTGCGACTGCGATGCTGGCGCACGGCGTGACGCGCGGTGATGTGGCCAATCTCATGGCCGAGCACAGCGGCCAGTTCGGCCTCAGTGTTCAAATAGGAAAGCAGGCCGCGCGTGATGTAGACATAACCACCGGGCAGTGCGAAGGCGTTGACCTCTTCGCTGTCGAGCACCGTAAACACATAGCGCAAATTGGGGCGGTCGCTTTTGTCGGCCAGCTCATTGCCGATGCGCTCGACGTAGGCCTGCAGCTCCGAATCATTATAGATGCGGTACTGGCGCAAGATCTGCGGATGCGTGGCCCGACCGATCTCAATTTCTTTTTCTTCGGACATCAACACGAAATCGGCACCGCCGGTGGCCGGATTCGAGGCACAGCCGCCAAACGATGACGCGATACCCAGTGCAGCCAGCAAACCGAGCGCGGCTCTGCGGTGTCGAGCAGTGGCGATCGATAAATTTCGCATGGATGCTCCTGTAAAAGTAATACGCCGCTTTAATTCGGCGAGAGCGTCAAAGTATACCAATATTCGTACTTTGTGCATCACGCTGCTATAACGCGACTCTACCGCTCTAAACTAATTGAAGTGTAACGAAAAATACAGGGTCTAAACCCACAGCACGCGACCACGACCGGTGCGCGCTGGCCGCACGGTAGATAAAAGCCATGAGCTGGAGGTCTGCAAGAGTGTTTAGATGTCACGCCCGTCAGGACTAACCGGGCGGTGACCAAAGATGGCGTCCCCAAGGGGATTCGAACCCCTGTTGCCGCCGTGAAAGGGCGGAGTCCTGGGCCTCTAGACGATGGGGACAGTGATCTGTCGACACAGTCAAGTTGGTGGAGCTAGGCGGGATCGAACCGCCGACCTCTTGCATGCCATGCAAGCGCTCTCCCAGCTGAGCTATAGCCCCAAGCCGCGGAATAATACTCGACGACGTAGGAAAAGAAAAGCGTTATTACGGTTTTTTTTTGAGCACCAAAAATGGCTATCGACGCGGCAATTCTGTGACCGTTGCGGATGGCTTTTTACCTGTGTCACTGCGGGCTACCCACAGGTAATCAATCAGGTCCGCGGTCGGTGCATAGCCGCTCACGCCCTCGAGCAACAGCGCCCTCACCCGACCGCAATCCATGGCGCGAGATGCACTGCGTACTCTGCCAATCAGATCGGTCAATTCATCCCACGTGAGCATTTCTTCCTCAGCGCGCATAATCCTTGGGTGTTCGGTGCCCATGACGTTGTTGCCGATCAATAGCTCTTCATAGAGCTTCTCTGCCGGTCGCAGACCCGTGTAGGTAATGCCAATGTCACCGTCGGGATTTTCCTCGCTTTGCACGGTAAGACCCATGAGCGAAATCATGCGCCGTGCCAAATCATCAATCTTGACCGGGTTACCCATATCCAAAACGAACACATCGCCTCCGGTGGCCATCGAGCCCGCCTGTATGACAAGCAAAGCGGCTTCCGGGATCGTCATGAAGTAGCGAATAATCTCGGGGTGAGTAACGGTAACCGGACCACCTTTTGCAATTTGATCGCGAAACAACGGCACCACAGAGCCCGACGATGCCAGCACATTGCCAAAGCGCACCATGCTGTATTTGCACTGGGTACCCTGCGCATTCAAACCTTGCAGCACGAGCTCCGCCATACGCTTGGTTGCACCCATCACGTTCGTGGGCCCAACCGCTTTGTCAGTAGAGATCAGAACAAACGTCTCGACGTTCGCCTCATCCGCCGCTTTGGCGGTCTCGAGCGTACCGAGAACGTTATTGACAACACCCTCAATCACATTGCGCTCGACAATCGGCACATGTTTGTAGGCCGCGGCGTGGTACACCGTTTGCACGGCAAATTCCGACATCAACGCGCGCATGCGCTCACCATCGACGCACGTGCCGACCAGGCCAATGATCTCGCAGTTGAAGCCCTCACGCGCCGCAATCTGACGCAGTTCGCGATCGATCGTGTAGAGCGCCAGTTCGGACATTTCAAACAACAGCAGCTTGCTCGGTCGCTGGCGCACAATCTGGCGACACAGCTCTGAGCCAATCGAGCCGCCGGCCCCGGTCACCAATACCACTTTGCCGCTAATGCAGGCATCCAACAGACGCGGGTTTGGCGGCACGGAATCACGCCCCAAAAGATCTTCAACATCCACTTCGCGAATGTCGTCTACGCGGGCCACGCCTTCGATCAAATCGGAGAAATTCGGCATTGTCTGCACGTGCACACCGAGCCCCTCGAGCTCAACAAGCACCTCACTGCGCCGACGACGCGGCGCCGACGGAATCGCCAGCAGCACTTTTGAAATATCGAGTTCGCTGACCAGTTCTTTCAAATCGGTCGAAGCATGCACCTCAATGCCGTTGATGGCACTGCCGCGTAGCGCCAAGTTGTCGTCAACAAACGCCACCGGATCATATTCCTGACCACCGACCAGCGCACCGGCCAAACGCGCACCAGCACCACCGGCGCCGTAAATGGCGACCCGACGGCCCGGGCGTCGCTGACGATCCAGAAACATCTTTACGATGAACCGAACACCACCAACGCCGAGAATGGCGAACGACCAGAAAACCAAATGGAAGCGCGGCGCCAGCATCAGATCGAGCACCAGCCACTGGAACAAACCAGCCAAAACCACACACAGCGAAATACTGCGCACCATCAGAACCAACATGCGTGGTCCCATAAAACGGATCACGGCACGATGCATTCCGAATATACGAAACGCCACGACGCCGGCGGCAATAGTGCTCAGCATCGCCATAGGAATAACGGCCACCGGGACACCTTCCACGGCGGAAACGAACAAGGCCAATATCCAGGCCAGTGGCAGCACCACACTATCGGTGGTCGCCACCAGCACCCGTTTGACGCTCCGCGGCAAACCGGTCAGTTTTTCAGCAGTGGATATCACAGGTCCGCTGGCTTCATGTTTGGTCATAACACGTACTCCTTCCTGAGTCGTGGGCAGAAGAATGACGCGAAGTCTAGACGTAACCCATTGGATTAGCAAAATTATTCAAGTGTAGATTTAGTCTTATAAAAACAGCGCGGTAGACTCTACTAGCGACCAATCGGTGACACTCTTGAGGACATAATTAAGGGCCTTGATCCGGCCAGAAAGTGGATCAGTGCGAGATTGACCCCAATAACGAGCGCTCGCAGCGCATTGGACAGTCCCACTTCGGAGAACCCGAAGAAGTACACGGCAACGTAGAAACTCCACATTATTACGTGGTTGCCCGGATGACGGCCGTCGATCCAGGCGGCGATCACCGTCACGAAAAACAAAAACAGGGTCAGTGCCAGTAACGCCAGCGCCCGGCCGTGAACCACCAACATGTCGGCAAAAAAGAACGTTGGCATCGAGCCCGCGCCCGTGGAGCCGTACACCAGTCTGTAGACCTGATCCTTGACGCCAGCGAGGTCAAACAGAAAGCCGCTCTCCAACAAATGAAAACGCACGATCATGCCCGCCCCTTGCGTGACGAACAGGCGCCGCAATGGCGCACTGAGCGCGTACATGATCGTCTCCTGATCAAATTCTGTGATGCCTTGCACCACGGTATACAGAGCGAGCAGGAACACGCCCCCGAGCACAGCGACCAGCCCGAGACGTCGATGCAAAAAATAGGCCCATAGGAAAATCAGAAAAAACGCGACGATTCCCCGATGACCAGACACCGCCAGAAAAAAAACGGCGACGAGCAACAGCAGAGCTTTGACCGTGGTGCTCTTGAGATTGGCGCAGTACAGGACAAAGGCTGATGGCAGCACGATATGGAACAAGGTCGATATGGTGAAATACATCGGCACCGCTCCCGTCGTATCGAGCCGTGCGATCTTGCCGCCGCCCGTCAATATCGAGACCAAAGCAAATTCCCGAAAAAACGCCGCGACATACAACGTAGCAATCGCCAACGCGCCAAGACAATATAGATCGACCAGCGTGTTGGGAACGGGAGGCGCCACCACTCCGTGCACGGCAAAACGTCGCTGCAGTTTGGTCTTGATAATGACCACGCCAACACTGAGCAAGAACAGCACCGTACCGGTGCGCAGGTAGCTCCCCAAAGCATCATCGGTAAACACACGATAAGCGGTGCCACCAAACAGATAGTAGACCCCGGGTGAGAAAAAGATGATCGTAATAATTATAAAATAGATGAGGAGCGCACCGGTCTGTGCGCGGAACAGAAAAAACACGGTCACAAACGATACGTAAGCCGTCAGCCAGGCAAGCGTCTCAAGGATCACTGCGCCTCAACCTCACAGCCCGCCCCCAGCCATAGCAACAGTAACGCCAGCACAAGATACGTCAGCACCGTAACGGGTACGGCGACTGCGGGCATCTGATGCACCCACCACGCCAGCGGCAGCAGGACCAAAAGATTCATCGCTTGATACAGCAACACAGTGCGTAGATGGCCGTGGCGAATAGCAAAGTGTTGATAGGCATGCTCACGATGTCCCACGTACACCCGCTGGCCACGACGCGCCCGATGCATCAGCGTCACGGTCGCATCCACAATAAACGTGGCAAGTAGCAGCAGCCACACGCACACACCAAGCGTGCCACTGTGAATGGAGTAAAGCCCTAGCCCGGCAAGAATCAGACCGATAAATCCGCTCGCCACATCCCCCATAAAAATGCGTGCTGGCGGCCAGTTGAAAAGCAAAAAGCCCAGTACGCTTGCGCCCAACACCAACGACAAAGGTGCAAAATTGCCACCCAGGCCGCCAATCAACGCGGCACCGACGGCGACGAAAATGGTCTGCGCTGATGCAAAGCCGTCCGTGCCATCCATGAAGTTGTACAAATTGAGCAGCCACACGACTGCCACCACCATCAGCCCGTGCAAAGCGGCGGTGAGAGGCGGTGCCAGCTCACTGCCCAAGGCATCCGGCACACCGCCAAGGCCACCGACCAGCGCCACCGCCGCAACAAAATGGACAATGAGCCGAAACATCGGCGGCAGTTCCCGTACGTCGTCCCACATACCAATCAGTGCCACGGGCAGGGCCGCACCCAGCAGGGTGAGCACCACCGGCCACGGGGCCTCGCCACGCGCGGCCAGAAACAAAAGTCCAGCGGCAAACGACACAACGATCGCCACACCGCCGCCGCGCGCGGTGGGTGTGACGTGCATGCTCCGGGCGTTGGGCTGATCGAGCAAACTCAACTTGGCGGCAAAACGCCACACCAACCAGGTCAGCGCTGCGCTACTGGCAAAAATCACCACCAATGCCATCAGCACGGTATTCATGAAAGTTCGGCACCGATATTTCGCAATGCCTCAAGCGTTGGCAGCGCAGGCTCAAACCCAATATCCAGCATGGCTGAGGCATCGATCTGCAGCGAACCGGTGAGCTTGCGCCATAGACGTTCGCGACCGATCAATTTTGCGCCCAGTGCCAGCGCGCCAGCGGGCAGGCGAAACAGGCGCTCTGGTTGTCCCATACCGGTACGCAATGCCGCAACGATAGCGCCTGTGGAGACATCCACATCATTGTCGGACAGCAAATATATTTGCCCTCGCGCTCGTTCGTCTTCGATGACACGCCCCATGAACACAGCCAGATGCTGCACGCTAATCAGGCTACGCCGATTCGCCACGGCGCGCAGCGGTAGCGGCAATCCCGAGCGCGCCAGTCGCACCAGGCGAGCAAAATTACCCGGCGCATCGGCACCGTACACCAACGGTGGCCGCACGACCGTCCACGGCACGCCGCGGTGTGTGGCCATCTCACGCAAGCAGGTTTCTGCTTGGAGTTTCGACACCGCGTAGGGCTCGGTGGGATTCGGCTTATCCAGCGCGGTAAACGGCACACCTTGGGTTTCGTCGCCGTTGACGCCAATAGAGCTGACCAGCACCACATGCGGAGTAGCATCTTCCATAGCCTCAAGCATCAGTCGCACGGGTCGAAGGTTGTGCTGCGCGAACGCCGCGGCGGCGTCGCCCCGCTCCTGCATGACGTGTGCCCGACCGGCAAGATGCACGATGGCATCCTGCCCCGGCAGCAGACGTTGCCAACTGCTGCGCTGGGTCAGATCGGCCGCCTCCCAGATTACGCCCGCGCCCGGTATCGGCGGCGTGGAACGGTATACCGCGGTAACGTCGTGGCCTTGTTTTTGCAATGCCGCGCACACGTGGCGGCCAATAAAACCAGCGGCGCCGGTCACCAGCACTTTCATGATCCACGACCCGCCGCTTCCACCAATACGCCGAAGCGCTCGGCCTGATGTTCGCGCCGCATCTCGTCGCGATGCGTACCAATCGCACTTTGTGCCAGCGCGTAGGATTCGGGTTCATCACGCCAGCGCACGATAGTTTGCGTCAGTGTCGCAATATCATCCGATTCAAATTGCCGACCCATGCCACGCGACTCAAGAAAACTTCCCGCCTCACTGACCGGCGTTGTGATGGTGGGCAAGCCAAACGCCATGTACTCAAACAGCTTGACCGGAAACGCGGCTCGACTGATTGGATCTGCAGTGCGCAGCGAAACACCCACGTGTGCTGCCGCCACCTCCTGCATCGTTTCTTCGAATGACAGTGCGCCCAAATAACGTAAGTTGGGCAACGTGGCGTCGCGCAGGGCCTGATCGCGCGAACCCTTCCCGATCACCACCAGATCAATCTGCTCCGGCTCAAGCGCCGCAGCCAGCGCCAGAAGACCGTCAACATCCTGAAACGCTCCGATGGTGCCGTGGAACACGGCCGTGAAGCGTTCGTGCTTATCGGCCCGCAGACCCACCAACTCCCCGGGAAAGCCGTTGCGAATCAGGTGTACGTCCGTGTCAGGCCCCAAACGCTTTTGAATGCTCTCGCACAAACCCTCGGTGACCGACACAATGGCGGCCGATGAGCGATACATGCGATCCGCCATACGATCGAACCAGCGATACAATATTGATTCGGGTTTGAGTTTGCCGGCCGAGGCAAATACTTCCGGGTAGATGTCGCGGACGTCGAGGACTACCGGCATGTTGCGCCAACGGGCGAAGCGCGTCACAGCACTCGAGGCCAAAAAGACCGGCGAACTGACAACCAACACATCGTAACGATGCCGACACAGATGCAATATGACGCGCAATCCAAACAGCGCATCGGTCGCCATACGATGCAGGGCAGACTTCTGGTTTTGCTGGGCAAAGCTCGGCCAGCGGGTGATGCGGATGTCCGCCATCGGCCGACCCGCGTCTGCGGTTAAGACATGCACATCATGCCGCTGAGCCAAATGCTCAACGAAATAACGCAGACGAACCGTCGGCGCATTGTTGCGCGGCAAATAATACGCGCACACGACACCAACGCGAAGACGATCACTCATGATCTAGCGCGAGAAAAACTGACCGATAAGTTCGGCAACTCGCTCGACCATGTCCGGCGTCATTTCCGGGAAAATGGGCAGCGACAGCATGCGCTTGGAATTTGACGCCGCCCGCGGGAAGTCGGCGGCGCTATGTCCCTGTTGCGCGTACGCCGGCAACAGCGGCAACGGCGTCGGATAGTGAATGCCGGTGCTCACATCGTGGTCAGACAAATATTGCCGTAGCTCGTTACGCTGATCGGTCAGCACCACATAAAGGTGATAGACATGGGTGCAACCGGGTCGAATTTGCGGCAGCGTGAGGTCGTCAATCCCGGCGAGCGCCTTATCGTAGTGTGCCGCGACCGCCTGGCGCTCCTGCGTCCAGGTGGGCAAATGCGGCAGCTTCGCGCTGAGCAATGCGGCCTGGATACCGTCCAGACGACTGTTAATGCCCTCCATCTGATGCGCGTGTTTCACCAGCGCGCCGTGGCGCGCAAACATCGTGCAACGCTCAGCTAACTCATCGTCATTGGTAATGAGCGCGCCGGCGTCGCCGTAGGCGCCAAGATTTTTGCCCGGATAAAAACTAAACGTGCCGGCGTTGCCGATGGTGCCAACACGTCGTCCGTTGCATTCGGCGAGATGCGCCTGAGCGCAGTCCTCAATCATGTGCAACTTATGTTTTTTGCACAGCGCTTCCACCGCGTCCACGTCTGCCGGCTGACCAAACAGATGGACAGGAATAATGGCCCGGGTGCGCTCGGTGATGCGGCTCTCGATCTGACTGACATCGAGACCAAAATAGTCATCGACATCGACAAACACCGTTGTCGCACCGGTCTGGCCGATGGTTTCTGAGGTACTGATCCAGCTGTTGGCGACCGTGATGACCTCGTCGCCGGGACCCACGCCCAGCATCTTCAGCGCAATGTAGATGGCATCGGTGCCGTTGGCCACACTCACACAGTGCTTCACGCCGTAAGCACGCTCATAGTCCGCCTCAAACGCCTTGACCGGCTTGCCACCAATAAAAGCGGTGTTTTCAATCACTGACTGGATTGCGCCACCGAACTCTTTTTCATAGCGCAAGTACTGCGCCTTGAGATCAACAAACGGAATTTTCATGCTTGCTCTCCGGGCAATTTACGAAGCAGACGGGCGGGATTGCCAGCGTAGATGCCCGCCTCGGTCAAATCACGAGTCACGACAGCTCCAGCGCCAACCACCACGTTATCGGCAATTTTCACGGGCAAGATGGTGGCGTTTGAACCCAGCGAGACATGGTTACCAATTTCGATCGCGCCCCATTTTTCCGGATCGCCACCGGCCGGACCGCCCGACTGAAACAGGTCGTTCACAAACATCACGCCGTGGCCGATAAAACAATCGTTGCCAATGGTGGTCTTCTCGCAGATAAAAGAATGCGACTGAACGCGACAGCGCTTGCCGATCGTCACACTGCGTTGGATTTCGACGAACGGGCCGATGAAACAATCGTCACCAATGTCGCAGCCGTAAAGATTGACCGGCTCGATCACCGTGACGTTCTCGCCACGCGCAATATCGACGATCCCAGCCTGACGGTTCATTGCTGCTGGGTACGCGAGCTCAGTCGGCAGTGCTTGGGCTTGAAGCGCATCGCCACCTCGCGCCCGGTCTCAGCCGACTCATAAAACGCTGAGATAAGCTCAACGCTGCGTCGCCCGCCACGACCGTCCACCAGGTGCGGACGATTTTCGCGCAGACTTTCTACGACGTGTTCGTAGTAGGCCTGATGACCGAAACCATAAACGTTGGGCGGATTGACCGAATATTTGGTGCGCACGTCTTCGTCGTCAGGGTCCTCGTCTTCAAATCTCCAGACCTTCACTTCGTTGACGGCAAAGCCACCGATCTCTACCGAGCCCTTCTCGCCGAGAATAGACAATGAACCCTCAAGATCAACCGGACGTGTGGCCGTGGACGCTTCAATGGTGCCAAGCGCACCGGAGCTAAAGGCGACCGTGCCCACAATGGTGTCTTCAGTTTCGATGTTCGCCAGCGCCGTGCGCGAACGTGCGTACACGCTCTCGACGTCGCCCATCATCCACTCCAGCAGGTCGACGTGATGGGACGCCTGATTTGTGAGCACGCCGCCGTCCATGTCCCACTTGCCGCGCCACGATGCCTGATCGTAGTATTCTTGGCGACGGCACCAGCGTACGCGAATCGTGCCCATTAACAGACGCCCAAAGCGCCCTGCCTCCAACGCCTCACGCAACTTTTGTACGGGCACATTGAAGCGGTTTTGTTTCACTACAAAGAGGCGCACCTGTTGACGATCGCAAGCCTCGATCATGCGATCGGCATCGGCAAGTGTCAGCGCCATGGGTTTTTCAACCACGATGTGCTTGCCGTGCTCGGCCAAACGGACGACGTGTTCGGCGTGATAACCGCTTTCGGTCAGGACCACGACCACGTCGATGTCCTCCTTGCTCATCATTTTGTCCATGTCCGCGTACACCGGCACATCAAACTTGTCACCGATGATGCGGGCCTTGTCGAGATCAAGATCGCAAGCCGCAACCAGCGTGGCGCCATCGATCTGCCCGAGCCCCAAAAGCTCCGAGTGTCGTTTGGCAATACGCCCACATCCGACCAGCGCAAACTTCAACATTACCGACTCCTTCATTTGTCCGTTAAGGCGGCGCGCCAAGGCATGGAAATGGCTCGCTTTAAAGGCGCGAAGAGTACCACAAAAGCAATGAGATACGCCGCTGCGGAGGCCATTGCAGCGCCGCGAATTCCGAACGATGGAATCAGCAAATAGTTGAGCAAAATATTGCCCAGAGCAGCCAGCGCCATCACCCCGGCCAGCACGCCGGTGCGTCGCAGATAAAAGAAATAATTGCCAAAATTGACGTAAAAACCATTGAACACACAGGACAGCGCAATCCACGGCACCACGCTCACCGCTGGCGCAAACTGCTCACCCAGAAAAGTGACGACAATCCAGCCGGCCAGCAGCCAGACCACGCCCGCGACCAGAAGCAACGCGACGAAGTAGCCGTAGGTCATACGGATCACGTCCCGTTTGGCGCTGGGCGTGTCCGCTTTTAGCTGGCGGAAAAACCACGGTACCCACGCCTGATTTGCCGCCATCTGCAGCACCATGACGGCCACGCCAATTTGGTATCCGGCGGCATACAGCCCCGTGGCCTCCAACCCGCCGTAACTCTTGAGCATGACGCGGTCCGCCGCTGTAAGCACCCACGTCAGAAGACTGTAAGGCACCAGCGGAAGTGAATAGGCCAGTGCACTGCGAACGTGGCGTTTATCCAGCTGCCAAGCCAAATGCCCGGAACGCAGCAGCGATGCGAACGACGCGATTGCCAGCACGCCGTACACGGCCGTCTGGGCATACACGATGCCCTGCCAACCCGTGCCCCAGACGGTAACCAGCAGCACGGCAAGTATTAGATAGCCCAGCGTCTGGGTGACCGCGAGCGCGCCGTAAGTTCGCGGGCGCTGCTCCATTTGCCAGATCGCCAGACGCACAGAGATCACGTATTGGGACATCGCTACCAGCGGATAGAAACACCACAACGACGTTGGAAAACCGGTCACAGACTCGACCTGCGGCGCCAGTACCGCAGCGGCCAGCATGAGCACCACGCAAGACGCGGCAAAAATCGCGAAACACGAGCCGACGTAAGCACTGAATTGACCGTCATCGCGATCCACGTGCTGACGCAAAACGGCGGAATGCGTATTCAGTCCGGCCAGTGGAATCGCGAGCCAGACCAACACCTGAAACATTGCGTAGAGACCGAACTCGGCGGTGCCAACGTACCGCGTGAGTATCGGCAAAAGCAGAAACGGCCCCGCCGCGCGCAGCGCAGTGGCCACAAAATACCAGAGCGAATCGCTCAGCAGTTTTTTCAGCAAGCCTGCAACTCTTTGCGCAGCACGTCGATCACCTGATCCTGTTGTTCGTCGCTAAGATTGGAGCCCGATGGCAGGCACAGACCTTGCTCAAAAATACGATCGGCAAACGAGCCCTTATCGGCATCAAACAGATACGGCGCGTCGGCATACAGCGGCTGCAGATGCATCGGCTTCCAGATCGGGCGTGCTTCGATGTTGTGCTCCAGCAAACGGCGCATCAGCTCGCGCCCACCCACCGGCGCATCAACCAGCTCAAGCGTGGTGAGCCAACGATTAGCACGTCCGAACGGCGCCTCCGGCATCCAGCGAATACAGTCGATGCCCGCAAGCGCCGACTGGTAGCGTTCAAACACATGTCGTCGCGCGTCGACGCGCTCTTCCAGCACGGCAATCTGGCCACGGCCAATGCCTGCCAGCACGTTGCTCATGCGGTAGTTAAAACCCACTTCCGTATGCTCATAGTGCAGCTCATTACGGCGCGCCTGCGAGGCCAGATAGCGCGCTCTTGCCACCAGTTCTACATCGTCGGATACCAGCATACCGCCGCCCGACGTCGTGATAATTTTGTTGCCGTTGAAAGAATAGATTCCAATATGTCCAAACGTGCCGCTGTGCCTACCCTGATAGGTCGCCCCCAGAGACTCCGCCGCATCCTCCACCACCGGCACGCCGAAGCGATCGCAGATTTCCATGATCGGTGTCATGTCCGCGCTTTGACCGTATAGGTTTACCACCACCACCGCTTTGACGTTACGTTTTTCACGGCGACAGGTTTCGAGCGCGCGCTCAAGCAACGCCGGGCTCATGTTCCAGGTGGATGCATCCGAATCGATAAAATATGGCTCAGCACCGGTATACAAAATTGGATTGGCGCTGGCGACGAACGTCAGGCTTGGGCATATCACCGTATCGCCGCGTCCAACGCCGAGCATGTGCAAGGCCAGATGAATCGCGGCGGTACCGGAACTCAGTGCAGCGGCATCCGCTACCCCTACTTTGGCCGCGAGTTCTTTTTCAAAAGCATCGACATTTGGACCCAGCGGCGCGATCCAATTGGTCTCAAAGGCTTCCTGCACGTAGTGCATTTCGGAGCCGGCCAAATGCGGCGTCGACAGGTAAATTTTGGAGGTCAGTTCCGCACGTGAATGCAGCAACAACGGCACCCCCTGATCATCGACCACAGGCAGGTGATCGATGCCGTGCTTGTTCATCATCGACAGTGCATCCATAGCCGTCAGCGCCTGGCCTCCCACCACAGGCTCAACCCGCTGCAGCGAGGCAAGCGACTGACCCATGTCGTCATTGGCAAGCAACGCCCGACGTAAATCCCCGTCGGTGATCGTGCGCAGCAGCGCACCCGCCTCGTCCACCAGCAACAACACGCCGCAGGCACGCTCGTCGAGCTGACGCATCGCAGCGCGCACGTTCGCCGCCGCGCCAATGGTCAGAGTGGCCACATCAATCGCCATTACGTTGTTACTCCCGTCGCCGTCGAATTTTCACCCACCACGGTGCACGGCGCGATATCCGCCTCCGCACCCACAACACAGGCCGTCGAAATGACCGATGCCGCACCGGCCTTCGCACAACGCCCCAGCCGAGCGCGACCGCACAGCGTCGCGTTTTGCGCCAGATGCGCGCAATCTTCGACCACGGCATCGTGATCCACCACCGCGCCGTGATTAATAATCGCGGCGCGACCCACAGACGCCAGCGGCGCCACCGTTGCATTGGCACCCACAAACGCACCCGCCGCAATTGTGGCACTGGCGGCCACGCTTGCCATTGGATGCACGACGGTAAACAGCGTTTTGCCCGCACCGGCGAGTTGCGCCACCAGCTTGGCACGCGTCGCATTGTGACCGATCGCCACATGCGCCTGATCGCTCAACGCAGCGAAGGTTGCGTCGTCCATATGGCGCACGATGCAACCCAAACGCAAATGACCCGCGTGATTCGGGTTTTGGTCCCATAGATCGAACGGCACGCCAAGCTGCGTCAAGGCATCCATCACCACCAACGCATGGCCACCGGCACCGATAATCGACACACTAGTGGGCATTCACTTTACTCAGGTGATGCGGCTCAATCTCGAGCTGCTGCAAACGTGTACAAATGTGCTCCGCCGCACGGCCGTCACCATAGATGTTGGACGGCTGCGCAGAACGTTGATGGGTCAGGGCCTGCTTGAGTGCCTGTTCAAACAACGTCAGGTCGTGATCGACATCAGCCACGTTGGCATTGCGCTCGCGCAGTCGCTGGCGCTGCCCCACATTGATCACTGGCGTGTCGAAACTGGCCGCCTCGATAATGCCCGAACTTGAATTCCCAACGAGCACGTCCGCGGCGGCCATCCACGACAAGTACGCGGAGCGCTCAAGGTGAGTGACGACGCGCACGGCGGGATGATCGGCGACCTCTTCAATGCGCGCCCGGATCCGCTCGCTGCCGGCATCGGCATTGGGTTTTAAAATGAGCATCTGAACGCCGGCACGCTCGAGCGTCGCGACCATCGGCAGCATGAAATCGGCGGCGCCCGGGTCGTACAAATCCGGGTGATATAGAAACAGTGCCAGCGGCAGCTGCGCATCGAAACCTAAACTCGCACACAGCGCGGCGCGAGACTTGAGCTCAAGTTCGCCGAGTTTATCCAGCCCCGGCGCCCCGGATACCGAAACAGTTTCGGGGCGCTCGCCCATGCGCAGCAAACGCTCGCGTGCGCCCGGGGTGGTCGTGAAATGGAAATGCGCGAGTTTGGAGATGGCATGTCGCACGGATTCATCCACCGTGCCCGAACGCTCGCCGCCATGGATGTGGGCAATGGGCAAATTTAAATGCACGGCGGCAATGGCGCCAGCCAGCATCTCGCCGCGATCCCCCAAAAGCAGGACCAGCCACGGCCGTTCGCGCTCAAACACATCGGTCAGCGCGATAGTAAGTTCACCCACACCGCGCGCCATGGCCGCACCGTTCGTCACAGAAAAATCCAACGGCACGCGGGCGCAAATCGGTAACCCGCTGCGTTCGATATCCTCAACCGTCATACCGTAGTCCGGGTCGAGGTGCATACCCACCGCGGCAACGCTGACGTCAAATTCTGGTGCGTCTTGCAGCGTCAGCAACGTCTGGCGCATCAATCCGAAGTCGGCCCGCGTACCGCTGAGGTACACGATTTTTCTCATTGGTCGACGTCCTCGACGGACAACATCGTGCCCGCCGCGACCGGGCGTCGCACAGTACGCCCGACAAGCGAATCCATTTCAAACGGATGGATTCCGGTACCTGGTCGCCGCAGCATCAAATCGCCGCGTGCGATGGACTCCCCCACCGCCAAATCTCGTCGAGCCGCAACGGATCGTCGCACAAGATCACGCACTTCAATTTCAGCTTCCACCGGCGCCTTGATCGCTTGCCCGACACTCTGCTCGGCTTCGCGAATTAGCGTCACGTAACGCGCAAACGCCGCGGGCTCCAAAGAAGCCTCGTGGTCCGGCCCCGGCAGCGAACAGTCCATCGTGACATGTTTCTCAACGCACACGGCGCCAAGTGCAACGGCCAGGCCGCCCGTACCCACACTCGCACTGTGATCGGAATAGCCCACCGGCACGTTGCAGTGCTCGGCAATTGCGCCCAGCGCACGCAGATTCAACTGATCCAGTGGTGCGGGATAGGCAGAAGTACAGTGCAATACCGTGACCTCAGGGTCGCCGCTCGACGCCGTACGGATGCGTTCAAGCGCCGCATCAATTTCGGCCAGGTCGGCCATACCCGTCGACAAGATCACCGGCAAACCACTGGCGCCAGCAAACGCAAGAATCTCAGGGTTCGTAATTTCGCCCGACGGAATTTTGATGCGCGCAATGCCAAGTTCAACCAACGATTCAAGCGCCCCAACGCTAAAGCCCGTCGAGAGGAATTCTACGCCATGCTGCTCGCAGGCCTTCTGCAGCACTTTATGTGATTCGAGACTCAGCTCCAGATCTAACAGTAGCTGGTGCTGGTCGGCGATGCCGGTGGTGCGGGTTTGATACGCCGCGGCAGCCGTGCCTTTGCATACGAGTTCGTCCGCTTTGAAGGTTTGGAACTTGACGCAGTCCGCGCCGGCCTGTGCCGAGCGTTCGATCAGCTCCATCGCCAAGTCCATTGAGCCGTTGTGGTTAACGCCGATTTCGGCGATGACAAAACAGTGGGTCATGATAATTCCTGGAGTAACCTTAATGCTGCGAGTGCTTTCCAGCAGCCGCGTATTGGACGAGATTCCATTCTTCTACGGTATCCACATCAAGGGATTCCATTGGATCAGTGATCACAAGCGCGCGCGGCCGCTGCGAAAACAATTCACCGCGCTCGAGAATATCCGCTGGTTTCGCGATGTAGACGCCGCCATTTGGAATAAAAAGCGTCGCACTGCTCTCGGGATAGGCCGCATCGACGAACCCTTCTGTGTCCACCGTGCGCAGCCAGCCCGCGTTTCCCTTGACCTGACACAGCGTGATCACGCTGTCGCCGTGTTCAAGAAAAAGCGCATGTGCTGCACGAATCGTTTCGACTTTGCGAAATGGCGAAGTGGGTTGCAGCAGTGTCAATGAGTCAAACTTCGCATCCAGCGTTTGCAGCAAATTGTGCAGGACATCCTCGATGCTTGAAGAATCCTGCGCCAAGTCCGGAGGTCGAAGGAACGGCACATCGGCACCCGCGTCGCGCCCCATCTGCGCCAGCGTTTCGTCTTCGGTGGACACCACGACGTGGTCAAAAATGTCGGCCGCAAGAGCCTGCTCAACGGAATGAGTCAGCAGCGGCTTACCACCAAGATCTCGCCGATTCTTGTTCACCAGACGTTTGGAACCCGCGCGACAGGGCACAACGGCCAGATGACTACTCATTTTGTGCTGACGGATGTGGCGACCGACGCACGTGCACGCAACACAATCTGCCGCAGCATCAACAGCACAATAATGCCCAACACGACCGCCACGCCCAAGGCAATGCCGAACAGGCCAAATACGGATCGTCGCGGATAGTGGCGGCGATCTGCACTCGGTGCGACCGCAGGATCAATAACTCGAAACGCATACTGGCTTTTCACACTGGCGAGCATGCGGCGATTAATTTGCGTTTCCATCAGACGGTAGATGCCCGATTGAATCGGTGCCAGCGTGGTCGTCTCAAGTTCTTTTTCGAGAAATGCCAGACTCGTTTCTGCATCTTCAATGGCGTTCTCTCTGGCGTGACGATTGAAATCGTTGACCAGAAGATTCACCCAGTCGGCGGCCGCCTCGCGATCGGTCCAGTCGACCGAAATTGTGATCAATCCCGATCGAGCGTCCTGAGCAACACGCCGAATTTCGCTCATCAACGTAAAGCCGTCTTCGATTTCTGGCGGCGCTTCCCCATCTTCACGCCACTCCGATTTTGATGCATCCCACCTGTCAGCGAATAACTGCGGCATGAGCTCGTGGCGCTCAATAAAGGATGTGGTGTACACACGCGACTCAAGCGTCGATAGCAACTCCGCGACGTTATTGCCGCCCAGCGCGCCACCACCCAGTCCGACCAACGGTCCAAGCTGAGCACCCAACATAGACAGTTGCCCGCCGTCCGCTTCGTCCTCAGCAGGAGCGAGCGTTGTGCTGGCACGATACACAGGGGCAATAAAACTAGGCACCACTACCATCGCACCCACGATCAAAACAAATAATGCACCCAGCCACCATTTGTGGCGATCTGCCAGCAATACGAATGCGGCAAATCGATCGTACGAACGATCCAGTCCGGCACCGGTGTGGGCGGCCTCGGTCACAGTGCTGACACCGCAGCGGCCGCGATACCGATGTTGTACAAAATTTGCGTCACGCTGGTCCACAGCGACAGCTTGCTGATTTTGTTGGCGTCAATCGGAATCACGATGGTGTCACCCGGACGGATTTCGGTTTGTGCTCCGTTGCGCGCATACCAACGCGATCCCGCGTCAGCGAGCACGTTGCCGTTGGCGCGCACAACGTAAATGCGTTTTTTGTCCGCATTAGCCGTAAGCCCGCCGCTTTTCAAAATGTAGTCGCTGCGACTGAGCTCAGGCGAATAAATGTGCGAGGTGGTGTACTGCACTTCCCCTACCACCGTCACGTCCTGCTGACGCGGCGGAATAATCAAGCGATCCCCATCCTCCACCAGAATGTCGTGTTGCTCATTGCCGGGCAACGCCAACAGCTGATCGAGCACAATCACCAGTCGACCCTGAGCCTGAGTTGCCTCCAGCTGGGTAAGGAGGTTCTCAGCGTTACTACGCGCATCCGGCGAGTCTTCCGGCAAGGCAGAAACCTCACGGCGCACACGCGACGCCAGACGACGCAACTGCTCCGCCTCGCGCTCGCGCAGCTCTTCGCGCAAAAACACGCTGCCTTCGGAGAACGCCAGAGCGGTCAGACCGCCGGCACGCTCAATAACCGAACTGAGCAGCTCGCCGCGCGCCACCGTGTATTCGCCTGGGAAACGCACCTCACCCTGAATGCGCATGGTGCGCTGCTTACTCCATTCGGGAATTTCTTTTACCGTGAGATAGTCGTACGGCTGAAGCTCGATATCGTCGGTCTGTGAGCCATTCATTATGGCTTCGATATCGACGGTCATATGCGCGGTCTCGCGCCGACCGCCACTTGGCGAATAAGCGTAGCGCGTCAATTCCGCATCCTGCAGATAGGCACTCTCACGCAACCCGCCGCCCGCGCGAATCGCATCACTGATCCGCATACCCGTTTCCAACGGGTACTCCCCCGGTGCGCGCACGACGCCGGACACGGTGATCACCTGCCCACGCGCATCGACGCTGGCCTGCTTGCGCAACTGCTCGATGGTGGGCCGCAGCAAGCGCGAACGGTCCGATCTGAGCGTGAGCGCGCGCACAGTATCCGCTGGCATGAGCTGTGGATCCGCGGCGCTGCCCGGTGAGCGCAATGCCTCATTGAGTGAAAACGAAAACACGTCCATCGGGCCGTTGCTATCGGCGCGTCGAAATACCAGCACATAGTCGAAATCGGCGCCCGCTTTGAGCAGCTGCCGACTGGGGAAAAGATCACTGGCGCGCATGCCCGGGCGCCACTGCGTTGGGCCAGTGCGCTCCACGTGACCCACCACCACAACGCTGTCGCGCAGGCGATCCAACGCCGGTAATACCGACACCACGTCGCCAGCACTTATCGGCTCCAAACTACTCGCGTCGAGATCCACCGTCAGCACGCGACGACCGTCTTTGGTCGAAAACCGTTCAATGCGCGCCAGTTTGCGATAGGCCGATGGCAGTGTGCCGCCGGCCACCGACAGAATGTCTTGCAGTGACGCATCACCGCGCAGCTCATACACCGCGGGACGTCGAACTTCGCCGAGCACGGTAACCTGCGGACCGACGGGCGGCACAAAAACCGCGTCGCCTGGCAGCAATCGGACGTCGCCGGCGGTATTGCCGCGTAACAGAAAGTTGTACAAATCCAGTCGCCCGACGACCCGGTTGGCGCGCTTGATCTGAATGTTGCGCAGTGAGCCGGTTGGTGACGGGCCACCGCTGCGGCGCAACGCTGTCGTGACCGTCGACAAACTGCTGACCGAATAGGCGCCCGGGCGCAACACATCACCTAATACGAACACCTGCATCGAACGCAGCTCACCCATGGTCACCGACACGTTCACACCAATATTGGTGTCTTCAATTCGGCGCACCAGCTCTTCGCGTACGGAAGAGAACGTCATGCCCGAAACCGTGACCGGCCCGGCAGCAGGCAGCGACACCTGACCGTCGCGCCCCACCTGCAGCGTGTAGACCTGATTCTGATTGCCGTAGAGCTGCACGTTGATGGTGTCACCGGGGCCCAGCACGTAACCAAGTGGGACAGGTAGCCCTCCATTACTTGAATCTGCGGCCGTAGATTCAAATAGATCGTAGCCAAACGGACTTACCGCCTGCGCACCTTTTTCCTGCAACGGCAGGATGGAAGCGAAGACGGAAAAATTCGCCAGCAGCGGCTCCGCCGCCAGTCGAATTTCGACCTGCTCGGCCGTCAGACCGGTCACATATACCGACTCAATGCCTGGGATGTTTAGATTGCCGCTTGCGTCGACCTGATAGGCCCGCTTGCCCGCCGTCTCACGCAAGGCCACATTTTCGATGTCCTCCAGCGCGACCTCTGGCACCAGATCAATCACAACGGTGCTTCCCGCCGCCAGTTCCAGCGGGCCTTCAATTTCTGGTGCATCTGATTCGTCCAGCGGCGCCAATTCACGCGACGTGTTCGAATCACTCGACGGTGCTTGCGGTTGATTGGACGGCACGCTGCCAGATTGAAGCAGCTCGATAAGCTGCTGCTTTTGTTCTGGCGGCAAGTTTCGCAACTGCTCCAGCTGCTGCGCCGTTGGCACCGGCGATTGGGCAACAGCAACGTTGCCCAACGACAAAATTAACCACAGCAAAAACAGTCGCGCGCTGTGGACCCCTAGCTCAAACTTCATAGCAAAATCCTATCGATTTGTGCGCCATTGGACGAAGGCGCGCGTTTCGGTGTCGGAATCCTGATCCAGAATGGAAACACGATCGACACCCACGCCAATCTCCACAAGACCGTCAAACAACTCGCGATAATAAGTAACTTCAATATTGTCTATCTCTGAAGGCTGCGCGCTAATTTGATGCGGAAGATCTGTGCGCGTGCCGCGGTTCACATCCACTTTGCGCAACATGGCGCTCACGCCCTGTCCACCCACGCCACGCCACGTTGCCCCAAGTAAAACCTGACGCGAATCCGCATCGGTAGAATGACCGACGCTGCGTCCGCGGTAGCGATAGCCGCTGGGATACACCGACGACTGGTACGCGCAGTCAAAAATCTTGCTGGCTTCATAGAACTGGCAAGTGGTGTCGGAATATTCAAGACGCACGCGCAGCGTATCGGTGCGACCCGGCAATGTGCCGACCGCAGACACGCCAATGAGTCCCAAAAACCGGCTGGGCAAACCGCCCGCCTCATCTTCGCCAATCAGTTGACCGTAAAACACGGCCGGAACACGTCCGCGCCACATGGTCCAGCGCCAGTCGTATCCGGCCATCTGATTGCCCGGTTCATCCGCAGCAGAAAGACCGTCGTCACCGGCGTTGTCGCGGCCAATCAGCAAATCGAACAAGCTGTCCAGATTCTCCGGTCGCCCGGCGCCACCCCACTGTGCCGTGCGCGTGATGCCAATCTCCAGCGACGACAGCGGGCGAAACGCTAGCCGGCCGCCGAGAAGATACGGACTCTCGATCACGCGGTCAGAATCAAGACGGGTAAAAAATGCCGACGCCGTCCACGGTCCGATCCAGCGCAACCATTTTGATTTTGGCCGAGTGGAAAAGTTGCGCGCCACGCGCAGCCCCGGTGTCGGGCGCGCATTGTTCGACAGTGCCAACGACCCGTCCCAGCCCGGCCCCCACCACTGATCCTGATAGCCCAGCGAGACGGACGTGTTGCCCAGCAACCAGGCAAAGTAGGAGCCATCGAACTGCACGCTTTGGCCGTCTTCAGAATTGCCGGTCTGAGTGAGCTCCAGCCGCATGGCGGTATTCAGGCCGGTGTACTGCACCGATGCGGATGCCTCCGCGTTGGCACGCGGCGTGTCTTCAAAATTGCGCAGATCGCGACGATTTTTAGCGCCAGCAATGCGAAAGTTGGTGGCAACGCTGCCCCAGGATGTTTCTCTACCGGCCCGCTGACGCAGCCGCGTTATCGCCGCGGTGAGGCCGGGGGTAATCACCAGCGCCGCATCCACCTCGGCAAGCTCGGTATGGATATCGCCCCAGCTCAGCGGCCAGCTCGTAATGGGCGTGCTCAGCACACCCGCGTCTGACAACAGCTCGATATCGTGACGCAGAAGGATATCGCCGGGGGCGACAAAAGGCTCCGCCTGCGCAATTGGGGCCTGCAGCCACAGTGCAGCGAGCAGCCAAATGGCGGCGCGGGGCAACGGGGTCATGGGTGGGAGTCGCTGTGCAGGTTATTCACCCGGCGGAGTCTATCAAATCGGGGTATCTCGCCGCCATAACTCCTTATAAATATGCCAAAATTAGGCTACTACGGCCTGACACCGCTCGGGGGCACGACCACGTGAAACATCTCAGCACCCTAATCTCCATTATTGCGCTCACTATTGCTCTGGGCGCATGGTTCAAAAAACCCCTGCCCGCGCCCCCCAAAGTGAGTCTGGATCCAAGCTCGCCTGACTGGTCCTGCGCTCGCGTCGCGGCCCGCACGGGTCGCCCAAACCAGACAGATGAGATTCACACCGCACTTGAGACGTGCGCGGCGCTGGTTGAGGACGGCGGGCAACAGGTGATGGTGGTTGAGCCGGGGGTGCGCTGGGATGTCGAAGCGCTGCGGTCACGCCCCGCCCAAGTATCGATTCTCGATCTTGCCGGGTACGACGCAAAACGTGCGGCCGACGTGGCCCAGATACGCTGGCTCCTGCATACCACCCAGCCCGAAAAAAAGAACGCACACGAGTTGATCGTGCAGGCGGATCATCATCCGGCACTGGTCATCGACAACGTAGACCGCAGCGACAAACTGAGCCGTGCTTCGGTGATTCTCAGACGCAATGGCGGACTGTTGTGGCGTATTGGTGCCGGGCATCGCGACGACGATACCGATTTTGTGATTGCACGGGGACCAGGTCTTGCCAGTGCTTTGAACATCGATCAGGACGGGCAATCGATGCATTTCGGTCCGTCCGCACCCACCGGCGTCGACTATTCGTTTGCCAATGCCGACGAGGGTGACATGCTCGTGCGCTACCTCAATCAGGACGATGGCGCGCTACGTCTGCAGCTTCAAGTGAAAGACAGCGAGCGCAAGCTGCAGCGTCCAAAAACGTTTTTGCACGTGGACGCGCAGGGTCGCGCTACGCTCAGCGGACAGACGCTGCCCATCGTACGAGCCCCCAAGCGTACCGTGCTCGCGACACACCAATCGGGCAGTCTGGTACGGATCGCACGCAACATCGAGACGATCGACCTCCCGGCCGCAACGCCCGGCGTCTATTTTGAATTCAGTGTCGCAGCCGGTGCACGCTTGCCGTTGAACGCTGCCGCAGGCGAACGGATTGACGGTTATGAGTCGGCTTCTAATAGCGTCTATGCGCGTGCTGCACTGCTGCGACTAGTCGCCGTACAAGAGGGCATTTGGCATCTGCAGAGCACGCCGTGAGCGAACCCAGAACGCCGCTGCGTGAGATCGAAGCGACGTTTGATGTCGCGATCATTCGCTGTGGCAACACGAGCGTTTGGCCCATTATTCGGCGTGAAGTGCATTACGCCATTACGCAGAAGGCGCACACAGCCGTGCCAGCGGGCGGCAAACACCAGCGCCTCAAACGAGCAGCGCGTGCACTGTGGAATATTCATCGCTGGGCCGGTCGAGCCAGCGTGCTGGTGTTTTCTGATTCGCGTCACGCCAAGACCATCGACGGCGTGCAGGTGGACTACCTGCTTTACCCTCTGTTCGATCTTTTGTCACAAGAAACACTGCGCTACGTCGAAAAGCCAGTGCCTCAGCACACGGCGACGGCCAACAGCGCTAACCCCAACGCTGTGTCGATGTCCACACTCGACGTTGCGGCGGTCGTGCTGGCCAAACTCGCCGGTCAACCGCAGATCAGCGGACAGAACATTCTCGATGAGATAAATAAAAAATACGGCATCCGCGTCAACGCGGCGAAACTCATTGCCACCTATCTGGGGTATCGCAAAGTCATGGCCTTCGTACTGCGACGTTCGCGCCCCAAAGCCGTGTTTTTGTCGCAGTACTACACCCTCGCGCACATGGCGCTCATCAGCGCGGCACGTGAGGCGGCGGTGCCCACCATTGAACTCCAACACGGCATGATTTCGGCGGATCACACCGCCTACAATCTTTACTACGACGCCGACAACCCGGATTGCTATCCAGACCAACTGTGGATGTTTGGTGACGGGTCGCGCGATTCACTTAAGGCAACGGGCGTAGTGTCGACAGATCGTCTTCGCGTGACCGGCAATGCCTACATCGACTACCTACGGCGCCAGCATCGTGCGCATGATGCGCCGGTCAATAACCCATTACGCGTCGCCGTGACGCTGCAGTGGCCAATCGAAGACGCCATGCTTGCGTCGATTTTCGCCGCTGCTGGCCTGTGTCCCGGCGTGCGCTTTGTGCTCATTCCGCGTCAGCCAGAGCTAACCAAATACGCACAATTGACGTTGCCGGCCAACGTCGAAATTGAATTTGAACGGTCCTTCTATGAGGCCATCACGGACGTCGACGTGCACTGCACCGTTTACTCAACGTGTGCGCTCGAGAGCCTTGCATTGGGTACGCCCAACGTTGTGCTGGATCTTGAAGGGTTGGCACGCACGCACTTGGGCTCACTGCTCAGCGCGCCGGCGAGCGTGTTCGCCAATGACACAGAGGAACTGGCGCAGATTCTTAACCGCTATGAGCGACCCGCCGAGGCCGAGATTTCGACAGCGGCGGAAAGGCTTTTCGCCACAGGCGTGCGCGAAAATCTGCGCGCCGCCATCATCGATCTTGATGCCGGGCTCGCTCTGCGCGACTAGCGTTGCTTAACCCACTCGATGCCGGCCGCCAGCCGAGCCAGGCTCTTCTCGCGTCCGACCAAACTCAGCGTGACGCCAAGCCCCGGGGACATGGCGTTCCCGGTCACGCAAACCCGCAACGGCTGCCCGACTTTGCCCATGCCAATGTCGAGTTGCTCCGCGACGCCGTGCACAACGGCGTCAATGGCTTCAGGCTCCCAAGCATCCAGATCGGTTAATGCCTTTAGCACGGTTTCTAACGGCTCTTGCGTCACTTTGCGCAAATGCTTTTTCGCCGCAGCGGGATTAATTTCCTCGAAGTCTTCGTAGACGAAACGGCTCGCCGTGGCCATCTCGTCCATTGTGCGGGCGCGCTCACGGAAACCGTCAGCCACAGCCTGCGCGGATGGCCCGTCGCTGGTATCAATGCCCAGCCGCGCCTGATGCCAGCTGAGTTCACCGGCCAGGTGCTGCGCATCGCCGGTTTGAATGTAGTGCTGGTTAAACCACAACAGTTTCTCACGATCAAAACGTGCTGCCGATTTGTTGACACCGTCCAGGTCGAACGCCTCGATCATCTCGGCTAGAGAGAACACTTCTTTGTCGCCTTGCGACCATCCCAATCGAACCAGGTAATTGAGCAACGCCTCGGGCAGGAAGCCTTCGTCGCGAAATGCCATCACGCCGACCGCTCCGTGGCGCTTGGACAATCGACTGCCGTCCTCACCCAGAATCATGGGCACGTGGGCGTAGCGTGGCGGCGTCATACCGAGCGCCTGCATAATGTTGATCTGCCGCGGCGTATTGTTAATGTGATCATCACCGCGAATGACATGACTGATTTGCATGTCCACGTCGTCGACCACCACCGTCAGGTTGTAGGTTGGGCTGCCGTCAGACCGCGCGATGATCAAATCATCGAGCTGTGCGTTATCGATACGAATGGCGCCTTGCACCAGATCGTCAATAATCACAGCCCCGTCATCCGGATTGCGGAAACGCACCACGGGACTCACCCCCTCCACCGGCTCGGTACGATGGCGGCAACGCCCGTCATAGCGCGGCGTTTCTTTGCGCGCTTCCTGCTCGCTGCGCATCTTCTCTAGTTCATCTTTGGAGCAATAGCAGTGGTAGGCATGCCCACTATGCAGCAGCGATTCGATGACCTCGAGGTAGCGCGGCGTCCGATCACTTTGGAAAATCGGGCCCTCGTGCGCATCCAGACCCAGCCAGTCCATGCCGTCCAGAATGGCCTGCACCGACGCCTCTGTGGAGCGTTCACGATCCGTGTCTTCAATGCGCAGCACGAAATGACCCTCGTGCCGCCGCGCGTACAGGTAGCAAAACAACGCCGTACGGGCACCGCCAATGTGAAGATAGCCAGTCGGGCTGGGAGCGAAACGGGTGCGAACAGACATGGGGATATCCGGCTTGGGAGGGCCGCGTAGTGTAGCAAAATCGGGGCTTACCGCCAGATTGGTTGACGTACTCCCGGCCCCATCCTAAACTCGCGCTCCACTTAAGGATAAATGGGCGATTAGCTCAGCGGGAGAGCACTGCCTTCACACGGCAGGGGTCGCTGGTTCAATCCCAGCATCGCCCACCATTCTAATCCACTAAGTCGCCTTCAAAGACCGCGCCGCCTGCGGCAACGCATCGTTTCAGTCTGAATTTTTGCGCCGAAGCAGTCGCTCAACCTGTTCGGTGGGAAATGTCACGTCGTTTTCAAACGCAAAGACATCGTCATTGTCGGGCTGCCGCCGCACGCGCTCCTCTTCCCACAATCGCTGCCAAACATCGATATGGTAGATCAGCTCCATAGCCGCGCTGCGCTTGTCAGCTGGCAGCACCTGAATGTTGTGCATGAGGCTGCGCCGAATATCGTCATTGGTCGCATACAAAATCGATGCAAACAAAAATTTCTTACCCGATGCCATGTATTGGCGATAAGCGCGGCTCGCGTAGTCGAGCAAGAACGCCACTCGATCAAGTAGCACCGCACACTCAAGCGTTGGGGGTTTAGTCATTGCCATCTTTTGGCTGATCCGACACCAACGCAAACTCGTAACCGTGCAGCGTCACAGACGGTGGATAGCCCTCAATGTAGGTGGCTCTGACCAAACGCTTCAATTCCGCTTTGCTGACGGCGGGATCGATATTTTGCAGCGCTTTGAGCTCTGACATCCTGCGCGCGTCGCCACGCCACGTAAGGTGCGCGCTTGCGTTGAGTTGGCGCGCCACGAAGTCACCGCCTTGTGCCGCGATCGCCGCGACAACATCCAGACACTGAGCCGTGAGTGCGGCGTGCGTACGCGCCAGTACATCACTCAACGTATCGGTAGGCGCCACATCAAATCGACGGCAGTCGAGTATGCGGCCGTTGTCGATTTTCTCATTCATCAGATGAGCGGTGACTCCGTAGGTGTCGCATTCATCGTAGAGTGCAAAATTAACGCAGCCGCTGCCCGGATATTCAGGCGGTGCGGGATGAAAATTGATCGCCGCGATCTTGGCTCGCACCAGCAAGGCCTGCGGCAAAATAAATAATGATCGAAAGCAAAAAATGTAGTCGCCGGTCCAGCCGTCGAGCACAGCCGGGCGGCGCTCACCGCGCCCGCTCGACAGCACATACGTCACGCGAAATTTCAGCTGCTCGAGAAGCGCCAGAATTTTCGTCGTACCCGCACAGTCGGCACGCCCGAAAAACAACACTTCGGGTTCGGATCCGAATTCAGGGGTTGAGTTAAGGCTAAGAACGTCAGTCATACCTGCACCTGCATCGGCGTCGGGCACCCCAACGCTCAATGTTGTTCAGCCGTCGAGCAGCGCCAGGATTTCCGCCGTCTTGGCCTGCATTAACGCCTGATCGCCACGGCTCTCCACGTTAAGACGTACCAGCGGTTCGGTATTGGAGCTACGCAAACTGAAGCGCCAATCTTCAAACTCCACGCTGATCCCGTCCATCCGCCCCACCGCGATCGCGTCGTTCTCGTACCGGTCCAACACCGCTTTGATGGAGGCTGCGGGATCATCGAGGCGACGATTGATCTCGCCACTGGCCGGAAACAGCGCCTGTCGTGCCGAAACCAGCTCCGCCAAACCACTGTTCGCGCGGCTCATCAATTCGACAACCAGCAGCCACGGAATCATGCCCGAGTCGCAATAGGCGAAATCGCGGAAGTAGTGATGCGCGCTCATTTCGCCGCCGTAGGCCGCGTCGTGATCGCGCATAATTTGTTTGATAAACGCGTGCCCGGTCTTACTCTGCACGGCCTTGCCACCAAACTCGTCGGCTACGGCAATGGTGTTCCACGTGAGGCGTGGGTCGTGCACGATCGTCGCGCCTTTTTCACGGCGCAAGAAATGCTCGCCCAGCAGACCAACGATGTAGTAGCCCTCCACGAACGCACCCTGCGAATCAAAGAAGAAGCAGCGATCGTAATCACCATCCCAAGCGATGCCCAAGTCGGCATTGTGCTCGGATATGGCGGCTACAGTTGGCTTACGATTTTCAGGCAACAGCGGATTAGGAATGCCGTTGGGGAAATCGGCGTCGATGTCGTGATGCACTTTGACGAACTCGAACGGCAGATGCGGCTCCAGCAAATCCACAACTTTGCCTGCGCCACCGTTGCCGGCGTTCACGACAATCTTCAGCGGTTTGAGAGCAGAGACATCGATGTAGCTCAGCAGATGCTTCACGTAATCGGACTCGTTAGCCACTTCTCGCACGGTGCCCGGCTGCGCCGCATCTTTAAACTCGCCCACTTCGGCCAGTGACCGGATATCCAACAGGCCGTTGTCACCGCTGATGGGCTTGCTCTTCTCGCGCACGAACTTCAATCCGTTGTATTCCGCCGGATTGTGACTGGCGGTGACCATGATGCCGCCGTCCGCATCAAAATGGGACGTGGCGAAATAGACCTCTTCGGTGCCGCACTCGCCCAAATCGCGTACGGATGCGCCGCCACGAATCAGTCCGCGCACCAGCGCGTCTTTGAGCATCTGACTCGAATGACGAATATCGCGCCCAACCACAATTTCTTTGGCGGACAGAAACTGCGCCGTGGCCTGACCGATCCGCTCGCACACGTCTTCGTTAAGTTGATCCGGAACCACGCCGCGTACGTCGTAGGCCTTAAAACAGGTGATATCAATTTTTGTCATGGCGTTGCTCCCTTAGTCGGTGCGCCCAGCGCGACCGTAGGTATCTTCAAAACGTACGATGTCATCTTCGCCTAAATAGCTGCCAGACTGCACCTCAATAATTTCAAGCGGCACTTTGCCCGGATTGGCGATCCGGTGGGTGGCGCCCAGCGGGATATAGGTGGACTGGTTTTCGGTCAGCAAAAACACTTCGTCGTCCCGGGTAATTTCGGCCGTACCCGTCACCACAATCCAGTGCTCGGCGCGATGATGGTGCTTTTGCAGCGACAAAATTGCACCGGGTTTCACCATCAAGCGTTTCACCTGGAAGCGATCGCCCATATCAATGCTGTCGTAGGAACCCCACGGACGGAATACCTCGCGATGGGTTAGTGATTCATCGCGACCATGCTCACGCATGCGCTCGACTAACGCCTTGACGTCCTGAGCGCGCGCTTTCGGTGCGACCATCACGGCATCAGCGGTCTCCACCACGACGTGGTCATTAAGTCCTACGGCCGCGATCATGCGGCTGGTTGAATGGACATAGCAATCTTTGCTGCTCTCAAGAAGCACATCGCCTACTTTGACGTTGTTGTCAGCATCGGGCTCATGCGCCGCATGCAAACTTGACCAGTTCCCTACATCACTCCAGCCGGCATCCAACGGCACCACCACGGCGCGATCGGTTTTCTCCATCACAGCGTAGTCGATAGAATCGCTCGGGCAACGCCCGAAAGCGTCTTCGTTGAGGCGAATAAAATCAAGATCTGTTGCCGCATCGCTCACGGCTTCGCGGCAGCAGGCGACCATCTCCGGTGCGTGCTTCTCAAGCTCATCGAGCCACGCCTGGACGCGGAACATAAACATACCGCTGTTCCACAGATAGCGACCGTCATCAATATAAGACTGCGCCGTTGGACCGTCGGGCTTTTCAACAAATTCCTGCACAGCGTAGGCACCACTGCCACTGCCCTGCTCTTCACCCATGCGGATGTAACCGTAGCCGGTTTCAGGGCTATCGGGCACGACACCAAACGTCACAAGCTTGCCGTCGGCCGTCGCCTTCTGACCTTGCTCAATGGCCGCGCGGAAAGCGGCCGGATCGCGCACAACGTGGTCCGCAGGCAGCACCAGCATGGTGGCGTCGCGGGCGTCGTTCTCAGCGCTGATCAGCAGCTGCATGGCAGCGACGGCCACAGCCGGGGCCGTATTGCGACCAATCGGTTCCAAAATAATACCGCGATGATCCATACCTTCGTTGCGCAACTGCTCAGCAACCAAGAAACGATGACTCTCATTGCAGACGACCAAAGGATTGCTCAGGTCGTTGAGACCCTCCAGACGCAGCACGGTGTCTTGCAACATGGTGTGCTCGCTAACCAGTGGCAACAGCTGTTTCGGATAGAGCTTGCGTGATAGCGGCCACAGACGCGTGCCCGCGCCACCCGACAAAATAACTGGAATTATCATCCGATCAATCCTCTTCTCATTGTTTTTCGGAAACAGAACGTTTTTCGGAAACCGAACCTTTTGGAAACAGTGCTTTGCCGCGCCCTATTCCGTAGTAGAGAAAGCCGGCCTCGGCCATCATCGCCGGGTCATAGATATTGCGGCCGTCAAAAATAACTTTAGCGCGCAACTTGGAACTCAGCAGCTCAATATCGGGGCTGCGAAATTCGGTCCACTCGGTCACGATGCACAGTGCATCCGCATCGTCGATGGCATCGCCGGCCGAAGTGCACAGCTCAAGGTCGTCCCGATCGCCGTAAATGCGTCGCGTTTCTTCCGACGAAATTGGATCGTAGGCCTTCACTTTCGCGCCGGCTTCCCACAGTGATTCCATCAAATAGCGGCTGGGCGCTTCACGCATGTCATCGGTGTTGGGCTTAAACGCCAAACCCCAGATGCCAATGGTTTTACCTCGTAGCTCGTCGCCGAAATGCAGTCGGACTTTTTCGCCGAGTACGTGACGTTGCGCGCTATTGGCGCGCTCCACCGCGTCGATCACTTTGGCGTCGTAGTTCACCTCGCGTGCTGAACGTACCAGCGCCGCGACGTCTTTTGGAAAGCACGAGCCGCCATAACCACAGCCCGGATAAATATAATGATAGCCGATTCGAGGATCAGCACCGATAGCCTGACGTATCTGCTCGACGTCGGCGCCAAAGCGCTCGGCCAGACCCGCCAGCTCGTTCATAAAGCTAATCTTGGTGGCAAGCATTGCGTTGGCCGCATATTTGGTAAGCTCTGAAGATCGAATATCCATCACGTTGAGCTTTTCGCGTTTGCGCGTGTAGGGCTCGTATAGCGAGCGCAACAGATCGCTTGCACGCGGGTTGTCCACGCCGATCACGATCCGGTCCGGGCGCATGAAATCGTTCACCGCCGCCCCTTCTTTGAGAAATTCAGGGTTCGACGCCACGTCAAATTCAAGCGCTGACTGACGCTTGTCCAACTCGCCTTGCAGCGCAGCCTGGACTTTGTGACTCGTGCCCACCGGCACGGTGGATTTGCACACGATGAGCTTGTAATCATCCATGTGCTCGCCAACGCTGCGCGCGACGTTGAGTACGTAGGTCAGATCGGCGGAACCGTCTTCGTCTGGTGGCGTGCCCACGGCAATAAACTGGAACAGTCCGTGCCGCACAGCCTCACCTGCGTCGCTGGTGAACGTGATGCGCCCGGCGTCCAGATTGCGCGACAGCATTTCCTGCAGTCCTGGTTCAAAAAACGGCACTTGCCCGCTTTTGAGCGTCGCAATGCGCTCGTCATCTATATCCACACAGTAGACATGGTTGCCGGTCTCGGCCAAACACACACCCGTCACCAGCCCGACATACCCCGAGCCAAAAATCGTAACGTTCATTCAATCCCCAAAATCAAACGTTGTAATATTCTCGATACCATTCGACAAAACGCGCGACGCCCGTCTCAATGGTGGTCTCAGGCTTGTAGCCCACGTCCGCCATCAGCTCACTAACATCCGCACTGGTTGCGGGCACATCGCCAGGCTGCAGTGGCAGCATGTTCATCTCGGCTTTCTTACCCAAGCAATCTTCCAGCACTTCAATGTAGCGCATGAGTTCCTGCGGTTGGTTGTTGCCGATGTTATACACCCGGTAAGGCGCCGAGCTGGTCGAGGGATCCGGCGCGTCACTGTTCCAGGCCGGATCAGGCGTGGCAGTGTTGTCATGCGCGCGAATAACACCCTCAACGATGTCATCCACAAACGTGAAGTCACGCCGATGCTGGCCGTGATTAAACACATCGATTGGCTTGCCTGCCAAAATGTTCTTGGTGAACAAAAACAGTGCCATGTCGGGCCGACCCCACGGACCGTACACCGTGAAAAAACGCAACCCGGTGGTCGGGATGTCGAACAAATTCGAATACGTGTGCGCCATCAACTCGTTTGCTTTTTTCGTCGCGGCGTACAGCGTCAGCGGATGATTCACACCGCGCTTGACCGAAAACGGCATATCCGTATTCGCTCCGTAAACCGAACTGGTTGAGGCGTACACAAGATGCTGCACACCGGTGTGGCGACAGCCTTCAATAATATTGAGGTAACCCACAACGTTGCTGTCGACATAGGCCCGCGGATTCTCGAGCGAATAGCGCACGCCGGCCTGTGCGGCCAGATGAATGACCGACTTGAACCGATGTTTAGCAAACAGCGCCGCAACGCCCGCGTTGTCTTCCAAATCGAGTTTGGCCAGCGAAAACTGCGGAAACTTTTCCAGGATTGCCAGTCGCGACTCTTTGAGCGTCACATCGTAGTAGTCGTTAACGTTGTCGAGCCCAACGACGGTTTCACCGCGCTCGAGTAATTTCTTTGTCGTATGAAAGCCGACAAAACCGGCGCTACCGGTTACCAGAATCGTCATATGTTTGTGACCTGAATCGGTTTATCAAAGCCGTCCGTCAACGGCATCTTTTTCGAACACGTGCTTGATATCGTAAACGACATGCTTGTCGCGCCCGAGCGCACGCACCTCATCAATGCCCATGGCTTTGAACTGATCATGTGCCACCGCAATCACAATCGCATCATACGTATCGGGCTTGAGCTCATCGACCAGTTCCACGCCGTACTCATGGCGCATCTCGTCTTTGTCGGCCCACGGATCGTACACATCCACGGTCGAATCATAGGTTTTGAATTCGTTGACCATGTCGATCACACGCGTATTGCGAACGTCAGGACAGTTTTCCTTAAACGTAAAGCCGAGCATCAGCACCCTGGAACCCACCACGTGGATACGCGAGCGAGTCATCAGTCGGCACACCTCGGACACCACATACAAACCCATGTTGTCGTTGATGCGACGACCGGCCAGAATCATCTCGGGGTGGTAACCAATTTCCTGGGATTTGTGCGTGAGGTAATACGGATCTACGCCAATGCAGTGGCCGCCCACAAGGCCCGGTCTAAAGGGCAGGAAATTCCACTTCGTGCCGGCCGCTTCGAGCACCTCAAGCGTGTCGATGCCCAGACGATTAAAGATGAGCGCCAGCTCGTTAACCAGCGCAATGTTGACATCGCGCTGGGTATTCTCGATCACCTTGGCGGCCTCGGCGACGCGAATGGACGACGCCAGGTACGTGCCCGCGGTAATAATGGACGCGTAGAGATTGTCTACAAAGGTGGCGACTTCAGGCGTGGAGCCAGAGGTAACTTTCAAGATGGTCTCAAGACGATGCGTTTTGTCGCCCGGGTTGATGCGCTCCGGGCTGTAGCCCACGTAAAAATCTTCATTGAACTTGAGCCCGGAAACACGCTCAAGCACGGGCACGCACACCTCTTCGGTGGCGCCGGGATACACCGTGGATTCGTAAATCACCACGTCGCCCTTTTTCAATGCACCACCAATCGTTTCACTGGCTTTCACCAGCGGCGTGAGATCGGGACGCTTGTGCGCATCAATCGGCGTTGGCACCGTGGCGATCATCACATCGCACTGGGCCAGAGCCGCCGGATCCGCCGTGAACGACAGCTTGTTTGCCGCTGCCAGCTCTTCAGAATCCACCTCGAGAGTGCTGTCTTTGCCGCTCTCAAGCTCTTTGATCCGCGCCTGATTGATGTCGAAGCCAAGTGTATCGAGCTTGCGCCCGAACGAAACCGCCAGCGGCAGTCCCACATAGCCCAGACCAATAACTCCGATGCGCACTGATTGAACGTCTTTCATTTACCGTTTCTCTTCAGGGCGCCGCAGCGCCCAACAACTTGTTAAAAAATTAGCCTAAAGGTTGTACATCACTGCCAGCAGACCGGTGATGCTCATCACGATGGTGTACGGCAGTGCAAGCATGATCATGCGCACGTAAGACAACCGAATCAGCGGTGCCAGCGCCGAGGTCAGCAAAAACAAAAACGCGGCCTGGCCATTGGGCGTCGCCACACTCGGAATGTTCGTACCGGTGTTAATCGCAACGGTCAGAAGGTCGAAGTGCGCGCGATCAATCACGCCCGCATCCAATGCGGCTTTGACCTCATTGATATACACGGTGGCCACAAACACGTTGTCACTCACCATGGACAGCACGCCGTTGGCCAGGAAAAACAGCGGTACCTGAGCGTCTTTCGGCCGGCTCAACACCCAGTCGATGACCGGCGCAAACAAATGCTGGTCGTGGATCACGGCCACCACGGCAAAAAACACCACGAGCAATGCCGTGAACGGCAACGCCTCTTCGAACGCATGGCCAATCTGATGTTCTTCGGTCACGCCGGTGAACGCGGTGGACAAAACGATCACCATCAAACCGATGAGGCCCACTTCGGCGACGTGGAACGCCAACGCGAGCACCAGCAGTATCACCACGATGCCCTGCACGATCAACGATGCGGTGTCGCGTCGGTCGCGCTTGGACGATTCGTTTTTCTCAAAATCGAGGAGCACGCTGCGCACCGACTCTGGCAACTCTGCGCCATAGCCCAATATCTTAAATTTCTCAACCAGCAGGCAGGTGATGATGCCGGCGATAAACACCGGAATTGTGACCGGCGCCATGCGCAGGAAAAACTCAACAAATTCCCAATCGGCCACACCGGCGATCAGCAGGTTCTGTGGTTCGCCAACGGTGGTCATGACGCCGCCCAGTGCGGTACCCACCGCCGCGTGCATCACAAGCTGACGCAGGAACGAGCGGAAGCTCTCAAGATCCTCGCGGTGCGACGTCTGGACGTCATCATCCTTGCCGTGGTCGTGGGCCGTTTCGAATCCTTTTCCGGACGCCACTTTGTGGTAGACGCCGTAGAACCCCGAGGCCACCGCGATAACGACAGCCGTGACGGTTAGCGCGTCGAGAAATGCCGACAGCACGGCGGCCACGACGCAGAACATTAAGGACAGTAACGCCTTGGAGCGCACACCCAAAATGATCTTCGTGAAAATAAAGAGCAACAGACTCTTGAGGAAGTAGATGCCGGCGACCATAAAGATCAGCAACAACACCACATCGATCGCGTGGACCACCTCGTCGTACACCGTGTGCGGCGAGGTAAGGCCGATCAAGACGGCCTCAATCGCCAGCAAACCACCCGGTTGCAGCGGATAGCACTTCAGCGCCATGGCAAGCGTGAAGATAAACTCCAGCACGAGCAACCAGCCGGCCAAAACCGGACTGATCATCATTACCAGCGGATTTATGACAAGAAACGCAATAATTGCGGTCTTATACCAATCCGGCGACTGACCCAAGAAATTGTCGTAAAAAGCCCGACCTAGCGTCCGTGTCATGAGCAAAACCCTTTTTCAATCCGCGACCTGCGGCATTAGGGCGGGGAGTTTATTACGTTTCTTGAACCGGAACCATGACGCAGGACACCCTTTTGAGGACGATTTTATGACAAATCAGTGGTCAGGGACGCGACGCCACACGGATTTGGCCTCGCAGGCACTGTCGATTCGGTCGAGGGCGGCCTCGTGCGCGGCCTGTTCGTCGGCGCTGACCGTGGCCTGAACCAGAGTCAGGCCCATCCGATCCACAGGTTTGTGGCTCGCGACCAACTCTTCGGTGTCACTGTCTTCATCCGCCAGCACCAGCGATACCTGACCGCCGGTCATGGTCAGATACACGTCGGTTAGGATGCGCGCATCGAGCAGCGCGCCGTGCAGCGTGCGGTTGGTGTTGTCGATGTCATAGCGCTTGCACAGCGCGTCCAGCGAATTGCGCTGCCCCGGATGGCGATCGCGGGCCAACATGAGCGTATCGAGGATCGCGCAGCGCGCCTCGATGCCGGGCGATGTGCTGCGCCACAAGCGCAGCTCGTGATTAATGAAGCCAACGTCGAACGGTGCGTTGTGAATGACCAGTTCGGCCGTACCCAGAAAATCCAACATCTCATCGACAATGTCGGCGAACACCGGCTTATCCGCCAAAAATTCGTTGTCGATGCCGTGAACTTCCACGGCCCCGGCATCCACCAGACGCTGCGGGTTGATGTACTGATGATACGTGCGGCCGGTGGGGCGCCGATTATCGAGCTCGACGCACCCGATCTCGATCATGCGATGGCCCTTTTGCGGCTCCAGCCCGGTGGTTTCGGTATCCAGCACTATTTGGCGCATGACGCGTCCTCATCCAGCATGTCGTCGATGCCAAGGTTCGCCAGCTCATCCGCCCGCTCATTGCCCTCATCGCCACTGTGGCCTTTGACCCAGTGCCAGGTGACCTCATGGCGCTCGACAGCCGCATCAAGGGCCTGCCACAAATCCTGATTCTTGACGCTTTTCTTCGCCGCGGTTTTCCAGCCACGTCGCTTCCAATTGGCCATCCACTCGGTAATGCCCTGCATGACGTACTTCGAGTCCGTGTAGAGATCCACGTTGCAAGGTTTGGTGAGTGCGTTGAGTCCCTCGATGGCCGCCATGAGCTCCATGCGATTGTTGGTGGTTTCTTGTTCGCCGCCGTGAAGCGTTTTCTCGCGCCCGCCGGCCCGCAGCCAGGCGCCCCAGCCACCGGGCCCGGGATTGCCACGACAAGCACCGTCGGTATACAAAATAACGTCAATCATGGCGCACGCGCGCGGCGCTCCGGGTAATGGGCTCTGCCAGCGGCTGGACGACGCGTGGTCGTCGCGACCAGCGCCCTTTGGCCGGCCGACCCGAATAAACGCGCTTGCTCGCCACCACCAGAAACGCTCCTGAGGCAAACGGCCACAGCTTGCGCCCGACACCCGCCACCGAATCGGCGCGCTGGGTCACGGCCAGATGATTCAGCGGCGGCACGTACAGGTAGCGCTGCCAGTGCACGGGCTCGAGACCCAAAAGCGTCAGCCAGTCAAACAAGCGGCGAATGGACACGGCCGAGCTGCCGTGCAGCGGCAGACGTCCGCTGCGCTGATACAAACCCCATAGACTCAGCGGGTCGAAGCACATCAACACCACCTGGCCGTCGCCGACCAACACCCGATGCACCTCGCGCAACGTTTCACGCGGTCGCTCGGTCAGCTCCAGCGTGTGCGGCAATATCAGTGTGTCGATGGAATCACTGGCGAGCGCCAGAGAATCGGGCTCGCACACCAGATCGACACCGTCGCTTGGATAGGTGCCGGCAAGCAGCGAGCGCCGCGTCTTGCTGTGACGCAGAAAAAGGTCGGGCTCACCCCATGACCCCAACTGCACGGCCATATCCCCAAACATGCGCGCCATGGCCTGTTCGGCCAGCGTCGATTCCGTGGCGACCGTGAGTTCCCCCAGCGGTGTCGCCAGCCATTGCTCAATTGTGCGGCGTTTTCTACCCATGGCGCATAGGATACCAGCGCACCGCCTCCCGGTGGGACAGATGTTTTGCCCGACGATTTTGCGTAGCATTGCGCGATGCTTCATGTGACCGCCGTGCGCGCTTTTCGCGACAACTACATCTGGGTGATGCGTAACGACGCAGATTCCAGCGATATCGCCATCGTCGATCCAGGCGACGCCGAACCCGTTCTCGCGGCGATGAAGGCCAACGACTGGCGTTTACGCGCGATTCTGATCACGCATCATCATGCTGATCATGTGGGCGGCATCGAAGCGCTTCTCCCCCATCTGGATGGCCCGGTGTTCGGTCCAAATAACCCGTCGATCCCGCACATCACCCAGACCGTCGGCGAAGGTGACCGCGTTGAGCTCGAGGTGCTGCAGCGGCACTTCGAGGTAGGCTACGTGCCCGGTCACACGCTTGATCATATTTTTTATGCGGGGCACGGCGCGGTGTTTTGCGGTGACACGCTGTTTTCGGCCGGCTGCGGCCGACTGTTCGAGGGTACGCCCGAACAAATGCAGGCATCGCTTGCACGGCTGCGCGCTTTGCCCGACAACACGCGCGTGTTCTGCACTCACGAATACACCATGGATAACCTAAAATTCGCCGATACGGTGGAGCCAGGCAATCCCGCGATCGACGATTACATGGAATATGCGCATCGACTGCTGCGTCAGAATATTCCGACGCTGCCAACGCACATTGCGCTGGAAAAGAAGGTCAACCCATTCATGCGCTGGGATCATCCCACGGTGCGTGCCGCCGCCGAGCAGCGGGCCGGACGGACGCTGGACAGCGAAACAGCCGTTTTTGCCGAATTGCGTCGCTGGAAAGACGAGTTTTAGATATGCATAGACCCCGACTCCTGCTGTGCGCGCTGATGTGCCTCGGCGTCACGAGCCACGTTCAGGCGCAATCCAGCGATGCCATCGCCTCGCTGCCCGCCGCGGCGGTTGCCGCAGAGCAAGGCGACCTGCTGGACTATGTGGCCGGGCGCCTGCGTCTGCCCGATGCGGATGAAAAACGCATCGATCAGGAGTATCGCTGGTACGTGTCCCACCCTGAATATCTGGATCGGGTGTTCACGCGGGCGCGTCGCTACTTGCCCTACATTGTTGAACAGATCGAACTGCGCGGTATGCCGCTGGACCTCGCGCTACTGCCGGTGGTCGAGAGCGCGTTCGATCCATTCGCCTACTCCCACGGCCGCGCGGCCGGGTTGTGGCAATTTATTCCCGGCACCGCGCGCATGTACGGCCTCAAGCAAGACTGGTGGTACGACGGTCGGCGCGACGTCATGGCATCGACCAACGCCGCACTCGATTATCTCGAAACGCTGCTGCGAAAAACCAACGGCGACTGGTTGCTTGCCGTGGCGTCGTACAACTCTGGCGAGGGTCGCGTACTGCGCGCCGTACGGCGCAATCGCGCGGCGGGCAAACCCACGGATTTTTGGCACCTTAAACTGCCGCGCGAAACGCGCGCGTACGTACCAAAACTGCTGGCCATCGGGCGCATTGTGAGCCGTCGCTATCAGCATCCTTTCAACCTGCCAAGCATCGAGCGCACGCCGTATTTTTCGGTCGTAGAAACCGACGGTCAGATTGATCTGGCACTGGCCGCCGAAATGTCCGACACAACGCTCGACGAACTCTACCGGCTAAACCCCGGTTTCAATCGCTGGGCGACGCGCCCTGAAGGCCCCCATCGACTGGCAATCCCGTACGCCCAGCGCGACGTGTTTGTCAGCGCGCTGATTAACACGCCGGCGGATGAACGCGTGCGCTGGACACGTTACAAAATTAAAGACGGCGATGTCCTTGGCACCATTGCTCGCCGCCACGGCACCACCGTCAGTGTTCTTAAAGAAGCGAACCAGCTGCGCGATCACCGCATTCGTGCGGGACGCTTTTTGATGATTCCCAAAGCCAGCGCAGCGGCCGGCGATTACGCCTTGTCGGTGGGCGCACGTGAACAATCGCGACTGGCCCGCAGCGACGGCCAACGCTACACGGTGCGCAGCGGTGACTCGCTGTGGACGATCGGGCGAAAATTCGGCGTATCGTCGCGCGCCATCGCGCGCTGGAACGGCATGGCCCCACGCGACACGCTCAGCGTAGGTCGCGAGCTCATCATCAAATCGGCCAAGGCCGCACCGCCGGCGCCCGCTGATGGTCCGCCCGGCGCTCAGCGACGCGTGGCCTATGTGGTGCGCAACGGCGATTCACTGTCGACCATCTCGTCGCGCTTTCGCGTGTCGGTGGGACAACTCGTGAAATGGAATCGCCTCGATCAACAAAAATACCTGCAGCCGGGACAGCGTCTGGTGATGTACGTGGACGTCACGCGCCAGTCCGGCGGCTAAACCGCTAACGTTAAGGAAACACTGCCATGGGATTTTTGACCGGCAAACGCGCGTTGATTGTTGGCGTCGCAAGCGAACGCTCCATCGCCTGGGGCATTGCCAAAGCGATGGCAGCTCAGGGCGCCTCACTCGCGTTTACCTATCAGAACGAAAAACTGGGCGAGCGCGTACACAAGCTCGCCGCCACACTCGACGAGCAGCCGGTTTGTCTTCAGATGGACGTTGCCGACGACGCTCAGATCGAACAGTGCTTCGCGCAACTTGAGTCCCGCGACCTGCCGCTCGACACGGTCGTTCACGCGGTCGGCTTTGCGCCACGCGACCAGCTTAGCGGTGGCTTCACCGATAGCGTGACGCGCGAAGGCTTTGGCATTGCCCACGACATTTCGGCCTATAGTTTTTGTGCGTTGGCCAAAGCCGCGCGCCCGGCCCTCGCTGCGCGCAACGGCAATCTCCTGACGCTCAGCTATCTGGGCGCCGTCAAAGCCGTTCCCAATTATAATGTGATGGGGCTTGCCAAGGCTTCGCTTGAGGCCAGCGTGCGCTTTCTGGCCGCCGATCTGGGCGCAGAGGGCATCCGAGTCAACGGTATTTCGGCCGGCCCGATTCGCACCCTCGCCGCGTCGGGCATTGGGGGCTTTCGCAAAATGCTCAACCATGTCGCCGAGGCCGCGCCGTTAAAGCGCAATGTTACGGCCGACGATGTGGGCCACGCAGCAGCGTTTTTGAGTTCAGATCTTGCCGCCGGCATTACCGGCGAAATTCTGTACGTGGACGGCGGCTACAGCAACGTCGCCATGACGCTCGGGGACTAGCCCCGCGCGTCATCTGACGCCTACTGAATCAGGTTGGGATTGAGCACGACATCGGCGTCGGCGTACACATCTTCGATGTAGCTGCGAAACTCAAAACCACCAAGCCCCTGTGCGTAGCGTTCCGTGAGGCCGTCAATCAGCGTGGGTCCAGCATTGACCTTCTCCACAGCAAACACCCCAAAGTTGTCCGCGACGCGCACGCCACCGATGGTCGCCGTGCCGTCTGAGGGCGTCGGTGAGGCGAACGCCGCACGCGACAGCTCAGGTGGCGCGCCACCACCGCGACGCTGCAATGTGGCCGCTTCGGTAACGGCGGCCTCAAACTCGGCCGCAACGTCCGTCATGGTCGTGCCACGGGTCAATTTTTCCTGCGCCGAAACACCGGCCAGTCGGGCGGCTTCGGCCGCCGCTTCGCGTTTCAGCTTGGTGGTAATTTCTGCACGCATTTCGTCGAGCGTGCGCTGGCGGGACGGACGATGCTCGGCGATCCGCAGATAGACAAAACCATCGCGATAACGCACCGCCGTGGAATTGCGTCGATCTGTAAACACCGAATCTGAGAACGCGATATCGCGGATCACCGGATCCGCACCGATACCCGGGCCATTGGTGCGCGTAATCCAGCCGGTTTCGCCCAGCGGCAGGTCGGTCTCGTCAGAGGCCGGCTCCAGCGTGTCGTCGTAGTCGTAGACCAGATCGTCCAGCGTGCTGCTGAGCTCATCCACGCGGGCCGTAGCCTGCGTCAGGCGCTCTTCCTGCGCCAGCTCCGCACGCACGTCCTCATAGGTACGAACTTCGTCCGCACGGATCTCATCGAGACGGATCACGTGGTAGCCGAAGCGCGTCTTAACCGGTTCGCTAACGTCGCCGGGTTGCATGCTGAACAGGGCATCGCTAAATGGACCGACAAATGCCGCACGTGGCGACCAGTCGAGCGCGCCGCCGTTGCTCTTCGAACCCGGGTCGTCCGAGAATTCGGCCGCAAGCTCTGCGAAGTCTTCGCCGTTGCGCACGCGCTCAAGCACCTTTTTGGCCGTAGCCAGAGCTTCTTCATCGTCGCCCTCAGCGGTATCGCCAGCGATCAGAATGTGGCTCGACTTGCGCGTTTCCTCGCGCACGTAGGAACCGGCCGCGACGCCGGCGTCATAGATCGAACGCAGCTCGTCTTCGTTTACTTCCATGTCCGCGGCGAGTTCTTCTGGGTTCAGTTCGATGTAGTTGAGCTTGACGGCCTCAACGGTCTGATACTGCGCCATGTTCTCGTCGTAATCCGCCGACACATCACTCTCACTCGGCGTGTAGTCGTCAGCGTAACGAGACGATGGAATCACGAAGTAGCTCACCGTGCGCGTTTCCTGCTCCAGTGCACCGCGCTGCTCGCGCTCATTGGCCGTAAGGAACGAACTGCCCAGCAGCGCCACTCGAATTTGTTCGGTGACCAGTGCGCGGCGAATAATCTCTTCGTAGCCTTCAGGCGAGTAACCCTGCTGACGTGCAGACAAGGCGAACTGATCAAAGCTGAACTGGCCGCCGAGCTGCCAGGCTTCTTGCTGGCCCACGTAGTTGGCCAGCGCCTGGTCCGATACGCGGAAGCCCTGATCATAGGCGTGCTGGAACACGACCTCTTCCTGAGCGCTGGTACGCAGGATGTTGCGCTTGAGCTCTTCGAGCTGCAGCGGCGGAATCCCGTTTGGATACACCTGCTGGTAGCGCGAAAGTTGCGCCTGATACACCCGGTTGATCTTGGTCAACGGCACCGGCTCGCCGTTCACGACGACCGGAGAGGCCGCTTGGCCAAACTGAAAATCAATGCCCCAAATCGCGAACGACAGGAACAGCAGGAACATCAATGCGAGAGCCAGAAAGCCTTTCGAATTGTCGCGAATCTTTTGCAGCATCAAAATCAACCTTGTCAGCGTCGGGCGGCACATAAGGCGCCGCGCAGCGCGGTATTGTATGGGTTCCCTGCGACACAAAAAAGGGCGTCCTTAAAAAAGGACGCCCGATTCTGGTTCATGGCGGAGTGGACGGGACTCGAACCCGCGACCCCCGGCGTGACAGGCCGGTATTCTAACCAGCTGAACTACCACTCCTAAACATCATGGTGGGTGCTGACGGGATCGAACCGCCGACCTTCTCGGTGTAAACGAGACGCTCTCCCAGCTGAGCTAAGCACCCCTCCCCTGGGAAAGGCGCGCTAGTTTACGGCATCCTTCAGGGCTTTACCAGCCTTAAATCCAGGAACATTGCGCGCGGCAATTTGTAGCGGTTCGTTGGTGCGCGGATTGCGGCCAACGCGAGCTTCGCGGTGTTTTACATTAAACGAGCCGAAGCCGACGATGGTAGCCGTGTCGCCTTTCTTCAGGCAATTGGTGATGGCTTCAAGCGTTGCGTCCACCGCATTTGAAGCATCTGCCTTGGACAGTCCTGAGGACTCTGCCACCGCATCGATAAGTTCGCCTTTGTTCATGTCAGTACCTATATGACTTGTCGTAATGATCGGCCGCCGCCAGTGGCGCACGGCATCGATGAGCAGGACCCTAGCACGACAACCGCGGCTTCCCGCAAGCCCCCATTTTGCGCTCACGTCGGCCACAGGCCCCGCGAACGCGTCAATCTTTAGAAAAAATCAATCACTTAAATGGAAGAGTCGGCAAGAGATGCCGCCCGTAAACAGCTTGAATCCATGCATTTTTTGACCGGCCCTACGCCCCGCTGGAACGCGTCCGGGCCGGTCACAGCATTGATCTAATCGGGCATCAGTGCGCGCGCACTCTGCTCTTATCACCGCGCTTAGTTCGGCGGGTTTTGCCCGTTGTGCGCGGTTTAGCGCTCGGCGCCGGCGTTTCCTTGAGCGCAAACGAGAGCACCTCGTCGAACCATTTCACGGGATGGATCTCGAGCTTGTCCTTGATGTTGCGCGGAATGTCGACCAGATCCTTCTCGTTTTCGCTGGGGATCAGCACCGTACGGATGTTGCCGCGATGGGCCGCCAGCAGCTTCTCTTTGAGCCCGCCGATGGGCAAGACCTCGCCGCGCAGCGTGATCTCACCGGTCATCGCGACATCGGCGCGGACCGGGATCTTCGTCAGAGCCGACACTAGGGCCGTACACATGCCGATACCCGCACTTGGGCCGTCTTTCGGCGTAGCGCCCTCAGGCACGTGAATATGGACGTCCTGCTTGGCATGGAAGTCCTCCTCTATGCCCAGCCCATCGGCGCGACTGCGCACCACGGTCATGGCCGCCTGAATGGATTCTTTCATCACATCGCCCAGCTGACCGGTGTGCGTAAGCTTGCCTTTGCCCGGCACGGTCGCCGCTTCAATGGTTAAAAGCTCGCCGCCCACCTCGGTCCAGGCCAGGCCAGTGACCTGCCCCACCTGATCTTTATCTTCCGCAAGACCAAAGCGAAACTTCGGTACTCCCAGATACTTAGAGAGAGTTTTGGAAGTAATGCCTATCTTCTTATCGCGCGGCTTGAGCAGCAGGCTCTTCACTACCTTGCGACAAATTTTGGAAATTTCGCGCTCCAGACTGCGCACGCCCGCCTCACGCGTGTACTCACGCACCACGTCCAAAATGGCGGGGTCAGAGATGCCCATCTCGCCATCCTTGAGTCCGTTTTGCTCAATCTGCTTGGGCACCAGATAGCGCTTGGCAATGTTGAGCTTCTCGTCTTCGGTGTAGCCCGGCAGACGAATCACCTCCATGCGATCGAGCAATGGCGCCGGAATATTCAGACTATTGGCTGTACACACGAACATCACGTCAGACAGATCGAAATCCACCTCCAGATAATGGTCGTTAAACGCGCCGTTTTGCTCCGGATCGAGCACTTCGAGCAGCGCAGACGATGGATCTCCGCGAAAATCCATCGACATCTTGTCGATCTCATCGAGCAGGAACAGCGGATTGCGCACGCCGGTCTTGGCCAAATTTTGCACGATCTTACCCGGCATCGAGCCAATGTAGGTGCGTCGATGACCGCGAATTTCGGCCTCGTCACGCACGCCGCCGAGCGACATGCGAACGAATTTACGATTGGTGGCTCGTGCGATGCTCTTGCCAAGCGACGTCTTACCCACCCCCGGCGGACCCACGAGACAGAGGATAGGCCCCTTCAGCTTCTTCACACGCTGCTGCACGGCCAGATACTCAAGAATGCGCTCCTTGACCTTCTCCAGACCGAAGTGATCGGCCTCGAGCACGTCACGAGCCTTCTCAAGATCGCGCAGAATCTTCGTACGTTTTTTCCACGGCGCCTTGAGCAACCAGTCGACGTAGTTACGCACGACGGTCGCCTCGGCCGACATAGGCGACATCATCTTCAATTTGTTGAGCTCGGCGCCGGCTTTTTCTTTAGCCTCTTTCGGCATACCGGCGTCGTTAATGCGGTTTTCGAGGTCTTGCAGCTCGTTCGGCGCGTCCTCCATCTCGCCCAGCTCTTTCTGAATGGCCTTCATTTGCTCATTCAGGTAGTACTCGCGCTGGCTTTTCTCCATCTGCTGCTTCACACGACCGCGAATGCGTTTTTCGATCTGCAGCAAATCGATTTCGCCCTCCACGAGCCCCAGCACCAGCTCAAGACGCTCTTGCACGTTGACGGTTTCGAGCACTTTTTGTTTGATATCCAGACGCAACGACATGTGCGCAGCAATGGTATCGGTCAGTCGACCCACGTCGTCAATACCAGACAACGACGTCAAAATTTCAGGCGGTACTTTCTTATTGAGCTTTACGTATTGCTCAAACTGCGTCACGACCGAGCGCGACAATACGCCCACTTCGCGTTCGGTGGTGGAGCCCGCATCATTGAGCGTCACGATATCGCCGCTGTAATAGTCGCCGGCCACCAGATTCGAGATCTTGGCGCGCTCACGGCCCTCAGCCAGCACTTTGTCGGTGCCATCGGGCATTTTTACAAGCTGCAGAATATTGGCGATGGTGCCTACTCGATAGACGTCATCCACATCCGGATCGTCCACGTCGGCCTGTTTCTGGGCCACCAGCACAACCTGCTTGCCAAATTTCATGGCCTGATCAAGCGCCTGCTTTGACTTGTCACGGCCAACGAACAGCGGGATCACCATATGCGGGTAGACCACGACGTCACGCAGGGGCAGGACAGGCAATTGCAGGATTTCGGAAGTCATCGGATCATCGGCCACAGATAAAACCTCGAGGTAGAAAAAATAACGCCCGGCGCAGCCAATAAGCCGCGCCAGGCGTGGGATACCGTGACGGGACTACAGGCTTGAGCCGGTCGGTCGCTGTGAATCTTCGGCGCCAGCGGCTTCCTCAGATTCGTAGATAATGTAGGGCTTGGTCTCACCAACCACTACGGACTCATCCACAACGACTTTCGTTGCATTGTCCATGGCTGGCAGGTCGTACATCGTGTCGAGCAGCACATTTTCAAGGATTGTCCGCAATCCACGGGCACCGGTTTTGCGCTCCATGGCCTTGCGCGCCACCGCCCGCAGAGCGTCTTCGCGGAAGTCGAGCTCAGCACCTTCCATATCAAACAGCTTCTTATACTGCTTGGTCAGGGCGTTTTTGGGCTCAACAAGAATGGTGACCAGTGCATCTTCATCCAGCTCCTCGAGCGTGGCGACGACCGGCAGACGGCCGACGAATTCTGGAATCAGTCCAAATTTGATCAGATCTTCCGGCTCCACGTCGTGGAACAGTTCACCAATGTTCACATCGTCTTCGCTGCTTTTGACGTCGGCGACGAAGCCAATGCCGCTTTTCTGCGAGCGATTGAGAATGATCTTTTCCAGGCCGGCGAACGCGCCGCCGCAGATAAACAGAATGTTGGACGTGTCCACCTGCAGGAATTCCTGCTGCGGGTGCTTGCGACCACCTTGTGGCGGCACAGAGGCTACGGTGCCCTCGATGAGTTTCAAAAGCGCTTGCTGCACGCCCTCGCCCGACACATCGCGCGTGATCGACGGGTTGTCCGACTTGCGCGAAATCTTGTCGATTTCATCGATGTAGACAATGCCGGTCTGCGCCTTTTCAACTTCGTAGTCGCACTTTTGCAGCAGCTTCTGAATGATGTTCTCGACATCTTCACCCACATAACCGGCTTCGGTCAGCGTGGTCGCGTCAGCAATCGTGAACGGCACATTGAGCAAGCGCGCCAACGTCTCGGCCAGCAGCGTTTTGCCGCAGCCGGTCGGTCCGATCAGCAGGATGTTGCTTTTGGACAGCTCGATCTCGTCCTTGCCTTCACCGGGCCGGGACTCGAGGCGCTTGTAGTGGTTGTATACCGCCACGGACAGCACTTTCTTGGCCCGTTGCTGGCCAATCACGTACTCGTCCAGAGTGGCTTTAATTTCGTGGGGAGTGGGTAGCTTGTCGTTACCCGTTTCCGCGCGCTCTTCGAGCTCCTCGCGGATAATGTCGTTGCACAGCTCAACGCATTCGTCACAGACAAATACGGACGGGCCCGCAATCAGCTTGCGCACCTCGTGCTGGCTCTTGCCGCAAAAGGAGCAGTACAAGAGTTTTCCGTCGTCTTTACCGCGCGTGTCGTCGCTCATTGAGATGTTCCTGCTCTACTCGCCAAATCTGCCAAACGCCTGTCTCCCGGATACTGGTTCCATCATATCGACCACAGAATCACGGGTAAACCCACCGGATCGCGAAAAACTCCACAAAACCGGCCTTAACTGACTGAATTGCCAATCTGATGAATCACCAGTCAGCGTTTGCATCAATCCGCGCCAAAATAAGGTTAAAACGTTTAACTCTGGTCGGCTTCCGCCGCCATGTGCGCTCTGGAGGCCAGCACCGTATCGATGATGCCGTATTCCTTGGCCCGCTCCGCACTCATAAAGTTATCGCGCTCGGTGTCTTTTTGGATGGTTTCCATCGTTTGTCCGGTGTGCTCGACATAAATATTGTTCAAGCGGTCACGGATATACAGGATTTCCCGGGCATGGATATCAATATCGCTAGCCTGACCCTGAAAGCCGCCCAGCGGCTGATGGATCATGACGCGGGAATGCGGCAGGCAAAAGCGCTTGCCCTGCGTACCGCCAGCCAGAAGGAGCGAACCCATGCTCGCCGCCTGGCCCAGACAGATCGTGCTCACGTCGCATTTGATAAATTGCATCGTGTCGTAAATGGCGAGCCCCGAAGTGACGGCGCCACCGGGCGAATTGATATAGATATGGATATCCTTCTCAGGATTCTCGGATTCCAGAAACAGAAGTTGCGCCACGACCAGATTGGCCATGTGGTCTTCGATTGGTCCGACGATGAAAATGACACGCTCTTTGAGCAGTCGCGAATAGATGTCGTAGGAACGCTCACCGCGAGCGGTTTGTTCTACGACCATTGGGACCAGGTTCAGAGCTTTCGTTTCCATCAAAAGTTTCTCGCTTAAATGTGTCTAGTCTTCAAGATTCATGAGGGCATTGAAGCCGATTTTCTCCGGCGTCACGTCCGCATCCGCGATGAGCGCGGTAACGGCGGCTTCCTCAAGCACCATCATTTCCACCCGATGCATCATATCGTGATCGCCCCGGATCTGGCTCGCTGCCGCGGCCGGGTCGTGCTGCCCACTGGCAATCACGTCAATGCGTGCATCAATCGCCGCTTTATCGGCCGTAATTTCCTTAGTGGAGATAACTTCGCCAATTAACAAGCCCAGCGAGACACGTTTTTCAGCCTGTGGCACGAAAGGCTCCCGCGGCGGCAATTCCGCATCCGGTGCTCCGCCCATGTGACTGACGCTCTCGCGCTGCAGAGATTCCACCTCGCGGTCCACCAGTACTTGCGGCAGGTCGACAGGATTATGCTCCACCAACGCATCAAAGATCTGCTGGCGCACTTCGTTACCAATGCGCTCTGACGCTTCGCGATCCATATTGCCTTTCACAGCCTCACGGAACGCATCCATACCACCGTCCTCGATACCGAACTCGGCCATAAATGCCTCATCCACCTCAGGTAGCGACGGCTCGGACACAGACTTGACCGTTACGTCGAACTGCGCGGTTTTGCCCGCCAGATGCTCGGCGTGATAATCGTCCGGAAACGCCACATCCACGGTCTTTTCTTCGCCTGCCGACATCCCGACAAGCCCTTCTTCGAGGTCTTTGAGCAGCGCGCCGGCACCCAGTACCAGCGGATAATCTGTGCTGGACCCACCTTCAAACAGATCGTCGCCCAGGCGACCGGCAAAATCGATGACCACACGATCCTCATCCTGCGAGGCGCGATCAACGTCCACAAACGTGGAGCGCTGCTGTCGCAGCTTCGTGATCATTTCGTCGATATCACCGTCCTGAACGTCCGTGGTCTTCCGCGTGATAGGCAGACCGTCGACTTTCGCCAACGTAATTTCCGGATAGATTTCGAACGTCGCCGTGTATTCAAAGTCTTCGCCTGACGCGATGGCACCTGGCTCAAACTGTGGCCCACCCGCGGGATTAAGCTTCTGCTCGCTCACGGCCTGCATGAACGTGCTCTGCATCACTTCGCCCACCACTTCACGTCGAACGGACGCACCGTAGCGCTGGCGCACGACTTTGGCCGGCACCTTACCGGGCCGAAAGCCCTTGATCTTGACCTGACGCCCCACTTTCTGCAGACGGGCATCAATTTCCTTCTCCACCCGTTCTGCCGGAACCTGGATGCGAAGCTTGCGTTCTAGTTTGTCCGACTCTTCAACCGTAACCTGCATTGTCTTGATCAACCTGCGTGTGCGCCCCGCGGGGCCTTGATATAACTATGGTGCGAAAGGAGAGACTCGAACTCTCACGGGTTACCCCACTGGAACCTAAATCCAGCGCGTCTACCAATTCCGCCACTTTCGCGCGTACGTGGCAAACCATTATGGGCCTGCCCAAATCAACAAGGGCCGCATAGAAACGGCCCAACACTGCCCGACAACATATCGCGCAGAGATAAAGAATAAATGGGGTGGACGATGGGACTCGAACCCACGACGACCGGAATCACAATCCGGGGCTCTACCAACTGAGCTACGCCCACCACTGATTATGTCAATCCACAACACCGACTTGCGGATGTGGCGCGCCCGGCAGGACTCGAACCTGCAACCGCCGGCTTAGAAGGCCGATGCTCTATCCAGTTGAGCTACAGGCGCCTGCTTAAGACGGATCGGGTTTGAAGAAAACGATGGTCGGGGCAGAGAGATGCCAACTCCCGACCCTCTGCTCCCAAAGCAGATGCGCTACCAGACTGCGCCATGCCCCGATTAATCGTATTTCTAAAAAAACCCCGCCAACGCGAGCCGGCGGATGATACGTCGCACCCAAAACCCTGTCAAAAAAACTTCACCAACCGGAATACCTCGGCCCGGTCACGGCGCGGCCCGGAGCGCTAATCGCGCCGCCACGCCGTGCCTTGGGCCCCGTCCAGCACCGTAATGCCGGCCGCCGCGAGCTGATCACGGATCTCATCCGCGCGCGCATAGTCGCCACCGGCCCGCGCCGCGTTGCGCTCGGCGACCCAGCCGTCGATGGTGGCGTCATCCGGCCCCTGCGCACTGCCGCCCGCACTTTTGAGGTACTGCTCGGGATCGTCCTGCAACAAACCAAGACGACCGCCCAGCGCGCGCAGCTCCGCGGCCAGTCGTATGGCCGCCTGCGTGTCGCCCTGATCCTGCGCACGATTGATGTCACGCGCCAGCTCAAAGAACACGGCGATGCCGCCGGGTGTATTAAAGTCGTCGTCCATGGCGGCGACGAAACGCGTGGTGTGTTCACCCGCAACGGCTTCAACCTCTAACGGTGCCGCCTGCAGCGCCGTGTACAGCCGTTTGACGCAGGCCCTTGCTTGCTCAAGCTCTTCCTGCGAATAGTTGATGGGTTTGCGGTAATGCGCCCCTAACAAGAAGAAGCGAACTTCCTCCGGCCGATACTCTTTGAGCACATCACGAATGGTAAAAAAGTTGTGCAATGACTTGGACATTTTTTCGTTGTCCACCTGCACAAAACCATTGTGCAGCCAGTGCCGCGCAAAACCCTGC
>JBGCEL010000050.1:0-26787 GCA_045106455.1 Gammaproteobacteria bacterium
CGCGGATTGCACACAACCCGAGTGTCATAGAGCGAATAATCGAATGCATCATGTGTGTGGCCATGCACCCAAAGCGATGGCTCACCTTTTTCCATGAGGCTCTCAAGTCGGCTGCAAAACGCTGGGCTAAGAGGGTCTTCCTTAAAACGATCCGCAACGGAGAGCCAGCTTGGCGCATGGTGCGTCACGACCACTGTATCTCCGTCGAAGGGTTCAGCAAGCTGACTCTGCAACCACTCTACGGACTTATCGTGCATAGCAATGGAATCTAGCGCCGTAAACCCCTCCTGTCCGTTCCCGATTAATCGAAAGTCGGGCATCCGTTCAGACGCCTCCATCATGAAAAACTCGCGCTCGGCCAGCCCGAACAAGCGAAAATCTGTCCAAAGGGTGGTGCCAAGAAATCGGATGCCGTCGATGACGACAGAGTCTCGCTCGAGCACATGCACATTTTTTTGAGCGCCGGCCTTAAATGCCGCTACGTCATCTAAATTGCCTCTGTAGAACTCATGGTTACCAAGCACATATATGACGGGCAGCGTTGGGAACTTCGTGTGAATCCAGTCGAGCGTTGATACGCCAACGCCGATATCACCAGCAAGGATCGCAACATCAGCATCCCCAATGGCTGGCTCAAAGTCGACGAACTCGGTGTGGAGATCACTTACGACATAGAGTTTCATTGAGCCTCCAACCATTTGGCCGCGGCACTGATTCTGCGCTTCACTCCAGCACGAACGCCATCCAATAGCTCAGTCGGCAGTTCGCGATCACTATCTTCGCAACAATGTTCTACAGCATCCGGCATTGCATTTACGAGATCCGAGAACGCTCGCGTCACAACAGTTTGAGACAACCCTGCGGATGCGACTGTTTGCGCGAAATGTCGGGGCTGAATATCGTGGAGCCGATAGTGCCGATTGTCTCCCACTGACATCGCCATCTTGGCCTGACGACGTGTGACCGTGCCGCGTTCGAGCAGATGTTGGACAGTCATAACATCGTACAACGGCGTCATTCGAAACCCACCGCCAGATTTAAGAAAAATACTAAAATTTTTGGCGTGCCCATCAATCGCGCCAAGCAGCCAAAAGGCGATCTGTGCTTTTACAAACACGTATTGATCAGCTTCCGGATTATCGCTCGCCTTGAGAAATTGGAGAATGTGCTCAATACGTGGTCCGCCGTCTGACTGGTACTTTTTGCTTGAGTTAACGCCGAGCGCCTGGCAAATATCTTCTTGAGGCCGTCGTAGTAGACGTCCATCGCTGGCCCAATGCCGATCGAAGCGTTCGATCACCAGCACCCTCGTGCCATAAAAATCGACGATTTCCGTCGGCGCTACCTCGAAGCCAAGTTCGCCGAGCAAATTCATGCAGAAGTGTTCGTTTTCAACACTCCGCGACAGGTCGAAGTCACCGGATTGGCCGATTTGCGGCTTGAAAATATGAGTGGTCGGCGTGGAGCCCTCGGGTTGATGCCATTCGCCGTTGAGCTTTAGCAAACCTGTTTTGTCTTGAGCACCGGCAAGTGAAATTCGGAATTCCGACCGTGGATCGATGCCAAGCGGTGTTGTTCGAAGGTTGCGCAGCCGATGGGCAATCTGCTCGTCTGAGATTGGGCGGGACTGGATTGTTGCGGTATCTGAAGGCTCATCACCCTCTGGCAAGAACTGCATTGCGCCAACACAGTCGCGGCCAATGGTTGAAAGCAAGCTGAAAGCATCGGTGCCGTCGGCTTCGGTTCTTGCCGCTAGCCGTTGGCGAATAACGTCGCTGTCGGGCAGCAAATTCTCGAAGACTGCGACGACTGAATCGCCGGAATACGTATCCTCCCGTAGGGGTAAAGAGAACGATACAGGGAACGTATGTTCCCAATTCAACCAACTCTCTGTATACCGAAAATCAATCGCACCGGATGCCACTCGCCGCAACTGGCCGGCGAGTTTGCTGTTTAGAAAAACGTTGAGCGGCTGGTATGGAGGGCGGCGCGGCATTAAAACCAATCCTCAAGCGAGGTGGGTTCGTCCGCTATCCCGTCTGTTCGTTGTCGCATCAAAAACTCGAGACCTAAGGCAGACATTGCATCCATAAGCGTCTCTATTCGCGTGTTTGGTTCGCCTGCCTCAAGTCTGGAAATCGTCGCCTGACGCAGACCCACCTTTTCGCCGAGCTCGCTCTGGGTGAGTCCCTTTGAGCGCCTGACACGGCGGATGATTGAGCCTATTTGATTTGTGGTTCTTGCTTGTTGCTGCAAAGTGTTGGTATCCCTCTTCTATTCATACTTTAATGCGTATAAATATGCATTATGCGCTTTAGAGTATAGAATTGATATATACGGCATCGAGTATACCGTGATCGATGAAGTCCGGAGCCCACGAAACCAGAAACCGCCCATGGCCGCCTAATCGGCAATGGACCCAACATCTACCGAATTATTGGTGATTTCGCCGCAATATTCGGCCTCGCTACGACGATTCAGAGCGCTAAGTTACGCGTATTGCTACCCATATACGCGAGCCACGATTGTTCCCATAATGGGAACATGGTAGAACACGACTGCGAATCATAGCCCGACGAACGCTAAGAGAATTCTGGCAAAAGTATCCAGATGCCGAACAACCGCTAAAAGCGTGGTTCGCTGAGGCCTCAACCGCAACGTGGAAAACGCCACAGGCAATCAAAGACAGCTATCGACACGCGAGCTTCGTTGCCGACAACCGCGTCATATTCAATATCGCGGGTAGCCGGTACCGCATGCCGTAAAATCTATCGGAAAGCATGGCGACTACGACAAGATCAGCCCGGAGACGGTGTGATGCATATACGCCCTATTCGAACCCAGGCAGATCACGACGCTGCACTCAAACGCATCGCGCAGCTCATGTCAGCCAAACGCGATACACCGGAGGGTGACGAGCTCGATGTTCTTACAACATTGGTGGAGGCTTACGAGAAAAGACACTTCCCAATCGAGGCGGCCGACCCCGTCGAGGCCATCAATTTTCGCATTGAACAGCTAGGTCTTGAGCGAAAAGATCTCGTGCCCTATCTGGGCTCGCGTCATCGCGTCTCGGAGATTCTCAATCGTCGTCGCGGCTTGTCATTGGAGATGATTCGACGACTGCACGACGGCCTGCGGATTCCGCTGGAAGTTCTCATTTGCCGAAAATAAATGGTGCCCAGGGGCGGAATCGATCATCTGGACAACATTGACCGTCAGTTGCTTATTGCTGATGCTATCGAACAAAGCGGCGACGCGAAGGCCGCCGAGGAATTGCGCTCTGCCGCTGCAACGAAACGTAGCAACATTTCACACGCATCGGACTGCCTGACTCACAGATTGTCTTACGATAGCTGAACGTTCGAGTCTGGCCTATCAATACCTGTTTTTAACGTCGCCCGAGATCGGCTAATTCTGTAGCTGACAGGCCCCACACTTAGATAAGCGCTGATCAAACACGGCTGAGTGGAGCACTGACAGATACGATTAGCAGGTAAAACTGTTCTAGACTGCCAATAGACACATTGGACTGTCAGGGAGTCAAATCATGGATCACCGTTTCGTCCCCGGTGCGTTTGTCGCACTGTTTATTAGTATCGTCTTTGCCCCACCGATCGTCGCGCAGCCATTCGTCGATCAACAAGCGCTAGCGGTATTGGATTACGACATCGTGTATGTGCGCCAGCCGCGCTACGGCGACAACATCAACACTGTGTGGCCCGAAGTCACTCGACCAGGTCGCGCAGAACCAGGATCTGACTTGATGTTGCTGCATCCTGATGGCTCCGAAGAAGTACTGGTGCCCGGTGGCAACGGAGCGGTTACCGACCCTTTTGTGTCGTTCGATGCGCAGTGGATTTATTACGCCTACTTTCACGATGTACGTCCGCAAAGTTTAAACACACAGCGAGATCAGCTGTCCTACCAGGGCGCAGATGTCTTTCGCATTCATGTGGCCACTCGCGACATAGAGCAATTGACGTTTGGTGAGTTCACGCCCAACACGGCCGCCGGCGTTTGGGACGAGAGCAATCCACTGGATCCGGGCGCCGGGTTCAATCGACTCGGGTACGGCATTATGAACCTGGGGCCTACCCCGTTGCCGGGCGGTCGGGTCATGTTCACCAGCAACCGCAATGCGTTTGTACCGCCGCGCGGACTTACCAGTCCCACGATGCAACTGTTCGTGATGGACGAAAATGGTGACAACGTTACGCAAGTGGGTCATTTCAATTTAGGCAGCGCGTTACATCCGACGGTGTTACGCGATGGACGCGTGGTCTTTTCGACACTGGAAACGCAAGGCCTGCGCACCGAATTGCTGTGGGGCATTTGGTCAATGTACCCGGATGGTCGGCAATGGGAACCGGTTGTCAGCGCGTTTACGCCAACCCAGGCGTTTCATTTCATCACCCAGTTGTCCAACGAAGACCTGGTGGTCACTGACTACTACAACCTGAACAACAATGGCTTCGGTGCGCTTTATCGTATGCCGCTGGCCACTCCAGGGGAAATCGCTTTTCGCGATGCGACGCCGGGCGATAACACGCATGTGTTGCACACAACGAACGCGGGGGGCTCGCCTTACACACGTCCCATCACCGTCTCGTTTAGCCCGGTCGGCATGCAGAGCATTACGCCTTTTACCACCGGCACCGATAGCGCAGCGCCATTCGATGCACAGGGCGATGTGGTCGGCAAATTCACCCATCCCTCAAGCGCACCGAACGGCAATTTACTCACTGTATGGACGCCCGGCCCGGCGAACCACCAAAACGGATTGAAGCTGCCCGCGTATGACGGCGGCCTTTACGTGGTGCCAAATGGCAGTGTCATGTCTGGCCCTGCCGAGCTTCAACTGATAAAAAATGACCCGGCCTACAATGAAGCCTGGCCCAGGGCATTGGTCCCATACGTCGATGTGCATGGGGTTGTGCAACCCGTCGAGTTACCCTTCCTGCCCAATGATGGTGCCCGGCATACGCAACTGCCCGCCGGCTCGGCGCACGCCCTCATTGGCGCCAGCTCGTTGTATCGACGTGAAACCGCACCGGGCAACATTGTTAGCTGGGCAGACAATTTTGACGGCCTCGATCCGTTTAACACTGCGGAAAATGACACCAGCAGCAATTGGACCTGGCAAGGTAGCGACGCCGGGCTCTACACCGATAGCGATATTTGGGCTATCCGTATTGTTGCCATGGAACCCAACACCCACCGAAGCTATGGACCACAGGATGCATTAGATCCACAGTTCAGAAATTTCGCGCGCGAGAGATTGCGCATTTTGGGTGAAATTCCCGTGCGCAAATTTGATGACGGCAACAACCCGATTCTCGACGCGGACGGCAATCCGGATACCAGTTTTTTGGCCAAAATACCGGCCGACACACCGTTTACGTTTCAGACGATTGATCGGAATGCGATGGTGCTCAACATGTCGCAAACCTGGCATCAACTGCGACCCGGTGAAGTGCGCACGGATTGCGGTGGCTGTCACGCCCACAGCCAGACGCCATTGGCTTTCGAACAAACCGCCGCCGCACAAACCGATTACGAAATATTCGATTTGAATCTGGTCACCCCATTGCTCAATCAGGATGTGGACGGCACGCCCACGTTGGACGTGGTGAATTCACCGGTGGTCAATGTCGAGTTTTTTCAGGACATACGACCTCTTCTGAGCGCGAACTGTGTGTCGTGCCACACTGGCGGTACGGCAAATCCACCGGGCGATCTGGTGCTCGATGATCATGCCAATTACGGCATGAGCCAGTATCCGACCTTTAACGTGCCCGGTGACTATGCGCGACTCGCTTTTGATGAAAGCGCGCAGTGGGGCTTCCCGCCGATTATTCAAACCGGTACGTGGCGCCAAACCAATGCCAGCCGTTACGTGCGCAAATTCCAAAGCCGCCGCAGCCTGCTTGCCTGGAAAGTATTTGGCGAGCGTTTGGACGGATGGAGCAACTCGGATCATCCAAGCGAAACGGTGCCCGGCGATGCGCAGACCTTTACTGGTGGCGACCCCAACGCCGGTGATATCGATTACACCGGCACGCTTATGCCGCCGGTCGATTCGTCATTGACGCTCAGTAATGCTGAGAAAATGACGATTGCACGATGGATAGACCTGGGCGCACCGATTGAGCTCGACAGCACCTACGGATGGTTTTTTGATGACCTGCGACCGACTTTGACCATCAGCTTACCGCGCGCCGATAGCAGCGGGCCGGTGGACGCCATCCGATTTGGTGTGAGTGATGCCAACTCGGGCATTGCCAGCGGTTCAATTTCGGTTAAAGCGGATCTGGCGATTGCCGGGCGTCCGCCAGGTATGGAACTGGTCGATTTGTTCGGCGTTTCCGGCAACGGCATTTACGCGTTGCAGTTAGACATGCCACTGGTCAGTGATCAGCCGATCAATCTGCACATAGAGGTGGCCGATACTCAAGGCAATATTACGCGTGCAAAGCGCACTGTTCGTACCAGCGACACGTTGGATGACGATGGCGACAGCGTCGTGAATGCATTGGACAATTGCGTGCATGCCAGTAACAGCGCGCAACAAGATGGTGATGGGGACGGTTTTGGCAACGCCTGCGACGCAGACTTGAACAACGACTGTGTGGTAAATATCGTAGATCTGGGTCTGCTGCGGCAGGTCTTTTTCACGCCAGACAGCGTCGCTGACTTCAATAACGATGGTGTCGTAAATGTACAAGACCTGGGGCTGATGCGCAGCGCATTCTTTATGAGTCCAGGGCCGTCTGCGCTAGCGACATGCGACTAAAATACGCCCGACCTCCCACCGTATCCAGAAACGTTCCTGCGGCTGGCGACAAGACCCCGCATGAACGTGAACTGGTCCGTATCATCTTTACGTCACTTGCAATAGAATGTGATCAACGCGTCCAGATGGATTCTGTCTTGGCGCAGTGCGGGCCCCGACATTACATGTTGAGAAATCAAGCACTCCCAAGCAGGCCGATATAGTTCCTATCTCGCCAGATGCGTGCAACTTCGGACAGGCCGGGCAGGGAATATGCAAAAGAACGATCTAAATGACACCACCTTGGTGTCTCCAAAGATGCTGCACTATATCGCGCAGACACTTCACGACCGGGACATTGATATAACCCGGGATGAGGTCTGGCGAGCGTACTGCCCTAAGGGCACGATCAATACCAGTTGGCGGCCAACGTTTCGTACCGTGAAAGTCATGATCGAGCGCGCCCTGGAGGTAAGCGCGGACGAAGATCTCGGGCTCGACGTTGGTCAACGCATCACCTTCGGTACTTTTGGCCTGCTTATCCCGGCGCTCCTAACCAGCAAGACACTTGTCGAAGCACTGTCAGTTGGGCTGAAGTACCAGGTCCTGACCGGTGCGCTGCTGTCCTTCAGACGCGGCGTAACTCTGGAAGGCCATATATACCTCGGCCTTAAGTCGCGCTTCACCGACGCATCGATCCATCGCTTCCTGGTGCAACTGGAGATGAGCGCTTTCGTCAACGTCGCGCAATTTCTATCTCCAATCCCTCAACCTTTTGTGAGAATTGAAACGTCGTTCGAACCAGCCGACATAGCCAGGCAGCGTCGCCGTTGGGGCTCTCCCATAGTCGTCACTCGTTCGACCAATCGCATGTTGTTGAAATCGGAAATGCTTACACACCGCCTTGCGACGAAAGATCCGTATGTCAACGAGGAAGTCTGTAAAGAACTTGATTCGATCCTCCTCAAGGAAACCTCCGCACGGGACCTTGTGCGCAAGGTCGAGGCCATTTTTATGCAGGCGCTGCCCGAGGCCCAAACAGCGGCAAATGTTGCTGCGGAACTCGGCCTCAGCGAACGCAGCCTGCGCAGGAAGCTAGCGGAATCGAACACAAGCTATCGCGAGCTTATTAATCGCGTCAGACTAGATCGCGCACGCCAGAGAATAAATGAAGGCTTGCTGTCGCAGACCGAAATCGCCTTGGAAGTCGGCTTTGAGGACCCTCGCAGCCTGCGCCGTTTGCTCAAAGCAAGAACTCGCGATTGAGGGTATTCCCGCGGTATTCATCACACGATCAACGTTCGAAAATCATCCAGCCTGTAACCTGGTCCATATACAACTCAGCTCGGCTCCCAGTCCGGCGGCATAACGAGCGTCAGAAATTTGTTCTTCCAACTGCGCCTGCGACGCACGTCGCCGACCAGACTTAGAATCTCATGCATGCCAATGCGCAAGGGATTGCTGCTATTCACAGGGTGCGATATGCCGAAGCGCACAGGCTCGTCCTCAGGCTCATGCGTACCAAACAGACGATCCCAAACCAGAAATATGCCAGCGTAGTTCTTATCAATGTACTGCGCGTTTCGTCCGTGATGTACACGGTGAACGGATGGCGAACTGAAAAAACGATCAAACCACCCGAGCTTGCCGATACGTTGTGTGTGCACCCAAATCATGTAGGTGAACACAATAACCATACAACCCAGCACCTGCGGCCCGGAAAAACCGATTAGCACAAGCGGTGCGAAAAAGAGCACGATGCTGAAGTCAATTAGCCAGAAAATGCGCAGCGATGTGCTGAGGTTATACTCTTCGGAGGAGTGATGCACACTGTGCATCGCCCAGAAAAGGCGGACCCGGTGTTCAGCGCGGTGCATCCAGTAGTACGTGAAGTCAGCCGCCAGCAAACACAGCACCCATGACCAGGCCGCGATCGGAATCTCGACTAGTGCAAACGGCTCCAGCAGCGCGAAGACACTGACAACGACCAGCGCGTAAGCCGTGTTGTACAGCACCAGGGCAACAAGCTGAAACGACAGATTCGCAAGCGATTCTGTCAGCACGCGACGCCTGCGGCGCGCAACGTCAAACACAAGCTCAAGCAAAATCAACACAACAAATCCAAGTCCAATCAAATCGACTGTGTCAAAAACAGCGCCAAAACTGTCGATCCTGGACAGCATATCGTCAACCGAACCGGTCGATCGCAGCGCCTCCGAGTGTGTGTTCGTGGTCATGATCTCCCTCCGAAAGTGATTATTTTGTTATTCATCATTGTTGCCTAAGACACATCGCGCGCAGTGATGTAACCGCGCACGGAATCATCGCGGCGCTCGGGTAACAAACCACCCAATTCGACGCAGCACACGCAGGACGTCGATATGCATCAAGTACAAAACCGGCACCAGAAACAGCGTAATCACTGTGGCAAAAAGAATGCCGAAACTCATCGAGACCGCCATAGGCACAACGAACTGCGCCTGCACACTGGTCTCGAAAACTATCGGAAGCAATCCAAACGCGGTGGTCAGCGACGTCAAAACAATGGCCCGAAAGCGCGCTACGCCGGACTGCACAACCGCCTCAATCATCTCCGTGCCCTGACGTCGCGCCGTATTGATAAAGTCGAGCATGATGAGGCTGTCGTTGACGACAACGCCGGCGAGCGCAATGAGGCCAAAGATCGAGAAAATGCTGAGCGCGTTACCCGTCACAATGTGCCCGACAACCGCTCCGACAAGGCCAAACGGAATGACCGACATAATGAGAAGCGGTTGTACGTAGGACTTAAGTGGAATTGCAATCAAGCTAAAAATTAGCAAGATCGCCGCGAGCGAAGCGACCTTGAACACACGCAGCACTTCCTCTTCCTGCTCACTTGAACCCTGCCTGCGCGCCGAAACCGTTGGGTAGCGCGCCAGAAGCTCGGGCATAAAATCAGCCTGTAGTGCAGACACAATCTTGCCAGGCTCGGCCACTTGCAAATCAGCATTAGCCCAAACGCTAATAGTGCGGCGGCGCTCCACACGATTGATGCTCGAAAATGCCTGTGCGAATTCGACCTCAGCGACCGACTCAAACGGCACGCGCTCCCCACTTGGCGTCTGAATTTGCATACTGAGAAGATCGGTCACGCTGCGTCGCTCACTGCGCGGATAGCGCACGACCACGTTCACTTCGTCACGCCCGCGCTGAATGCGCTGCGCCTCTTCGCCATAGAACGCCTCTCGCACCTGTCGAGCCAAAGCGGCCAGTGTGATACCGAGCGCCTCCGCCTCCGGCTTGATGTTCAAGCGTATCTCTTCTCCGCCGCTGGTGGCGTCGCTAGTCACGTCGTACACGCCATCGTACTGGGCCAGCCGGGCAACCAGCGCCCGCGCTGCAGCCAGCAGTTCGGTCTCGTTATCACCGGACAAGCCAATACTTATCGGCGGCCCGCCGCCAAGGTTAGTCGCATCCGAAAAACTTATGCGGCGCACACCTGGCAGGTCCGGCAGGTGCGCACGCCAAAGTTCAGAGACCTGCTGATTGTCCAACGGACGATCCTCGGTCATCGGCAGCTCAACGATTATCGCGCCATCGGAATTCCCCTCCGTGAACGTCGTCACATGGCGCACCGGCTCAATGGCCGCAGCATGTTCGTCCATATAGGCATTCACGCTTTCGTACAAGGAGCGCTCTACGGCGTCGAGCGCCTCGGAACGCCGTTCCGGCGCCGTGCCTGCCTGCATCTGCAAATCCAGGCGCACATAGTCGCCCGGCACCTGAGGAAACAGCACCACGCGCGGCTGGCCGCTTTGAACCAAACTCATTGTGACAATCAATAGCGCCACAAACATGGCGAGCGTCAAACCCCGGGCGTGTATGGCACGTACCAGCAGCGGTCGATAGACCCGGCTAACGAACCACCGCAACCCACTGTGTGCACCAGCCTGACAGCGAAGCAGAAGACGGTGCGGCCAACCCCACCAGGATGACTGGCCGCGCGCAAGCTGATCGTTGGCGTCACCAGTTGATAAGAAGCGGTCGTTTGCCAGATGCGCCGGCAGAATCAGCTTGGATTCTATCAACGAAAAGATCAGGCAAAGAATGACAACAACTGATATGGCTTCAAGATACGGGGCAAACAGGCCATCGACGAACAACAGTGGTACAAACGCGGCAATCGTTGTCAGGACCCCGAACGTTGCGGTGGTCGCCACGCGTCGAGCCCCGCGCACCACGTTGTCAAGCGTGTGCCCGGAGGCATCAACCTCCGAGTAAATGCTCTCGCCGATGATAATCGCATCGTCCACAACGATGCCGAGTACCAAAATAAACCCGAACAAACTGATGGTATTTACGGTCACCGGCCACGGGCCGACCGGCATCAGGGTCAGCGCACCAAGGAAGGCGAAAGGGATACCCACAATCACCCAAAAAGCAACGCGCAAGCGCAGGAACAGCGTCAGCACAAGGAAGACGAGGATCGCGCCTTGCAACATGTTTTTTGTCATCATGTCGAGGCGGCCCTGCAAATAAAGCGCGCGCTCAACCCAAACATCCAGGGTGATGCCCTCAGGCAGTGTCGCGCGCTGCTGCTCAACAACGGCTTTCACGGCCGCGGATGTTGCCAGCTCGTTCTGCTCACCACCGGCAAGAATGCGAAGCGTAGATGCAGGCTGCCGATTAAAGCGACTAAAGCCGTCGGTTTCCACAAACCCGTCTGTGATCGTAGCAATTTCGCCGAGTGTCAGACGCGTGCCATCGGCGTTGGAGCGAAGCACCAGGTCGGCGAATTCGTACCCGCGATAAACCTGCCCGGCGGTGCGCAGCAGAATATCGCCAGAAGATGTGGCCAGCATGCCGCCCGGCAGATCAACAGAAGCCTCCTGGATCGCACTGGAAATTTCACGGATCGAAAGGCCGTATTCACGCAGCGTCGCCTCAGACACCTCGATGCTAATTTCGTAGTCGCGCTGCCCCAGAATTTCTACGTTGTTAACCTCCGGCAGCGCGATCAGTTTGTCGCGCAAATTTTCCGCCAGTTCCTTGCGTACAAATTCGTCGAAGTCACCGTACAAAGCAACAAACAGGACAGGCACAACCTGTTCTCGCTTGTACACGACGGGCCGCTCCGCTTCGGCCGGGAACGTGATGATGGAGTCAACGCGTGTCTTAATGTTCGCGAGCACCTGGTCAATGTTCGCGTCGCGACTGACCTCTACGGAAACGACACCAAGACCCTCGAACGCGGTTGAGGTCAAACTCTTGATACCCGTCGCGTCCTGCACCGCCTCTTCTACCCGGCGCACGACGCCTGCCTCAACTTCCGGCGGCGAAGCACCAGGATACGGCACGCGAACATCGACTACATTGAGTTCAAAATCAGGCGTGGTCTGTTTGCGAATGTTAACCGCCGAGGCAATGCCCGCTACCGCAATAATCAGCAACAGAAGGTTCGCGGCCACGGGGTTACACGCGAACCAGGCAATCAGCCCCTTGGTCTTGTTATCCTGTGCGCTGCTCATAGTGGCGGTCTGCCAGCTCCGCTGGTCTCCGTCAGTGAGTGATCAAGCTGAAGGAAACTCGGCGGCGACGGGAGAACGTCGTGATCGGCCATTTTTTTGCCGAGCGGATTATCCACCACCGTGACGCGGACCTTGCGACCGTTGACAGGCGTATCCAGCGTCGTGAGAACGAGCCGTTGCCACCCTAACGCGTCGGCGCGCACATAGACACGATCGGCGCCCGCTCGAATCACCGGCACATCCTGCAGGCGGAGCCGATCTTCTTCATCCACTAACATCAGCTGGCCGTTGCCGCGCAGAGCCTGCCGGGGAAACACCATAACATCGCGCATGTACCGCCCCGGAATCTCGGCACTTACAAAAGTCCCGATCGGCAGCGGCACCTTTTGCCCATTGGGCTGCTGCGAATAAGGATCAAGCACCTCGACAACAACAAACGTCGTTCTGTTGCGAGGGTCCACCACACCCTCGGTGCGTACAATCTGTCCGGCCCAGGAAGCGTCCCGTCCGCGATACCGGCCGGTCACGCGAACCGGCCTGTCGGCTGTGGCGCTTAGCTGCCCGGTCTGTGGCAAATCAACAAACTTCAAATCATCCTGGCCAAGAGCCAACCGAACCTCGACGCGATCGCTGCTAAAAACGCTGCCGATAGAGGTCCCCCGGGAAACGAATTGTCCGGGGGCGACCTCGCGCAAGCGCACAACGCCGTCGTAAGGCATTCGAATTTGCGTCTTGTCGAGGTTGGTCTGCGCGCGGGCGTACGCGGCACGTGCGGATGCCAACGCCGACCGCGCCCCTGCCAGATCGATCTTGCTGCGATAGCTGCCAGCATCCAACCGCGCGATTCCGTTGTACTCCAGCTGTCGCTGATTGAGCACCGCCCGCGCCTCGTCGCGCTCAACGATATACATCGCGGGGTCAATCGTCACCAACACGTGCCCCTCGGCCAGAATACTGCCTGCCTCAAAATCGTCCGATACACTGACAAGAGCGCCACTAACCTCGGCAACGATTTGCGTTTCCAGGGCCGGTTGCACAGTGCCCTGACCCGACACCTTGAAGCGCACGGTCTGTGGCGTGAGATCAACGGCCTCCACCAGCGGAACAAAAATCTCCTGCGGTGCCGACTCTGGCACGCGTTTGTTTAGGGTCAGAAAGTACGCCAGACCAGCGGCGCACCCAAGCACCAGGATGATAGGAAAAATGCCCGAGAGCGCTGCTTGTTTGGTTGTCGACATAGGAGACTCGATAGCTAGTTCTGGTCAGAAATGTGGTGGCGGGCGTGGCGCGGCGCCGTTTTTTTTGTGCGCAGAGCGAGCACTCGCATACCACCAAAATTGAAAAACAGATTGGCGAACACCACGGCAAAACCGGCGATCTGCACGCTGACGCCAAGCCCGACAAGGCCGCGTAATACCAGAGCGCCAATAGCCATCGAAACCAGGTAAACCAGCAAAAAACCGAACAGCAGTCGCCAATGAAATCCTGTTCGAAACGTAATCAGCATATGCATGCACAGATTAAATACGACCCCCGCCGCATAACCAACGGCGTAGGCTGCAACGGCCGGCATCAGTGGCAACATCAGCAGATAAAGCCCGTAGTAAATCGCGGTCGAGATGGCGCCGGTCACGCAGAAACGGGCGAACTGCCCGTAGCGCGTCCAACGATCGAATCGCGTAACATCGGCGGCGCGCTCTGGCGCACTGGAATCGCGCAACTCGCTCATGTCTCAGGGCCTTTCGGCGCTCGTCCAACGGCTGCGAGTGCCGCAGCGCCGGCGCACAGAGCGATCCACACAGGTAGCGACAGTCCGGCAGTAACCACGCTAATACCGGCAACCAGGCGCAGGCCAATCAGCCAAGCGCGCCGCAGCCCGGCCGTCGCGCCGGGCGCTACCGGGCGCATTGCAAACAAGACGCTCGACACAATAAACACGGCCAGCACACCGCAAAGCGGCGGCGACAACACTGCGGCGGCCAGTCCGGCCGTCACAACGAGTCCAAACCCTACAAAGCCAGCGTGCACCAGACCAATACGCCCTGCGCTAACTGGGTGGGTATCGTCGCTGCGTTGAAAGCCTGGCGCGTCAAGACCCGCGATCGCGGTAAAAAGAGCAACGCCGGAAGCGGCCAGACAAAAACAAACTAACGCACCCAGCAGCGTAAGCGCGCAACGCGTTGACGCTGTCTGCGTGAACAGCGCCCACGGCATCAGAACGAGAAGGTTCCAAAGCCACCGGTCAATGCCCAGCGCACTAATCCAGTCTCCAGCCGTTGCGGCGGCACCGGCGAACTGTGCTGTAACGTTGACATCGGCCTGCCGCGCCACCCGCAGGCCTTTTTCCCCCACGGTCCACGCGGCATCGGCCCGCAACCACACTGCGTGATCGGCAGCCGAGTCACCAACGTAGACAAAACCACCCGCGCCGTAGCGCTCCACAAGAAACTGGCTCTTGGCAGGACCCTTCAAATTGTGAGCTTCGGAACTGGCGAAAACATCGTCGAACAACTGCAGATGAGCCTGCACGGCGTGCGCCACGCTCTCATTGGCGGCGGTAACCAAAACCAGCCTTCGCCCGCGCGCCCGCTCGTCGCGCAAACGGTCAATTAGCGGCATGTTGAACGGCAAGGTTGAAACATCCAGTGCGCCGTGCCGCAGCATCCGCACCTTGAAAGCGGCGCGGCCCTTGTGCAAAGACGCAAGAGCGCCAAGCGTCGCGCCGGGTGCGCGGAAAAATGACCGTGCTGCACTTTCGACGAGAGCGTCGGTGAATATAAGCGTTCCGTCCAAATCGACGCACAGTGGTAGCTCAGAGCGATCGTTCACGTGCCGCCTCCTGCTTGTCCTGCGAACAAAGCAAGCGGCCACAGGCGCACCGTGCCGTCCATGGAGGCTGACATCACAGTCGATCCATCGCGGCTGAAAGCAACCGCCGTAACCGGATGATCGTGCACATCGCGGCGCGGTGCTGCCGGCGCGTTAGAGGTCGACCAGACACGCACCGACCCACCCCACGCGCCCGTCACCTGCGAGCGACCGTCCGGACTGAACGCCGCGCGCCAAATCGACTCGTCCTGTCCGTCCAGCACCGCCAGGGCCTCGCCGCTAGTCATCGACCACAGCCGCGCCGTACCGTCGCGCGATGCGGTCAACACACGTTCGCCGTCGGGGCTGAAGGCGGCCGCCCAGACCACCTGCGTGTGGCCACGAAACACACGGCCGGGCCCGGCATGCTGCCACGGCCAAAGACGAGCCGTTCCGTCATCTCCGGTACTCAAAATCCAATGACCATCTGCGCTGAATTGCGCACTCAAGACAGGGCCGTCGTGGCCTTCGAACATTGTCGCGGGCGCACCACTGGTGGTATCCCACGCCCGAACGGTGCCATCGACGGAGCCCGATACAATATGCTTCCCGTCCGGCGCAAACCGAACCGATGTCACCGGGCCCAGGTGGCTCTCAAGCACGACCGTCGACCTGGGGGCCCCAAGCGGCCAGATACGCACACTTCGGTCCAGCGACGCCGTCGCCACGTAGCGACCGTCAGGACTGAACGCGGCCGCGGTCACCGCCGCGCTGTGTCCGTCAAGAACACGCTGTGTTGGCGGCGAATCCAGTGTCCAGACCCGGGCGGTGCCATCCAGCGAGGCCGTTACCAGGTGCTGGCCCGGCGCATCAAACGCCAGGCTAACAACGCGATCATTGTGACCCACAAGCTCGACGACCGGTGCGGCACCGTCGACAGCCCACACACGCACAATGTTGTCCCAGGACGCCGTGGCAATGCGTGTATCGCCTGGACTGAACTCGGCAAGATTGACCGGCATAGGGTGCACAAACGTGGCGCTTGCCACTGACGGGGCTGGCACGTCGGTCGGCTGAGCATCGGGCCCTGATTTTGCGCAGGCAACAAGCCATCCGGACAGGCTCAAAACAACTATCGAACGCCAATTCATGGCGACGCCTCCCACGCATCAATGCTGCCACGCCCGCTAGCGTCAAACGTCAATCGCCACACGCTGCGTTGCGGGTAATCGGCCAGAAAAGGGGCGTTGGCATCAGCGCCAAGATCCCAGGCCCACAGCACCGACTGCTCGTCGATGGGCACCATGTTATTGACCCATCCGTTGTGGCGCATGGACTGGGGTAAGGGGCGTTGCTGCGGGACAAGCACGATATGCTCACGCCCGTCGGCGGCGAGGTGCGCCGCGATGCGTTGCCTGTCACGATTTGGCTGAGTGTCAATTTCCTGGAAGAAAATCCAGCGATCAAGCCACAGCTCCTTCGGCGTCGATCGCAGCTGCCATCCTTGCAGCACACAGTACAGCGCGAGCAAAATTAGCGGGAAACCGGCGATCGCAATGCGTAGCGCCGGCACGCGAGCAAACCGGGAGTAGAGCACGCCGGCGCAGGCCGTTAGCAAACAAACCACAAGCGCGGCAACCGGTGCAATGTAGTGCGGCATCAGCCACGGCGTTATCAGGTCAAAAACCAGGATCATGCCGGTCACGCCCAAAACAAATCGGTAGCGCGCGACCCTGGCGACACCGCGCAAACCCAGCAACAAAATGCTGCAGAACGGGCCAACAAAGAACAACCAATGCACCAGCCCCTTTAACCCGACATGCTGCATGGGGTTAGTGCGCGCCTCGACCACACTCTCGGGCTCGAACGCATCGTGCACAAAGTAGAACTTTTCGTTCTTGCCCTCGTTTTTGGGCGCGCCCTGCTGCGACCACATAAAAATGGCAGGATGCCCATAGGTCGCCTGGTACAGGGAGTGCGGGAAGACGTGCGGCTGGCCAGTAATGGCGTAATTGTAGGTCGCCTGAAAACCCAAAATACCCACACCGCCGATCATGAACACCAGAATCGGGCCCACTACAGAACTGCGGCGCCGTGATCGCCACAATTGCACCAGCCACAGCACGATGAAAGGCGTGGCCATAACCACACCGTACATTGGGCGCGAGACGCTCAAAAGCCACAGGCCGATCATCAACACAATGGTGAACTTGATGTCGATTCTTGCATTACGCCATGCGTCCAGGCAGACACCGGCAACCAGAGCACCACCGGTCGCCGCAACGTAACCACCCCAGAACGTCGTTCCCCAGTAACCGAACAAGACCATTTGCACGCCGGCAAGCGCACAGCCCCAGAGCGCCCAACGGCGCGAATGCAGGCGCGTCAGCATAAAGAACAACGCGCACATAAATGCACCAGCGCTCAGGGCAATACCGGCGTGTGCGTAATCAAAGGCCAGCAGGCCCAGGGCGATAACCAGACCCTGTCCCGGTGGAAATTTTGATGCATACACAGGTTCAGACAACACGTTAATCGCGGCAAAATGGTCCGCGTATGCATGGGATTCGTTCGCAAGTTGACCCCGGGCGAAGGTATGGCCAGCCAGCAGATGTGCGTGCTCATCGTGTATCCGGGGCACCGGGTCAAGCAACCAACCCAGGGCAAGCACAGCCAATGCGGCGCCTGTAAACAGCAGCGCATAGATCGCTGACACCGAAAGACGGTCTACAACAGGCGGTAGTGCGGTAGTCACGGCATCACCCCGCGTTGTGGGCGGTCGCGGTCATGTCTGATCAGACTCACGGCCAACAGCGCCAGCGTTCCCAGTGTTGCCGGCAGCAATCCATCGTCAAGCCACGTACGCGGATTGACCTCAAGCACAAGGCTTACACACCGATGAATCATCAGCATGCCCAGCGCCCCAATCACCGCACGCGGCACACTCAAAGTCCACAAAAGCGGCGCAAGCGACACCGCGACAATCAGGTCATAGGTATGCAGCGGGAGAAAAAAGAATCCGGCCGCAAGAACGCTGCACACAGCTATCGTGCGATCGGTGGTCCGCCTGACGGCGACAATGCAAACCGCACCGGCAAGCACCAGTGACAGCCACAGCGGCATCGATAGACTGCTCAGCGTATCGACAAGATACGGCATGCCCGTGAGGCTATACACAGCGCTGGGGGGCGTGGCCGAGTACGCCGCAATGCGCGCGGCAAACGCCGGTACGGTGGCATCAAAACCCGTCATAGCGATGACCAGACCGGTACCGACGACGGCAAATAACAACGTTGTTAAAACAGGCCAGAGCGCCCACGTTTGCCACTGCCACGCACGAAAATCGTAGACCGATCCTGCCACCAATAATCCCGGCAGCAGCCCAAGGTTGGGCTTGAGACTCAACAGAACCAACCCGACGCAAAGGGGCACGGCGCTCTTTCCCACGTAGCCGTGCACAAAGAGGCACGCGCCCAGCAGCACCAACAGCGTCGTCTGGCCGTAATACAACGAGTAGCCACCTGGGTAGCTGGTTAGCGCAAACACCACGATTGCGGCATAGACGATTATCTGCAGGCCCAGTGAGCGCGCAGCAAACCCCGACGACAGAATGGCCGCCGACAACGCGACGCAAACAACGTTCACGCCAAGCCACAGCTTAGTGGCAACCGCGTACGGCAACGTCGCCAGGGGAAGCGCGATCAACGCGAAGTACGGCGGGTAGTTGAAGACATGCCAGGATGCCTGGCCACCGCCAAAATGAGCTGCATACAGAGCATCAAACGCCGGCATGTACGGCGAGTAGCCGTGTAGCCAGGTCGAACCTGCGAGCCATAGCAATCGAAAGTCGAACGCGTAATCCCACTGCGCTGGATCCATCAACGCATAAACAGCGGCCACACACACGGGCGACGTCAGCACCACGAACACCCACACGCGACGCCACGACGGCATCCCGGGATTGCGCATTTGTGCGAGCATTCGCGCTGATGGAGATCTGTACATCATAGCTGCAGATCCTGTCGGCAGCAGGCCCGATCAGCCTGTGGAAATTTCGATAAAGTGACGGGCCGTCAATGCATCCAGCCACGGCAGGTCAATCAACGTACCGAAGGCAAACAAACCACAGGTCAGTATCAGGATGGCCATCAAGCGTTTCGCCTTGAACAGGTGCTCTGGCTTGCGCGCCACCGAATTGCGCTTAAGTGACAGCAAAAAATATTCGCAGAAAAGCAGGCTGAGTACCGGAAACATAACAATGTACTCGATGCGATACTTAATCAGGAACACGGCCGTAAAAAATGCGCATAACAAAGCGTACATCAGGGCCGCGACCAGCAGAAGACTCTCGGTGTAGTATTTAAACGAGCGCCGGTAAAACGCCAACTGCTCCTGCCCGTAGTCCCTCACAATGTCTCGAAACTCAGCGAGACGTTTGCAGTTCATGAGGAACGCACCCCCGAACCAGTAGCCAAGCAGCATACTCGCCGGAGGCAGCGACCCGCCGTCGACCATAGCCCAACCCATCGCAAGTCGCAGCGGATTGTTGACCGACTCGGTCAACACATCAATAAACACCTGATCCTTTGTTCGCAGCGGCTTGACGTTGTAGGCCAGACCGGAAATCAGAAAGAGGATGCCAACGTTAAACAGCAACGTATTTACCGCATACGCCAATAGCAGGCCGAGCACCGAAAGCCCGACCCACATGACAATCACGATGCCGCCAGACATGAATTTTTGCACGGCGGCGCGCTGTGATTTCTCTGGATGGTAGCGATCGAAGTCGCGGTCCAACCACTCATTGATGACGTAGTTCGCCGACGCCATCAAAATAGCCGATGCGAAGCCAAGGACAATATCCAGCACATCGAAACGAGCCAAGTCCGGCCGCAACAGCAGGCCAAGGACAAGACCAGGCACAATAAAAATGTGCTTGGTCACATGATCAAAACGCGCAATGCGCAGGTAGTCCTTAAACGTAGCGTGTTCTTTGTCGGCAGTAATAGTTTTATTCATTGTTATTTTTCCTTATCAGCTGTGCCGGGAATCGTATGTTTGTGGAATAGAAGCAGTGGCCCCACGCCGCTGCGCGTACCACGCAAGAGCAATACCAGCGGCGCTGAGCAATGCATATAGTGAAAATGCGAAGCGCCCGATCTGGCCGGTGGCAATAATCGTCAGGAGGCCGACGCCAAGAATCAGGAAATGCCACAGACCAATAGCCTGCGCCTGCAGCGCAGTTGGCATGGACTGTTGTAACGAGGTGACCGTGAGCACACCGGCCGCCGAGGCCGCCGCAGCGGTCGCTGCCACCGCGATAAATACGCCGCTAATCGTCGGCATGGCGTGGGCCAGCAGCAACGCGAGCAGCAGTCCGACGGCAATCGCCATAAGACCGGGCCCTAACACCACCCGCGGCTGCACGGCCTGGGCAATTAGGGTTGCAAACACGCCGCTCACTACAGCCACCGTCAGCGCCGCGGACAGCGCTGAGGTGGGCAAGCCGGCTAACCGGATGGCCAGCGGCAGGGCCACCTCGATGCAGCCCTGCGCGGTCGAAATAATAAGTGCAGCAGCGAGCACGTGCGCAACATCAACAGAAGTGCCACGCAGACGAGTCAGAACCGCACGGGTCTGCGCGCGCAACAAATTAACTGCACCGGTACGCGAGCGCCTGTGCGAACGATCCGTTGGGAACGTCACCCAGGTAATGGCAAGGCTTACGGCGACCAACACGACCCCGATAGCAACCGCCATGGCTGAGGAACCGTGCACGGCAAGCTGCCCGGCCAGGCCAAAGCCAATCACCTGACCGACGACAAAGGCCGCACTGTTGGCGGCGTGGAACGAAGCCAGCCGGCGATGCGCAAGCCGCGTCAGGGCTGGCACCCGAGCCAGATCGGCGGCCATGGACGGCGCCATGGCACCGTAGGTCACAATCGCAATAATCGCCAGAAGACCCGGCGTCATGCGACCGCTTGCATAGACGGCAAAGCAGCTCACCGCGCCCAGTAAAGCGATGCTCTTGGAGACCACTAAAAGACGGCGCGAGCCGAAGCGCGCCACCGCCGGGCCGGTCAAAAGAACACCGGCGTTTAGCGGTGCGAAGATACACAGAACCATCAGGCTGACCGTGGCATCTGAAAGGCCCTGCGACAGCACCCACCACACCATCGTTAGATGAATTGTCGCTCCGGCCAACGCACCAAAAAAATCGCTGGCGACGATACCGAGCAAGGCCGCGTCGCCGGCGCGCAGGGCAGACCTGCGCCGCCTGGTCGTCGGCGCGCTCACAAAGCCCCCCCTTCCAAGACACTGTGCAACGCGCGCGCGAGTCGCTGCGGCTGCTCCAGCGCCAGAGCGTGTCCGGCGCCCGGCAGCGCAATGTGCGTACCGCCGCACGGCATTCTCGCGGCCATGCGCCGTGCCGTCGCCTCATTCAACACACTCGAGAAACTGCCACGAATGACGGTACCGGGACAGGGCAAAGTCGACAGCAACGACCAGCCGTCGCTCTGATCCGCACCGCCAAGCAGCCGCTTTATCTCTGGATCGAGCCGTACGCGAACACCGGTATCGTCAGGCTGACGCGAGGCAGCAACCTGCGCACGAACCACGCTTGCCAGCGCAGCACGGTCGGCGAGCGGCAACCGTGCCGCCAGCCTGGCAACGAAGAGTGAAATAGACGGAGCGCCGGCCGCAAGCACATCGAGGTGGTTGCTGAGAATCGATCCGCTGTCGTTGCTCGCATCGGGTCCCACATCCAAAATTATCAGGCTCTCCACGTTCAGCGCAGGATCATTGGCCAGTTCCAGCGCGACCCGACCGCCGAGCGAATGGCCGACAAGAACCACCGAGGGCAACCGTTCGCGGGCAAGAAGCGATGCGCTCCAGCGCGTCAGAGCGGGAACAGTGTAGTCGTCCGGACGGGCCGGCGGCGTACCACCGTGCCCCGGAAAGTCCGGCGCGAGCGCGGCAATCGGCGCACCTGGCCACGCCGACATCACCGGCCTCCACACGTCGGCGGTGTCGCCAAGACCGTGCAGAAAAACCACCACGCGACGTGCCAGCCCCGCGCCACGCCAGCGCAGAACACGCGCATCAAAGCTGATGTCACTGTGCGGCCCTTGCCGCTCATGCGTCGCCAATGGACTCATCGATACACCTGCTGCAGCGACATCTACTCGCCCTCTTCCTGTCGCTGCTCGGACTGCTCTGCAAGCCATCGCATCGGTTTGAAAAGCCCATCGGCGGGAGGCTGTACCGTTTGCTCCGGCGCGGACGCTGGCCACGGCGGCGGCGCGTAACGCGCCAAAAGGTCGTTTGGCAGCATCAGCTCGATGTCATTTTCAGCCACACCTTCAAGTTCGTGCGCCTGCGCACGCAGCCGCGGCAACAGCCACGACGCAGGATGGGACGGCTGCTCGGACAAAAGTTCAAGCGCGCGCGCCAGCCACAGTTTGACCGGCACAACATCCACCGGAATGCCGGCCGCATTCATCGCACCGGCCAGCGTCTCACCGGGTAGCGCGCCATGTTCAAAAATGTGAAACAGCCCGTCCGGTTCGCTGTCAAGGGAGGCGAAGTCGAGCATCTGCCGCGATGCACGGTCAACGTTAATCCACGGCAACGCGAAGGACGAAATCGCCGTCGGGATCGCGCCCGTGTCAGCAAACAGCAACGCGTAACCGTTGCCAATGTCGTTGGTCTGGTAGTAGCCAGAACGCGAATCGCCAATCACGAGACCGGGGCGCATAATCTTCGCGCTGTAGCCGCGTTTGCGGGCGTTAATGACGAGGCGCTCGGCCGCCCACTTGGACAAGTTGTAACCGCTGTCCGCCGCCGGCGTGAGCGCCTCGGTGTCGAAGCCGTCTGCCAGTGTGTCAATTGGCGACTGCAGTACGCCAAGTGTGGAAACAAACACGAGCGCCTTGGGCCTACCGCCAGCCATCAACTCCAGCAGGTGCAGGACGCTGAGCGTATTGGCCTGGCGCAGCGAACCGTAGGATTTGATTGCGTGTACAACCGCGGCGTTGTGCAAAATGACGTCTACACTATCGATCAACCGCTGGCGTTGCGCATCGTCCAGACCCAGGCCCGGCTCGCCAATATCACCTCGAACTACCTCGACACGTGCGGCCTGTTGCGGCGCTAACGCAACTCCCGGAATGTCGTTCACAGCGCGCAGGATGCGCTCGCGCTCCGCGACGACGTCGGTCCCGCGCACCAGGCAAACAATCTTGCCGTCGGTACGTTGAAGCAGGTCGTGCAGGAAATAGCGCCCGATAAAACCGGTAGCGCCTGTCATCAAAACACAGCGGGCGGCCGCAAGCGCAGGCGGCCGGCCAGCCGGCGCGTCAGGCAAACTATCGACGCGCTCGATGTCCGTCATCGCCATGTCGATCGAGTCGTCGGCGGCAAGACCGCCGGTGACACGCAACTCATCGATCGCCGCCGCAAGGGCGCCGAAGTCGGGCGCGTCAAACACCACGCGCAGAGGCAGCGAAAGTCCGGTGGCACGCTCAAGCATCGCCACCAGCTGGACCGCCAGCATGGAGTGACCGCCCAACGCGAAGAAATTGTCGCCAAGGCCGACCGGTTCCGATTGCGCGCTGTCGGTCACTAGCAGTTCGGTAATCGCCTTCACGACGGCGTGCTCCGTTTCGCTCGTGGGTGCGCGGTAAGGTGCGCGCGACACGCTGTCGAGTATCTGCGGCAGTGCGCGTCGATCGATCTTTCCCGACGGCGTCAGCGGAATCTGCGCGAGGCGTGAAAACGCGCGCGGTATCATGTGCTCGGGCAGATACTGCGACAGTTTGGTACGCAGTACAGCCGCGTCCGGCTCGCTGTCGCCGACGATAAACGCAGACAGCCCCTGCGCACCACCGGCGTCGAGCTGAGTCGCCACCGCCGCCGCCGCTACGCCCGGGAGCTCGCACAGTATCGCCTCGATTTCGCCCAGCTCAATGCGCATGCCGTGAATTTTTACCTGTGCATCCAGACGGCCAAGAAAATCAAGCTGGCCGTCGCTGCGCCAGCGCACCAGATCACCGGTGCGGTAGAGACGATCTTCAGACTCTGTGCTGAACGGATTGGCAATGAACGCCGCCGCCGTCAAATCGGCGCGCCCCAGATAGCCGTGCGCGAGCTGCGCGCCGCCAAGCAACAGCTCACCGGGCACACCGGGGGGCACCGGCTGTAGATAGGTATCGACAACATAGGCATACATGCCGGGCAGCGGTCGTCCGATTGGCACGCTGGCGCCCGTAAAATTATCTGGCAGGCACAGATCAATGCTGACCGCTGTGGCCTCGGTCGGACCATAGGCATTGATCACGCGCGCCCCGCCTTCGCCGAGCATCGTCGCCAGCGCGACATCCATGACCTCCCCGCCGGCTTCCACGCGCGCTGCGTCCGACGGACGCCACCCATCGGCTAACGCAAAGCGCCAGACGGTCGGTGTCAATGCCATCCAGGTTGCTCCGAACTCTCGAGCCAGCTCGCCGTAACGCCCGGCTTTCAGAAGGTCACGCGGTTCGAGCAGCACCAAATGAGCACCGCTGGAAAGTGCCAGTGCCACATCACGAACAAACACATCAAACGTGGTATCAAAGCCGCACAGCAACGTGTCGTTGGTGCCAAGTGCGTCGTCCTGTAAGACAGCGGCGCGCATCGCGCCGAGCGCTTTGTGGCTAATGGCCACGCCTTTGGGCCGACCGGTCGAGCCGGACGTGTACATGATGTAGGCCAGCGCATCGTTTTGCAGGTCGCTGGCCGGCTGCGTGAAAGGCGCAGCTGCCGTGTCAGATCCCGCGTCCGCCAGGTCGTCTAGCCGCAGCAGGTCACCAGCATCCATCTCTTGCAGGCGGTTCGCGCGATCAGCGTCGGCTACGATAAGACGTGCATCGCAGTCAGTAATGACGTGACGCAAACGTTCAGGACCGTCGTCGATGTTCACCGGCACGAACGCTGCACCGAGCTTCCAGACAGCAAGCATACTGGCGGGCAGCACATGCGTGCGCGACAGGCACAGCGCCACAACGTCACCCGCCGTGACACCGCGGCGATGAAGGGCATGTGCAATCTGGTCGGTCACCCGGTCCAGCGCGGCGTAGTCGACAGCAACACCGTCGACCACGGCAGAGACTGCGAGCTGCGTTGCGCACGTTCGAACCTGCGTTGCAAACAGCGCCGGAATCGCCTCGACCGCGCGCCTGCAATCGCCACCGTAAGCCCAGCGCAACACCTCGTCGCGCACCGGCTCTTGCATGATGGGCAGCGCATACAGTGCCGACTCCGGTGCGCACACCGCAGCCTCGAGCATCCGCGCGAAGCCGGCTGCAAAGCGCTCGACCGTGGTGCGATCAAAAAGAGCTGTCGCGTAGGTCATCAAGCCGTGCAGCCCGTCAGAGGCCTGGCCAAGCTCAAGCGACAGGTCAAACTGGGTAGCGTGGTGGCGCGAACTGCGTCCAATGCTCGACACGTCGATGTCCTCAAGCTCAAGGACCTCGGCCGCACCGGGCACGTTCTGCAGAATCAACATGACCTGCACCAGCGGCGCATGACTCAGGCTGCGCGGGGGATTCACCGCATTGACCACCGCATCAAACGGTGCTTCCTGATGCGCAAGCGCCGCCAGGATTGAATCTTTGCAGGCGGCCACGTGTGCGTTTACCGTGCGCTTCGGATCAACCGCGTTGCGAATCGCCACTGTGTTGGCGAAGTAACCGACAACCGGCTCAAGCTCCCGCTTCGGGCGGCCTGCAACCACGGTACCAATAACTATGTCGTCGCCGGCACCAAGGCGTGCAAGATAGGCCGCGAACAGTGCTTCGAGCACCATAAACAAGGTGGCATCCTGAGCTTTGGCCAGCGCATCAAGCGCCGACACCACCGTCGCGGGGATATGCAACGCCACGGAATCGGCGGAGTACTCAATGGTGTCTGGCCGCGCCCGATCAAACGGCAACGCCACACTCGGCGGCGCGTCGGCCAGCGCGTCGCACCACCACGCGAGCTGTTGTTCCAGCACGTCCGCTGAAAGCACATTACGCTGCCACGCTGCGTAGTCGGCGTACTGAACGGCCAACGGCGGCAGCACGTCGGCAACCTCCTCCTGACCTGTGTTCGCATACAGCTCGGCCACTTCGCGCAGCAACGTTGCAACCGACCAACCGTCAAGAACAGCGTGGTGGCCGCTAAGCACAAGCACGTGCGTCGCGTCGTCAACGACGATCAGTTCTGCACGGAATAGCGGACCGGTGGCCAAATCAAAAGGCTCTGCCAACAGCTCGGCAACGCACTGGCCAAGCGCCTCGTCTGAGGCGTGCAGGGCAGCAACACGACGCAGTGAAAAACGCGCCGCCTGTGCGTCGAGCGCGACGTCGAGCACCGCGTGATGTTCTTGAGAAGGTGCGAACCGCGTGCGCAGGCTCTCATGCCGATTAACCACAGCAATGAGGGCCGACTCCAGAGCGTTTTCGTCCAGCGGGCCGTCCAGCCGTACAGCGCCGTCGATGCGGTACGCGGCTCCGGATGCACGGTCGAGCTGCTCCACAAACCACAACCGCTCTTGCGCAAAAGACAGAGCGATAGGCTGCTCGCGATCGGCAAGCGTAATCGGCGGCAACGCCGCGCTGGCCTGACCCTGCGTGTTCAGCGCCTGGGCAAGCTCTGCGACCGTGTGCACAT
>JBGCEL010000051.1:0-10688 GCA_045106455.1 Gammaproteobacteria bacterium
AAAGCGACGCGTGAGCCACCTGCTGAGCAAAACTCGCAAGCTGAAATCATGCTGCGCGGCATGATTAATGCGGCCAAATCGGATCGGGAGATTGACCGCGAGGAGCAGTCCAAAATTCTCGACAATCTTGGCGAAGCGTCGCGTGAAGAAATCGACTTTGTGCGCAAGGTGATGGCCGAGCCGCTGGATATCCAGCAGTTTATTCGCAGCGTGCCCAGAGGTCTCGAGCAGCAGGTGTACATGATGTCGCTGCTGGCAATTAAGCTCGACTCACAGGCTGAAGCGCAGTACCTCGATCAGCTGGCGCAAGGTTTGGGGCTTTCCCACGACGTGGCGAATCAGCTGCACGCACAGGTGGGGGCGCCTAACTTGTATCGCTAGAACGCGGTTGTCAAAGCGCTTTAATGTAAAGCGGGAACAGGCGGTTGTCTGTTCCCGCTTTTTTTCTTGCAAGAATGCTTAACGCTTGCCTATTCGGGAATTCCGTCGTCGATCCAGGCCTGCACGAGATCCTGTTCGGCCTGATCAAGACAGGCATCGTTGCCGGCATCAACCGCAGGGTCGCCAGAGCAGCCGCGGCCCGAAGGCATTTGACCGTTTTGAATACGCACGATCGTGCAGGCGCCTTTGGTCAGCCCCTGACAGTCACCGCTGAATGCCGGCAGTGTTGCGCTGGCGTATTCGGTGCCGATGTTCAGATCACCGATGCCAAGGTCCGTATGACACGGCGCGCACAGTTCACCGAAAATTGGCTGCACGTCATTGGTCCAGGTAACGGCTGACACGCTCGCGCCAGGCCCAGGCGGTTGGAAAAAACCGCTGCGCAAAATACCCAGATCCACCACGTTCACCACGCCGTCGCTGTTGAAGTCGGCGTCTGCATCGGCGGTGAAAAAGACCGAACGCAGAAGCCCTAAATCGAGCACGTTCACAATTAGGTCATTGTTTAGATCAGCGTCGCACAGGTTGCCAAAGCCATCGCCGTTGGTGTCTTGCTGTCCGGCATTAGCAACCAGTGAACAGTTGTCGACATTGTCGTTGATGCCGTCGCCATCGCTGTCCATGGCGTGAACGCCCAGCGCGGTAAGAGCCAGTGCGCCAGCCGCGAACAGGCGCGCTGCGATAAGAGTGAGTGATTGCATGTTGTGTGCGCTCTTGAAAGATGGATTGGCCTTCAGGGTACGCTATTCACAGACCAGATCGCACGGTCTTTTTGCGGCGCATTATTTATGTCAAAGCCCCAAGCAGGCTATTTAGATATTGTCTAATCGTTCGTTGGCTTATGGGCTTTTTCAGTGGTTAAAGAAGCCGTCGCTGCCGCCCACGTATCTCTTGGCACCACAACGTGTCCGTCGATAATTTTTCCCATGCCGGTAAAGATCGATTGCATACGATGATTAAGAAAATACGCGCCCGCCGCCACATACATCAAAACCATAATGACCAAAATGCCGAGCACCACCAACGCGACGGTCACCGTCCAGCTGGCTTTGTTCACCGCACGGTCGACGCCGTTGATCATGGGCGCCACGACACGTTGCTCGGCCTGATCCATAACCTTGGCAGAAATATCGAGCACCGGGGCTTGTGCATCTTGAATGACCGTTGCAACTTGTTCTGCATTCTCGCCAATGGTTTCGATGAGCCTGGTTGAAGAGACCACCAAGGCTTCGAGTCTTTGCAGATCTTCAGTGGGCAGTGACAGCTCGGCTCGTTTTGCTTCTTCAAGCAATCGTTCTAAGCGCAATACGGTGGCCGAGAACTCTTCGGAGTACTTGCCAAGCCCTTCGGTGGAAACGGTAATCGTCACCGATTCGGGCGCACTGACCGGGGCCTCTGGAATAGATTGGCCGCTCGCCGCGTGGGTTAGCACAAGCATCATCAGGCAGATGATGGTCGCGAATTCGATTTTTTTCACGGGGGTGCGTCTCCGATTATTCTTGCTGGAGTCAGTAGCGTAGCAGGGAAATGACGGCGGGAAGTCGCCATTGTGGCGCGTGCACTGCTACTGTTATGAGCAAGCGTTACCCCGCGATCTGGCGGGTAATTTTTCGAGAGGTCTCGCGCTATGTATATCGATTCTTACGTCCTTGCTGTGCCAGAGCAAAACAAAGACCGCTACCTTGCGGCGGCCGAATCGTTCGCGGCCATCGCGAAGGATTGCGGCGTGCTGGAAATTGTGGAGTCATGGGAGGCGGAGGTGGCTGATGGCGACGACACCGATTTTCGCAAAGCCGTGAAGGCTCAGGCCGGTGAGAAAATCGTCTCGTCCTGGGTCATTTGGCCGAATCGTGAAGCGGCGCATAAAGGCAAAGAAGCCATGATGAAGGACGAGCGGATGGCTCAGATGGGCGACATGCCATTTGATGGCAAACGCATGATCTTCGGCAGTTTTGAGCCGATTCTGACCGTTGGGCGCAAATAGAAAGCCCGGCCAACGCCGCGGTAGGGCGTGGCGCTGACCGGGCATTCAATGCATCGAAATCAGACTTCGTCTTTTTTCTTCGCGTGTTTGGCTGCCTTGTAGGCATCCAGCTCAGCGCGTGAAATACGTGCATCGCCGTCTGTGTCGATCTTTGCCATTTTGTGGGCTTTCTTTTCGCCCAGTTCGTCGGCCGTCAGATAGCCATCCTGATTGGTATCGGTCTTATCGAACCATTTTCCGTGGGAACCGGCCAGAGCGGGCGCGCACAGCAGGGCCGTGGCCAAAGCGAGGGTAAGTTTCTGTTTCATCGTGTTCTCCTTGGGTGAAGTAGAGCGAAGCCGCGTTCGCGGACAGGCAATCTACGGTCAACTGAAGCGTCGCACGGATGTGTCTTCGGCGCCGTAGCGTCCGTCCCGCCTCAATCTCGGCTGGTCGCATCGGCGGCGCGATAGGTCTTTAGGGCCTCACCTGATGTAAACTCAGGCTTACATGAACACACTATTTCGTCTGTCGAGCCTCGTGGCTCTGTCTTGTTTATTGGCGTTGTCCGCGTTTTCCGCGGGCGCGCAATCCGGACAAACCTATGGATCTCCCGGCAAGGGTCGAGTGCTGGTGATCGGGAGTGTGACCACCGATCCCAAGTACACCTACGGCCGTATGCAGGGCATTGCCGAATATGTGCTTAGCCACATGGACGACATCGGTGTCGATGCGGTTGAAGTCTTTACGGTCGATAAGCCCGACAAAATGATACGCCTGCTGCGCGACGGTCGGGTGGATTGGGTCAGTGCCACGCCGTTTACGGCCGTGCGCTACGTGGATGAAGCCAACGGGCAGATTATTCTCGCTAAGCAGCAAAGCGAAAAGGCGTGGTACGAATCCGTATTTTTCACACGCAAAGACAGCGGGCTGCAGTCACTCGAAGATCTGGTCGGCAAAACCATTGCGTTTGAAAAGCCCACTTCGACCTCAGCCTACTTCATTCCGGTCTCGATGATTCACGAGCTTGGTCTGCCTCTGGTACCACTGGACAATCTGCGTGCGAAGCCGCCGCGAGATGCGATCGGTTATGTGTTTTCCGGCGAAGAGGCGAACTCGAGTTTATGGGTGCACAAAAAGCTCGTGGATGCGGCCGTCTACAGCGATGCCGACTGGACGTCGGAGTGGATTCTGCCCGGATCCTTGCGCGATGAACTGCGTATTTTCGCGCGTTCGGATCGCTTGCCACGCAGCGTTGAGATCGTGAGTAGTGCGCTGCCGGAGGCGATCTCGCAACGTTTGAGCGAAGTGTTGCTCGCCGCTGCGGATGATGCGGACGCTGCCGGGGCGCTTGATCAATATTATCGTGCCACCGGATTCAGTGAGTTCACCGCGGAAATGGCGGCCGCTCTGGACGGCATACGTGAGCAAATCGACGTGGTCACCGGGACCACGCGCGACAGCTCTGCGCCCTGAGTTCGTGCGTCTCCGATGACCATCGTCGGTAGTTACTTGCGCAATCTTCTGGCGGTGCTGATCACTGTGGTCGGCGTGATGTTTGTTATTCAGCTCATTCAGCTCGACCGCTCGTCGCGTGCTCTGCGCGATTTGGGCGAGTCCTCTTTGAACGCTCAGCTCGATCAGCAGCTTGCCTCGCGCGCGGATTCCATCGCGCAGGTAGTGGCCAGCAACGTGGCCGCACCCATGGTGCGATTCGACATGATCGGCATGTACGGGGTGCTGGTCCCAGCTGCCAGTCGCGAGTCCGTGCAGGAGGTGTTGCTGCTGGATCTCGACGGGACCGTCGTGCACGACGGCACCCAGGAAGTCACGCGTTACGGCGACGCGATTTACACCATCGCGCCGGATGTGGACATCAAAAGCAGCGTCCCGCAACGCCTTCAACGCGAGGATAGTTACGCCGCCGTGGTCCCGGTGTTTGCCGGCGTCGAACAAATCGGTCAGGTGTATGTCGCGTTAAGTCGCTTGGAAGTGGCGACGCAGCTTGGCCTGCTGCACGATCGCTTCAATCAGATCGCGCAGGAACGACGCACGGCCAATTTACGCGCCATGGCACTGGGCGGCATCGCGCTCACGCTCATCGGTATGGCGCTGTCGGTGATTGTGGCGCGACGCATGGCCCGTCCAATCGAACAGCTGGTGGCTGGCACCAAAGAGGTGGCGCGTGGCAATTACGATGTGTCTTTGGAGGTGCAGCGCGAGGACGAAGTAGGAGAACTCGCGGCGGCGTTCACCAATATGTCGTCGGAGCTTGCGATGCGCAATGAACGCATTTCATCATTGGCGTTTCGCGATGGACTGACCGGGCTTGCCAACCGTGCCGCATTTACCGAAGCGGTTGCGCAGTATCTGGCGACGGGCGAGTGCGACGGTGCCGCCGTGCTGTTTATGGATCTCGATGAATTCAAACGGGTCAACGATACGCTGGGGCACGAGGCGGGTGATGCCATGCTGCGTGTGCTGGGCGAACGCCTGAAAGATGCTTTGGTGAAACGCAATTTCCCGGATCTGTCGTTTGAGGGTGCGGCCATCGCGCCTGTCGCCCGTTGGGGTGGCGATGAGTTCAGCTTGTTTTTGGACGGCGTGGATAACGTGGATGCGGCGATGCGCGTCGCCCAGGAGCTGCTGGATGAGTTGCGCCAGCCGGTCACCATCCGTGGCATGGAAATTGTCGGTGGCGCCAGCATAGGCGTGGCGCTGTACCCGTCAGACAGTGAGACCATTGCCGCATTGCTCGGCCTTGCCGACGTGGCGATGTATCACGCCAAAGAGCGCAGCGATGTGCGTATTGCGGCCTACACGCCGGCGATGCGCGAATCTACCGAGGATCGTCTGGCGCTGGAGTCGGATCTGCGCGAAGCCATTGAGCGCGGCGAATTTGAGATGCAGTACGAGCCGCTGTTTGATCCTTTGAGCGAATCACTGGCCGGGCTGGAAGCGCACCTGGTGTGGCGTCATTCCGTACACGGCGTCATGGTGCCTGAGTCGTTCATGCCGCTGGCCGATTCGATGGACATCTCCGCGCAGATCATGGAGTGGATGATCAACCGTTCACTGCACGATTTCGCAACCCTCAACGGTGTGATGAATACAGACGTGGAGCTCACGATTGGTTTGCTGAGCTCACAGGTGAAGCGGGAACGGTTGATCGACGCGCTGGCCGTCGCCCTTGAAAATACGGCGTTGGATTCGCGGCGTCTGATTCTTGAGATTTCCGAACAGCGTCTGTTTCGCAATGTGCTGCATGCCGTGCCGTTTCTCACCGAAGTGCGGCGTCTTGGCGTGCAGGTGTGGGTGGATCAGTTTGGTAGTGGCTATGCGGCGATTAATCGATTGCGCCACATGCCGCTGGACGGAATGAAGCTCGATCGCAGTTTGGTCGCGGAAGTGGATAAGAGTCCGGCCGATCAGAGTCTGTCATCGGCAGTGATCGCGTTGGCACACAGCCTGGGGTTGCGGGTGGGCGCGATGAGTGTGGGCAACCGAGCGCAGCTTGATTTTCTACGTCGCAGTGGCTGCGACGTGGTCCAGGGCAGTCACTTTGGACTGCCCGCAGACATCGATTCGTTTGCGCAGAGGATTTCTGCGCCGGCTAATCGTCGCGCTTAACGCGACTTCTCAACCATGTAGCTCACAGCGCCGGCCACTTCGTCATCGCTCAGCGATGTGATGCCGCCCTTGGCGGGCATGATGCCTGCGCTGCCCTGATAACCATTAATGGCGTGATCGTTGAGCACATCCATGCCCTGTGCGATGCGTGCCGTCCAGGCATCGGCATCACCGACTTTTGGCGCACCGGCAATGCCTGCTGTGTGGCAGGCCGTGCAGGCCAGGTTGAAAACCTCTTCGCCGGACTTGGGTTCGCTTGGCGCCGCGGCAACCTCAGCAACCGGCTCAGGCGTAGCAATGACGGCTGCAAGCAGGGCGTCTGTTTGCGGTGAGCTTTGCCCGGCGATCTCTACTTTGCCCAGTGGGGCAATACGCATCTGCATTGATGCCACCATTTGCGGATCCCGTTTTTGGGATTCGCCAATCGTGTTTCTGGAAATACTCAAAGCCAGCGCGATGACAGCGATGGTGAAAACCACAAGCGCCGCAAGAACGAGCGAAAAGAGGTCGAAAAATTTCTGATCCTGAGTGCGGCTCACGGGTTTCTCCTAACCGGCTGCATTTGAACGGTGCCGGATTATAGCTTTTCCGCACCGCGTCAGAAAGCGTTCTGTGTCGCACAATCGTACGACTGTCAGATTGACGATTTGTAGTATTAATACTACATTTATAGACATGCCACGACCTGCAAAACGCGCGGAACCCCCGGTTTATAACCGCATTGCGGCTCTGCGCGCCGATCGCGGTCTCACGCGTCAGGCGTTGGCCGACGCGGCGGGCGTGCATTATCAGACCATTGGCTATCTGGAGCGTGGTGAATATGCGCCCAGTCTGGTGCTGGTTTTGAAGCTTGCGGTGCTGTTTGACGTACCGGTCGAGCACATTTTTTCTCTCACGCCCTTACGTCAACCATTGGTGACCCCCACCGTTAAACTCTGAAGCCCCACGTGCAGGAATGATCAAGAATGTTGGATACCCACGCGGTCATTGCCGCAAATCGATTTGGACTAGGTGCGAAACCCGGCGAGTTGCAGCGCATCCGCGGACGACACGAGCGCTGGCTGCTTGAGCAGCTCGATGTCCGCACGGCGCCAAAACCAATTGCCGATCTTCCTCCGTCGTACGATGTATTGCGTGCCGTGGCCCAGATGCGGGCGAAAAAAAGACAAATGCGCAAGGCGGGTAAACGCGCGGACCAAAAAGACCTTGGCCGCCTGATTGGCGGTCACTACCGCGAGCTGGTGTTGGCGCGTACCGTGGCGGCCGCTGCGAGCGACACCCCGTTTGCCGAACGACTGGTTCATTTTTGGAGCAATCATTTTGCGATATCCGCTGACAAACGCGAAGTCCGCGCTGTCGCCGGAGCGATCGAAAATGAAGTGGTGCGGCCGCACCTGAACGGTCGTTTCGCCGACATGTTGGTGGCCGCTGAGCAGCATCCGACCATGCTGCTGTATCTGGATAACATTCGCTCGATTGGTCCCGGTTCCAAACGCGGTCTACGTGCCGCGAAGCGTCAGCCTGAGCGACGACTGGGGCTCAACGAAAATTTGGCACGCGAAATATTGGAACTGCACACGCTGGGCGCGCGCGGTGGCTATGATCAGGCCGACGTCACGTCGCTCGCACGCGTTATCACCGGCTGGACCGTGGGTCGCGACAATAAATCCGATGCAGATCGCGGTGTAGTGGGGCGCTTCAAATTCGACGCTGCGCTACATGAGCCTGGTGCACAGCAGGTGCTAGGTAAGCGCTATGCCGCCACAGGTGTTGGACAGGGCGAGGCGGTGTTGCGCGACCTGGCGCTGCATCCCTCCACGGCCAAGCATGTGGCCGAAAAGCTCGCACGACATTTTGTCGTGGACGAGCCACCGTCGTCACTGGTCGATCGTCTTGCGCGTGTGTTTTTGGCGTCCGATGGCGATCTGCGTGCCCTGCATACCGCGCTGGTGCGCGCGCCTGAAGCTTGGGTAACACCTTTGGCTAAATATAAAACACCGCGTGAGTTTGTGATTTCGACCATGCGTGCGCTGGATCACGTGCCGGATAAGATCGGCCCGGTGTTGAGCTCATATCGGTTGCTGGGTCAACCACCCCATGAACCAGGTTCGCCAGCTGGCTGGCCCGATACCGCGCAACAGTGGCGTGGTGGCGATGCGCTGTACAAGCGCATTGAATGGGCGAATCTGGTGGCTCGACGTTTGCCTTTGACGGTGGCGACCGAGCGCGTAGCGCAAGGCGCACTGGGCCCGTTGTTTTCAGAGGCGACACGCAAGGCAATGTCGCGGGCGCAAAGCACCGCGCAAAGTTTAACGCTATTTTTGGCTTCTCCGGAGTTTCAGCGGCGATGAAAAAGCTAAACCGAAGACGTGTTTTGCAGGGCCTCAGCGCCAGCGCACTGGCGACAACATTGGGTCGCGTAACGTTTGCTGCCGGTAGCGGCGAGCAGCGATTGGTACTGGTGGTTTTGCGCGGTGCGGTGGATGGGCTCGCGCTTGCGGCGCCCTACGCGGAGCCGGCCTATACCGCATTGCGCGGACGCCTGGCGCTGGATGCGCCGGGAACTCGAAACGGCGTGTTGAAACTGGACGGGCTGTTTGGCTTACATCCTTCGATGTCGCGGGTGCATGCGATGTATCGCAACGATGAGGCGTTGGTCATGCACGCGGTGGCAAGTCCCTATCGTGCCCGCTCCCACTTTGACGGCCAGGACGTGCTGGAAGCGGGAAGTGTGGGCGTGGACGGCACGCGCGGCGGTTGGCTAAATCGTGCGCTGGGCGCGTCGAGGTCACCTGCCGGTGCGATCGCGCTGTCGCACATCGTGCCGCTGGTGTTGCGCGGCGAATCGTCCGTGTCGAGCTACGCGCCATCGCGACTGCCGGACACCGATGACGACACCCTGCGCCGCCTAAATCTGCTCTACGCCGATGACGAATTTTTCCACAATCAGTTTAGTGAAGCCCTCGCCGCTCAGGCCATAGCAAAGAGCAACGGTGGGGATGCCAAAAAACGTGGCGGTGGTGCGGCGGCCGCGTTCTTGTCTGTGATGGAACAAACAGCGAAGTTCTTGAGCGCCCCCGACGGGCCACGGATCGCGGTCACTGAGGCAGACGGTTGGGATACGCATGCCAATCAGGGCGCCGCGACAGGATCGCTGGCGAACAAATTCAAAGCGCTGGACGCCGGCCTCGGCAAGTTGCGCGATGGCCTTGGAAAACACTGGGCAAATACGGCGGTGCTGGTGGTGACCGAATTCGGTCGCACCGTGCGCGTTAATGGCACAGGTGGCTCCGATCACGGCACCGGCGCAGCGGCGCTCATGCTCGGCGGGGCGATAGCGGGTGGTCGGGTGGTGAGTGACTGGCCGGGACTTTCCGCACAAGCGCTGTATCAAGATCGCGACTTGGCACCCACTATGGACTTGCGCAGTATTTTCAAAACCGCGCTGGTACAGCATTTAGGGTTGGACGAAGCACGTGTCGCCGCGGGCGTGTTCCCCCATAGTGAGAGCGCGCCGATCGTGGCGAACTGGTTTAAGCGTTAGCGGCCTGATCGGGCGTTGCGCGATCAAAGACTTCCCGCGTTAGATACGCCAGCTGATCCGGCGTCAGGGGTTTTTTAAAAAAGTGATCGACAGAGTCCATTTGGGACGCCCGTTTTTTGTGAGCGTCGTGGGTCGAAACGGACAGCAAAATCACGACCGCACGCTGCAGCTCTTGTTGTGAAATTTTCGCTGCGGCGTCGATAAATTCAAAGCCGTTCATCTTGGGCATGCTGATGTCCACGCAAAACAAATCTACCTCGGGCCGATCCGCCCGGCCGAGAAATTCCAGTGCAAGCTCTGCGTCTTCAAACCACAACAGGTTCTCGATCATCCCGTGACGTCGTATCAGACGACTGATCTCGTATTGCTCAATTTCATCGTCGTCGACAACGACCGCCGTTTTGATAGTCCGTTGTTCACTCATGGTCTGTCAGGACTCGCTTTTCTTACTTTGTCACAGGCACTAGCGGCACCAATTCGTCGTTCTGAATCAGGCATACCCTGATTTGGACTGACTTTAATTGTCGCGACGATGACTTATGTTCAGTTGCATAGATTTGGGATACCACTTGGACCCAGCGGGCCGAACACGCGCGAACGAAGAATGCCCAAATCGATCACGTTCACAATGCCGTCCCCGTTGAGATCAGCATTCGCGTTGCCGGTAAAAAACACGCTGCGCATGATCCCAAGATCCACAATGTTCACGACGCAGTCGTTATTAAAATCGGCGTCGCAGGCGTTGCCGATGCCGTCACCGTCGGAGTCGATTTGTCCTGGATTGGGCACAAGGATGCAGTTGTCGCCGCCGTCCTGAATTTGGTCGTCGTCCAGATCGGAGGCCTTCAACGAAGGTGACAGCACGGACGCCTGACTGTTGCCGTTGGTTTGCACGCGGAAGCTCACATTGATGTCCGCCGGTTCGCAGGTTTCAGGAATGTTCGTCACTTTCAGCTGATCACCGGGCGCCATGACACTTGCCACATGCCAGCCTTCACCGTTGCATAACAGCGTGACATCGCGCACCTGATTTTGCAGCGCTTCATCAATTTCCAGATAGTAGTTGCCGGGACTGCTGAACTGGTTGATGCAGACTTCGCAGGCTTCTCC
>JBGCEL010000052.1:0-8686 GCA_045106455.1 Gammaproteobacteria bacterium
TTCGCCAAGCTCGGCAATGACAAATACCGCGCCCATCTGGTCGCGTTCCTCGAGGAAATCATCCCGGTGGCCGAACAGGCCGGCGTGGTCATGGCCATTCATCCCGACGATCCGCCGTTTTCATTGTTTGGCCTGCCCCGCGTGGTCTCAACCGCCGATGATGCCCGCGCCCTGCTCGCCGCCGTGCCCAGCACCGCCAACGGCCTGACCATGTGCGCCGGTTCCTACGGCGCCCGCGGTGACAATGATCTGGTGGCCATGATTAACGAATTTCATGAGCACATTCATTTTGTTCATCTACGTAACATAAAACGCGAAGGCGACGGCTCGTTTTACGAATCTGATCATCTGGATGGCGACAATGACATTGTGGGCATCGTCAACGCCCTGCTCGACGCACAACAGCAACGACAAGACCGGCCGCCAGCGCAGCGCCAAATACCGATGCGCCCGGATCATGGACACACTCTGGGCGCCGAGGCCGACGATGAGAATATTCGGCCGGGCTACTCCTACGCCGGTCGCATGAAGGGTCTGGCCGAATTGCGTGGCGTGGTGCACGCACTCACCACCCTGCGCCAGCAAAAAAGCGGCTAGCCATCGCGCTATTCCCTGATATTCTTGGCGCCTGTTATTTTTGTGTATTGAAGGGCGAGCACCGTGTCGAAACAAATCGCTGTCATTGGCGAATGCATGATGGAGGTCAAACCTTCACCTCAGGACAAATTTTCGGGCCCTTCCATGCAGGCCAATATTGGCTACGGCGGCGATACGCTCAATACGTCGGTGTATCTATCGCGTCAGGGCATTGAAGTGGAATACGTCACGGCGCTTGGCGATGATCCGGTCAGTGACTGGATGATCGGGCAATGGCGCGCCGAGGGTGTGGGCTGCGAATTGGTCGAGCGCGTGGCGGGCGCCGTGCCCGGCATGTATTTAATCGATCTGGATGAGTCCGGCGAGCGTTCGTTTTTTTACTGGCGCGATCAGGCACCGGCACGCCGCATTTTCGATGATCCTGCGCGCGCCACCAAACTGTTCGAGGCGCTGCGGGCGTTTCCTTATCTCTATTTGTCCGGCATCACATTGGCGCTCTATCGCTCCGACGTACACGAACGCGTTTTCGAATTTTTGAATCAATACCGCGCCGATGGCGGCAAGGTGTTGTTCGACAACAATTACCGACCCCGGCAGTGGGCCTCGCACGATGCGGCACGCACCGTGTTTGAACGGATGTACCGCTGTTGCGATATTGCCATGCCAACCATTGATGATGAGCAGCTGTTGTTTGAGCATGACGAAGCGGCGGACGTGCTCGCCCGACTGCAGCGCTGCGGTGTCAATGAGATCGTGCTCAAACAGGGTGCCAACGGCTGCACGGTGGCCACAGGCGACAACATGCAACACGTTGCCGCGACGCTGGTAAAAAATGTGGTGGACACCACAGCCGCCGGTGATTCGTTTAATGCCGGCTATATCGGCGCGCGACTTGAAGGGCTCGCACCCGATGAGGCGGCCCGACGCGGCAATGCTCTGGCCGGACGCGTGGTGCAGCAGGCCGGCGCAATTATTCCAAGAGACATGTGTTAAGCGAACCAAGACCGAAGGAGCCGTACAAATGAAGATCACCGATGCAAAAGTGTTTATCGGCGGCCCCGGAAAAAATTACGTCACGCTGAAAATCATGACCGACGAGGGCATCTACGGCCTCGGCGATGCCACGCTCAACACTCGTGAAACGCTGCCCGCGAAATTTCTCGAAGACTATTTGATTCCCTGTTTGATCGGCAAAGATCCGCGCAATAGCGAAGACATCTGGCAGTATTTCTATCGCGGCGCCTATTTCCGCCGCGGCCCGATTTCGATGGCCGCGATCGGGGCCATCGACATGGCCCTGTGGGACATCAAAGGCAAGCTGGCCGGCCTGCCCGTGTATCAGCTGCTCGGCGGCAAAAGCCGCGACAGCGCATTGGTGTACGCGCACGCCACCGGCTCGGACCTGGACGATCTGCTCGACACCATCGCGCACTATCAAGAGCTCGGCTACAAAGCCGTGCGCTTGCAGTGCGGCATTCCCGGCATGCCCGAGGGCGGCTACGGCATTGCAGATAAAGAACAGGACTCCAAACATTTCATCACGCATTTCGATTCGCTGCCGGCTGAAGAAATTTGGGACACCGAAAAATACCTGCGCTTCATGCCCACCGCCTTCGAGAAAATTCGCGAGCGCTTTGGCCCGGACTTGAAGCTCCTGCACGACGTGCATCACCGGTTGTTACCACGCGAAGCGGCCGCGTTTGCCAAAGAGGTGGAGCAGTACAATTTGTTCTGGCTCGAAGACCCAACGCCCGCCGACGATCAGACGGCGCTCCGACTCATCCGACAGCATTCGACCACCCCGATCGCTATCGGCGAAGTGTTCAATTCGCTGTGGGACTGCCGCCAGATGATCGAAGAGGAGCTGATCGACTTTATTCGCGTGTCGGCTACCTACGCCGGTGGCATTACCCACGTGCGACGCATTGTTGAGCTCGCGGCGATCCACCATGTTCGCACCGGCTTTCACGGCGCACCGAGCCACTCGCCCATTTCCATGGCGGCTCAGGGCCACATCAATGCGTGGGCACCAAACTTCGGCATTCAGGAATACTTGGTGCTGGGCACGCCCGAGTGCGACGCGCTGTTTCCCTCCGAGCACGCCTACAAAGATGGCGCGTTTCATATCAGCGAAGCACCCGGCCTTGGCGTGGATTTCGATGAACGCGAGGCCGAGCGCTATTCCTACACGCGTGGTTATCACCCGATTGTGCGTCTGGAAGACGGCACGTTGTGGAATTACTAGGCACCAAGCCACGCGTTATTGTGGTCGGCATCGGTGCCGTCGGTGGCACGTTGGCCGCGGCCCTGTCGCTGGCCGGTCACGAGGTGGTGGGTGTCGCGCGGGGCAAGCAGCTCGACGCGATTCGCCATCACGGACTGCGCTTAAAAACCTCGACGTCAGATCGAGTCGCTGAGTTTGAGTGTGTCGGCAGTTTTGGCGACATAGAATTACGCCCGAATGATCTCATTCTTATTGGCGTAAAGTCGCAGGACACCCCCGAGGTGTTTGAGCAACTGCGCCACGCCGGCGCATACCAGCACGCGATTTTTTGCACGCAAAACGGCATCGCGAACGAGCGCGAGGGCCAGCGCTATTTTCCCAACGTGCACGGTATGACAGTGATGATGCCGTCGATGTATTTAACGCCCGGCGAGGTGGCGGTGTTTGGCGCGCCACGTTTTGGCATTCTGGATGTTGGGCGTGCGCAGGCGGGCGTGGACGATGCTGACAAGGCACTGGTCGCATTGCTTGCATCGGCCAACTTTGCGGCGTTTACCAGCACAGACATCATGGCGTCAAAGCGCGCCAAGCTGCTGCTTAATCTTGGCAATGTGGTGCAGGCGGCACTGGGGCTTGGCGCTGACACCGGCGATATAGTGAGCCGACTTTATGCTGAAGCTCAGGACGTTTATCGCGCGCGCGGATTGACCTGGCTGGACATCAGCAAGCCAGACCCGCGACTTGAAAAATTTATGCAGGTGGTGCCGGTTGACGGTGCGCAACGCGTCGGCGGATCAACCGTGCAGAGCCTGCTGCGGGATACCGGCAGTATCGAGACCGACTATTTGAACGGTGAGATTGTGTTGCAAGCCCGCTTGGCAGGCGTTGAGGCACCACTAAATGCTGCGATGGCGCGGCTCGGAAGGCGCTTGCTGCAAGATCGAGCGAAACCCGGGTCGATGACGCTTGCCCAGCTCGAAGCGCATCTAGAATAAAAAAAACGGGCGAAGTCCGAAGACTCCGCCCGTCTCTCAATCGCTAGCCACTAGCGTTAAGGGCAGTTACCCATTGCACTCGGTCCAGGCGGCTGGAAGAACAGCGTCCGGAACAATCCAAGATCGACCGCGTTGGTTACGCCATCACCGTTCAAATCGGTGACAGCATCCATCGTGAAGAAACGCTGGCGCAGGATGCCAAGGTCGGTCACGTTGGTGATGCAGTCGTTGTTGAAGTCGCCGTCACAAGCGTTGCCGTAGCCGTCACCATCACCATCGGCCTGACCGGCGTTTGGTGTGTTGGTGCAGTTGTCTACGTCATCGGCCACGCCGTCGGCGTCTGAGTCGGCCGCATCCTGAGTAGCGTCAACACACCAGCCGGTAATCGAACCGGTATCCTGGCCTGCGTTATCCGAGACGGTCAGCGTCCACGTACCGCCAACAGGCTCGCCGTTGAACACAGACAGCGGATTGCTCGGTGCATGCGTGCCACCTATCGCCGGCGGTGTTGTAGAGCACTGCTCTTCGACCGCGGTGCCAGCGGCGTCATCCAGCGTCACGTCGACGTTGTCTGCGCTGCAACCAAAACCGGTAGCGGGAACACCAGGGCGATCGATAAGCACGGCACTCGTACCGGTACTGACATGCTCAAGCGTCACGATCAGATCGCCAACCCACGTGTGATCCGCAGTCAGACTCAGGTCCAGGTCGCTGATCAATCCACCGGCCGGCAGAACCACGCTATCTGAAACACCCGTGGGGGTGTTGTCTGGAATTGCGATCGTCAGCTCGCTGCAGCCTTCAGGCAGAAGTTCGCACACGCTTGGGCCATCGGGTGGATTGGAGCAAGAGAAGCCGTCTTCCACACCGCAGCTCGCCGAGCAACCGTCGCCAGCGGCCGTGTTGCCGTCGTCGCACATCTCCCCTGCTTCAACCAGACCGTTGCCACAGACAATCGCCGTGCAAACGCTGGGCGCGTCCGGTGGCGTGTTGCAGGTAAAGCCAGGCTCAATCGTGCACGCTGCAGAGCAACCGTCGCCGCCCGCGACGTTACCGTCATCGCACAGTTCGCCCGCACCACGTACGCCGTCGCCGCAAACCGCCGGTACAGGATCGGCACCGTCAACGATCAGCGTGCCGGTACCGGCCGGGTCAAGCCAATCAACCAGACGCGTGGTAGGCGTAGCACCGGCCGACCAGGCTTCAGAGAACTTGCCGTAGCAGTCGCCCAGAGAGTTCGGGACGGAGCCGGCACAGGCCGCACCACCGCCTGACAATACGCCCACGAGGCGTTTGGCAATTGGATTGTACGGATCGGGTCCGTAGGTGTTCCAGATACCCGAACCTGATGAGCCCGGCTCGGTCATGCCTTCTTCGTAGTTGTCCACGGTCCAGTGCGTATTGCCCACACCGGTAGGTCCGATGCAGCTGTTGGCCGTGCCAAGCGGATCGTCATTAAACGCCAGCGCTTTTTCATCGTTGCTTGGGTGACTGATGCCAACCGAGCTTTGCGGTACGGCACCGGTTGCATCCCAACCTGAGTAATAAGGTTCGAACGACGCATCGGGCTCCGTGTTCAATTCCAGCAGCGTGAAATCAGCATCCGCGCGAGCCGAACGCCACACGGCGCCACCGGTCTGCACATCGTCTGCAATACCACCACTCAGGTCGCCGCACATGGCCGACTCGAAGTTCCACAACACCACCAGCGAAGGTGCGTTGCCCGCGGTAAGGCCGCAGTGATCCGCCGTGAGGTACCACGAACGGAACGTACCGGGCACATCCATAATCATGGTGCCCGAGCAGAAGAAGCTACCGCCCAGTGAGTACTGACTGGAGCTGCGAATTTCATCACGCCAGTTGTCGCCCTGAGGACAAATGGTGTCGATGTTGCAGGCGCCTTGACGCGACAGGTTCGGCGCACCGAACAAATCACGATAACCAGCACCCACACTACCCAGCTCAAGCTTCATGCCATTTTCTTTGTTGGCAAACACTTTGCCTGGCACATACAGCTCGACCACTGCGCGGTCGCCCGGCACCATCGGTGTCCAGTGCTGGCCGTGGTCTTGATTATCATTGTGCGTGTAAGGACCGTGGAAATAGTCCTTATATTCGCTCATGACGTGCAGCGTCGCGCCTTGCGGCAATTCGTATTGGGTGAAGCCGAAGTTCAAATCGGTCGCGCCCGGAGAATACACGCGATAGCGCCACAGGCGATCGCCGTTTGCCAGCGTCTCCCAAACACCGGCATTGTCCGGCGTAATCGACATTTCTACCGGAACGGCATAACGCAAACCGCCGGGGCGGGTATCCGCCGCATCTTCGGCAAGACGTGCGTCGACATCGATGGACGGCAAGCGCACCGCTTCAATCTCAGCGATCTTCTTAACGGCCGCCGACCGACTCATCGGTTCGTCGGGAGTGGCGGCCTGCACGGCCAACAGACAAGACAAGCTTGCCGCCGCGCCGACGGCACGGACTAGTGATTTCGAAAACATAGACTTCCCCCTGGATATTTCAGTCGAGCGGCAATCTTGCGAGAGCGCACGCTGAAAACTTTCTTTTTCGTGTTGAGCGAGCGGAGTTCGCTGCGCTTTGTACTCGCTGAGGCTAGCGCATGGGTTACGTCGCATGCAAATGGGCTGGTTGCGCGACGGTCCGTTTATGCCTCACACCGCATTGGACGCCATCTTATTTAACAGAATCCCGAGGATTTACGCAGGTCGCGTCAATCCCGGTGTGGACAACACCACCTCTTTAATTGCGGTGTAATAGCGTACGTAGCCGGTACAGCGGCACAGATGCGAGTTCATGGCATCCTCGATCACCTGATCGATCTGATCTTCTGGCACCGGATCACGCTGCAGCCTTTCCAGCAACACTGTCGCGCCATTAATCATGCCCGGCGTGCAGTACGAGCATTGAAAGCTGTAGTGCTCCAGAAATTTTTCCTGAATCGGCGTGAGCTTGGTGATGGTGCCGTCCGCCGCGCGCGTGGCGTGACCTTCGACCGTGCGGATGCGCTTGCCCGCAAAGAAATGCGCCGGCGTGATGCAGGTCTGCAGTTCCGTCGACGTGCCTGACGGATCATCAACAATGATTGTGCAGGCGCGGCATTGGCCAATGCCACAGCCCAGACGCGAACCGGTCAGGTTTACGTATTCGTGCAAAAAATCGATCATCATCAAATCTTCGGGCACGTCCATGGGACCCACGTCCTCGGCGTTGATCGTGAGTCGCAGCGGTTTGGTTGTCATACTCATTTCAGTGCCTCCTTGATGTTCTGCGGCGTGATGGGAAACGCGTAGAAGCGCTCACCGATTGCCGCGTGCACCGCGTTCGCGATCGCCGCGACCACAGGAATCATCACCACCTCACCAATGCCCTTCGGACGATCGGTATCAGACAACGGCTCAAGGATGTCTGCCGTTTGATTCCACACCGCCACATCCTTGCCGCGCGGCAGTTGGTAGCGATCAAAATTCCACTGGCCGTTGCCCGGGCCATCTTCGCCCATGGGCAAATGCTCGTGCAGCGCATGGCCGATACCCATCGCGATGCCGCCCTGCAGTTGACCGGACACCAGCTCCGGCACAATCTGTTTGCCGCACTCCATAATCGAATGATGATTAAGCAACGTTATTTCACCCGTTTTTGTGTGCACGCTGAGTTCGAGCAGCATCGAGTTGGGGGCGTAGTAGGTCACCGCCGCGTTGTTTCTTTGCGTGGGCGGATAATGAACCGCCGTGCGCGGGATGAATTGGTAGTCCGTGGCTTTGCCTAACTTTACTGCTAAGGCATCCAGCGGCAGGCGCACGTCTTTGCCCTGCAACGTGAAGTCGGCTTCGGCCCAGGCCCAGCGGTTAAAGGTGTGGACGGTCGCACCCACCAACAACCCCAGATCGTGGGCGATCGTCGCGAGTTGTTTGAACGGCAGCGGCTCAAGGTTGCCCGCCGTCAGCTTGCCCTTCACCCAGCGTGCGTCTTCTATTCTTATGGCCAGCGGGCCCATTTGCCCTGAGCCAATGCCGCGGCGCCAGACGTGTTGTGCTGCTTCCCATAAGCCGTGACGGAACACCAACCGTGCGGCTTCGCGCGTGGCGTGGGAAAAGTAGTACGAGCTATTGGAGGCGGAGGATGGCGAGGTGAAGCGCGGCGTCCACGCCGGGTCTTTCGCGCGTTTGTCGTGCTCGTCCTGCGACATGGTGTACGGCTCGTTCGTGGTGGTGAGCGGCATCTCCGGCCATTTGATCACCGCGAACTGCGTGTCGTCGGCGGTTTGGCCCAGCACGTCGCGCACAATCAGCGACTGGGCCGTTGAGGCGCCCGTGCCGATTTCCGGTGCGACATGGCGCAGCTTGATGCGACCCTCGCACGTCACTTCCACCTGCGCGACCGCCGCTTCAGCGCCGGTGCCGAAATCTTTTTGCACACAGGCGAAACCCGTACCGAATTTTTTATCCGGGTTGGCCGCTTCGAATTGTTTTTTGCGTGCATCGCGCTCGGTCCAGATCGGATGCCCGCCGGCGCGCTCCAGAATTTCTGCCGTGCGCAGCGCGCCTGCCGGAATGGCGCCCTGAGTGTTCTTCATGCCGGTGCGAAAGAGGTTTTTCTGGCGCAGCGCGATGGCGTCGATATCCAGCTCTTGAGCGAGTTCGTCGACCATCATTTCCATCGAACTCATGGACTGCAGCGTGCCGTAGCCGCGCATCGAGCCGGCCGGTACCGCGGTAGACGCCAGTGATTTCACCTGCAGATCGCTGCGTGGGAAATAGTAGATGGACTGCAGCGCCGTGACGGCCACCGTGCCCACCGACGGACTGAAGTTAATAATGCCGCCGCCGTCGGCCACCATGTTGCTGGTGAG
>JBGCEL010000053.1:0-92089 GCA_045106455.1 Gammaproteobacteria bacterium
CCACCCCCCCATCATCGGTCAAAGAAACATGACATTTCCCAACCCCAAGCTCCCGACAAACTTTCACCCCACGCTCAGAAAAAACCACATCCGGCTTCCCCCAATCGTTGTGCACAATGCCAATATCCCGAACCCAAATCCCATGGGCAAACCCGGTCCCGAGAGATTTCGATACAGCCTCCTTACCCGCAAACCGCATCGCCAAATACCGCGCCTTCAATTTCCGATCCCAATACCCGGCTAATTCCTCGGGCATCAAAATACGCTCAGCAAAACGATCGCCGTGTTGCTCAATCGCTTTTTCAAAGCGTTCTATCCGAATCAAATCGGTGCCGATACCAAAAATCACAACACTTACCTCTATTACCCGCTTTTATCGGTTTTCGGATCACGGGCATCGCCACGTGCCTTACTGCTCACCAACGCCCGTGCCACATCCCGCGTACGCAGTGGTCGCGAACCCAAATGTTCATCCAGGGCATCACGCAAAATTACGCGTGCCGCACGCAGCACCTGGGCATCATCAAATCGCTCCTCCGCGATCGCGAGCAACACCGAGCCCGGCAACGCGTACTCATCAAACTCATCGGCCGCACACGCGCCAAGCTCAGAGCGATACGAATAACGCCCGTCGGCCACAATCGGCGAACCGCTGCGTGCCTCATGCGACAACGACAATCCATAGCCCAGCGCCTCAAGCAGTCGCTTCTCAAACCGTCGCAACGCAATCTCACCGGCATCGGGTACGGCAAGCTCGGCGAGCACACGCTGATACAGTTCAAACACCTCGGTCTGTGGTTCGTTGCTTTGCACTAAACGCAAAAGAAGCTCATTCACGTAGTAGCCGGACATCAGCACATCGGGCGCGAGCGACATGGGCGCGCCCGCACTCTCGGCGCCGGTGAGCGAACCCAAATCGGTTTTCCTCACCCACGACACAGCAATCTGCTGAAACGGCATGAGCACAGATCGCAAAGGTGATTTAGGGCGCTGCACGCCACGGGCAACCAGCGACACACGGCCGTGGTCGCGGCTCAAACAGTCGATTAAACGCGAAGAATCCCGATAGGGTCGTTGATGCAGCACGTAAGCCGGCTGCAAACTCACCGTCTCGCGGGTCACTGCCCTACTTCGTATCCAAGGGCGGCAAGTGAGCGTTCATGATCCGCCCAGTTTTTCTTGATCTTCACCCACAGATTTAAGTGCACCGGTTTGCCCAGCGTCTTTTTCAGCTCAACACGCGCCAGGGTGCCCACCTGTTTGAGCACATGCCCCTTCTTGCCAATCACAATTGGCTTTTGGCTGTCTTTGCCCACCCAAATGGTGGCATGCACTTCCATGCCCTCTTCGGTGTCTTCCATCTTAGCCACCTCCACGGTAAGCCCGTAAGGCACCTCTTCGGTAAGCGCCATCATGAGCTTCTCGCGAATGAGCTCGCCCACGCGAAACGCCAGATCGCGATCGCTGCTTTGATCTTTGGGATACAGCCACGGGCTCTCGGGCAGCCGGTCGCGAATGACCTGCAGCAGGGCATCCACGTTGTCGCCGGTGCGGGCGCTAATAGGCACAATGGCATCAAACTCGTGTTTGCCCGAAAGCTCTTGAATGAGCGGCAGCAATCCGCCCTTGGCCTTTTTCACATCCACTTTATTCACCACCGCGACACACGGCACGGTGTTGCGGGCCACGCGATCGAGCACGTGCATATCGGGCTTGGTCAGGCCGCCGTTGGCGTCCACCAAAAACAACACCAGATCAGCATCGGCGATCGAGGTGTCGGCGTTGCGGTTCATGGTTTGGCCCATGAGATTTTGTCGGCCGCTGCGAATCCCGGGTGTGTCCACAATCAAGATCTGCGTGTCGCCTTCGTTGCGTACGCCCAAAATACGATGCCGCGTGGTCTGCGGCTTGGGCGTCACGATACTAATTTTCTCACCCACCATCGCGTTGGTGAGCGTAGATTTGCCCACGTTGGGCCTACCCACCAGCGCCACAAAGCCGCAGCGCGTGTTGCTTTCAGTCATTTTCCAGTTGCTCCAGCATAGCGGCGGCGGCCCGTTGCTCGGCACGACGACGACTGCGACCCTCGCCCTCCACCATCAGCGATTGCTGAGGCACGGCGCAGGTGACGCGAAAAATACGATCATGATCGGCGCCCGATACATCGGTCACCTCATACAGCGGCAAATCGAAGCCGTCTTTTTGCAAAGCTTCTTGCAAACGTGTTTTGGCATCTTTGTGCGCGCCGCTCAAAATAGCGGCCTGCAGATGCTCACGAAATAAATGATTGATCACCTGGTGCGCGCCGGGCATACCGGAATCGAGATACACCGCACCGATCACCGCCTCCAGCGCATCGGCCAGAATGGACGCTCGTCGAAAGCCGCCGCTTTTTAATTCGCCGCCGCCCAGCGACAGATAATCGCCCAGCGACAAATCGGCCGCGACACGCGCCAGCGATTCTTTTTTAACCAGCGACGCACGCAAGCGACTTAAATCGCCTTCGCTTGCCTCGGGCGCCGCTTCATACAATTCCGCCGCGATAATCGCACCCAACACGGCGTCGCCCAAAAACTCAAGCCGCTCGTTGTTGCTGCCGCGTGCGCTACGGTGGGTAAGCGCTTCGTCCAGCAGCGCGGAATTGTTGAAACGACAATCCAGCGCAGCCGCTAATTCGCGGCGATCACGCATTAGCGGGGTATCTCGATGCTCTTATCAAACGTGATAATAAAATCGAGATTGCCGATAAACGGCGTGCGCGCATCGTAGTTGGCGCGTACCCGCCAGTTTTCTTCTTTGCGCGTAATCTTGATGTCTTTGGGTCGAATACGATTAATCGACTCCACATCAAAGCGCTTCGTTAGATAGTCTTTAATTTGTTTTTGCGATGAGCTCTCAGCCGCACGCTCCACCTCAAGACCCGTGAGCACCGAGTGAATGCGGTAGTACTCAAGATAGATGGGCATCAGGCGCAACGTCGCGATCGAGAAAATGCCGATCAGCCCGAGTATCACCAGCCAGCCCAGCGCCGTAACGCCCCGTTGCTTGTTTCTGTTTTTCATTCCATATCTCCTAGCGAATGCTGTCGCCGACGCGGCCCATGTCGCTGGTGTTAAGCCACACCACTACGGCCTTGCCTACCAAATTTTCCTCCGGCACAAAGCCGACCTTCGGCGAACGACTGTCCTGACTGTTGTCTCGATTATCGCCCATCATAAAGTAATGCCCATCGGGCACCGTTTCTTCAAACTCGCGCACAGAAAGCGCATGTGCCGACATGCTGTGCAAAATAGCGTGCGGCGTCTCCCCGAGCATTTCCTCGCCCACAATCGCATCGGTGGCGCCGTAAGTGCGGGTATCAAAACTCGACTCAATGCGCGTGCCGTTGACCACCAGCTGATGGTCCCGGTACACAATATGATCGTTGGGCAGTCCAATCACGCGCTTGATGTAGTTGTCCGTGGGGTTGCTCGGCAACCGAAAAACGGCCACATCGCCACGCTTGGGCCGCCCTGTTTCGAAAATCTTGGCATGACTGATGGGCAGACGCAGCCCATAGGCAAACTTGTTCACAAAAATAAAATCGCCGCTCTTGAGCGTCGGCACCATGGACGGCGACGGAATCTTGTAGGGCTCAAACACAAACGAGCGAATCAGCAGCACCAATACGGCCACCGGAAACAATGCCCGGCACACCTCCACATAGCGCGGATCGGCCGGCGTGCCCAAGGCCATTTGCCCGCCACGAATGCTGGGACTCAGCACGCGGTAGCCCATCCAGATACCGCCCGTGAGCACCACGAACATCACAAGAATCAACGACAGATCAAATTTGATCGCCGTCACTTTTTACTGCCAACCTGCAGCACCGCCAAAAACGCCTCCTGCGGAATCTCCACAGAACCCACCTGCTTCATGCGCTTCTTACCGGCTTTTTGTTTTTCCAGCAGCTTGCGCTTACGCGAGATATCGCCGCCGTAGCATTTGGCCGTCACGTTTTTACGCAACGCCTTTACGGTGGAGCGCGCAATAATCTGCGAGCCTATGGCCGACTGAATGGCCACATCGAACATCTGGCGTGGAATCAGCTCACGCAGCTTTTCCACCAGCTCGCGGCCACGAAAGCGTGCGCTCTCCCGATGCACGATCACAGACAGAGCATCCACCTGCTCGCTGTTAATCAGCACGTCGAGCTTGGCCAGCGGCGCGGCCTGAAAACGATCGAAGTGATAATCGAATGAGGCAAAGCCACGACTGGCCGATTTCAAACGATCGAAGAAATCCAGCACCACTTCGGCCAGCGGCAGTTCGTATTCGATGGACACCTGCGAACCCAAATACTGCATGCGTCGCTGCACACCGCGTTTTTCAATGCACAGCTGAATCACGTTGCCGACGTACTCTTGCGGCAGCAAAATGGAGCCCACGATAATCGGCTCGCGAATCTCATCCACTTTATTTGCCGCCGGCAGCTCGGCCGGATTATCGATGAGCTGGGTAACGCCGTCGCTGCGTAAAATTTCGTACACCACGGTGGGTGCCGTGGTAATCAGATCCAGATCGTATTCACGTTCCAGGCGCTCCTGCACAATTTCCATGTGCAGCATGCCAAGGAAGCCGCAGCGAAAACCAAGGCCAAGCGCCGCGGAAGTCTCGGGTTCAAAGAACATGGCCGCGTCGTTCAAACGCAGCTTTTCAAGCGCTTCGCGAAACGCCGCGTAGTCGTCGCTGCTCACGGGAAACAGGCCGGCAAACACGCGTGGTTTTACTTCTTCAAAGCCGGGCAATGCTTCTGCACACGGACGGCGATCTTCGGTAAGCGTGTCACCCACGGGTGCGCCGTTAATTTCCTTGATGCTGGAAATCATATAGCCCACTTCGCCGGTGCTGAGCGCATCCAGATCGTTCATCTTGGGCGTGAAGATACCCACGCGGTCGGCAAGGTGACTGCGCCCGGTGGACATGACGCGAATCTTCGCGCCTTTTTTCAGCACGCCGTTCACGATACGCACCAGCGACACCACGCCCACGTAGTTATCAAACCACGAGTCGATAATGAGCGCCTGCAGCGGCTCCTCGGGCGAGCCCTTCGGCGGCGGAATTTGCTGCACCAATTCCTCGAGAAGATCCTGCACACCCAGGCCGCTTTTGGCACTCACTTCGAGCGCCTCGGTGGCATCGATACCGATGATCTCTTCGATCTCGTTTTTCACCTTGGGCGTATCGGCTGCCGGCAAATCAATTTTGTTCAACACGGGCAGCACTTCGAGGCCCTGCTCGATGGCGGTGTAGCAGTTGGCCACACTCTGGGCTTCGACACCCTGGGCGGCGTCCACCACCAGCAGCGCGCCCTCGCACGCGGCCAGCGAACGCGAGACTTCGTAGCTGAAATCCACGTGGCCCGGCGTATCAATAAAATTCAGGTGATAGGTGTTGCCGTCTTTGGATTTGAACGGCAGCGAGACGCTCTGCGCTTTGATGGTGATACCGCGCTCGCGCTCGAGATCCATGCTGTCGAGCACCTGCTCGGACATCTCGCGCTCGGACAGCCCGCCACAGATCTGGATAAACCGATCCGCCAACGTCGACTTGCCGTGGTCGATGTGCGCGATGATCGAAAAATTTCGGATGTTCTGCATGCTGTTCCTGACGCGGGTTTTCGGACTTTTGCTGCGTTGCCGCGCAAGCCCCCATTATAGCCGGACCCAATGCCCGAGGTCAGGTTTGTTTTTAGTCTGAAAGACCCGCCAGAACGGCCGGATCAAGGCGCCCGAAGCACAGCTCGGTGGCGCCATCGCACAGCACCGGAATCTTCAGCGCATAGGCCTCGATCAGCGCCGGGTCCGAATCGATATCCACGATTTGAATGCCAATCTCACGCCCGCGCAGGGCCATCTCCAGATCCAGCACCAGATCGTCGCACAGCGGACAGCCCTGCCGGCTGTAGACGGTCAGCGTTTTAGACATAAGCTTGGAATGTCGCCGGGTGATGCTAGCGAGCTGGGCGAACCGATTTGCCCACCAGCTCAACCGTGGCGGTTGGCACTTCGCCCACGACCGTGATCTGAAAATCTTCGAACTGCCGGCCAAAGGCATTCGCGGCCCCGATGTGCGCCGCCCCCTCGATCACCTCGATGTTCTCGCGCCGACGCTCGGCAAACACCGAAATAGTGGCGACACCGTCGGTATACACCAGATGCTCGGCGCCGGTTTGGTTGTCGCCGTGACGGGTGACCACCGTGAGCGCAAAGCCGTCAGGCAGTTGGCTGGCCTGCCAGCTCGCCTCACTCACATCCACCAGATTCGGATTGGCAGGCGTCGCCGACACTTCTTCAAAATTGGTGGTGGGCAGCAGCGGCGCAAACGCATCCGCCGACAGCGGCGTTTCAAAATCGATGCTGGTAAACATGACCTGCTCGATGCTGCGCTGATCGTCGCCAATCAGTTCGCACTTCAGCGGCATGGCCGTTTCGGCATCCACCTGCAAACGATAGCCATAACGAAATTCGTCCAGCGGACGAATGTTCACGGTGTGGACTTTGCGCCCCGCAACGCGACCCGAGTCGTTTTGCAGATCGAAACGATAGTGCTTTTCGAGCGAGCGATCGTACAGCGGCAACACGGCGTTCAGCGGGCTTTCGTCGCTGGCCCAATCCACAAACACCTGCTTGCGATCGGTGTAGGTGCAACGCACGTCGTCGCCCTTGCGAATAACTTCGCGGCCCGAGCCGTTGAGCGAGGTGACGCGCTCAAACACTTTGCCTTCTTTAAACTGATGCACCACCTCGAGGGTATCGAGCTGGCCGTTGTGGGAATGCACCATGGTGCCGCGGTAGTTTAAGGTTTCGACCGCCTTGCCCATGCGTTCGAACCAGTCGCGGCCGTCGGCATCATTCGTTTGCGCATCGGCCAGCGCCGACACGGTGAGTGCACACGCAAGCGCGCACAGGGCAGTTCGAAAAGACGCGGCGTGATAACGCATGCTTACTGGTTCGGTGCGCGACGCTGGCGATTGAGCTCACGCACGCGCGCGGCCTCCGCTTCGCTGCGCGCGGCAGCCTCTTGCTCACTTTCACCGGTAACACGACCGTAGACCAGCGTGCCCTGGCGCGTCATCGTTTTTGAATATTCGTTATGACGCAACAGATATTCGGACATCTTGGTCTGATTGCTGGCGCGCTGCAGACCCGGCGTGCCGCGCACGGCCAGCGGATTCACATCGTCGTTGGTCGGTACCACATCACCCGTAAAGGCTTGTGCGGTGGTGACCGCTGGTGCGTCGACCGCCGGTCCATCGGTACGCAGTGCGAGCACGGCCATCACAGCGACGGTCGCCGCTACGGCGCCCCCACCAGCCAAACGCTTCCAATCGAATGCCGCCGGTGCCGCCACCTCTTCAAGCGCAGGCGTCGGTGCCGGCTCGTGTTCGATGGCGCGCATAATCGAGCCGTTTAAGTCGGCCTGAATTTCGTCCAGCGAGCCGCGCACGGCGTCGCCAATCAACGTGTAACGCGCCGCCGTCTGGCGCAGCGTTTCGTCGTTGCACAAACGGCGTACGAGCAGTCCGCTCTCTTCGTCCATCAGTTCGTCATCTATGAATGCCGAAATCTGGCTGTTGATTGTGTCGGTCATTTACCGAGGCCCCCGTCTACGATGGGTTTTAAACGTTTGTCGATGGCTTCGCGCGCTCGAAAAATACGAGAACGCACGGTGCCGATGGGACATTCCATAGTCTGTGCGATTTCCTCATAGCTCATGCCGTCGATTTCACGCAGCACGATGGCCGTACGCAAATCTTCGGGCAGATCACTAATCGCATTGTTTACGGTTTCACGGATTTCCTCGGACAGCACCATGTGCTCAGGCGAATCGACCGTTTTTAGTCGTGCCTGCATGTCGTACTGTTCCGGGTCCTGCAAATCCAAGTCGTAATCCAGTGGTCGGCGTTTCTGCGCGACCAAATAATTCTTCGCCGTGTTGATCGCGATGCGATATAGCCACGTATAAAACGCGCTGTCGCCGCGAAACCCTGGCAATGCCCGATAGGCCTTCAAAAAAGCCTCCTGCGTCACGTCGAGCGCTTCAGCTGAATCACGCACGTAGCGCATCACCAACTTCACAATTTTGTGCTGATACTTAAGTACCAGCAGGTCAAACGCGGTCTTATCGCCCTGTTTGACGCGCTCTACCAGCACCCGATCGCTGTTCTTTTCGCTCATACGGCGAAACGCTGCCGAGGTGCTGTTTGCACTGCCACTGTCATAGACCGGTCCAGTTGGTGAAAGTTCGCCATTTCGTCGTGGTTCTGATGTCGGCATCGACGGGGGCGGAAACTACGCCTGTGGGCGTAGGGATTTGGCCCAAATGTGCAGGGCACGAAGGTTTTCGGAGGACGATGCGGGCCAGAAAACCAGCACCGGAACCCAGCGTCCGTCCGGGATACGCAGCGACAGCCGCACAAACCAGCGACAGCTGGATTCTACGCGCGCCAGCACGTCGCGGTACCAACGCCCGGCGATCCAGGCGCGCACCTGCGGATCGCTGGTCGAATATACGATGCGAATCGTAGAACTACCGGTAGGATCCATGGCCGCGCGCCAGGCGAAAAAGGCCAGCAACACGCCCACGGCCGCCGTGAGGCCGATGGCCACGTTGGCAGAGAGCAGCGTGAGCACGACGGTGATGCACGCGATACCGTACAGCGCTACGAAATACCGTTGCGGGTCAACGGTCAGCGTTGTCGTGGAGGCGCTTGAGTGCATCAACCAATTCCTTCATGGCGACAGAGTCTGGGCAATCCCGATCTGTCAGGTAATCAAAAATCTGCGGGTCCGGGCGTTCCAGCAGGTCGATAAAGGCCTGCCTGGCCTCGGGAGCCGCCTCAGCATAACAACGCTCGAGCCAGCCATCGAGGATTAAATCCAGCTCGCGCATTCCGCGTCGGCATAACCATTTTAGACGCGCTCGCTCGGTATCGTTCAATCTATAACTGCCTAAATTTGCACCAATTCTGTTAAATCGGCGGCATGGGTTGCGCACCGCCTAGTGGCGGCGCTCGACCATCAGCTTCTTGGTTTCCGCGATGGCCTTGGCCGGATTGAGCCCTTTCGGACACGTGTTGGTGCAATTCATGATGGTGTGGCAGCGATACAGACGGAACGGATCTTCCAGATCGTCCAGTCGCTCACCGGTCGCCTCATCGCGGCTATCCACAATCCAGCGATACGCCTGCAACAGAATGGCCGGGCCAAGATAGCGCTCCGGATTCCACCAGTAGCTTGGGCAGCTGGTAGAGCAGCACGCACACAAAATGCAGGCCGACGGCTCGTCAATTTTTTCCTGATCTTCCTTGCTCTGCAAACGCTCGCGATCGGGCGGCGGCGGCGTACGCGACTGCAGCCACGGTTTGATGGAGGCGTACTGCGCGTAGAAGTTGGTCAGATCCGGCACCAGATCTTTGATCACCGGCATGCTCGGCAGCGGGAAGATCCCCACCTCGCCTTTCACCTCGTCGATGTGACGCGTGCAGGCCAGTGTGTTCACACCGTCAATGTTCATGGCGCAACTGCCGCAAATACCTTCGCGGCACGAGCGACGGAACGTAAGCGTAGGGTCCACATCGTTTTTAATTTTGATGAGTGCATCAAGCACCATCGGTCCGCACTGATCGAGATCCACCTCATAGGTGTCGATGCGCGGATTGTCGCCGCTGTGCGGATCGTAGCGATACACATTAAAACGTTTCACACGACCTTTCGTGGCCGACTCAAAGGTCTTGCCTTTGGTGTAGCGTGAATTCGCCGGAAGTCGAAATTTAGCCATTGGGTTGCCTTAAGGTTTAATAGACGCGCGCTTTGGGCGCAATCGTATCAATCTCGTCCGTGCCGGTTTCAAGCTGCACGTCACGGTAATCAAAACTCACAGACCCGGTGTCGCTTACGTACGCCAGCGTGTGTTTCATCCAGTTTTCATCGTCGCGATCCGGATAGTCTTCGCGCGCCTGAGCGCCGCGCGACTCTTTACGATTCTGCGCCGAGCAAATGGTCGCCATCGCCTGACCCAGCAGGTTGTCCAGCTCCATGGTCTCCACCAGATCGGTGTTCCAGATCAAACCGCGATCGGCCACTTTCACATCATTGAAAGAGGCAAAGACTTCTTGCATCCGCTCCACGCCCTCATCCAGCACCTCACCGGTACGGAACACCGCCGCGTTGTTTTGCATGGTCTTCTGCATGTTCAGACGAATGCTGGCTGTGCCTTCAGACCCATCGGCATGACGCAGTTTGTCCAGACGATCGATGCTGTTTTGACCGGCACCCTTGGGCAGATCGCGATGACGCGTGTTGGGCTTGACCGACTCGGCGCAGTGACGTGCCGCCGCGCGGCCAAACACCACCAAATCCAGCAGCGAGTTTGAGCCCAGACGATTCGAGCCGTGCACCGACACGCAGGCCGCTTCGCCGACGGCCATCAGGCCTTCAACAACACGGTCCTGACCGTCGTTCATATCCACCACGTCGCCGTTCCACAGCGTGGGAATACCACCCATGTTGTAGTGCACGGTGGGCAGTACGGGAATAGGTGCCTTGGCCACATCCACACCGCTAAAGATGCGTGCGGTTTCGGCAATCCCCGGCAGACGCTCCTGAATCACGTCGCTGCCCAGGTGTTCCAGATGCAGATGAATATGATCGGCCTCGGCGCCAACGCCACGGCCCTCACGAATTTCCATGGTCATCGCGCGGCTCACCACATCCCGTGACGCCAAATCTTTGGCGTTGGGGGCGTAGCGTTCCATAAAGCGTTCGTCTTCAGAGTTGGTGAGATAACCACCCTCCCCGCGCACGCCTTCGGTAATGAGACAGCCCGCGCCGTACACACCCGTGGGGTGGAACTGCACAAACTCCATGTCCTGCAACGGCAGGCCGGCACGCGAGACCATGGCGTTGCCATCGCCGGTGCAGGTGTGCGCCGAGGTGCACGAGAAAAACGCGCGACCGTAACCGCCCGTGGCCAGAATAACTTTGTGCGCGCGGTAGCGATGCAGCGTGCCGTCGGCCAGGTTCAGCGCCACAACACCGCGGCAGTGGCCGTCTTCCATGATCAGGTCGATGGCAAAATATTCGATGAAGAACTCAGCATTGTTTTTCAGCGACTGCTGATACAACGTGTGCAGCATCGCGTGACCCGTGCGATCCGCCGCGGCGCAAGTGCGCTGCGCGGTACCCTCGCCGTATTCGGTGGTCATGCCACCAAACGGACGCTGATAAATGCGGCCGTCTTCGGTACGCGAGAACGGCACACCGTAATGTTCCAGTTCGATCACCGCGGACGGTGCCTCGCGACACATGTACGCGATGGCGTCCTGATCGCCCAGCCAGTCCGATCCCTTCACGGTGTCGTACATGTGCCAGCGCCAATCGTCTTTGCTCATGTTGCCAAGCGCGGCACTAATGCCACCCTGCGCCGCCACCGTGTGACTGCGCGTGGGGAACACTTTGGTAATGCACGCGGTGCTTAAGCCCGCTTCGGCCAAACCCAGCGTGGCGCGCAAACCAGCACCGCCGGCCCCGACAACCACCACATCGTAAGTGTGGTCAATAAACTCGTATTCTTTGGTCATGATGTTTCGTTTAAGTCTCAGGCAGCCAGCGCCACGCGAAGAATGGCAACACACGCCGCTAGCGCGGCACCGATGTGAACAAATTTTTGCAAGATGAGCAGCACCACTTTGGTGCCACCGTGCAGATAGTCTTCAATGACCGTTTGCACGCCGAGCATGGAATGCCACGCCAGCGAGACCACGAATGCGAGCAGCGCCGCCGCACGCACCGGCGAGGCCATCCACGCGATCACGTCGCGATAGAGCACGCCGTCGGCCATCATGCCTCCCAGCGAAAAAGCAAACCACGTGCCAAGAATAGCCACCGCCACTGCCGTGACTCGCTGCACCCAAAAATGATCGGTGCCCTCTTTGGCCGAGCCCAGGCCGAGCACTCGGCTGAGGGGCGTCCGGCGACTCACGCCGCACCGCCAAACACGCCGTAGGCGAACAGATAGAAAAGTGCGGTGAGTACAAACCCCGCCACGATAACGAGGACGCCGGATTTGCGAGCGGCCTCAATCTCGAGTCCGCGACCGGTGTCCCAGGCCAGATGCCGGATACCGTTGCACAGGTGATAGAAAAAACTAAACCCCACGCCAAACATCAACACACGCCCGATAAACGAGCGAAAGAACTCATTGGCGGCGAGGAAGGCTTCCGGGCCACTCGCGACGGCTTGCAGCCAGTACACGAGCAATAAAAAACCGGCGGCCAACAGGACCCCGGTAATGCGATGAGTGATCGACGTAACAGACGTGATCTGCGGACGGTAAACTTGCAGATGCGGCGACATTGGCCGCGGATGGGTGCTCATAGGTGCTTAAGTTCCTGACACTTAAAAATCGATACAACGACCGTTCTTTTCCCAATCGCCGTAGCGGGTGGGATCCGGACCGTCGCGGCCCCCAACTTCCACGTCCGACGTAGCGGGCGCTCGGTCGTGGGTGACGGCGGGTGATTCGGCGGCCGTGCTCGCTTTTGAAGACGCGCTGTCGGCTGACGTATCGGCTCCGGGTTCCGGCTTGGCTGTCATTGTTTTGACCATGGGTATGATAGCGGCCTATTCTCACCTATCTGAAGGGCTATGCGCAATGCACCATCTCGTGATTTTTGCCTCTGGCACAGCCCACTTAGCCTCTTTTTGATCACGCGGAAGGAAATATTTGTGTCCACGCCCTCAAGCTTTGGATTCGTGCGGGTTTCCGGCGCGGATGCGGCCAATTTTCTAAACGGCCAATTCAGCCACAGCACGCTGAATATGGGCCCCGGCGACGGGCGCCTCGGTGCCTTTTGCACGCCCAAAGGACGGGCGTTTGCCAGCGCGTTCCTGCTGGCGGTGGATGAGGGCTTTGAGCTGTGGACACTCAACGCCACGCTGCCCACGTTGGTCGCGAGCCTGCGTCGCTACATAATGCGCGCCAAAGTGACCTTCGATGACGTGCCGAGCGTACGCGATGCCGCCTTCACTCTGCCCGATGGCACCCAGCTCGATTTGGGCTCGGCGCAGATCGAGGCACAGACCATTGCCGCCGGCGTACCGGTAATCCACGCCGCCAACGCCGAGGCCTTCGTGCCGCAAATGATCAATCTGGATCTGCTCGAGGGCATCGATTTTGCCAAGGGCTGCTACACCGGCCAGGAAATCGTTGCGCGCACCCAAAACCTCGGCACGATTAAACGCCGCATGTTGCCGTTTGCCTGCGCGGACACCGCCGGGCTTGTGCCCGGCGACAAAGTAACCGTGGCCGAGTCGGCCGTGGGACGCATCGTGAGCGTGGGATCAGACCGGGTGCTGGCGTCGTTGCGACTGGCTTCGCTCAACGAAACTCTGGTGGCCGGTGAGCACAACATCCCACTGGGCGAACAACTCACCCTGCCCTACGCGATTCCTGAGCTCAGCGCCGAGACTTAATCGTCGGCGTCGGCTTCCGGACGCATGTGCGGAAACAGCAGCACGTCGCGAATGGACGGCACGTTGGCAAACAACATGGTCAGCCGATCGATGCCGATGCCCAAACCACCGGCCGGCGGCATGCCGTACTCGAGCGCGCGCACATAGTCGGCGTCGTATTCCATGGCTTCGTCGTCACCCGCGTCTTTGTTTTCGCACTGGGCTTTAAAACGCGCCGACTGATCTTCGGGATCGTTGAGCTCGGAAAAGCCGTTGGCGATTTCGCGGCCGCACATGAAAAATTCGAAGCGATCGGTCAAAAACGGATCGTCGTCTTTGCACCGTGACAGCGGCGAGACTTCGGTTGGGTATTGGGTAATAAACGTGGGCGCCATGAGTTGGTCTTCCACGGTTTTTTCGAAAATCTCAATCAGCAGTTTGCCGGCGCCGTAGCGCTTGTCCACCAGCACGCCCAACTCGTTGCACAGGCCACGCAGATACTCGACATCGCGCGAGCGCGCCGGATCAAACGTGTCCGGGTTGTACTGTGCCACGGCGTCCACCACGCTCAAGCGCGTGAACGGCGCGCCCAGATCGATGGCCTCGCCCTGATAGTCGCCGTCGTACTGACTCCACAGTTCCATGGCGAGTGAGCGCACAAGGTTTTCGGTCAGCGACATCATGTCTTCAAAATCGCCGTAGGCCTGATAGACCTCGAGCATCGTAAATTCCGGATTGTGCCGTGTGGACAAACCTTCGTTGCGGAAGTTGCGGTTAATCTCATACACGCGCTCAAAACCGCCCACGGTTAAGCGCTTCAAATACAGCTCGGGCGCGATGCGCAAATACAACGGCATATCCAGCGCGTTGTGATGCGTGACAAACGGGCGGGCGTTCGCACCGCCAAGGATGGGCTGCATCATGGGCGTTTCCACTTCCATGAAGCTCAGCGCGTTTAGAAATTTGCGTACGTGATTCACCAAACGCGTGCGCAGGATAAATACCTGACGGCTGTCGTCGTTCATGATCAGATCGACGTAGCGCTGACGGTAGCGCGTTTCCTGATCGCTCAGGCCGTGGAATTTCTCGGGCAACGGACGCAGCGATTTGGTGAGCAAACGCATCTCGGCCACGTCCACGGTTACCTCGCCGGTGCGGGTTTTAAACAGCGTGCCGCGCAGACCAATAATGTCGCCGACGTCCCAGCCTTTAAATTCTTTAAACACCTCAGGCTCAAAATTATCCCGGCCCACCATGGCCTGCACCTGACCACTGCCGTCCTGAATTTTAATGAAATTGGTTTTGCCCATGAGGCGCTTGGCCATCAGGCGACCGCTGATGCTCACCTCCACCTTGCGCTCGGCCAGCGCTTCTTTTTCAACGTCGTCGTAGGTGGCCACCAGCTCGGCGGCAAGCGCCGTGCGGCGGAAATCGTTCGGGTAGGCCACCCCTTGCTCGCGCAGTGCGTCGAGCTTGTTGCGGCGTTCACGAATCAGGCGATGTTCGTCGTCTTGGGACATGGTCAGATGCTCTGGGTTTGTTCAGATTTGGGGAGGTTACAGCCCTTGCTTCAGGCTGGCTTCGATAAATTTATCCAGACCGCCGTCGAGCACGGCCTGCGTGTTGCCGGTCTCAACGCCCGTGCGCAGATCTTTAATGCGCGACTGATCCAGTACGTAGGAGCGAATTTGGCTGCCCCAGCCCACGTCGGCTTTGCCCGACTCCACGGCCTGAGCATCGTCCTGACGTTTTTTGAGCTCCAGCTCGTAGAGTTTGGCTTTGAGCTGCTTCATGGCGGTGGCTTTGTTTTTGTGTTGCGAGCGATCGTTTTGACACTGGGTGACCACGCCCGTGGGCTCATGCGTGATGCGCACAGCAGACTCGGTGCGGTTCACGTGCTGACCGCCGGCACCGCTGGCGCGGTACACATCAATACGCAGATCGCTGGGATCAATATCAATGTCGATGTCGTCATCCACTTCTGGGGCGACAAACACCGATGCAAACGAGGTGTGTCGCTTGCTGTTGGAATCGAACGGTGATTTTCGCACCAAGCGGTGAATGCCGGTTTCGGTGCGCAGCCAGCCAAACGCGTTTTCGCCCACCACGTGGATGGTCGCGCTTTTGATGCCCGCGACCTCGCCCTCGGAGGCCTCGATCAGTTCGGCTTTAAACTCGTGGGCTTCAGCCCAGCGCAGATACATGCGCAACAGCATGTTGGCCCAGTCCTGCGCTTCAGTGCCGCCCGCGCCACTTTGAATATCGACAAACGCGCTGGCCATATCGTGGTCGCCGGAGAACATGCGCTGGAATTCCATCTTCTCGACGTTGGCCAGCAGCGAATCGACATCAGCGGACACGGCGTTGAAGGTGTCTTCGTCATCGTCATCGATGGCCATGGCAAGCAACTCGCCGGCATCACCAAGACCGGCGTCGAGATCGGCGATGGTGCCCACGATGCCCTGCAGCGTGGCGCGTTCTTTACCCAGCGCCGTGGCACGATCGGCGTCGTTCCAGACGTTAGGATCTTCGAGCTCGCGATCTACCTCGGCCAGACGCTCTGCACGGATTTCGACGTCAAAGGTACCCCCTCAACGCATTGGTGCGTTCGGTGAGGTCTTCGATGAGGGTTTGGAGGGCGTTGGTTTCCATGAATCAGGGCTTGCCGGTGTCGCGAAGCGCGAGAGTTTAGCAGGTTTGACGGCCCGATGGTTCACCCTCAAAGCGCTCGCGCGTGCTCCACGACAAGCTGGATCGCATCACCGCCACGGTAGTCGTCGCGCTGCAGTCGAAACAGCGCCTCAACCTGATCGCCAACGGCCACCGGCCACGCCTCACCGGCCTGCCCCAGCGCCCGAAACCAAATGGCACGGCAGGCACGACCGTCCTGATTTAAGGTCAGCGACAGGTGCACCGGATCGGCGCCCACAGCGCGCACCGCATCCACAAGAAACTCGCCGTGAAACGTGGGCGGCTCAAAGCCGCGCCCAAAAGGAATCAGCCGATCCAGCTCGTGGATGCTGTCGATGTGCAACTGATCCGGCGTCAGCGCGCCGTCGTGCCACAGCACGGGATTCAATTTTTTGGCGCCGAGCTGCTCGCGCACACTTAGTGCCAGCGCGTCGCGAAAAGTATCCAGCTTATCCAGCGCCACGCTGACACCGGCCGCCATGGGATGCCCGCCAAAACGATGCAGCAGGCCGTCATGGGCCACGTTGACCTCACGCAATGCGCGGCCCACATCCACCCCTGGAATCGAGCGCAGCGATCCGCTGACCAAATTATCGCGACCCGCCGGACTCATCACGGCCGTGACGCGGCCAAAACGATCAAGCAGACGCGAGGCCACAATACCCTGCACACCGGGATGGAAATCTTCGTGGTAAACGCACACCACCTGCGTGTCGGGTTTGAGTTCGCGCTCGGCCAGATCGCGCGCGGTCTCAACCATGCGTTTTTCAATCTCACGACGTGACTGATTGTCTTCGTCCAGCACGTTTAAGTAGCGCGCCGCCGTCGCGCGGTCGGGCGCCGTTAGAAAATTTAGCGCGGCCAACGGATCGGCGACGCGGCCGCGTGCGTTGATGCGCGGTCCGATCTGAAACCCCAGATCGTCTACTTCGAATTTTTTATTGCCGCGCTTGAGCAGATCGGCCAGCGCATGCCAGCACGGGCGCTGACGTTGATTCAAAATCGACAGCCCCGCCGTCACCACGCTGCGGTTTGTCGGGCTAAACAAACTCACGGCATCGGCCACGGTACCCAGCGCCACCAAATCCAGACTGCGCGCCAGCTTCGGCGCGTCGTCGCCCAAATGCCCGGCGCGAATCAGCTCGGTGCGCACCAGCGCCATCAAAAACCACGCCACCGCGCAGCCCGCGATGGCCGGATCGGCAAACGCCGAATCTGCCCGACTGGGGTTCACGGTGGCCAACGCATGCGCGGGCACGCCGCTGGATGGAATGCCGTGGTGGTCGGTCACGATCACCTCAATGCCGGCGGACTTAAGTTTCTCAATGCGTGGCCCGTCGGAGGAGCCACAGTCAGCGGTGATCACCAAGTCCGGGCGCACGTCGTCGCCCAAAATGCGTTCGCACAGGTTGTCGGACAGGCCATAGCCATCCAGCAGCCGGTGCCCAATAAACGGTCGCACCAGCGCTTCCGGATGGCCGAAGTTGAGCGTGAGTGCTTCGCGAATCAGCGTGTGCGCGGTGATGCCGTCCACGTCGTAATCGGTGCACAGCCCAATGCACTCGCCCTGCATCACGGCTTTGGCCAAACGCGTCGCCGCCACGGCCCCGTCGGGCAAGGTGCCGGGATTGGGCAAGCGTTTTAGCGAGGGATCAAACCACGGCCCGAGGTCGCCGCTCAAATCGGCGACGCGGCGCGCCACGACGTTGGCGGCCAGTTCGTTGAGCCCGCCATCCACGGCGTTTTTGTGCGTGGTGGCGCAGTGCGCTCGGGCGCGATACGCCACGCGCGAGACATCGTCCGGCTTCTGTATAATCACGGCGCCATCTTGAACAGAGCGTCATCGCAATGCAACTGACCCTAGACGACAAAAGCAGCCCACTGCTGATCCGCGGATTGGGCGACGGCGAAATAAAAATCGCGGACGATACCTACCGCAGCAGCGTGCTGATTACCTCGCAATCGGTGCACGATAACTGGCCGGTGCAAAGCGTCGCCGATCTCACTCCCGAGCTGTGGACACCGATTCTCGACGACGGCGCCAAAATTTTGATCTTGGGCACCGGCGCACGCATTGCGTTTCCGCGACCGGAACAAACCGCACCGCTGACCACGCGCGGCGTGGGGGTTGAGGTGATGGATACGGCGGCGGCGTGCCGCACTTTTAACGTGCTTTTGTCGGAAGGACGAGAAGTCGCCGCGGCCATTATCCTGACCGCGGCGTAAAGCGTTAGCCCAGTGCGTCGGCCAGTGACAGGCCTTCGGACTCCAGCACGACGCGCAAGTTGGCCAGCGCCCGCAGCTGGATCTGACGTACGCGTTCGCGCGTCACGCCAATGGTTTTGCCCACCTGTTCGAGCGTATGGGTATCGTGACCCGACAGGCCGAAACGACGCTCCACCACGGTACGCTCCTTGCCACTGAGCTGATCGAGCCAGCGCGACAGGCCGCTCTGCACGCTGCGGTTTTGTGCCGCGTCCGAGGGCGTGGGTAAATTGCCGTCGGGCAGCGTATCCACCAAACTGCGATCACTGTTGGGCGTAATGCTTGGCGCTACGGTGAGCGTCACACGTTCATTGAGTTCAAACAGGCGCGTCACTTCGGCCGCCGGACGCGTCATGGACGCGGCCACCTCTTCGGCCGTGGCCACCCGACCGGTGGTCTGCGACAGCTCGCGCCGCACGCGCAGGCAGGCGTTGATGTCTTTGATCACGTGGATGGGCAGACGCACCGTGCGACTGTGATTCATGATCGCCCGCTCGATGGTTTGGCGAATCCACCAAGTGGCGTAGGTAGAAAATCGAAAGCCGCGCTCGGGATCAAACTTCTCGACCGCGTGCATCAGGCCAAGATTGCCCTCCTCGATCAGATCGAGAAACGGCAGGCCGCGGTTCAAATAGCGCCGCGAAATTTTGACCACCAGACGCAGGTTGCTTTTGATCATGCGATGACGCGCCGACTCGTCGCCGGCCTGTGCGGCACGCGAAAAACTCTTTTCTTCATCCGCGGTCAGCAACGGCGACTGGCCGATTTCACTCAAGTACAGCTGCGTTGGATCGGCGCTGGCGCGTCGCTTAGCGGGTTCAGGCACGATCCACGGGGTCGCGGCGGTGTGGTCCGGCGTCGTGCTGACAGTCGAAGTCTGAATCATTGAATTACCCCCCCAGGCATTTTTTGTTTGGGATGACCTGTTCTCTGGTCTTAGTTAGCGATCTTTTGCGGGCAATCCCCTCATTTTGATGTCGAATTGTTTTGGCAGCGGCTCTGAATCAGCCGTTACCGGCGCTTCGTGGGCAAGTACGCTGCCGGGTCCACCGGCTTGCCGTTGTCCCGAATCTCGAAGTGCAAACGCACGCTGCGATCGGGGCCGCGTCCCATGCTGGCAATGTTCTGGCCGCGAGCGACCGAATCGCCCTCCTTGACCAGTAGCGTCTTGTTGTAGCCATAAGCGGTTAAAAATCGCTCACTGTGTTTAACAATAAGCAGATTGCCATAGCCAATCAAACCGTCGCCGCTGTAGACCACGCGACCGGCGGCGGCCGCGCGCACGGGATCACCAATTTTCCCTCGAATATCAACGCCTTCACCCACACCCTCAATGTCATTGCTGGTTTTTGCCAAGGCCCCGTCAGCGGGCCAAACGAAGCTCGGCGCCGGTGTTTTGGGCTTTGCAGGCGTGGGTTTGGGCCGGTTTGAGGCGCTTGAGCCCGTGGTCGCGGGCCGTGCAGTGGCGGCGTTTTTGGGTGGCGTGAGGCGCAGTACCTGCCCTGGGAAGATCAGCTCACCGCTGCCAAGCTTGTTCCACACGGCGATGTCCCGCGCTGACAGCTGATAGCGATGGGCAATGGCGTACAGCGACTCGCCAGCTTTGACCGTATGCTGACCGGAACGGCGCACGGTGCGGCGCGGTTTTGGTTTCGCGGACGTCGCGGTGGTCGTGGCGGTGCCACGCGTAGAGGTGGACGGCGTTTCGTTCCAGCGCACGGCACCGGAACAGCCTGACAGCCACACTGTCAGTGCCATGACGGCAAACACCGTCACACTGCGGCGGATCAGGTCTTGAGCCACCAGACCAGCAGGACCAGAAGCACCGTACCCACAATGGCGATGCGATCGATGTGCGTGCGCAGGGCACGTTCGAAACGTGCGCCGCCAAGACGAATCAGCCCGGCGATCAGAAAAAAGCGCAGCCCCCGACCGACCACTGAGGCGGCCGCAAATGCGGGCAGTGCCATGCCGACGGCGCCAGCCGTAATCGTGAACACTTTGTACGGGATGGGTGAGAAGCCGGCAATGAGCACGGCGATCACGCCCCACTCCTCAAACCACGCCACCGATTTATCGTAGTGGTGCTGATAGCCGTGTTCGACCAAAATGGGCATGATCCAATCAAGCGCAAACGCGCCGATAAAATAACCGGCCAGTCCGCCGAGCACGCTTGCCACCGTGGTGATCAACGCATAGCGCCACGCCTTGGACGGCTCGGCCAGCGTCATGGGCGCCAGCATCACATCCGGCGGGATGGGAAAAAACGAGGATTCGGCAAAACTCAGCGCGCCCAGATAGCCGGCAGCGTGACGATGCCGCGACCAGCCCAGTACGCGATCGTAGAGCCCGTGAAAAAGTGCCACTAACGCACGCCCCCGAGCAGCGGTACGAACTTGGCGTCGCCCAGATCGTCGTAGTGAATTTTGTCGTTTTCACGTCGCACGCGCGTGAGTCGCTGCTGCTCCGACGACCCTACCGGGATAATAAGTCGGCCGCCCTCAGCCAGCTGGTCTACCAGTGCTTTGGGCAGCGCCGGCGGCGCGGCCGTGACGATAATGCCGTCGAACGGTGCAAAGCGCTTCCAGCCGGCGAAGCCGTCGCCGTACTCGATGCGTGCATTGCGAATGGACAAATCACGCAGCAGCGCACTGGCCCGTTCGGCCAAAGGCGCAATGCGTTCGATCGAATAAATCCAGCGCACAAACGGGGCCAGCACGGCGGTTTGATAGCCGCAGCCCGTGCCCACTTCCAGCACTTTATTCAGCGGCCCGCCGTCGAGCAGCGCCTCGGTCATGCGCGCCACAATAAACGGCTGCGAAATAGTCTGGCCATGACCGATGGGCAGCGCCGTGTCCTCGTAGGCACGACTGGCCAGCGCTTCGTCCACGAACGCGTGGCGCGGCAGTTCGCGGATGCGTTCGAGGATGGACAGATTGGTGATGCCCTGTTCTGTCAATCGGGTGATCAGCCGGTCGCGCGTGCGCGCCGACGTCATACCGATACCGCGAAAACGCGGATCATTCATCGGCGGATTCCAGCCAGCTGGCCAGCGACTCCAAACGATCCCGGCGCGTGAGGTCGACGGTCAAAGGCGTGATGGACACGTAGCCTTCGTCGATAGCATGAAAATCGGTACCCGGGCCGCAGTCGGCCTGTTCGCCGGCCGGGCCGATCCAATAGATCGGATGCCCGCGTGGATCGGCGTCTTTAATCACCGCTTCGGCTTTGTGCCGATGCCCGAGGCGACACACGCGAAAACCCTTCAGCTCGTCGTAATCGAGGTTGGGCACGTTCACGTTCAAAATGGTGTCGGCATCCAGCGTGTGCGAGGCCACGCGCTGGATGAGCTCCACGGCGACGCGCGCCGCGGTGTCAAATTTGTACGGCCGCTCGCCGGTCATGCTGATCGCAATGGCCGGTAGCCCCAGAAAGCGTCCTTCCATGGCGGCCGCGACGGTGCCCGAATACAGCACGTCGTCGCCGAGGTTACCGCCGTGATTAATGCCTGAGACCACCATTTCGGCGTCGAAATCGAACAAGCCGGTGATGGCGAGGTGCACGCAATCAGTGGGCGTGCCGTTTACGCTGTACACCGTGTCGCTCATGCGACGCACGCGCAAAGGCACATCGAGCGTGAGCGAGTTGCTCGCGCCGCTGCGATTGCGGTCCGGCGCGACGGTCACCACATCGCCGAGCGCTGAAATATGTTCAACGAGGGTTTTGAGGCCGCGGGCGTGGACGCCGTCATCATTGCTGGCAAGTATTTTCACGTCACAGTATCTTGAGCAGAAGAGACGCTAATATACGCGAATCTAGGCCACATCGCCGCGCGAAATTAGGGCCTGCAGACAGACAGGAAGGCCGTGCCCAAGACGGCTGACAAGGAGACCGGGCCATGGGGTCGGATGACAACGATATAGACGCTTTTCGCCGCGCGGTAGCCGATGCCAAACCGCTTAAGCACGACCGCGTTCATTTCGAGCGTGACCGCCCGGATCCGCGCGCCCGCTTCACGCGCGAAGAGCAGCACGCGGTGCTCGATGAGGCCATGCATGGCAACCCCGACCCCACGTTGCTGGGTACCGGCGAGGAGCTGTTCTTTGCACGCACCGGACTGTCACGCACGGTGCTAAAAAAACTCAAACGCGGTCAGTACGCCCTGAATGCCGAGATCGATCTGCACGGCCTGACCACCGAGCAGGCGCGCGAAGCGCTACGTGAATTTCTGGTGGAATGCGCGTGGCATCGCCACAACTGCGTGCGCGTGATTACGGGCAAAGGCAAAGGCTCGGGCCATCGCGGGCCGGTGCTCAAACCGCGCGTGGCGCGCTGGCTGCGCAAACACGAAGACGTGTATGCGTTTAGCACGGCGCGGCCCAACGACGGCGGCAGCGGTGCGTTGTACGTGCTACTCGACTACGCGTAACGCCTGAGGCCAAAACTCAGGCCAAAACTCAGGCCAGAATACGACCGCCGTTCACGCGCGCCAGCTCGTGCACGACCGCGGTGGCAAAGCTGCCTTTGGCCAAAGCAAACGTGGCGGTAAGCGTTGTGCCGGCCACCTCAACATTGAAATCGTGCACCGGCAAGCGCAGGGGCCGACGTTCCTGGCGCAAACCTTCGGCCGCCAAACCGTCGGCCAGCCACGGCAGCGAAGCGACTACCGCCGCTTCGAGTTCGCCGCACGTGCTCAATGCGGGTGATTCGCCCTTGCCCCACAGCGGACCGCTGGGATGCACATCAAATTCGCCCAGGCGTCTGGCCACATCGTCGGCGTCTTCGGGTTTGGGCATGAAAAAACTGCGACTGCCATCGAGACACAGCGGTTCGCCCTCAATGGGCCCTCGCCACTGATCGGCCGCAACGCGCGCGCTGAGCACGCGATTGAACAACCACGAGCGCGCGGCGGATAACGCAAACCGTCGCTGTCGTCGCGCCAGTTCGGCGCCATCGACAAACCAGCGCCGCGCGCGACGCAGATTATCGCCGTCGTGACCGAAACGCTGCTCGCCAAAATAGTTGGGCACGCCGTGCTGACGGATGGATTCGGCACGCGCATCCAGGCCATCGGTGTTGCCCTCAAGATCGGTAAGACGCAACACAAACTCATTGCGCGCGTGCGCACCGAGGCGCAGCTTGCGCTGATTGGCGCGGCGCTCAACCACGCGCCAGCCCTCGCCCGTCCACTGTTCTGAGTCGTTCGCTTTTTGCGCCGGCAGCGACACCCACTGACGCGTTACCGCGTGGCGATCTTTAAGACCGCAGTAACCGATATCGCGTTGGCGCAGGCCCGCCGCGCGCGCGATTTGCGGCAGCAGGTCCAGCGTATTGAGGCCGGTTTTTTCGACCAGCAATAGCGCATGGGGTCCTTCATCGCTGGGCTCAAAGCCCAGAATTTCCGTGACCTGAAAATCCGCCGGCACGGCACGCAGCACGGCGGTGCACTCGGGCTCACCAAACGCGTGATGGCCAGGGCGAATATCAATCTGATCGGGCGCGGCCGCCGCGGGCTGCGTCATGGGTGGGGCATCCTAACGATTACGAGGTTTTAGCGACGGACGCCGGAGCGCGCGCTGGTATCGACAACCTGGAAGAAGGTTTCAGACTCGCGGGTCATACCCAGATCAGCGCGGGCACGCTCTTCGATTGCTTCGAGTCCGTTGCGCAGATCGATCACCTCGGCCTCAAGCGCGCTGTTGCGCTGGCGCATGGTGTCGTTGGCCAGCTGCTGCTGTTCAATTTCGTTGCCCAGCCGCCACACGGTGCGCATGCCCGCATCCGACACCACCAACCGGTAGGCCAGTGCCGTGAAGACAATTGCAAAAGTGGTAAAGGCGGCGCGTTTCATATGAGGACAAAAGCAAAAAAATCAGGTTGAACAGGCTACTTACAGCGTAACGCTGAAGGCATCTCTAGGAGAGTATAGCGCGTCTTTGCCCAGTTCTGCCTCAATTCTCAAAAGTTGATTGTATTTGGCAATACGATCCGAGCGAGAAAGTGAGCCAGTCTTGATCTGCGTGGCCTTCGTGCCCACGGCAATATCGGCAATCGTGGCGTCCTCGGTCTCGCCCGAGCGGTGGGACACGACGGCGGAGAAATTGGCGGCATCGGCCATCGCGATGGCGGCCAGCGTCTCGGTGAGCGTGCCAATCTGGTTGGGTTTGATCAGAATCGAGTTGCCGATGTTCTCATCAATACCGCGCTGCAAAATGCTGGTGTTGGTGACAAACAGATCGTCGCCCACGAGCTGGGTTTTCTTACCCACGCGCTCGGTGAGGGTTTTCCAGCCCGCCCAGTCGCTCTCGTCCATGCCGTCTTCCACGGTAATAATCGGGTAGCGATCGACCAGATCGGCCAGATAATCGGTGAAGCCGCTGGCATCAAACCGACGATTTTCCGACGCCAGGTCGTATTCGCCGTTTTTGTAGAATTCGGAGCTGGCCACATCGAGTCCCAGCAGCACATCGCGCCCGGCTTCATAACCGGCGATGTCGATGGCCTCAAGAATCACGGTCAGCGCCGCTTCATTGGATTCGAGGTTTGGCGCGAAACCGCCCTCGTCGCCGACGGCCGTATTCAGGCCACGATCGTGCAGTACTTTTTTCAGTGCGTGAAACACTTCGGCACCACAGCGCAGTGCTTCGCTAAAGCTCGGCACGCCGACAGGCAGAATCATGAACTCCTGGATATCCACGCTGTTGTCCGCGTGCGCACCGCCGTTAATGATGTTCATCATTGGCACGGGCAGCGTCAGCGGGCCGCTGTTACCGGCAAGCTGCGCAATCCAGCGAAACAGCGACAGGTTTTTCGAACGCGCGGCGGCATGGGCGCCGGCCATCGACACGGCCAAAAGCGCGTTGGCGCCCAGCTTGCTTTTGTTGTCGGTGCCGTCGGCCTCAAGCATCGCCTGATCTACACCCTGCTGATCACAGGCATCGTGACCACGCACCACGTCGGCAAGCGTCGTGTTGGCATTGTGCACCGCTTTGGTGACGCCCTTGCCCAGATAGCGCGACTTGTCACCATCGCGCAGCTCAACGGCTTCGCGCGTGCCGGTGGAGGCGCCCGATGGCACGGCGGCGCGGCCAAACGAGCCGTCTTCCAAAGTAACGTCGGCCTCGACCGTTGGGTTGCCACGCGAATCAATAATCTGGCGGGCCTGCACGTGTTTAATCTTGCTCATGCTCAAACTCTTCTGCGAATCGGAATTGGGTTGCGGGAAAAGACGGCGGGCGACTAGCCCATCATGCTGTCTTCAACAAAGGGGGCGCGCTTCACAATGCCGTCAATCTCTTTAAGCATGGTGAGCAGGTCTTTCATTTTGTCGAGCGGCCAGGCGTTGGGTCCGTCGCTGAGCGCTTCGGCCGGATTCGGATGCGTTTCAGCAAACACGCCGGCCACGCCGACGGCCATGGCCGCACGCGCCAGCACGGCAACAAACTCGCGCTGGCCACCACTGGCGGTCCCTTTGCCGCCGGGCAGCTGCACCGAATGCGTGGCATCAAACACCACCGGACAACCGGTCTGACGCATCACCGGCAGCGAGCGCATGTCCGATACCAAATTTTGATAGCCAAACGAAAAGCCGCGTTCGCACAACATGATGTGCTCGTTGCCAGTGGCGCGGGCTTTGTCGGCGACGTTGGCCATTTCCCACGGTGACAAAAACTGACCCTTCTTGATGTTCACGGGGCGACCGGCACGGGCCACGCGCTGAATAAAATTGGTTTGGCGGCATAAAAACGCCGGCGTCTGCAGCACATCGGCCACCTCCGCCACTTCCTCAAACGGCGTGTCTTCATGCACGTCGGTCAGGATGCTCACACCGATCTGCTTTTTGACCTTGGCCAGAATCTCCAGGCCCTTCTCCATGCCCGGTCCGCGAAAACTCTGATGCGAGGAGCGGTTGGCTTTGTCGAACGACGATTTAAAAATAAACGGGACGCCCACTTCGGCGGTAATTTCTTTCAAAGCGCCGGCCGTATCGATACTCATCTGCTCGCTTTCCACGACGCAGGGACCGGCAATCAGAAAAAACGGCTGATCGTTGCCAACCTCAAATCCACATAGGTTCATGCTTTAGCCCTCGGCGCGTGATGAGGCGAGCTGCGGCTTGCGGCCTTCGCCGAATTCGCGCGCGGCCGTCACAAAGCCCGAGAACAGCGGATGGCCGTTGCGTGGCGTGGACGTGAACTCCGGATGGAACTGGCAGGCCAGGAACCACGGATGCTCGGGCAACTCCACGATCTCGACCAACTCGTCTTCGGAGCGGCCCGAAAACACCATGCCCTGATCGCGCAGGATATCGAGATAGCGGTTGTTAAATTCGTAGCGATGACGATGTCGTTCGATCACGCTTTCGGCGTCATAAATTTTACGTGCCAGCGTGTTTTCGCCAAGCAGGCAACGCTGCCCGCCAAGACGCATCGTGCCGCCTTTGTCCGATGCTTCATCACGCTGTTCCACTTCGCCGCTCTCGTCGCGCCATTCAGTAATCAGCGCGATGACAGGATCGGTGCCGTCGGGGTTCATCTCGGTGCTCACCGCACCACTGATGCCGGCCACGTTGCGGGCGTATTCCACGACCGCGACCTGCAGCCCCAGGCAAATGCCCAAAAACGGTACGTTGTTTTCGCGCGCGAAACGCACGGTTTCCACCTTGCCCTCGAAGCCGCGTTCGCCAAAACCGCCCGGCACCAGAATAGCGTCCATGCCTTTAAGGCAATCGACACCCTGATCGGCCACGGCCTGGGATTCGAAGTAATGGATGTTCACGCGCGTGCCGGTGTGCAGACCCGCGTGCATCAGTGCTTCGCTGAGTGATTTGTACGAATCGCGGAAATCGACGTATTTGCCGACCATGGCAATGTTGGCCTCGCCCTTCACATTGTCTTTGGCGGCCACCACGCGCTTCCAGACCGACAGATCGGCCGGTGGGCAGTCGAGCCCGAGTTTCTCAACCACGATGTCGTCGAGTCCTTCCTCGTTCAACAGCATGGGAATCTTGTAGATGTCGTCGGCGTCGACGCCCTGCACCACGGCGCGCGGGTCCACGTTGGTGAACAACGCGATTTTGCGTCGCTCATCGCGTGGAATCGGGCGGTCCGCCCGGCACAGCAGCACGTCCGGCTGGATGCCGATGGAGCGCATCTCTTTGACCGAATGTTGGGTGGGCTTGGTTTTGAGCTCGCGTGCCGCCGCGATGTAGGGCACCAGCGTGAGATGCAAATACAGCGTCATGCCCTCGCCCGACTCCACACCAAACTGGCGAATGGCCTCAAGGAAGGGCAGCGATTCGATATCGCCCACTGTGCCGCCGATCTCCACGATGCACACGTCGGCATCGCCGGCGCCACGACGCACGCTCTGAATAATTTCGTCGGTGACGTGGGGAATCACCTGCACGGTCGCGCCCAGATAATCACCACGACGCTCCTTGCGGATGACGGCGTCGTAAATGCGACCCGTGGTGAAGTTGCTGTTGCGCCCCGTTACGGTGGTCACAAAGCGCTCGTAGTGCCCCAGATCCAGATCGGTTTCCGCGCCGTCGTTGGTCACGAACACCTCGCCGTGCTGGAACGGGCTCATGGTGCCGGGATCGACGTTGATATAGGGGTCGAGCTTGATCATGGACACGGTCAAACCGCGTGCCTCAAGAATGGCCCCAAGGGACGCCGCCGCGATGCCTTTGCCCAAAGAGGACACCACACCACCGGTGACAAAAATAAAGCGCGTCATGATTTCTCCGCCTGCAAAATGTTTGGCGCTGTGCGCACCACGAGACGGGAGGAAAAGGTAACAGAAACCGTGCCGGGCTCACAGAGAAAAATAGCCTCGCGGGACGCAACGTCGGTGGCACAAGGCTCGGGCCGGAACGGGTCATCCGCTGGGCGTCAGAGTGCCTTTAAGTTTGCGCAAATTTTCTCGGCCGAGCTAGGAAGAAAGCGCAAAACGGGTGTCGGGCGACCAGACCAGCGAGCCACTCAGATCGTCGTCTTGCCACCAATCGCCAATGGCCAGCAGCCGTTCGGCCCGAAACACCAGCGGCACGCTGCTGCGACACCACGGCAATACCCGTCGCTCTTGCAAAAACTGCTTGAGGCGACGCGACGGCGACTCACCATAACGCTCGCCCCCGCGGCGATAACGCACGGTCAACGGCGCAGACGACTCGGGCGCGTTCCAAACTAGCGTGCCGGCGCGGTTGGGCAACGCCTGCGGTTGGCGCGGCCGCAGCGCAAATTCGAGCGGCGCCGTATCCTCCAGCGGGCCGACAAAAAACACGTGGCGCTCGTAGCTGAGCAGCGTGATCTCACCCAGCGCCAGGCACGGCTCGGTGTCGGCCGCACTGGTCCTCACCTGACGCACGTACTCGCGCAGACGCACCGTTGCCGGCGCCGGGATCTGACGCTCACGCAACGCATAGCGCAGCGCGTTCTCCGCGCGACTTTCCGCAGGGATGGCCTCGACCGATAGATTCAATCCCGCGTCGCCAGCGTGATTCGGCGCATCGAGCGTCGCCAGCTCACCCAGCAACGTATCGGCTTGGGCACAGTGCGCGGCGCTGCGGGCCAACGTGCGGGCAAACGCCGGCCACCGCGATTTCAGCGTCGGCACGACGTGGGCGCGCAGATAGTTGCGATCAAATCGTAACTCAGCGTTCGAGGGATCTTCGATCACCGGTAAATGGTGCTCGACGGCGTAGCGCTGCAGCGCCTGCGCCGGCACGGCCAAAAGCGGACGCCAGTGTTCCGCGGCCCCACAACGTCCGCGTTCGGGCATCGCGGCCAGGCCCGCCGGACCGGCACCGCGCAGCAGCTGCAGCAGCAACGTGAGCGCCTGATCATCCTGATGATGGGCCGTGAGCAGTACTTCGCCGTCGCGCAGGTTGTCGGCCAAGGCCGCATAGCGCGCATCACGCGCGCGCGCTTCGACGTTGCCGCTGCCGTCGGGAAACGCATCCAGACACACGCACGGCACGTCGTGCTGCTGCGCAAAGTTACGCACGCGGCGCGCCCAGTCATCGCTTTCGGACTGCAAATGATGATTGACGTGCGCCAGACGCACGTCGGCGCCACATTGGATCAGCGCATGGGCAAGGGATAGTGAATCAGCGCCGCCGGATACGGCGCAAACGTAGCGCCGCTGACGATCACCCGCCAGCGACGTTAATGTGTCGCGAACCAGCTCGGGCGAGAAGGACTCGCTCACCCTTCCTTGTAATCGCCGTAAGCGGCCAGTCGTTCGAGACGACGCGCGACCAGCGCGTCGGTGTCCAGCGCGTCGAGCGTGTTCAACGCATCGAGCACCTGCTCTTTCACCGAAGCCGCCATTTTTGCCACGTTGCGATGGGCGCCGCCGACCGGCTCGGAGATCACCCGATCAATCAAACCCAGCGAATGCAAACGCTCCGCGGTGATGCCCATGGCTTTGGCCGCTGTCTCGGCACGATCCGCGCTTTTCCACAAAATGGACGCGCAGCCTTCCGGCGAGATTACGGAGTACACCGAATAGCTCAGCATGAACATTTGATCGGCCACACTAATGGCCAATGCGCCACCAGAGCCGCCTTCACCAATCACCAATGACACGATCGGCGTTTTGAGTTGCGCCATGGCGGCCAGATTGCGCGCAATCGCGTCGCTCTGGCCACGCTCTTCGGCGCCGATACCGGGATACGCACCGGGCGTATCCACAAACGTGACGACCGGCATTTTGAAACGCTCGGCCATGCGCATCAGACGCAGTGCTTTGCGGTAGCCCTCAGGTCGGGGCATGCCGAAATTACGGCGCACTTTGTCGCGCGTATTGCGACCTTTTTCATGCCCGATGACCATCACCGGACGACCGTCCAGACGCGCGATGCCGCCCATGATGGCTTTGTCGTCAGAAAACGCCCGGTCGCCGGCCAGCTCCTGAAAATCCTCAAACGCGTGTTCGAGATAATCGGAGGTGTGCGGACGCTGCGGATGGCGCGCCAGCTGCGCAATTTGCCAGTCGCTTAAGTCCGAGAAGATAGACTCCGTACGCGAATCGCATTTGGCCTGCAGACGCTCAACTTCTTCGTTGATATCCAGGCCCGGCTCGTCTTCGCTGACGTACTTGAGTTGTTCGATTTTCGCTTCGAGTTCCGCGATGGGCTGCTCAAAGTCCAGAAATTTCATATCCATGGAGCGGAAGCTTACCTTAAAACGACATGCCGCTGGCCATGCTTTGTTCGGCCGGAGCATCAAACGATAAATTGGCCGGATAGGCGAGCCTGACGCCGGCCTCCCCGACGAGGGTTGCGAGGTCGCGCAGCATTTGGCCGCTGGGAGTGACCTGCCATTCTTTGCCCAACATCAAACGCGCCGCGGCCACATCGCCGCGATAGTGCACGTGCACCACGCAATTGCCCGGACGATAGGGCGCGAGCGTCTCGCGTAGCGCCTGCACGAAAGCCGTGCCCTCAATGCCGCCGGCCAGATTCAACAGGACGTGGGAGGCGCAGCGTGCCCGAGCCGCATCCAGCGATTCGATGTGACGGGCGTTGATGCGCCAGTCGTTCAAGAAATCGTCGTGGCGCACCAGACCTTCCACCAGCACGATGCGTTCCTTGCCAATGACGCTGCGGTATTGCTCCACCTGCTCTTCGTTGAGGCTCACCTCCACGCGCGCGCTGCAGTCATCCAGCGCCAGATTCATGCGTCCACCGCGGCGCTGAATTTGATCAATCAGCCCGGCCACGAGGATCGGCGCGCCACGACGCCTTTGACCGTCGGTCGGTGGCGGGCCCAGCGCGCTGAGGCGTTTCTCAATGGTACTGCCGGCCAGATCGCTGAGCTCGCGACGCACGCCGTCCACCGGGTGACCCGACAGCCACAAACCCAGCGACTGCTTTTCCATCGCGAGCAAATCTTCGCTGTGCGGCGGCGGCAGCGAACGTTTGCGCCGCGGCGCGGTGGTGACCGGCGTCTCGCCGCCGCCGCCGCCGCCAAATAAATCGGACTGCCCGGCGGCTTCGTCTTTGGCGCGCTGCTCGGCCGAGCGCAGCGCATCGGGCAGATCGTCGAGCAGCGCCACGCGGTGTTCACCCAGGGTGTCGAGCGCGCCGCCTTTCACCAACGCCTCAAACGCGCGTTTATTCAGCTTGTGCAGATCGACCCGCGTGCACAAATCGTCCAGATCTTTATACGGTCCGTCCTGCTCGCGGCTTTCAAGGATCGATTCGATCGCGCCACGACCCACGCCTTTGATCGCGCCCAGACCGTACACAATGTCGGTGTCCACGCCCACGGTAAATTCGTACATCGAGGCGTTGATGTCCGGCGGCGCCAGCGTCAGGCCCTGCTCTTTGCAGTCGCGAATCAGAAGATCGATTTTATCGGTGTTGTCCAAATCGGCCGACAGCACGGCGGCCATGAACGCGGCCGGGTAATGCGCTTTGAGCCACGCGGTTTGATACGACAGTACGGCGTAGGCGGCCGAGTGCGATTTGTTGAAACCGTAGCCGGCGAATTTTTCCATCAGATCGAAGATGTACATCGCCCGATCTTTGTCCACGCCGTTGTCGACGCTGCCCTCCACAAACACGGCGCGCTGCTTGGCCATTTCGGAGGCTTTCTTTTTGCCCATGGCCCGACGCAAAAGATCGGCGCCGCCGAGCGAATAGCCGGCCAGCTCCTGCGCAATCTGCATCACCTGTTCCTGATACAAAATGACGCCGTAGGTAGGTTCCAAAATCGCCTGCAGCGCCGGGTGCGGATACTCCACCGCCTCTTCGCCATGCTTACGTTTAATGAAGTCGTCCACCATGCCCGACTGCAGTGGGCCGGGACGAAACAGCGCCACGAGCGCGACGATGTCATCAAAGCTGTCGGGACGCAGACGCTTGATCAGATCTTTCATGCCGCGCGATTCAAGCTGGAACACCGCCGTGGTGGCGCAGCGCTTGAGCAGATCAAACGCGCCGGCGTCGTCCATCGGCAGTTTCTCGAGCACCAGCGGCGCTTCGTCGTTTTTGGCCCGCGCGCGGTTTATCGTTTTCACGGCCCAGTCGATGATGGTGAGCGTGCGCAAACCCAGGAAGTCGAACTTCACCAGGCCCGCCGCTTCCACGTCGTCTTTGTCGAGCTGCGTGACCGTGCTGTCGCTGCCCTCTTCACAATACAGCGGCGTGAAGTCGGTAAGTTTGGACGGCGCGATCACCACACCACCGGCGTGCTTACCGGCGTTACGCGCGAGGCCCTCGAGTCGCAGCGCCAGATCCAGCAGCGAACGCACGTCGCCGTCTTCATCGTAGAGCTGCTTGAGCTCAGCTTCCTGCGACATGGCCTGCGTGAGCGTCATGCCAATTTCAAACGGAATCAGTTTGGCGATGCGATCGACAAAGCCGTACGGATGACCGAGCACGCGCCCAACATCGCGCACCACAGCTTTGGCCGCCATGGTGCCGTAGGTAATAATCTGCGACACGCGTTCACGGCCGTAGCGCTCGGCCACGTAGTCGATCACCCGATCCCGGCCGTCCATACAGAAGTCGACATCAAAGTCGGGCATGGACACGCGTTCTGGATTTAGAAAACGCTCGAACAGCAAATCGTATTCCAGCGGATCGAGATCGGTAATGCGCAGACAGTAGGCCACCAGCGAACCGGCGCCCGAGCCACGACCCGGTCCCACCGGCACGTCGTTTTCACGCGCCCAGCGAATGAAGTCGGCCACGATCAGGAAATAACCTGGGAAACCCATGGACTCGATCACGCCCAGCTCGGTGGCCAGTCGCTCGTCGTAACCATCGCTGCGCGCCTGCCCGGCTTCCGCCAAACGTGCTGTCAGCCCTTCGCGCGCGAAATCTGCCAGCGCTTCGGCCGCGCTGCGTCCGTCGGGAATCGGAAACTCCGGCAGCACGCTGTCGCCCAGAGTCAGCTCCAGCGAACAGCGCTTGGCCACCGCCACCGTGTTGTCGACGGCCTCAGGCAAATCGGCAAACAGCTCGCGCATTTCGGCGGCGCTGCGCAACGACTGCTGATCGGTGTACACCTTGGGCCGGCGCGGATCGCTCAGCGTGAAGCCACCGTGAATACACACGCGCGCCTCGTGCGCGACAAAATCATCGGCGTCCAGAAACCGGACGTCGTTGGTGGCCACCAGCGGCAGACTCAACTCAGATGACAGCGCGACCGCGGCGTGCAAATAACGATCTTCATCCGCGCGGCCGGTACGACTGACCTCGAGGTAAAACCGATCGGCGAAAAGCTCGGTGTGCCAGCGCGCCAGCTCGGCGGCATTTTCAGGATGCTGACCCAACAGACAACGCCCAATGGCACCGGCATGACCACCCGACAACGCAATCAGCCCGTGGGTCGATTCCGGCGTCAGCCAGTCGCGCTGCACGTACGCGCGCCCCAGCACCTGCCCCTCCAGATAGGCACGCGTAATCAGCGCCGACAAATTCAAAAAACCGGCGTGGTGCTGACACAGCACGGTGAGCAGCGTGGGCGGCTCGTCGGTCTCATCGCGCACCCAAAGGTCTGCGCCGATAATCGGCTTCACGCCACTGTCGAGCGCCTTGCGCCACGATTTGACCAGCGCAAAAAGATTGGTGTCGTCGGTAATGGCCACCGCCGGCATGCCGCCGTCGGCCACGGCTTTCATGAGCGGCCCGATGCGCACCACGCTGTCGAGCAGCGAGTATTCCGTGTGCACTCGAAGATGCACGAAATTGGGATTGGCGTCGCTCATCGTTGCGCGGACCGCACGTTCAACGCCCGCTGCACGGGCTTGTACGAACGGCGATGCTCGGGGCACGGCCCGTGCTCATTCAAAGCGCTCACGTGAGCCGCGGTGGGATAGCCCTTATGCTTGGCAAAACCGTACTGCGGATACTGTTGATCAAGATTGTGCATGTGTTGATCGCGCCATACTTTGGCCATGATCGAAGCCGCGCCGATGGATCGATCCAGCGCGTCTCCCCCAATGAGACTTTCCGCCAGCAATGGTACGTCGTTCCAGTGAAAGTCGGGATGTCGATTGCCATCCACACGCACAAAATCCGGGCACAGGCTCAGGCCCTGCACCGCACGCTGCATGGCCAAATGTGTGGCATTCAGGATATTTAGCGAATCAATCTCATGCTGGGTGGCGCTTGCGACAAAAAACGCCGTGGCGTGCTCGATCACCAGATCGGCCAGACAAATGCGCTGCTTGTGGCTCAATTTTTTTGAATCGTTGACCGCCGCAAGCGCCGGATGATCACCAAGGATCACCGCGGCCGCCACGACCGGTCCGGCCAGCGGCCCGCGACCCGCCTCATCCACACCCGCTTTAACCCGCACGTGCGTGCTCCAAAACCGCCGCGGCCGCGTGCGCGCTGGCATCATTGGCGAGCAGACCGCGCAGCGCATCGAAGCGCGCCAGCAACGGCGCGCAGCCGTCCGGTGCATACAGTTTGTCGCGCACGGCATTAACCACCGCATCCACCGTCAGTGCTTCTTGCAAAAGCTCCGGCACGAGCGCCTCGTCGGCCAGCAAATTGGGGAGCGAAAAATGCTGAATGTTAATGAGCGAAAACCGCCGCAACAAAAACGACGTGAGACCCGCGAGTCGATAGCCCACCACCATCGGTCGGCCGATCAGCATGGCTTCAAGGGTGGCGGTGCCCGATGCCAGCAGCACGGTGTCCGCCGCGGCCATGGCGTCGCGCGCCTGACCATCAAGCCAGTGCACCTTGAGGCCCGGCGCATGCGTGGCAAACAGCGCCTGCAATGGCTCGCGCAGTCCGCGATCAGCGATAGGCACCACCACCCCAAGCGTGTCGTCGGCCGTTTGCAGCGCCTGCGCGGCAGCCGCAAAGACCGGCACGGTGGTCGCGATCTCGCCCTGGCGGCTGCCCGGTAGCACGGCCAACACGGGGTTATTCGGCGCAAGCCCGAGCGCGGCACGCGCCGGGGCGCGTGGCAACGCCTGCGCAATATCGTCGGCCAACGGATGACCCACAAAGCGCGCGGCCACGTTGTGACGGGCATAAAAATCCGGCTCAAACGGCAGCAAACACAGCACCTCGTCCACGGCCTGTGCAATCGTTTTTACGCGCTTCTCGCGCCACGCCCAAACCGACGGGCTGACGTATTGGATCGTGCGGATACCGCGCTCGCGCAACCAACTGGCCACACCGAGATTAAAATCGGGGAGATCAATGCCGACAAACACGTCGGGCTGAGTCGCGAGGAATTTTTCGCGCAGGGTTTTGCGATGACGCAGCAAGCGCGGCAGATGACGCACGACTTCGGCCAGACCCATCACGGCCAACTCGCGCGCTGGCAGCCAGAGCTCCGCGCCAAGGGCGGCCATATCGTCACCACCCACGCCGACGAAACGCACGTTGTCGTGCCGGCTTTGCAGCGCCTGCATCAAACCCGCACCGAGCGCGCTGCCGGACGCCTCACCGGCAATGACGCCGACGGTGAGCATTAGCGAATAATGCTGCGTTCGCTGTTGCGCACGAACTCGATAAAATCGGCGATTTCGGGTTGCTCAGCCACGCGCTGATCCAGCTCGGCCAGCGCCTCGTCCAGCTTGAGTTCCTGGCGGTAAATCACTTTGTAGGCATTGCGAATATTGCGAATTTGTTCGCTGGTGAAATCGCGTCGCTTCAGACCCTCAGCGTTCACCCCGCGCGGAATGGCCATGCGCCCGGACGCCGTAACGAACGGCGGCACGTCGCGATTCAGATCGCTGTTCATGCTGCAAAACGCGTGCGCGCCCACGCGGCAAAATTGATGCACTTTGGTGAAGCCGCCCAAAATGGCGAAATCCCCCACGCTCACGTGACCGGCCAGCGTGACGTTATTGGCCAGCACCGTTTGGTTGCCCACGTCGCAGTCATGCGCCACGTGCACGTAGGCCATGATCCAGTTGTCGTCGCCAATGCTGGTATGACCGCGATCCTGCGAGGTGCCGCGATTAATGGTGCAGCTCTCGCGAATGACGTTGCGATCGCCGATTGCAAGCGTGGTGTCTTCGCCTGCGTACTTTTTGTCCTGCGGCGCCGCGCCGATCGAGCAAAAAGAAAAGATCTGATTATCGCGACCAATCTCGGTGGGGCCTTCAATGACGACATGCGGCCAGATCTTGGTGCCGGTTCCAATGGTGACTTTGGGCCCAATAACCGCGTACGCGCCCACTTCAACACCGTCGGCAAGGGTCGCACCCGGATCGATGACCGCCGTTGGATGGATCAAGTTTCAAATTCCGACGGCGCGCACATCATTTCGGCCGACGCGACCAGCGTGCCGTCCACCGTTGCGCGCGTGGAAAATTTCCACACTTTCTTGAGATGACGCTCAAGCTTCACATCCATCAGCAGCTGATCGCCCGGCTCCACCGGTTTGCGAAAACGCGCTTTGTCGATACCCACAAAGTAGTACAGCGTGTTGTCATCGGGCGTGCTGCCCACGGTTGCGAAAGCCAACAACCCCGTGGCTTGGGCGAGCGCCTCCAGAATGATCACGCCCGGCATGACCGGTCGCTGGGGAAAATGACCCTGAAAAAACGGCTCGTTAATTGTGACGTTTTTGATCGCCTGCAGCGTTTCGCCGGGGCGGCAGTCCAACACCCGGTCGACCAGCAGAAACGGGTAACGATGCGGCAATTGTTTAATTACCGCGTGAATGTCCATTGTGTAGCCTGTGCTCATCCGACTGAAGCTCGCAAAAGGTTGAAGGCGAAGAAGGAATTAATCCCGACCGTCAACCTTCTTTTCCAGGCGTTTGACGGTGCGGGCAAGATCATCGAGGCGACGGAAACGCGCGCTGTTTTTACGCCAGCGCACCGCGTCATCCATCGGCAGCGCGCTTGAGTATACCCCTGCTTCAGGGATCGAGCGATTCACCATCGTCTGACCCGTCACAGTGACATCGTCGGCGATGTTCAGATGGCCAACAAAACCAACGGCCCCTGCGATCAGACAGCGTTTACCGATGACGGTACTGCCGGACACGCCCGAGCACGCGGCGATGATCGTGTGCTCACCAATGCGCACGTTGTGTCCGATCTGGATCTGATTGTCGAGCTTCACGCCGTGTTCGATCACGGTGTCTTCAACGGCGCCGCGATCGATCGTGGTGCCCGCGCCCACATCCACATCATCGCCCAACGATACGCTCCCGACCTGCGGCACGCTGATCCATCCATCGGCATCGCGCGCATAGCCAAAGCCGTCAGCACCGATCACGGCGCCGGGATGAATGGTGACGCGCTGACCAAGCTGCACGCCGTGACACAACACAACGTTTGCCACGAGTCGGCAGTCGTCGCCCAGCACCACGTTTTCGCTCACGACGCAGTTGGGGCCCACATAGACGCGCTCGCCGACCACGGCACCGGCCTCGACCACCGCACCGGGGCCAATGTGCGCGCTGGCGGCAATGGATGCGTCATCGGCACACGCCGACGCGGGATGCTGGCCACTGCGCGGTAGCGGCAGTGGATGCAAAATTTGCGCAATGCGCGCATAGGTAACGTAGGGGTCTTTCGCGATCAGCGCGTTGGTGGCACAGCTCTGGGCGTCACTCTCGGCCAGTACCACCGCGCTGGCCTGCGTGGCTTCGAGATAGCGCCGGTATTTGGCATTCGCCAGAAACGTTAGATCGCCACCGGCCGCGCCCGACAAGGTCGCAACGCGGCACACGGTGACGTCAGGATCGCCCACGACGTCACAGCCGAAGCGCGTCGCGAGCTCGCCGATCGGCAGCGCACGCGGAGTATCACCTGTGCGCGACATCGTCTTAAAAAAGCTAGTTGGACGAGTTGTGGCGACTGGCCAGAGCCGACAGGATCTGAGCCGTCACATCCACCGCATCGCTGGCAAACAGCACACCATCACCGATGATGATGTCATAGCGTTGATTGCGGCCAAACGTCTGCACTTCTTCCATCAGCGATTTTTGCAGCTGACCGAGCACCTCGTTACGGCGCAGATTGAAGTCTTCTGCAAACTCTTCCTGACGACGCACCAGATCACGCTGCTTGTCGCGCAACGTGCGCTCGGCTTCGCGGCGTTCGCCGTCGCCCATCACCGCCGCATCGCGCTGCATTTTTTCAGCCTGCGATTTGAACTCGGTTTCCTGATCTTTCAGGCCACGCAGACGCGGTGCAAATTCGTCCTGCAAAGCCTGCATGGAAGATTTGGCCTGCGGGGCCTCAGCCAATAGTTTTTGCACATTTACAAAGCCGATATTGAGGTCGGCGGCCTGGACCGCGCTGGTCGAAACCATGGCGGCGAGGCTAAGCAGTGCAAAGGTCAATTTATTCATTACGGTTGTCACTCGTGTCACACACTAAAAGAAGTCGTTCTAAAACGAACGACCGATTGAAAATTGAAAACGCTCGATGTCATCGCCGCGTCGCAAAATAATGCCGGTATCCGGATCGCGCACGTCATCTTCGGTATTAAACGGCAATGCGTAGCTGAAACGGAACGTACCCAAAGGCGCCAGCCATTCTACCGCGAGACCGGCCGATTGACGAAGGCTATCGACAGAAAAATCGTAGTCCCGGATCGGCGGCAGCACGCCAGCCACCGCAGAGTTTAGCTCGCGGAAAACCGTGGAATTGGTGCTAAACACGTTACCAACGTCCCAAAACACCGAAACGCGCGCTGAGGCGGCCAGTTTCTCAGGTGTCGGAACGATGAGCGCCAGCTGGCTCACGGTCAGCATGTTGCCGCCGTAGGCGTTGCCAATGGAGTCCAGCGGGCCAAGGCGACTCTGGCGAAAGCCGCGAATCGAGTCCGGGCCGCCGCCAAAGAAGTTGCGGTAGGGCGGCAATGCGGTGGTGTCACCCATATCTTCGCCAAACGCGAGCTGCAGGTTCCAGCTGGCAATAAAATTGCCCCACAGCGGCACCAGTGCGTTCAGGTCGTAGCGGGCGACGTAGTATTCGACGTCGCTGCCCGGCACGGTCATGTTCAGCGACAGGCGTTGACGCACACCACTGGTCGGGAAAATAAAGCGGTTGCGGCTGTCGTATACCCAGCCGGTGCTGATCTCCAGCGCCTTGAAATCGGTGCCGCACACATCGACGGTCTGGAAACCGTTGAAGTCTTGCTCGATACCCTGACCCCCGCACGGTCCGCGGTTGATGTTGGTCACATCGAACGGGTTACCGTTCAAACGGATCCAGTCGAGACTCTGGGACGAGCCCGCCGCGTTGGCCTGCAGCTCGTTGTCCGACAACACCATGCCGATGTTGAAACGGGAAAATTCAGACAGCGGCCAACCGTAGTCCACCGACAGCGACAAAATTTCCGACGCAAAGCTCGACGACGCGATACTCAAACGCGTGGTGTCCGTGTAGTTCAGGCCTAACGAACGGCTGACGCCGTCGGGCGTGGCGTAAGGGTTGGTGTGCGAGATGCTGTAGATCTTGGAGAATTCGCCGCCGTTAACGTCCACCGACAGGCGCTCACCGCGACCCAAAAAGTTGGAATGCGTGAAGTTGCCGTTCAACGACAGACCAAACACCTGCGAGAACCCCAAACCGCCGCCGAACTGGCCCGGCAGGCCCTCTTCAATATCAAACTCGATGTCCACCATATCGGCGCTACCGGCCACCGGTACGGTTTCGAATTCGGCATTTTCCACAAACGGGAGTCGCGCGATACGTTGCTGCGAACGCTCCACCGCGGTGTTGGATAACCACGCGCTTTCCATCTGGCGCATTTCGCGCCGGAACACATCATCGTCGACATTTTCGGTGCCGCTAAACACGATATCGCGCACGTACACCCGCTCGCCCGGAAGCACGCGCAAATCCAGTGCGACGGTGCGCGCCTCAGGATCGATGTCCGGGATCGGCTGCACTTCTGCCTGTGCGAAGCCTTCGCCACCCAGGCGGAAGCTGATCAGTTCGTTACTGCGCGTCATGAGCTTGCGCGAAAACGTCTGGCCGGGTTTGATCAAAACCAGCGCGCGCAGCTGCTCTTCGGGAATCACCAGATCGCCGGAGAGATTGACCTCGGAGACGGTGTAGGTTTCGCCCTCCTCCATGTTGATCGAGACATACACGTCTTTTTTGTTGGGCGAGATCGCCACCTGCGTTGATGAGATGTCGAAGTTGGCGTAACCACGATCCATGTAATACGAACGCAGTGCCTCCAGATCACCCTCAAGGCCTTCGCGCGAATAGCGATCGTCTTTGCGGAAAAACGACAGCAGGTTCGGCGTACGCAGCGTCATTTCTTCCAGCAACTCATCGTCGTTAAACACGGTGTTGCCAACCAAATTGATCTGCTTGATCTGCGCGCGTGCGCCTTCTTTGATATTGATTTGAACGTCGACGCGATTGTCGTCGAGCTCCGTGATTTCGGTATTGACCGTCGCGCCGTATTTGCCGCGGTTAAAATACTCAGACGTGAGGTATTGCTTCACCTCGTCCAGCACCGACTGATCGAACGACAGACCGGGCGCCAGACCAACACCACGCAGGTTCTCTTTGAGATCCTCGGTCTTGATGTCCTTGTTGCCCTCAATTTCAAAAGACGCGATGGCCGGTCGTTCGCGCACCACGATAATGAGCACGTCGCCGTCGCGGCGCAGCTGAGCGTCGGAGAAGAAGCCGCTGGCGTACACCGCGCGCAGCGTTTCCTGCAGCTTCGACAACGTCATGCGATCGCCGATATTGACCGGCAGATAGTTGAACACTGCACCGTCGGTAATTCGGCCCAGACCCTCAATCCGAATATCGCGCACGGTGAAACCGTCTTCCTGTGCGAAAGCCGGGGTTACCTGCAATGACAGCGCCACCAGCGCTGCCCAAAGACCACTGCGAATGCTCATTCGATTCCTCATTAGCCGGCAAACCGCCCGATATCCTGAAACACGGCGAAGCCCATCAACATCAGCAGCATGATCATGCCGATCTGTTGTCCAATTATTTCGGTACGCATTGACACCGGTGATCCTTTCACCGTTTCAGCCAGCTGGTACACAATTTGTCCGCCGTCGAGCATGGGGATGGGCAGCAAATTCAGCACACCCAGGCTCACACTCAACAACGCCAGAAAACGCAAATAATAAATCGGGCCGTCTTGCACCGTAATGCCCGCGTACTGAGCAATGGTGATCGGTCCACTCAAATTCTTAACCGACACTTTACCTGTCAGCATCTTGTAGAACATCTTCAGCATCAGCGTGCTGTTGCCCACCGTTTCGCTGACCGCTTCGCCCAACGCCGGCAATACGCCGAAGCGACGCGGCTGGATCATGTCGCCCCACAGGGATTGATAATCGTCAGGCTGGCTTAGCTCGACACCGAGAAAGCCCTGCTGCTCACCGTTGCGTTCGGTTTGCCCCAATGTCACCTCGAAGGTGCGCGGACGAATGTCGCGCAACACTTCAAAACTCACCGTCTCGCCCGGACGCGCACTAAGCTCGCGCACCAGCTCCGCCCAACCTGCGATATCGAGCCCGTTGATGGCCATGATCTGATCGCCGGCGACCAGACCCGCCTGCTCAGCCGGACCGTTCTCAGTGAGTTTGCCGATGATCGCCGGCAGCGGTGGACGCCACGGCTCGAGTCCGAGGCCCGGCAACAGCGCACCGGGTTCCGTAAGATCCTTGCCATCTTGCGCAATCGCGACGGTGACATCGTTGCGCGAACCGTTCTGGGAGGTCACTTCAATATCGATCTGCGGTCCGTCGATGACCGCTTCAAGCAGCGCCACGCGCGCGTCGCCCCAGTTGCTGACGTCCGCGCCATTGATGCGCGTAATCTCATCGCCACTGCGCAAGCCCGCACGACCCGCGTCGCTGTCTTGCACGACGTTGCCGATCACTGAGCGCACGTCGGGCACGCCCACACTAAAGATGATCCAGAACGTAGCGATCGCAAACAAAAAATTCGCCATGGGGCCGGCGACCAAAACGGCCATGCGCGCCCAGGTGCTTTTGTGATTGTAGGCACGGCCCGCGTCGGCCGGTGAGATAGGGCCTTCGCGCTCGTCGAGCATCTTGACGTAGCCGCCGAGCGGCAGCGCCCCAATTTGATACTCCGTGCGATCCGGGCCCGCCACTTTGCTCCAAATCGGTTTACCGAAGCCCACAGAGAAACGCAGCACCTTAATGCCCATTTTGCGCGCCACGATGTAATGCCCGTATTCGTGCACGGTGACCAAAACGCCGATAGCAACAATCGCCGCGGCGATAGTGATAATAAATGTCATGTGTTGCGATAACCCTTCGGGAGTTTTGCCCCCTGCCACAAACCGACCGTGTCGCTCACCAATGGTTCCTTCAGAAAACCCGTCAGGTCGCCGCTTTGAGGCCCGCGAGAATCAATCCCAGAGCCAGCAACGGCGCGGCGGCACAGACGCTGTCGATTCTATCAAGGATGCCGCCATGACCGGGAAACAGTCTGCCGCTGTCTTTGAGGCCCGCATTGCGCTTGAACAGGCTCACAATCAGGTCACCAACCACCGAGGCCAGCGCGATGGGGACGGCCACGGCGCCAAAAACCACCGGATCGATACCCAGTTGCAGGGCTAAGACCACCGCCACAATCACCGCCAGCACCACGCCACCGACCACCCCTTCCCAGGTCTTTCCGGGGCTCACGGACGGCGCCAGTTTGTGCCGTCCAAACGCCTTACCGCAGAAGTAAGCGCCTGTATCCGCTGCCCAAACCAGAAAAAACGCGCTCAGGAGCCACAGACCGCCCAGGGTCTCGCGCGACACCAGCAGGGCCAGACCCAGCCAGGCGGGAATCAATACGACGAACGCCGCAGCGCGCACCACATACCCGGGAACGGGTGTGGGATAGCGCATCACCCACAGCAGCGCGATCACCCACCAAAGGGCCGCGGCGACGAGGATCGGCAGCGGTGAACCGCCCATTTCAAAAATGTAAACATACGTGGCGGCGAGCCCGAGCAGCCCGGTGCCGACGAACGGTAAGCGCCGCAGACCAAACTTGTGACCCGCAAATCCCGCCCATTCCCAGAAGCCACCCAAAAACAACAAGCCTAACCCCAGCAGCAGCAGCGACGTGGGCAAATAGACGATGGAGGTGAGAAGCAGAACCGCCAGAATGACGGCGGTGATGATGCGCTGGCGCATCAGGAAATTTGCTGCGCGGTGCGTCCATAGCGGCGCTGACGCGATTCGAAACTGCTGAGCGCGTCAGTGAGTGCTGTCGCGTCGAAATCGGGCCACAGCACGTCGGAGAAATACAGCTCGCTGTAGGCAAGATTCCACATCAAAAAGTTGCTAATGCGTTTTTCGCCGCCGGTGCGAATAAACAGATCCGGGTCGGGCACATCCGCCAAACTCATCGCGCCATCCAGCGCCTCTTCGTCAATGTCGCGAGCGCGCATCTCGCCGCTTTCAACACGCTCGGCCAAACGCTTCGCCGCCTGCGCCAAATCCCAGCGACCGCCGTAAGACACGGCAATGCGCAGCTTCAAACCCGTGTTGTTACGTGTGAGCGCCTCGGCGCTCGTAATTTGTGTTTGCAGACGCTGCGACAGCGTACCGGTGTCTCCGATAAACGCCACCTGCACATTATTTTTGTGCAGATCGGCCACTTCGCGCTGCAGTGACTCGACAAACAAACCCATGAGCAGCTGCACTTCGCGCGGTGGCCGGCGCCAGTTCTCGCTGCTAAACGCAAACAGTGTGAGTACCGGCACGCCAATTTCGCCGCAGGCTTCGACCAGTTTGCGCGCCGCCGTAACGCCCGCGCGATGTCCGGCACGACGCGGCATACCCCGGGCCTGCGCCCAGCGTCCGTTGCCATCCATAACGACAGCGATATGCGACACGCCGTAAGGCGGTTCGGTGTGTCTGGGGTCGGGGATTACGGTGCTCATCGTTCGCTTCAGACTAACGCTGAATCAAAATTCCATGAGTTCCGTTTCTTTCTCGGCCAGCGCCTCGTCCACCTTACCGACGTACTGGTCGGTCAATTTCTGGACGTCATCCTGCGCACGGCGATCGTCGTCTTCGCCAATTTCTTTTTCTTTTACCAGCTCTTTAAAACTGCTGATCGCGTCACGACGGATATTGCGAATGGCAACACGACCGCCCTCTGCTTCGTTGCGCACGACCCGGATCATGTCCTTGCGTCGCTCTTCGGTCAGTGGCGGCAGCGGCACACGAATCACGACCCCTGCGGTGTTTGGGTTCAAACCCAGATCCGAGGCCATGATCGCTTTTTCGATGACCGGCACCATGTCTTTTTCCCACGGCGCGATGCTCAGCGTCCGCGCGTCTTCCGCCGTTACGTTGGCCACCTGCGACAGCGGCACGGGCGAGCCGTAATACTCCACCGTGATGTGATCCAGCAGGCTCACGTGCGCACGACCGGTACGCAGTTTTTTCAGCTCAAGCTTCAGCGACTCGACACTTTTTTCCATCCGCTCGGCGGCATCTTTTTTAATGTCTTCAATCATCGGTCGCTCCTCAGGCTGTCTCGTTGGTCACCAGCGTGCCAACGTCGTCGCCGCGAACGATGCGCATGAGCGCACCGGAGTTATTCAAATTAAACACGCGCAGCGGCAAATTATTGTCGCGGCACATAACAATGGCTGTCGCGTCCATCACGCCCAGTTTGTCGGTCAGCACTTTGTCGAACGCAAGCGTAGGGTAACGCGTTGCCGACGAATCGGTCATGGGATCGGCCGAGTATACGCCGTCAACTTTTGTGGCCTTGAGCAGAACGTCCGCACCGATCTCGATGGCGCGCAAAGCAGCTGCCGTGTCGGTGGTAAAAAACGGGCTGCCGGTGCCGGCGGCAAAAATCGTGACGCGCCCCTTCTCGAGATGGCGCACAGCGCGACGGCGAATATAGTCTTCGCAGACCTCGTTGATGCGCAGGGCCGACATGACGCGCGCGTAGACATCGATGCGCTCGAGCGCATCCTGCAGCGCCAGCGCGTTCATAACCGTGGCCAGCATGCCCATGTGATCGCCCGTGACACGGTCGATGCCGCTGCGGGCCAGGCCTTCGCCGCGGAAAATATTGCCGCCACCGATAACGATGCCGACTTCGACGCCCTCATCCACGACATCGCGAATCTCGCCCGCGATACGATTAATCACCTCGGGGTCAATGCCGTAGTCCACATTGCCAAGAAGGGCCTCACCAGACAATTTCAGTAGTATGCGTTTCACGCGTTCCACCCGCTCCCTAATCTTGATTTAAAGTGTGACCGTCGAATGTGGCGAAGATGTGGCGCCGTTGCCGACGCCACATGCAAAAGGTCAGTCCTTTTGGACGTCCTCAACCTGCTTGCGCACTTCTTCAGCAAAGTTTTCTTCTTTCTTCTCGATCCCCTCGCCAACGCCGTAGCGCACGAAGCTTGCCACGGTGGCCGATTTTGAAGACAGAAGCTTGCCGACCGTCTGCTTGTCATCTTTGACAAACGGCTGGCCCAGCAGCGTGACGCTGTTGACGAACTTGCGCACTTTACCTTCAATCATTTTTTCGATGATTTCAGGTGGCTTGCCGGATTCGGCCGCCTGCGTACGGTAGATGTCACGCTCTTTTTCAAGCAGCGTGGCATCCAGACCGCTCTCATCCAGGCACTCGGGGCTGCTCGCCGCCACGTGCATGGCAACGTCTTTGGCCAGTTCATCATCGCCGCCGGTGAGCGCGACGAGCGTGCCGATACGAGCGCCGTGCAGATAACTGCCCAGACGATCGCCGCCTTGCACGATCTGGAAGCGACGCACACCGATGTTTTCACCGATTTTTGCGATCAGATCGCGACGTGCTTCGTCCACCGTTTGGCCGTTGCCGTTGGGCGCTGCGTACAGCGCGGCGACGTCGGCCGGGTTGGCACTCAAAACAATGTCGGCGGTCTGATTGGCAAAGCCCATGAAACCGGCGTCTTTGGCGACAAAATCGGTTTCAGAGTTCACTTCAACGATCACACCACGCGAGCCGTCGTCGGCCTGCTTGATGATGATGACGCCCTCGGCCGCAACGCGGTCCGCTTTCTTGTCCGCTTTGGCCTGACCGCTTTTGCGCATTTGCTCAGCGGCTGCATCGATATCACCGTTAGACGCGACGAGTGCACGTTTGCACTCCATCATGCCAGCGCCGGTTCGCTCGCGCAGTTGCTTGACCATGGCAGCTGTAACAGACATGGGTATTCCTCTTAAAAGATGTGTTGTGGTTTAGACGCTATTCAGACGCTTTCGCATCATCCGCTTTGGCAGCATCTGCCGGAGCGTCTTCTGCTGGCGCGGCTGGCGCTTCCTCAGCAGCCGCTTTCGGTGCCTCGTCAGCGGCGGCTTTTGGGGCCGCCTTGCGCGTCGTCTTTTTCTTTGCAGCCGGCTTTTTGGCCGCGCGCTTGCGTGGCTTGCCATCGGCATCGAGTTCGACGAAGTCGTCATCACCTACGGGTACGGCCGGGGCCGACGCACGGCCTTCGAGCACCGCTTCGCTGATCACGCTGGTGTACAGGGCAATGGCGCTCATGGCGTCATCGTTGCCCGGAATCACGTAATCAATCGGTTCAGGTGAGCTGTTGGTATCGACCACAGCAATCACAGGAATACCGAGCTTGTTGGCTTCGTGCACGGCGATTTTTTCGTGCATGACATCAATCACGAACAAAGCATCTGGCAGTGATGGCATATCTTTAATGCCGCCAAGGCTGCGATCGAGCTTCGTGAGTTCGCGCGTCAGCGTCAGCGCTTCGCGCTTGCTGATGCGGTCAAACCCGCCGTCGTCACGCATCGCTTCAAGTTCTTTAAGACGCTTGATCGATTGACGCACGGTTTTGAAGTTCGTGAGCATGCCGCCGAGCCAGCGATGGCTCACGTGGGGCATGTCGCAACGTTCCGCTTCACTGGAAACAGCGTCACGCGCGGCACGCTTGGTGCCAACGAACATGATGCTGCCGCCGTCGGCGACAAGATGCTTCACGAAACCGGCTGCTTCGGTAAAAAGCGGCAGGCTCTTTTCGAGATTGATAATGTGGATTTTATTGCGCTGGCCAAAAATAAACGGGGCCATCTTCGGATCCCAGAAACGGGTCTGGTGTCCAAAATGGACGCCCGCTTCCAGCATTTGACGCATGGAAACGTCGCTCATAAGTTTTCTCCTAAACGGGTTGAGCCTCCACATGCCCCATTCGACAACCCCGGTCTCCCGAGGCACCCCGCCGAACGTGACGACATGTGTGTGGATTTATTGCTAAAAAAGCGGCCGCTTTATACCATACCCGGCTTGCCGCAACAAACGTCAGAGTCCTATGCCCGCCACTATCAAGAATGAACAACAGCAGCAGAAAATGCGTGTCGCAGGCCGTTTAGCGGCCAGCGTGCTCGATATGATCGGAGATTACGTCAAACCGGGCGTCACCACCGACGAATTAAATCAGGTTTGCCATGACTTCATTGTGAACGATTTGGACGCGATTCCCGCACCTTTGAACTACAAAGGATTCCCCAAATCCATCTGCACGTCGGTGAATCACGTCGTTTGCCACGGCATTCCAGGCGATAAGCGCTTGAAAAGCCAAGATATCATCAATATCGACATCACCGTCATCAAAGACGGCTTTCACGGTGATACCAGCCGTATGTTTCATGTCGGCAAGCCCACGGTCATTGGCCAGCGCCTGGCCCGCATCGCCCATGAGTCGATGTGCAAAGGCATTGAGCAAATTCGGCCCGGCACCACCATTGGTGATATCGGCAGCGTCATTCAAAAGCACGTGGAGGGCTCCGGCTACTCCGTCGTGCGCGAATACTGCGGACACGGCATTGGTGAGGGCTTTCATGAAGACCCGCAGGTGCTTCACTACGGCAGCCCCGGTCAGGGCGATGTCCTGCACGAGGGCATGACCATCACGGTTGAACCCATGGTCAACGCCGGACGCGCCGCTGTAAAACCGCCGCTGCGCGATGGTTGGACCGTGGTCACCAAAGATCACTCGCTGTCGGCGCAGTGGGAGCACACCGTTTTGGTCACGGCGGACGGCTTCGAGGTGCTCACACTGGGCGCCTCCGGCAACATGTAGCATGTCTCACCCCGAACTCAGTGCGCTTGACGCCAACCGTGCCGGCACCCCGCTGGCCCGCTATAAGGCCGCACTGAACGACGGCACAGAGCGCCAGAAGCAGGCCTTCACGGACGGCGCGGACATCAACCAGCTGGTTATCGACCGCGCCACGCTGGTCGATGGCCTCCTGATTCGCGCCTGGCAGGACTGCTTGGGGCAAAGCGCCGCCGGTCTGGCGCTGGTCGCCGTCGGCGGCTTCGGACGTGGTCAGCTCCATCCGGGCTCTGACATCGATATTATGGTGCTGCTGCCTGACAGCCGGCGCGCGGATCTGGACAACGGCAATCTCGCAACGTTGGGCGATTTTTTCACGCTGCTGTGGGACATCGGCCTTGAAGTGGGCCACAGCGTGCGCACCATCGACGACTGTGTGCGCGAGGGCACCGAAGATGTCACGGTGGCCACCAGCCTCATGGAATCGCGTCTACTCGAAGGTGATGAGGCGCTGTTCGAGCGTGCCCGTGACGCAACCGGGCCAGAGAAATTATGGCCATCAAAATCCTTTTTCGAGGCCAAACTCGCCGAACAAAAAGCGCGCCATTTGCGCTACAACGACACCGGCTACAATTTGGAACCGAACATCAAAGGCAGCCCCGGTGGCCTGCGTGACATTCAGATGGTGGGCTGGGTCGCAAAGCGTCACTTTGGTGCCGACACGCTGGAAGATTTGGTGGGTCTCGGGTTTTTAACCCAGGCCGAGTATGACGGCCTGTGCGACGGCCGCGAGTTCTTGTGGAAGCTGCGTTACGCGCTCCATGTGCTGACTGGCCGGCGCGAAGACCGTCTGCTGTTCGATCATCAAATCGTGCTCTCCGATCAACTCGGCTATCGCGACACGCCACACACGCTCGCCGTCGAACAAATGATGCAGCGCTACTACCGCACCGTGCTCAAGCAGTCGCGCATGAACGAGATGCTGCTGCAGCTGTTTGAAGAAGCCATTCTGACCGACACGCCGATCACCGAGTCGCTAAACGAACGCTTCAACGTTGTGAATGGCAACGTGGATCTAGTTGACACCACGCTGTTTGATCGCGAACCCGGCGCCATTCTCGAACTGTTTTTCCACGTGCAACGCGACGAGCGCGTGCGCGGCGTCACGGCGCGCACGATCCGTGCCGTGCGCAGAGCACGGCATCTGATTGACGATGACTTTCGCGACAACGTTGACAACAAAAAAATGTTCCTGCGCATCATGGATGCCAAGGCCGGCGTCACGCACGAGCTGCGGCGTATGAATCGTTACGGCGTGCTGGGCCTGTATATTCCGGCGTTCGGGCGCATCGTCGGCCGCATGCAGTACGACCTTTTTCACGCCTACACGGTGGATGCACACACGCTGTTTGTGGTCAGCAACCTGCGACGCTTCGCTCTGTCGCGCTTCAATACCGAATACCCGTATTGCTCGCAAATCATGCAGAACACGCCGCGTCCGCTGATTGCCTATCTGGCCGGTTTGTTCCATGACATCGCCAAAGGTCGCGGCGGCGATCATTCCGAACTTGGCGCGACCGACGCGCACGCGTTTTGCATTGATCACGGCATGAGCCCCTACGATGCGCGTCTGGTGGCGTGGCTCGTGCGTCATCATCTTGATTTATCGATCACGGCGCAGAAAAAGGACGTCAATGATCCGCTGGTCATCAACGAATTCGCCGCACTGGTGGGTGATCAGCTGCACCTCGACTATCTGTATTTGCTCACGGTGGCCGACGTGCGCGCCACTAACCCCAAGCTTTTCAATTCGTGGAAGGCGCAGCTGTTCGAGCGCCTCTATCGGCAAACGCGCAACGCACTGGATCGGGGGCTTGCCAATCCCATCAGTCGCAGCGAACTGATTGTCGAAAACCGCAACAACGCGCGCCGCCTGCTCGAAGAACAAAACATCGACGCGGCACTGTGGCAGCACACTTGGCAAGACCTTGGCGATGATTATTTTCTGCAACACGGCCCGCGTGAAATTGCGTGGCACACGGAGCGCTTGAGCCAGCACGCCGATCCCTCGCAGCCGCTGATCGCCATCCGTCCGTCGGAAAACCATGGCGTGCTGCTGTTGCTGTGGTATGCACCAAAATCAAACCAGGGCTTTGCGCGTGCCACCGCGGTGCTCGAAGAACTCGGGCTCAACATTCTCGACGCGCGCATCACCTCCACCAGCAACGATTACAGCCTCGACACGTATCGGGTGATGGAAACCACCAACCCGCTGCACGGCTCGGCGGAGCGCATGGACACCATCGCCGCCAGATGCTCAGCAGCGCAACTGGCCGACGACTCGCAGCCGACCATAACGCGAAAACGGCCACGCCGTGCGCGCATGTTCAAAACCCCCACCCGGCTTGAATTTGTGATTGATATGACCCGCCGTCGCACCGTCATGGAAATGACCGCGGCCGATCGGCCGGGCCTTTTGAGTCAGGTGGGTGACGCGTTACGTTCCTGCGGGGTTGCACTGCAAACGGCCAAAATTACAACCGTCGGCGAACGGGCCGAGAACGTTTTTTTCCTGACCAACCCGCGCGGCCGATCGCTCAGCGACGAAGACTGTCTGGAAGTGCGTGACGCAGTGATGTCGCGACTTCAAGACAGCGGCAACGCCGATACTTGAACGCGACGCTCCGGCATCGCACACTCTGACTCATGAATGATAATCATCATGTGATCAGCGTCATTAACGACGCGTTCGAACGCCGTGCGGAGCTTACGCCCGACACGGCGCCCGCCGAAGTGTGCAATGCGGTCGCCAAGGCGGTCGCGGCGATTGGCAGTGGCGAACGGCGCATCGCCGAGCCCACTGACGAGGGCTGGGTGGTCCACGAATGGCTTAAAAAAGCCGTGCTGCTGTACTTCCGATTGCATGACAACAGCATCATGCCCGGCGGCGCACATTCAGGCTTCGACAAAGTACCGCTCAAATACACCGGCACGGACGGCGAAGCATTTGCCCGCAGCGGCGTACGCGTTGTGCCGCCGGCCACCGTGCGCCACGGTGCCTACATCGGACCCGGCGTCGTGCTGATGCCAAGCTATGTGAACATCGGTGCTTATGTGGGCGCCGGCACCATGGTCGACACCTGGGCCACGGTCGGGTCCTGCGCCCAAATTGGCGCCAACGTGCATCTGTCCGGTGGCGTTGGCATCGGCGGTGTGCTGGAGCCACTGCAGGCGGCGCCCACCATTATTGAAGACGGCTGCTTTATTGGCGCGCGCTCCGAGATCGTTGAGGGTGTGATCGTCGAGCGCGGTGCCGTGGTGTCGATGGGCGTGTTCATCGGTCAGAGCACGCGCATTTATGATCGTGCAAGCGGCGAGGTGACTTACGGTCGCGTGCCGGCTGGCGCCGTCGTAGTGCCCGGCTCCCTGCCCTCGGAAGACGGGCGCTATAGTTTGAACTGCGCGGTAATTGTGAAACGCGTGGACGAAAAAACCCGCGCCAAAGTCAGTATCAACGAACTTCTGCGACCGGACTGAACACGATGACCGAACACACCGTTGACCTCTATGGGCTCAAAAACTGCGACGGCTGCCGCAAGGCGCAAAAAGCACTGGAGGCCGACGGCCTGCACGTTGAACGTCACGACATCCGCGACAAGATCAACACGCGACGCGTGGTGGAATGGATCGCGGCCCAGGACAACTGGAACGATTTTGTGAATCGTCGCTCCACCACGTGGCGCGGACTTAGCGACACGCAAAAAAACCAACTGTCGCTGATGCGCGCAATCCAACTTCTGAGCGAACATCCCACACTGATTAAACGCCCCGTATTGCGCATTGGGCCGCACACGCTGGCCGGCTATAAAGCCGACGCGGTGGCCGCGGCACTCGCCAACCTGTGAGCCGCGCCCACCCCGCCGTCGAACTCGCGCGCGCGCTGATCCAACAACCTTCGGTCACGCCCGACGACGCGGGCTGCCAGGAAATACTGGGGACACGACTGGCCGCTGCAGGCTTCAAGCTCGAGACGCTGACCTTCGGCGAGGTGACGAACCTGTACGCCACCCGAGGCACTCAAGGCCCCGATCTATGTTTTGCCGGCCACACCGATGTGGTCCCCACCGGCCCGGTCGATGCGTGGCGCCATGCGCCGTTCGCCGCGACCATCGACGGCGATTATCTGCACGGCCGCGGCAGCGCCGACATGAAAGGCGCGCTGGCCGCCATGGTGACCGCCATTGAGGCGTTCGTGGCCGCCACACCCCAACACGCGGGTCGCCTGTCGCTCCTGATTACCAGCGACGAAGAAGGCCCGTCGATCGACGGCACGCGCCGCGTTGTAGAAACGCTCGCCGCGCGCGGCATTGCGCCAAACTATTGCGTGATTGGAGAACCCAGCAGCGACACGGCCATTGGCGACCGGGTACGCCACGGAAGACGCGGCTCGCTTAACGCCAGACTCGCGGTGAAAGGCATTCAAGGCCACGTCGCCTACCCTACGCTCGCCCGCAATCCCATTCACGATGCCGCGCCGTTTCTTGCCGCGTTGGCAAGCGAAGTGTGGGACGAAGGCACGACCGATTTCCCACCCACCACGCTGCAAATCTCAAACGTTGCCGCCGGCACCGGCGCCAACAATGTCATTCCCGGCGAGCTCGTGGCCGATTTCAATTTGCGTTTTTCCACCGCACTGACGGCGGAGGTGATTCAGGCGCGGGTCGCGACACTCGCGTCTGAGCATGACGTGGACGCCAGCATCGACTGGCGCTTGTCGGGCCAGCCATTTTTGAGCGCCGACGGTGCACTGCGCGAAGCCACTTTGGGCGCGATTAAGGCGGTGACCGGACGCAACGCCGAATGCTCCACCAGCGGCGGCACGTCAGACGGACGATTTATTTGCGGCTGGTGTCCCGAGGTGATCGAGCTGGGTTTGGTGGGACGCACGATTCATCAGATCGATGAACATGTGGCCGTGGCCGACCTTGGCACGCTCAGCGACATTTACGGCGCGCTAATCAGGCGCTTGCTCAGCTAGCAGGCGCCGCACGGAAATTGTTGTAGAGCGCAAACAGCGCAAAGATGACAAACCATACCAGCGTCCAGCCCGGCATCGACAAACCCAGAAATGACCAATCAATGTTCGCGCACTCACCGGAACCCGTGAACACTTTTTGCAGCACTTCGGTAAACGGAAACGCACCGAGCATGTAGTCGAGACCCGGGCCACAGGCCGGCACCTGATCCGGCGGCAGACCCTGCAGCCACACGTGGCGCCAGGCCACACTAATTCCGCCCACCGACGCCAGCGCAATCAGCACGCCATACACGCGCGCCATGATGCGGGCCGGGTTGTGCAACGCCGCGATGCCAAACAACACGCCCGTGGCGATCATGGCCATGCGTTGAAATTCGCACAGCGGACACGGCATATAGCCCTGCACATATTGCGCGAAGTAGGCGTAACCCATCATGCCGGCGCACAGCAAGAAGCCAATCAAGTTGCCCTGTCGTCGCGTTATGTTCACAGCTATTGTCTCGTTGTTGTTAGAGCGTAATTTTAGCATCTACGGGATGACGCAAGTACAGCGGCTGCGCCAGCTCCGGCGCGACCTCCCGTGCCTGTCCGGCGCGCATCACCGCAATCAGATCCCGCGCGCTGGCCCACATCGGCACCCCGCCGACCCACGCCGCCGCCGCCGGCAACTCAAGCATCGCCGTGCCCGAACCGGTCACACACAGCGGGCCTGCCGGCCACTGCACGTCTTCGGGTGCCACCACCGCCGGCGAATCGACCGCAACCACGCCTTCGATCTCAAGCGCAAAGCGCTGCACGCACACCGTGCCGGCACCGGCGTCGTGCGCCACCACCACGGTCATGCCGGCGTGTTCGTGTGACGCCACCGCATGCGCTGCCGCCGCGAGATTGGACACCGCCATGACCCGAGAGTTCGTCGCCATGACCATGCCCTGCACCACGCTTGCCGCCACCCGCACGCCGGTCAGGCCGCCCGGTCCTTCACCGAAGCCCATGACCTCAATCTGCTCAAGCTTGAGACCCGCCTCAGACAGCACCTCCTCCACCAACGCGAGCACGTGGCGCGCATAAGCGCGGGGTTCGCGTGCGGTGCGCTCGAATACCCGACGTCCGGACAAAACCGCCACCGAACACTCCGGTCCGGCACTGTCGATCGCCATCATGTTCACGGCGTTTGCATCTGTTTTAGAAAATCGATGGCGTCCTGCGCGTCATGGGAGACACGCATGGGCGGCAGGCTCGCACGAAACACACGACCGTAATTTTTCTGCGACACGCGCGGGTCGCACAGCACGCACACGCCGCGATCGTCAGGATCGCGAATCAAACGACCGACGCCCTGTTTCAAGGCCAGCACCGCTTCGGGCAACTGATGTTGCACAAACGCATTCACGCCCCGTTGCTTGAGCGCATTCAGACGCGCCTCGGTGACCGGGTCGCCCGGTGAGGCAAACGGCAGTTTGTCGATGACGACCAGCTGCAGCGCCGAGCCGCGCACGTCCACGCCCTCCCAAAAGCTGGCCGTTCCGAGCAGCACAGCATTGCCCAACTCGCGAAAGCGACGCAGCAGTTCATCGCGCGGTGCCTCGCCCTGGGCGAGCACCGGAAAGGCGTCGTAGCCCTGCAGGCGCTGGGCTGTTTCGTTCAGCGCGCGACGACTGGTAAACAGCAAGAACGCGCCACCGCCGGCCGCATCAATAAGCGGCAGCGCCAAATCCAGCACCGCCGCCGTGTAGTCGCGATTCGACGGCGCCGGCAGGTGCTTGGGCAAATACATCAGCGCATTACGCTCAAAATCGAACGGGCTGCCCACGCGCAACGTGGTGGGTTCAACCAGGCCCATGCGCTCCACAAAGTGATCAAATTTCTCCTGCACCGCGAGCGTGGCTGAGGTCATGACCCACGCGCAGTCCTGACGCTGCATGATGTCGCGCAGTTGGTCGGCCGCTTCCAGTGGCGTGCTGTGCAGCGCGAAGCCACCGCGGAACACCTCCACCCAGCGAATGTCGTCAATCTCGGCCTCGTCCGTGAGGCGACGCAGCGAGCTGTGCAGCATCTGCGCGCGCCGTCGCACACCGTCCAGCCCGGCCGTATGGCCGTCGAGCGGCTCCAGCAGTTCGTATAACCGCGACAGGCAATCGCCCAGCACATCGAGCGCGCTGAGCGCCGGCGGCGGCAGCTGCGTGAAATTGACGCGCCGATCCCAGCGCCCCAGCGTCTCGCGAAAGCCAGCCAGTGCTTCGCGCACGGGTGCCGCGGCCTCGCGCATTTCCTGCGCGTCGAGCTGCGCTTCGGTGGCCTCGGCGTCCAGATCGTCCAGCAAACCGCGGACCTGACGCGCACTCACGCGCGCACCGAAAAATCGTGACGCGATGTCGGGCAACTGATGGGCCTCATCGATGATGCAGGCCTCGGCACCGGGCAGCAGTTCGCCGAAGCCTTCTTCTTTGAGCGTGAAATCGGCCAGCAGCAAGTGGTGATTCACAATGACCAAATCGGCTGCCTGCGCACGACGCCGCGCACGCACCACGTGACACTCACCGTAGTCCGGGCAGTCCTGCCCGAGGCAATTGTCGGCCGTGGATGTGACATGCGGCCACACCGGATGATCTTCGGGCAGCGCACTGTACTCAGCGATGTCGCCATCGTTGGTATCCAGTGCCCAGCCCGCCACGCGGGTCACGGCCATATCCACTTTTGGCGGCAGCGCAATGGTGCGCGCCTGCGTCAGTCGATAGCGACACAGATAATTGCTGCGCCCTTTTAATAACGCCGTTTTAATCGGTTGACCCAGCGCCGCGGTCACCGTTGGCAGATCACGGTGAAACAGCTGATCCTGCAGGTTCTTGGTGCCGGTAGATATGACCACGCGGCGTCCGCACAACAGGGCAGGCACAAGATACGCCAACGTTTTACCGACACCGGTACCGGCTTCCACCACCAGCGTGTCGGCGTTGTCGAGCGCTTGCGCTACGGCGCGCGCCATCGCCCGCTGCGGCGCGCGCGGTGCGTAGTCACGCAGCACACCAGACAGTGCGCCGCCGGCCGCGAAAATATCGTCGAGCTGGCGATCGGTCACGCTTACCGCGTTGGTGGCGGGCGCCGGCCCGTCCTTTTCATGTTCGCTCAAGGTGCGCCACTCGCCTGCGGATTGCGCAGCGTTAACGCTTCGGCTTCGCGCAGCACCTGTGGATCGCCCTGAGACAGGGAGCGCGCCTTACCCACCAGAATGGACGCCTGACGCGCATCGTCCTGCGCCAGCCGAACATCGGCCAGCGCCAAATACAGCCATGGATTATTGCGTTCAATGCGCAGCGCCCGTTCAATTTGTGCGGCGGCACGATCAAAATCCCGGCGCGCGCTGAGTTGCTGCGCCTCGGCCAGCAAGTGCGCGGCAGCGGGACCGGGTTTGGGCGCGCTCGGGGGTGGCGGCACCACGTTGGGTTCGCCTGGCAACGGCGTTGACGGCGTCTCACCGGTAGCGGCTGGTGAGCTGGGCACTTGCGGCACCGGTCGGTTGCTGCCGCTGGCCGGCGGCGTGCGATACGGATCAAGCCCGGCGCAGGCGCCTAAAAGCGGCAGTAGCGCCAGTATTAATCCAAGCCGAGTCGATCGCGTAGCCATGGCAGAAGTCCGTCGTTATCAGTGTCAGTGGGGCCCTCGGCGCACGGCGCCAGCGCGGGCGGTTCGGCCGAAGTGGGGAATGGTAGCAAAACCCGATTGGGACAACCCTCATCGGCGAGCATGCCCGAGGTGTAATCAAACGGCACCTGCACTAACTGCTCGGTATACACAGTTTGCAGGCTCGACTGCGCCGTCGCATGCATGAGCTGCGACCAGATCGGCAGGGCGGAACGCGCACCGCTCAGTCCCATCGGCTGGTTGTCGTCGCGCCCAACCCAGACCACGGCCAGACGATCCGCAGAAAAACCCGCAAACCAACCGTCGCGATAGTCGTTGCTGCTACCCGACTTGCCGGCCACGTTCAGCGACGCGGGAATCACGCCGCGCGCGCTGCGCCCGGTGCCCTGCGCCATCACCACTTCCATGGCCGCCAGAATTTGCGCTACGGCCTGTTCGTCGGCGCTGCGGCGCACGCGCAGCTCGTAGCGCGACAGCGGCTCACCGCGCGCATTCACCACCTCGCGCACCGCACGCATGGGCGTCACATAGCCGCCCGTCGCAAGCGTCGCGTAAGCCTCCGCCACTTGCCCGGGCGACAAGTTCAATGCGCCCAGCGTCAGTGACGGGTAGCGCGGCACGGCGAGCGTGGGCAAGGCCGCCTCAATTTGTTGTGCCACCCGGTCGATCCCGATATCCAAACCCACATGCACGGCAGGCAGATTGATCGACTCGGCCAGCGCGCGGTAGATCGGTAAATCGCCCAACTCGGTCGCTGAATAGTTTTGCGGCGCCCACACGTCACCGTTGTCCAGCGTCACCTCCAACGGCGTATTGGGAATGATGCTACCGAGGTGATAGCGGCCGGTCTCAAGCGCACTGAGGTACACAAAAGGTTTCACCAATGAACCAATCGGGCGGCTTAACGACAGCGCGCGATTAAAACCGGCAAAGCCCGGCTCGCGCCCGCCCACCGCGGCAATCAGTTCACCCGTCTGCGGATCGGTAATCACCGCACCAACCTGCAGCGTGCCCTCTTCCAATCCGGTATCGCGCTCAACGTGGGTCAGTTCGCGCGCACTGATGGTCTCGGCGCGGGCCTGCACGAACGTGTCGAGCGTGGTGAATATGCGCAGCCCGGCTGAATTGAGATCTTCGGCCGCGTAGTCGCGCGCGAGTTGCTCGCGCACCGCGTCCATGAACGCCGGCGACGCACCCATCACGCGACCAGGTCGCGCCACGACGCCCAGCGGCTCGGCAATCGCCGCGTCGGCCTGCGCACGATCCAAAACGCCCTCATCCACCAGCGCATTGAGCACGCGATCACGACGCTTCAGAGCGCGCTCCGGGTGACGTCTCGGATCGTAGTACGTAGGGCCGCGAATAATCGCAACGAGCAGCGCAATTTGAGCTGTGTCGAGTTCGGCCAGCGGCACACCAAAATAAAACCGGCTACCCAAACCAAAACCGTGTACGGCGCGCGCCCCGTCCTGGCCTAAGAAAATTTCATTCACATAGCCATTGAGAAGTTCGCGCTTGGTGTAGCGCGCCTCCAGCAGTACGGCCATGAGCGCTTCGGTGAGCTTGCGTCGATAGCGTTGTTCATTGGTCAGAAAATAATTTTTGACCAACTGCTGTGTGAGCGTGCTGCCGCCCTGACGCACTTCGCCCGCGCGCAAATTCACCCAAAACGCTCTGGCGATGGCTTTGAAATTAACGCCGTGGTGTGAGTAGAAACGACGATCTTCAACCGCCACCAGCGTGTCGCGTAACAGCTGCGGCACGTCGGTGGGTGCTAACACAATGCGATCTTCATGCGTGCCGGGCACGATGCTGCCGATCATGACCGGATCAAGGCGCAGCAACGGCAGCGTGTCACCGCGTGCATCGCTCAGGTTGCGCACCACACCGTTGCCAAATTCAATCGTCGCCTGCTGCGACACCTGGGCGCTATCCCAAAACGCAAACGGTCGCGTCTGCAGTTCAATCTCATTGCGCCCTACGCGGTATTGGCCGGGCTGCTCAATGCTGTCGACACGACGATAGCCCAGCGCGCCAAGATGCTCGATAAGCGCATCCCGCTCCAGTGTGCGCGACGCGTACAGCTCCAACGGCTGGGCAAACACGCGCGCCGGTACGTCCCAGCGTCGGCCTTCAAACTGGTTAATGATCTGCCGATCAAGCAGCGCCACGTAAAACGCCAGCGCCGCGATACCGAGTAGCAATGGCCAACGCCCGTAGCGCCACAAAAGGCGCAACCATTTGAAGCGCACGGGTGCCACTTTTTCGACACTTTTCGTGCGCTTTTTGCCTTTTTTCTTAGACGTTTTCTTTTTCGACGCAGAGCTCATGTCCGGCACGCTACGGGCCGCGAGCCATGGCGTCAAACGCGGTGCATTTTTACTGCGTGGATTGGTGTGGTTCGCGACTCACAAACGGCATGCGACGGCGCAGTGTCGCGAGTGAATCCTGATCCGCTTTGATACGGAAGCGCACGTACGGCCCGCGCGCCAAATAGCCGCTGCGCGAAAAATCATTGTCTTCAAAGCCGGCCACGTTGTAGCCAAGACCGATCCAGGTATTGGTGGCGAGCGATGCGCCCAGCTCCAGACCCAGCGAATAGTCGACCACGCTCGAGCGCCATGCGTGGCGAATATTGCCGTGCAGACCCAAATCGAAACGCTCGCTAAACTGACGCCGCCACTGCACACCCATCAGATCACTAAAGCCCGTGTACGTGGCGTCAGCAACGGCCGTTTGCACGTACTTCGCACCGTAGCGCAGGCTCCACTGTGTGCCGCGTTGCGTCGTGTAATTGGCACTCATGTTGTTGATGAGTTTCCACGTGGTTTGCGCGCTGACCTGAGCCGCTGCATCCACATCCTGATAGACCGCATCCAGTCGATTGAAAAGCGTCCAACGACTTTCATCCGGGCGCCACGCCCAGCCCAGACGCAGCTGCGCATCAAAGGCGTCGGCACCGCTTTGGCGTACGACATCGAAAATTTCTGCATCCGCACTGAAGCCCACGCCGGCACGCTCTTCGCGATACAAGCCAAAGAAAAGTCCGTCCCGGGTTTCTGCATCAGAACGCCGATGCTCGAGGCGTGACGTCGCTGACCAGTCGTCGCTGCGATATAGCGCACCCACAAATGCTGAGGTGAAGTCTTGCGTATCGTTGCCCGAGGCAAGGGGCGCATTCTCATTCACACGAGTGAGATCGTCGCCGGCTATTGTGTTGGTGTGATCCACGCCAACATCTACGGTCCAACGCTCACCGAGCGAGAACCCCTGAACCAATCCGACGTTGGCAAACACGCGCGGTCCGTACTCACGAATATCGCGATTGACCGCGGCATTGATGCGCGCCCGTTCCCACGGCGTAGCACGCACGCCCATGCGCGTGGTGTCGGCGTCCACGCTGCCGCCGCGTGCAATTTCATGCTCCACATAAAGCGCCGCCTTGTCGTGAATTTTCAGATCGGCGCCCAGTGTCGTGCGCGCGGGATAGTCCACGTTTTGTGACGCATCGTCGAGCTCCACATCGTGACTGGCGCGCAACACCACTTTATCGCCCAGCACGTTAAGACTGCCGTTCACAAACGCCTGACGCGAGGTACGCGATTCATTCAAATCTCCGCCGCGATCATCGGCATAGCGCATGCCACCTGCCACGCTTGCGCGTCCGGCCTGATAGCGCAATTCGGCCTGAGCGACATCTCGCACAACCCCCGTCTGCAGACCACGTTGGCGGAACAGTTCGGCGTTCAAGGTCATGGTCTTACTCAATCGCAGACGACCGTCGGCGCCCACTTTGCGGGTGCCAGATTCGGTGGCGCGCTGTTGGCCCAAACCAAACAACGCATCCTGGCGTTGGGCGTACACCTGACCATCCAATCGCTTGCCCTGATGCTGCAGCGACACCAGATACGCATCGCCCTTCGCGCTGCGACCGGACTGACGACTGTTGCTGGTCGCAATCTCTGCGCGCAGGCGCGTCACGTCCGACAGTTGCACATCAAGATCGGCGCCGTAGAGCTCACCCTGCCCGCCCACCACACCTTCGCGCAGTGCGGTCGCACCGAGCGCGACGCGCTGGCCGAATTTGAACGACACGCGGCCACCGGCAGTCAGCGCACGATCACGCCCGTCACGCGATTCGTAATCCGCCACGATGTACACCGGATTGAGGTCGCGATCACGCGTCGGCACGGGCTGTTTGAAAAACAACGTGCCGTTCAAGTAGTCGATATCATAATCAAGATGACGGGTGAGCGGCTGACTATAGATCACTCGCTCGCTGCGAAAACGATCGCGGGTCTCAAGCGTGATTTTCTCGCTGTTGATCAAAATGGGCTGACGCGTCAAACGGTACAAGCCCGAGGTGCCGTCGCCACGCAACTCGTCTTTGATAAACGCCTGATCCGTGCGCGTCCCAAAGGCCAGCGCCGCAAAACGCTTGCCGCGATACTCGGCCTTTACACCGTTGAAACTACGGTTGTAACGACTCAGCTCGGTGACATTCAGCCCGGTCTCGTAGTCACCAAACATGGCGTAGTACTGATCGCGCTCCAGGCGCACAAACAGTTTCTCGGCACTGGGCGCATCGAAGCGCTGATCAGTGGCATCGCCGTACAGCGTATAAAACCGGTCCGGATCGATCTGACCGAACAGACGCTCGCGCGCGTCCGCTTCGTCGCCATCGCTGTCGTAGGCAAGCGTGAGCAAATGCTCACCACGTACGCGTCCTTTAGCAAAGAACGCCACGCGGCCGTCTTGGTAGTAATGATCGTCGATACCCGCGGCTACGGCTTCGAGTTCGTTGTCTGACAAACTGTTCAAGCCCGCGGTGCCCTCAGCCAGCCCAACGAGAATCCAGTCACGCGCTGCCGGCTTGAGCCAGGCGCGGACGTCTTCTTCGCGCCCATTCTCAAAACGCAAACGCAACACCACTTCGCCGGCCTGTGCGGTGGGCTCCAATTCGATCACAGCGCGCCCCTGTCCATCCACGGTGTACACCGGATCACGATCACCGACGACGATCAACGCGTTGTCACGTTCAGCGTTCACCTGCCACTGCGATCGATACGGCGGGTCCACGGTGTACACACCCACAGAATCCGGGCGCGCGCGCATGCCGTCGCGATCGAAGAGATCCAGTACCACTTTGGGCATGGTACGACCGTCGGCGATCAGGGTGGACGCCGCGCCGTTGAGCACCCCGCGTACCGGGCCGCCGGCGAAATGTACCGTGCGACTCAGCGTGGCCGTCTGCTGGTCGTTTTTATCCAGCGTCACCACCTCAAGCGTATTGGCGCCGGGCTTAATATCCACACCGCGCCAGCGACTGGCCGCCACGGTGCGGGCTTTGTTACGGGTGACTCCGTCGAAATTCAAGGCACTCACCGGGGCATTGTTGAGCATCAATACCACGCGTTCAGCGCCGGGATGGCGCACCACAATTTTGACCGAACCAATCGCCGGATTGGCGTCACGCGACGGCGTTAAAAGTTCAAGCGTTGGCGCGGCGTCTTCAAGCCACGCGTTGTCCACAAACCAATCGACACTGGGCTCGGTCACCAATGCCGTCTTGGTGGCTGCCACGTCGTGGGCGGAGATACCCTGCGTACTCACTTGTTGTACGCCGCTGTCGAGTTTTACCGGCGACAGTGTCGCCACGCCGGTCGAACGCTCGCCAAACAAATGCACTTCCACACGACGATTGCGCGCACGGCCTGCAGCGGAACTGTTGTCCGCGATCGGCTCGCGATCTGCCATGCCACGGTAACTCACCCGACTTGGCGGCAAACCCAAAGCCTCACCAACAAGCTGCGCGATCCGTCGTGCGCGCGCCTCGGACAGCGCCTGATTGTTTTCAAACTCATGCCGATTGTGCGCGGCGATCTGAACATTGTCGGTGTGGCCCGTGACCGCAACATGCACATCGCGTGCAGCACGAAACGGGGCCATAGCGCGCGCGATGTGCTCCTGATCCGATACGGCAAGCGTCGTGTCGCGCGAATCGAAACGCGGCGTGAACGTGCGTTCAATGCGCTCACTGTGGGGCGCCTCGCGGATGAAGCTGGCGTCGGCCAGCGGCGTGCGCTGGCGCGAGCGCGCGGGCGTATCAAACGTCACCACCGCTTTTGCCGTCAGCTCTCCCACCACGTCCGGGGCGATGCTGGCGTCGAATTCGATGCGTTGCTGCCATTGCCCGATGCGCTCGCCCAGACTGATGCTCAGCGTCTGATCCGCAATACGCGGGTTGCGCACGGCTCGACCGTCAATGGTCAGGGTCTGCGCGCGATAATCAACACCCATCGGCAGCATCAGGCGCAGCGCGAGATCACTCACCGGCACGCCGGAACCGCTCACCTCGATCACGTAACGCGCCTCATCGGCGGCATCGTGTGGCGCGGCGATCAGGCGCAGCTCGACAGCCCCGGTTGGCGGCGGAATATCGCGCAGATAAAAGTCGGCCCGCCACAGCGCACCGGCGGCCAGATCAACAAACTGGGAATAGGCGCGCCCGGCAAAAAAGCCGTGAGTGGTACAGGGCACCAGCTCCATTGGGCGCGGCACCGTGTCGGTATCCAGCTGCACAACGTGGGCACCCGGTCGCAGTCCTTCAAAATGATAGCGACCGGTCTCATCGGTCACGGCGTAGCGCCCGTCTTCAAGATAGATGCGCACGTTCGGCACGCCGGTGGCGGCCTCACTGGCGCGCGCGCCACAATCGCTGTTCACCACGCGCCCCACCAAAAAGGCGCGATCAGCAAACAGATCATCGACCAACCGAATGCGTGCACTGGCCGCGTTGGAGGTGAGCCCGCTGACCGACCTTGCGCTGGCCACATTCGTGGCCTCCTCGCCCGCCGCCATTGACGTCACTTCGGTCACGTAACGCAACACGTGGCGCGCACCGGACGCAAGCGCCGGCAACACAAAGTTGAGCTCACGTGCGCTGTTGCCGAACTCGGGGTCTGCCGCGTTCGCATCCCCCAGGCGCACCGATCCGCTCACGAGTCGAAAACCTGAGGGCAGAACATCCTGCACCTGCAGCTCACCGCCGCTGGAGACATTGCTGGTGTTGTCCAGCGTGAGGGTGTACTCCACAAAATCGCCCGGCGAGGCCGAAACAACCGGCGTGGTTTTTTGCAAAAACAACTCAACGCGACCGGGGTCCAGCGGAATATCCACATTGATCACCGGGCCGGGCAACACATTGAGCACATCGCCAAACGACGCCGGCAGCAGGGCGAATGGCGCGCCGGGCAGCGTTTGCAATACCGCGGGGCTAATTTGTGACGGCGCTGTGTAGCCATCGGGCGGAACAACATCCAGGCGGTAAGTGCCCGGTGCAATGAGAGGAAAACGAAAACGCCCTTCGGCGAATTGATAGATGGTGCCACCGCTGTCCGTAACACGTCCGCCGCTGGTAAGGGTGGCGGGATAGGAACTCACGCCGTCATCACCGAACACGTCGGCGGGCTGATTGGTTGCGGTATTAATTAGTGTGACGAGCGCGCCATCGATGGCCGCGCCGGTGGTCGAATCGAACACCACGCCCAGCGGATCGACCAGAGCTGCGGCCTCACTAACATCCACTGTGTCCTGCGGATCGCGATACGTAACAGAAAAGCGGTCGCCCTGAACCAACTGCAATACGCAGTCGTTCGTCGCGACGGCCTGAGACGAGGTCGGCAAATAGCCTGTGAATACGCCGGTATTGGGACCGGTCTCGGTCAAGTTTAAGGTTTCGCGGTCGCCTGCGTCGCTGGTCACACGAATCTCAATGATCTCGGCAACCAGACCATCGAGGTTTTGATCCGTGTCCTGCACGCGCACAAACACCGGCTCATTGGCGTGGTAGGCGCTGCCCGATGTGACGGCTTGCGCGCCGTTGGCTGGCAGCACCGTGCCATCAAGCAACGTGGCCGGGGGCAGCTGTTGCGCACCGCAGCTTGTTGTCGCAATGGGCAGCATTTGTTCGCCGCCCGGTGCGATCTTGATTAAATCAAGCGTTGCGTCCGAGCGCAGCGGACGCACGACCAAACGCACCGGATTGCTGCCAACACTCTGACGTTCGGCGTTCAGTCCGTAGTCCAGACTCGCGGTATTTTCGATCGCCGTTCCCGGTAGCGATTGAGCCTGGGCCGTCCCCCCGAGCCATAACAGGCCGAGGAGACAGACCAAACGCAAAATCCCATCACCGGGTGAGAAAAGGGTGGGCGTCGCCGGCTGTAGACGACGCCCGGGGATCAGTGCACGCAATACGGTGCGGGCGACATGCTGCAATGTCGCGCCGGCCCGCTGGCCGTGGCTTGGCCAAGAATGATTGCGTGCACCGTTCAAACGACCGATCTACTGAATTTCGACCTGGAAGGTCACTTCAGCTACGTCGCCAGCGGCGAGCGTGATACCGGTTACGGCAACGATGTTCGCGGCAAAGCTACCGCTGTCAGCATCGGCCTGCTCGGTCAGTTGTGTGACCGTGGGTACGCCGCCGGAGGTAATCGTCAATTCGATATCGCCCGCTGCGCCGTACACGTTCGACAGGAACGCCAGCGCCTCGGTACCGCCGCCACCAACAATCTCGCCGCTCAGGTCATCGTTCACATTGACGTTGGTCGCGGTCGCGCCACCAACGGCGTTCGAGACCGTGATCGTGTATTCGATGATCGCGCCTGGAATCGCTTTGGGGTTGGTCGTGCCGTTGAACGGGTCACTAATCACCTGCGAGCTCTTGGCAACGGTCAGTACGGGCGATGACACTTGATACGCATCTTCGGCCGACGAAATACCGTCACGCACGCCGTCACCGGCATTGTTGGTGTTCTCGCCATCGGCGAACACATCGTCCACACCGGCTGAGTCGGCACTGCCGGAGTCGTCACTGGTGATGTCCGCACCCTGTGCACCCGAGCCGCCGCCTTCGGCAACTTGCGCGTCCAGCACGTAAGAGGCGATGTCACCCGTGGCCTGCGTAAGCGGAATGTCGCTGACCACAAACACAACGACCGAGAACGGATTGCCGCCGGCGTTGCCCTGATAGTCGAGCTCATCGATAAACGTCGCGGTGTCGGTGCCCGGCTGATAAACGCCGTCACCGTTGCTGTCCACAAACACATTAACGTTGGTCGCATCGAAATTATCGGCACCACCAAAGGGCTCAAACGTGGAGGGACTCGCACTCAGCGAGAAATCCTGCACCTGGTTACCGGTGTTGCTGACCGTGTAGGCAAGCACGGCACCATTGGTGGCCGCCTGCGTCTGACCCGGAACGACCGTGGGTGTCGAGGCGCTGTTGTAGGCGCCGGACAGCTCGGTCACGGTGGAGTCGAGTTTGCGGTCAACCAGAAAATCGGTGGCATTGATGCCGTTGCCGGCATTGCCATCGTCGTCACTTAAGATAGGTGTTTGGCTCACGCCACCCACCTCATAGGCCACGCTCGCCTGGTTGGAGACCGTGTCTCCAGCCGCCGTTTGCGCCAGAGATATTTGTGGAAAAGCCAATACTGAGGCGGCCGCAAGCGCCAGCCGCAGCACGTGGGCCGGGTTCAATTTGATCACTAGGTGCTCTCCGAGAAATCTAAAAAAAGACGGTAAGAAACGAGTACGACGTGTCCGTTGCCGTACCCGCTTCTTCCTTAGTCGAGTACCGCTTTGAAGCGGGCGTAACCACGTTCGCCAGGTGCAAGCACGTGACGGAATCCCCAACGGATGTGTGTAATGTCGCTGGCGCGCGCCGGACGCGATGCGCCGTTGGCATCGGTGACGGTCAGCGTGTCGACGGTGGCAAAGCTGTTGCCGCCGTCAATCGAAAACGTAATGTCGGTACCCGGGCCAAAGGCCGAGCCGTCGACGTATCGCATTTGCTCTGGCACCGGGTCGGTGACCACGATGCTCGCGGCCGGCTCGTCGCCATTGTTGGTGAACGTAACCGTGTAGACCACCTGATCACCAGGCACCACGGCGTCGGCCGGCACGAGGCTGGTTTTGATTTTGCCATCGGCATCCAGCGCGCGAATTTCTTTCTCCGCCACGGTTTGGACTGCAATCGGTGCCGCCAGTGCGCTGGCCACAAACAACGTGATGATCATCGTCAGCAATATTTTATAAGTGTTCATAATTCTCCCCTTTCCCAAAAAGTAATGCGTGTGTGCCTAGTCGATCGTGACCGCAAACTCGACCACCTGTGTGCCGGCAGCGGCATCCAGATCGCCCAGTTGGACATCAATCGAGTTGGTGGCATTCAAGTACTGACCCACATCGCCATCGGGCGCATCGGTCAGCGCGCCGGCGTTAAGCGTCAACGACGCAGGCGTGTAGGTGGTGTTGGCGGGCACCAGATCATTGACGGCCGCCGCGGCCGCCGTACCAGAACCGGCCGCCGTCACTTCGATGCGCCACACGATCGTGGCGCCGGGCACCGGCTCATTGCCACCAAATGGATCGGTGACGGTGGCGGTTTTGACCACCGCAACGTTCACCGTACTAATAACGTATTGGCCGGTTTGCGTGGCCGTGCCCGTGCTGGTGCCGATCACGGCATCCACACCGCCCTCGCCGGCGCCCGCAACCACGGTGCCGGGCGCACCGGTGCCGGTCTGCGAGGTCGCAATCAGCGCGCTATCGCCCAGATCGCCATTACCGGGCGCAGCGGGTATGTCATTAACAATGAGTACCGCGATGGAGGCATCCGGCGCGAGCAGCGGATCGTTGCCGCCGGGCGTGTACGGTGTATCGCCGGGCGAAAGGTCGCCACTGCCGTCAGTGTCAAAGAAAATAGAGACGGCCGACGGCACGGGATCAAAATCGTCACCGGCCAGCGCGCTGTCGAGTACTAAAGAGTAGGTCTCGTCGCCATTGCCGGTGTTGGTGACCGTAAACAGCAGTTCCTGATTGGTCAGACCCGGCTCGGTGGCGGTCTGCGGGCTTTGCAGCGTCACCTCAACATCCACCAGCTCGGCCACCGTGACAGTGACCTCATTGGAGGTTTCGGTCAGCGTATTGCCGCCCACGTCAAAGGTGACGGTGGCTTCATTAAGAATATCGGTGCCAGCGGTCGTACCCAGCGCCCAAGCGGCGGGGGTCAGGCACAGCGTGCCCAGGAGCGCCGTGGCGGCGAGAATTTGGCGGCGCGCAGGCGCCAGCCGCACGCAACGCGCGGCGGAGTTCGAGATGGTCATCGTGTTGTTTCAAGCCCAGCAGTTCGCACGTCCCGTGCGGGTGAAACACGATGTCCATAACGTGTTGTGTCCGCGATCTAGAATAGGGAAAGGGTCTGGGCTTACCTGTGAATGCAGTCACAAATACGACTTAAAGCACTGATTGAAGGGTGTAAAAAGCTGTAAACCGCCGCGTTATGAAAAATTACAATGGATATTTGACACACTGCACCATTTCCATTATTCTGCATCGCAACATTTAGGTAATTCTGTTTTTGACGCTTTTAAATCAGGAGTTTGATATGAGCAATCCGGTACAGAAATTCGTTCGCCCGTTGGTCGATTCATCGGTCCGCGCTCTTACTGACACGCTGAGCAGCTCGCGTGACTTCGCCGTTGGCGGCGCCCAGCTGGTAGCACGTGGCCGCAAGCCACTGCACCTGATGACCGAATCGGGCCTGCGCCTGAACACGATCTCGCACAAGAGCATCGCCCGCCTCATGAACGTGCAGGCAGAAATGCTTGAAGGCACGCTGGTCGCCACGGCCAAGCGCTTAGAGACGGCCGCCAACGCCAACAGCGTGCGCGAGCTTGTTAATGACCAGGTCGCCCTTCTTCCGGCTACCCGCGAGCGCCTCAGTGGCGACGCACGTAAAGCGCTGGACGTGATCAGCAACACCGGCGGAGACCTGCGCGAACTGGTCACCGAGACCTTCGCTGACCTGCAGAACAACGGCGAAAGCGCGGTTGAAGAAGCCGTTGAAACGGCCACGCGTACGGCTCGCCGCACCAAGAAGAAAGCTTCTGACACGGTTCGCCGCACGAAGAAAAAAGCCACGACCGCTGCAAAGCGCGCAACGGCCAAGACCCGCAAAACGGCTGCGAGCGCCAAGAAAAAAGTGGCACGCAAGACCCGTAAGGTCACCAAGAAGTAAGGACGATTGAGCGCCGCCTGCGGGCGGCGCTGCAGACAAGTTAGTTTTGTAGTCAACACCTCCCCTGGTTTGACGTTTTTTTGAAGCCCCCGGTTCTTACCGGGGGCTTTTTTTTTGATCTCGACTTCGCGACGCGGTCGGCTTTGATCGCTTCGATCCCGGGGAGCGGGAGTGACGGGTTTCACTCTGGGACCGCCCGAGGAACGGGCTAACAACCCAGAGCAAAACCCGCCACTCCCACTCCCCTAATTGAGTCGAAGCTTTGGGGTGGGGCGCCTCTAGCGGCGTAGCCTGAGAATGTGTCGCGCTGATCGGCATGCGCCACACGCTCGGCTACCACCTCTTCTCTCTTGCTCTTAAACCCCCCAAGCGCGCGGGATTCGAATTACGCACTTGGTTCGGCGTTCGGTTCGGTGGGTATGCGCCTGGGTTATTAGCCCGTCCTCGGGCGGTCCCAGGGGTATACCCACCGAACCGAACGCCGGACCAACCGCAACAATGCGACCCCCGCGCAACCCCTACCTCCCTGCAAACGTTTGAATTTCGCGCCAAATCTCTCAAATTGCACCATTTTGGCCATTTGCGATTTCCCGTGGTGCGCGAATACCACGCATCGGTATAATGCGCGCTCCAAATTAACGCCCGTTCGGCAGGCTGAGCGAAACATGACAAGCAACAAGAAACTCGCAGACTGGGTCGATGAGGTCGCCAAAATGACCCGCCCGGACAAGATTCACTGGTGCGATGGAAGTGCCGAAGAAAACGACGGTTTGGTGCAGCAGATGCTGGCCGACGAAACACTCAAAACTCTCGACCCCGAGACATTCCCGAACTGCCATCTGCATCTGTCTGATCCAGGTGATGTCGCGCGCGTTGAGCACCTGACGTTTGTGTGCACGAAGAACGAACACGACGCTGGCCCGAACAACCACTGGATGTCGCCCGCCGACGCCCACGCCAAAATCGATGCGCTGTTTGAAGGCTGCATGGAAGGCCGCACGCTGTACGTCATTCCGTACTGCATGGGCCCCATTAACTCACCGTTCTCACGCTGCGGCGTCGAAATTACCGACAGCCCGTACGTGGTGACCAACATGCGCATCATGACGCGCATGGGTCGCGAAGCGCTCGATCGCATCGAGCGCGAAGGTACGTTTGTGCAGGGGCTGCACTCCACCGGCGATCTTGATCCTGAGCGCCGTTTTATCATGCACTTTCCCGAAGAGCTCGCGATCAAGAGCATCGGCTCTGGCTACGGCGGCAACGCACTGCTTGGCAAAAAATGCCACGCGCTGCGCATCGCCAGCTGGCAGGCGCGCGATGAGGGCTGGTTGGCTGAGCACATGCTGATTTTGGGTCTGACAAGCCCGGCCGGTGAGACCACCTACATCGCCGCGGCGTTCCCCTCGGCCTGCGGCAAAACCAATCTGGCCATGCTCGTGCCGCCAGACAGCCTGCCCGGCTGGAAAGTGGAAACCATAGGCGATGACATCGCCTGGCTGCATCCCGGTGAAGATGGTCGCCTGTATGCCATCAATCCCGAAGCCGGTTACTTCGGCGTGGTACCGGGCACCAGCCCCAAAACCAATCCCCATGCCTACGACATGATTCAAAAGGACACGATCTTCACCAACGTGGCGCAAACCGCCGGCGGCGAACCGTGGTGGGAAGGTCGACCTGACGGCACACCGACCATCGACTGGCGCGGCGATGCCATTAACGGCGACGTGAAAGCCGCCGCCCATCCCAACTCGCGTTTTACCGTGTCGGCGAAACAAAACCCGGCCTACAGCGAAGCCGCCGACGCACCGGCCGGCGTGCCCATCTCCGCCATTGTGTTTGGCGGACGTCGCCGCGAATTGGCGCCGTTGGTGTATCAAGCGCACGACTGGGAGCACGGCGTGCTGGTGGGGGCCGGTGTGGCCTCTGAAACCACGGCCGCGGCGACTGGCGAGGTGGGCGTGGTTCGCCGCGACCCGATGGCCATGAAGCCGTTCTGTGGCTACAACTACGGCGACTATTGGGCGCACTGGCTCAAAGTGGGTGCCAACCTCAAACAACCGCCCGCCATTTTCCACGTCAACTGGTTCCGCCAGGATGCCGACGGTCGCTTCCTGTGGCCCGGCTTTGGTGAAAACCTGCGCGTGCTGCGCTGGATCGCAGAGCGTTGCGCGGGCACGGCCGAAGCACGTGACACCGCTATCGGTCATTTGCCAACCGAAGAAAGCCTCGACACCACGGGACTGGATATCGATGCTGATACGCTCGCCACGCTTTTGAGCATCGACGCAGACGCCTGGCGTGGCGAGATGAATTCGGTCGGGGAATATTTGGACAGCTACGGCGAACGGCTGCCCGCGGCGCTCAAGGATCGGCAACAGGCCGTTGCGCGTAAGCTCGCGAGCTAGTCTTCGTAGCTAAACTGAATCGACTGCGGTGAATCGGCCTGGGGCACGCGTCCCAGGCCAATACTGCCCTCGCCTAAAATTTGCAGGCTGTCGCGACGCACGAACTGCTCCTCGCCGGAGCTTTGCACAATGCAGGTGCCATTCGTGCTCTGATCCACCAGCATAAATTTGCCACGCACGAATTCGATGCTGGCATGAAGACGCGAGATCAGTGTGTCTTTCACCACCAGATCGCTGTCCACAGCGCGCCCGATGCTCACATAAGGCCGCGCCTGATCCACAACCAGCTCTTCACCGCGATAGCGCAAGATCAGCTTTTGCTGGCGTGCGCCGGTGGCTTCAGCCCAATTGATGGTGGGCAACATGCGGGTGTTGTCTTCGCGCTGCCACAACACCTCAAACAACGCGATTTCGTCTTTCTTTCCCTTGACCGTCGCCAGATCGATCTGACGCGTCCATGACTGCCAGTCGGCACTCATGCGGCTGACGGCGACAGCCGTGGTGATAATTTGAGCGGCCTTGGCCTGCGAGGTCATACGATTGGCGGTATGTACCGCGCCGCCAAAAACATCGTCGTCTTCGAGCATGACGGGGCCAAAATGGAAACCCACGCGGATCGCGACGGGCACATCGTCGACATCAATATCTTCGCTGATGTAACGCTGCATGGTGGCCGCTGCTTCCACGGCGTGATCCACCTCCTCGAAGGTGGCCATGATTTCATCACCCATGGTCTTGATCACGGTGCCGTGGTGGCGATCCGTGGCGCGCGTCATGAGCGTGATGCAGCGCTGCACGGTGGAACGTGCTTTTTGGTCACCCATCAGCTCGTAGAGCTTGGTGCTGCCGACCACATCGGCGAACAGAATGGCCAATTCCGCGTTAGACGGCATTGTGCTGCGTGCCTCTGACTGTTATCGATTCGACCAATTTGGAATCTCAAAAACTGCTTTATTATCAGCCAAGTGTAACCTAACTATAAGGTTGTGTCGCGATGGTGATCAGGGCTGCGCAACGACGTAAGCAATCCATGCCGGGTCCGCCTCGCCGTGCTCAGCCGGCACGTAATCGCTGTCGTCATCGTCGTCGCTGCGATCCCAGTGCACGGTGGCATCGGAAAAGCCCGCTTCGAGCAGCAACTCGCAGATTTCAGGCAACGTCCAGAAGCGCCAGCGATAGCTAAACGCGCGCTTCATCGACGAACCGTCGGGGAACGTGAAGTGAATGTAGCACTGCATGTCGTGGGTGATGGGATCGAAGCTTGCCTGCTCCCAGACATAGGTGAAACCGTCGTGCTCGGTCTCCTCTTCCATCTCATCCAGCGCCTCGGAACCACCGAACGCATCGCAGATAAACAACCCCTGATCATTCAATCCCTTGCGCACTGATTCGAAATAACTTCTCAAGGTGTCGCGGGTGTTGAAAATCCAGTAGCTGAAGTTAAACGCTACGGTGATATCCACCGGATCCAGCGCGACCGCAAACACGTCGTCCTCGATCAGACGCAGGCGCATGCGGGCATCCTGGTCCAGACGTGTGACGTTGTTTTCGCGCCCCCAGTTGAGCACCTCGGGATCAATATCCACGCCCACGGCGGTGTGCCGTTCATCGGCCTTCACCCACTCGCAGGCCGCGGCTGCCGTGCCGCAAAAATCTTCACGCAGTGACACGGCCGGTTTTTTGCGCACGCTACGATACGTGTCACGCAAAAAATCGACTTCAGAATCGACACTCTGCACCGACTGCTCGTACAGCACATGACGGTCTGCGGAGTCGGCCATCGGGGGCTGCCCCGAGGCTTTGTGGTGTTTCTTATTGCCTTTGGCCATGCGCGTGATGCCTCGTAACGTCAGTGGCAGGAAGATCGATCTAATTGTGCCAGAGCATCCTGCAATACGTGCACGCCAGCCGATCGATCGTGCATGCCCTCGCTGAGCGCGCGACGATAGCGGCGCGCGCCGGGCATACCCTGGAAAAGACCGAGAGTATGACGCGCGATGGCGCGCAAGGGAATACCTGCGGCGCACTCGCGGCGTGCATATTCAAGCAGCTGATCCATGATCTCCAGGCGCGTTGGCAGTGCTGAATTTTCCACCAGCTCATGCTCCAGCTCAGCCAGAAAGTACGGCGTTTGATAAGCCGCCCGACCGATCATGGCGCTGTGCACGTGGTTGAGTTGTTCACGCACCGCGGCACGGGTCTTCAGTCCCCCGTTTAACGCGATGGTGAGATGCCCGCGCTCTGTCGCCAAACGGTGCACGCGCGGATAGTTCAGCGGCGGGATTTCACGGTTTTGCTTGGGACTTAATCCGGCCAGTATCGCGATTCTCGCGTGCACGATAAACGACGTGCAGCCGGCGGCCGCCACCGTATCGATGAAGTCCAACAGAAACGCGTAAGAATCCTGATCATCAATCCCGATGCGGGTTTTCACCGTAACCGGCACGGACACACTGTCGCGCATGGCCGCCACACAATCAGCGACCGTCTGCGGACGGGCCATCAAGCAGGCGCCAAACTGTCCCGACTGGACCCGATCACTCGGACAGCCCACGTTGATATTGATCTCGTCGTAACCGAACTGCTCGCCGATCTTTGCCGCCGCGGCCATTTGCGCAGGGTCACTGCCGCCGAGTTGCAGCGCCACCGGACCGGCGATCCCCGCATTGCCAAGCAAGCGTTCGCGATCGCCGTGGATGATCGCTGCACTGTGCACCATTTCGGTGTAGAGCTGCGCTGAAGGTGCCAGTAGGCGATGAAAATAGCGGCAGTGGCGATCGGTCCAGTCCATCATCGGCGCAACGCTGAACCGTGGCTGTGATTGATGATTCATGGGTTAGTGAGCCGCGGTGTAGACCGGCGAGCTCAGGCTCTCCAGAAACGCCACGAGCTGCTCCACTTCAAACGCGGTGAGACCCAGTGGTTTGAGCTCATGCTCGCGGTCCTGCGGCGGCGCATTGTAGTGCTGGATCACCTCGCCAAGCGTTGCGAACCGTCCATCATGAAAATACGGTGCGGTCTGAGCGATGTTGCGCAGCGTCGGCACTTTGAACGCGCCCGCACCATCGCCATGATCGTGATCATCCGAATTTAGAAAGCGCAGTGCCAGACAGTGGTCGGGATCGGCGTCGCTAAATTCGCCTAAACAATTAAACGGGTCCTGCGTAACCGTCTGCGCACCAAACATCCGACCGAAGTCCAGCTTCGGTCCGCGGAAACGGCCGCTGCCCACGTTCTGGAAGTCACCGTTGGTGAGGAGCGCCCCGTTATGGCACTGCAAACAGCCGGTCTTTTCGATGTCGGCAAAAAGTCGCGCGCCGGCCAGCGCACTCTCACCCATGTGCGCCTCGGCCGCCGCCTCGTCATTGCGCTCTAACAGCGCGGTCATGAAACGGTCAAAGGCGGACGCTTGTGGCACCAGCGTGCGCTCATACGCGGCAATGGCCTTGCCGACGCCGGCGTACACGTCGTTCACCTGTTTTTGCGCAGTGGCGCTTAGTCGCAACCACTTCACTTGTGTTTCCGCCAGCGTGAAGTGACCGCCCTTGGGCGGCAGTTCACCCGAGCGTACAGCGGCGGGAAACGGCCCGAACAGGGCCTCGTACTGTTGACGGTAGTCGGCGTCTTCGTACATCAAACGCACCGTCTCCAGACGACTACCGGCCATTTCGTCCGGTGCCTCGATGGGAATGATGGCCTGTGCCCACAAAGAATCGCGTCGTCCATCCCAATAAAACCAGGTTTGCCACGCCCCGCCGATGATCGTCGGCGTATTGCGGGACAGCGTGTTCACGCCCATGCCGGTCACCAGGCCGTCGGTGAACTGCCGCTCCGGCTGATGACAACTGGCGCAGGACTGATCGCCCGCCCCGCTCAGGCGCACGTCAAAAAACAACTGACGACCAAGGTCGATGGCGGCCTGATTATCGGCCACACGATTGGACGTGTCGGTTGGCAGTGGCGTCAACGCGAGCAGCGATACAGAGGACAAAATGCCCCGCTCCGCCGCGCTCCACCGAGGCTCGCTTTGACCACACGCGACCAGACCGATCGTGAGCAGCAGCGCGGCCCAGATGGCCCTAGAGCGCCAGTTCAATCTCAAACTGCGCACGATCCAAGCCTGCGGCAGCCTGCACGCTCACCATCAGGCTCCAGCGGCCGGCCATATTGAAACGCACGCCCTCAAGGCGATAGCGGCCCTCGCCCAAGTGATCGGTCACCTGCGGGGCGGTGGGTAAGCCGTGACCGTGCGCAGGCATTGCGCCGTCAAAGGCAATCTGGGCCGGATGGACCGGCGCATTGTCGGCATCGCGCACTTCAATAATCCATTCATGAAACGCGGCAATTGGCACCTCGCCGTTGCGCGGTGCGAGCGTCACTCGATACAGCTCGTTTTCGCTGGCGGCATTCCACGTCATGGCGCGCGCGTCGGCCGTCGCCTCTGCCGGTGTGCTCGCGTCGCCGCAGGCCACCAAAGCACTCATCAGGCACGCCGCCGCAAGGCGCCTAAGGCTGAACAACAATTTGCTGTGGTTAGAACATCGATTCATTGGTCGCACTCCTGTCGCCGTGCATCCTAATGGAGTGCGGCCACTTTTGGCAGCGAATTTAACATCAGTCAGAGCGGTTGACGGGCACCCGAATGTTCTCAACCAATTCGCGAATATGATCCGGGGGCGGCGCGGTCGTACGCGCCACGAGAAACGCGACGGCGAAGTTCACCAGCGCACCCACCACCCCGAAGGCATTAGGCTCGATGCCGAAGAACCAGTTCTCAGGCATCGAGCCCAAAAACGACGTGCTTTGCACAAACATAACGCCCTTGTGCTGAAACACGTAGAACAGCGTGACGCCAAGTCCGGCAATCATGCCGGCAATCGCGCCCTCACGATTCATCGAGCGACTGAATATGCCCATCATCAACGCGGGAAACAGTGAGGATGCCGCCAGCCCAAAGGCCAGGGCCACCGTCCCGGCCGCAAAATCAGGCGGAAAAAAGCCCAACGTGCCGGCCACGCCAATCGCCGCGATCATCGACAGGCGACTGGCATTGAGCTCCTGCCTTTCGCTAATGTGCGGGGCGATCACGCCTTTGAGCAAATCATGCGAAACGGCCGAGGAAATGGCCAGCAGTAACCCGGCCGCTGTCGACAATGCGGCGGCAAGCCCTCCTGCGGCGACCAACGCGATCACCCAGTTGGGCAATTTGGCAATTTCAGGGTTGGCCAGCACGATAATGTCTTTATCGAGCGTGATCACTTCGTTGGCCGCGCTATCGGCGCTGTACTGCACACGCCCGTCGCCGTTTTTATCTTCAAATTTCAACAGGCCCGTGGTTTCCCAGTTGCGAATCCACTGCGGTCGTTCCTCGTAGACCATGTACACGCCGGGCTCGGGTTCAATCGTGCTCATGAAATTCAACCTTGCCATGGCCCCCACGGCCGGTGCCGTGGTGTACAAGATTGCGATAAACACCAGCGCCCAACCGGCCGAAGAACGCGCGGCGCGCACACTTTTGACGGTGAAAAAACGAATGATCACGTGCGGCAAGCCAGCCGTGCCGATCATCAGCGACAAAGTAAACGCCACCATGTTCAACGTGCTCAGCCGCTTTTGCTCGGTGTATTGATCAAAGCCCAGATCCACAACAATCTGATCGAGCTTGTCCAGCAGGTAGACACTTGAGCCAGACAGCGTGTCTCCCAGTCCAAGCTGCGGAATCGGATTGCCCGTGAGATTCAGCGAAATAAACACAGCGGGAATGGTGTACGCCATGATCAGCACGCAGTACTGCGCGATCTGCGTGTACGTGATGCCCTTCATGCCGCCCAGCACCGCGTAGAAAAACACCACCCCCATACCAATAGAAAGGCCGACGTTATATTCCACTTCCAGAAAGCGCGAGAAGGCCACGCCAATACCTTTCATCTGTCCGATGACATAGGTAATCGACGCAACAATCAGACAGACGACGGCCACAATGCGCGCCGCCTTGGAGTAATAGCGATCGCCAATAAACTCGGGCACCGTAAACTTGCCGTGCTTGCGCAGATACGGCGCCAACAGCATGGCCAGCAACACATAGCCACCGGTCCAGCCCATCAAAAATACGGACCCGCCGTAGCCCATGAAGGCAATCAGTCCGGCCATGGAAATAAACGATGCGGCCGACATCCAGTCCGCTGCCGTGGCCATGCCGTTGGCGATCGGATGCACGCCCCCGCCCGCGACGTAGAATTCGGTCGTGGAGCTGGCGCGAGCCCAGATCGCGATACCGATGTACAGCAAGAACGTGCCGCCAACGGCAATGTAGGTCATGGTTTGGAGTGTCATGGTGGCGGCTTATTCTTCTTCTTGTACGCCGTATTCTTTGTCCAGACGCGTCATACGGTGGGCGTAATAAAACACCAAAACGACAAAGGTATAAATGGACCCCTGTTGCGCAAACCAGAAACCCAGCTTAAACCCGCCGAGACGAATGGTATTAAGCGGTTCCACAAGAACCAGCCCAAACAAAAACGATACGACAAACCACACCACAAGACACTGCGCGACGATACGCAAATTGGCGCGCCAATAATCCTGCCTTGAGCCCATCACTGACCCCCGGTGCGCGGCATTACGTAGCGCGATTCAAGCGGCTGGCGACCAGATCCGCGACAACGGAAGGATCGGCAAGGGTTGAGGTGTCGCCAAGATTATTGAAATCGTCCTCGGCAATTTTACGCAAGATACGCCGCATGATTTTGCCGGAACGCGTTTTCGGCAACCCGGGTGCCCACTGCAACAAATCCGGTGTGGCAATGGGGCCAATTTCTTTGCGCACCCACGCGCGCAACGCCTGTGCCAAATCGTCATCTGGCGTCTGGCCTTCCATCAACGTCACATAGACGTAAATGCCCTGCCCTTTGATGTCATGCGGATAACCGACCACGGCGGCCTCGGCCACAGCAGGATGCGCCACCAGCGCGCTCTCCACTTCGGCCGTGCCCATGCGATGACCCGACACGTTCAGAACGTCGTCAACGCGACCGGTAATCCAGTAATAGCCGTCCTCATCGCGACGCGCGCCGTCGCCCGTAAAGTAACGTCCTTCAAACGTCGCGAAATAGGTATCGACAAAACGCTGATGATCGCCATAGACGCTGCGCATCTGCCCCGGCCAGCTGTCGTTGATCACCAGATTGCCCGACGCGGCGCCGTCAATCTCGTTACCGTCGCCGTCGACCAATGCCGGTTGAATACCGAAAAATGGTCGTGTCGCTGAGCCGGGCTTGAGGGCCGTAGCACCGGGCAGCGGCGTGATCAAAATGCCGCCGGTTTCGGTCTGCCACCAGGTGTCTACAATCGGGCTGCGCGCCTCGCCTACTGTATGGTAGTACCACTCCCAGGCCTCAGGATTGATGGGCTCACCCACTGAGCCGAGCAAACGCAGTGAACGGCGTGATGTGCGCTTAACGGGCTCATCGCCCTCGCGCATCAGGGCACGGATCGCCGTCGGCGCGGTGTAGCAAATATTGACCTGATGCTTGTCACAGACCTGCCACATGCGGCTGGCATCGGGATAGGTGGGCACGCCCTCAAACATAACAGTCGTCGCGCCGTTGGCGAGCGGTCCATACACGATGTACGTGTGCCCGGTGACCCAACCCACATCCGCGGTGCACCAGTAAATGTCACCCGGCTGGTAGTCAAACACATACTCAAAGGTGAGCGAGGCATACACCAGATAGCCGCCGCTGGTGTGCAATACACCTTTGGGCGTACCGGTGGAGCCAGAGGTGTAGAGAATAAATAGCGGATCTTCGGCACTCATGGGTTCAACCGGACTGTCATCGCTGACCTGCGTGTCTTCCTCATGCAACCAACGATCGAGCGTTGCGTCCATCGGCACGTCGCCGCCGGTATTGCGCACCACCAAAACGCGCTCGACGCAGTCGACACCGTCAATGTTGACCGCCGCGTCCACATTGGTTTTCAGCGCAATCGGGCGACCGCCTCGCAGTCCTTCGTCCGCCGTAATCACCAGCCTGGAATCGCAGTCCTTGATTCGACCCGCCAGCGCATCGGGCGAAAAGCCGCCAAACACGACCGAGTGAATGGCGCCAATGCGGGCGCAGGCAAGCATGGCGACAGCGGCCTCAACAATCATTGGCATGTAAATGGTGACGCGATCACCTTTGACCACACCATTGCGACGCAATACGTTGGCGAAGCGGCATACCCGCTGATGCAGCTCACCGTAGGTAAGCGTTATATCGCGGGTCGGGTCGTCCCCCTCCCAAATGATCGCGACCTGATCACGTTTGTCCGCCAAGTGACGATCCACACAGTTGTAGCAGACGTTCAGTACACCGTCTTCGTACCAACGAATGTGCAAATCATCGCGCGCGTAGGACACGTCGCGCACTTTGGTAAACGGCTTGATCCAGTCAAGGCGTGCGCCCTGCTCGCGCCAAAACGCTTCGCCGTCGTCGATCGAGCGCGCGTACATCGCTTCATAGCCCGCGTTATCGATCAGCGTCTTGCGCGACCCGTCCACTCGGACCGGATAGAGATCAGTCATTCTCAAATTTCCTTAATAGAGTACGCGAGACTCAGACGTCGAGGCGCGTGTGCTCGATGAGCATGTCGACCACGTCGCGTAAGGCTTCCTCGTGTGAGCGACCTTCGGCACGGGCACGCGCGTAGCGTTCACGCTGCTGCCGGGCACTGTTGCCGCGACGCAAAATTTCCCGTGCACTGCGAACTTCTTCGGTGCAGTTCAAGCGTTCGGCGTCTTCGGCCACCATCTCGAGAATTTCGTCCAACAGTTCGCGATACTGCACGATGCGCGTCTGGCCAAAATCGACCAGACCCTCGTCCGTGCCGTAGCGCATGGCCCGCCAGCGGTTTTCCTGAATCAGCATCGGCAGATACTGCCGCCAGCGCATATTCTGACGCCGGTAACGATACAAGGCACTCAGTAGACACGTGGTCAACGCGGCGATTGCCGCCGCGTCATCAACCCGCGTGCAGATGTCAGTGATGCGCATCTCGAGCGTCGGATAACGTGCGCTGGGGCGCACGTCCCACCAGATTTTTGAGGCGTCCTGCATGATGCCTGATTCGATCAACGTATCGACGTGGCGCTGATATTCACCATAGCTTGTGAAACGTTCCGGCAGGCGCGTACGCGGCATGCCGTCAAACACGGTCAGTCGATAAGAATTAAGACCCGTGTCATCCCCGCACCAGTACGGCGACGAACAACTTAACGCCAGCAAGTGCGGCAGGAAATACGAAAACTGATTCATGAGGTCGATGCGCAAATTGTCATCGTTGAGCCCCACATGAACATGCATGCCGCAAATCAAAAGCCGTCGGGCTGACGCCTGCATATCGCGATCAAGATCGTGGTAACGATCTTTATTTGTGCGCTTTTGACGATGCCAGTTGGCAAACGGATGGGTGGATGCCGCGATCGGCGCGATGCCGTATTCATCGGCCGTCTTTACAATGCAGCGTCGCAGTCGCGCCAGATCCTCACGCGCTTCGCTAATCGTGTTGCACACCTTGGTGCCCACTTCGATTTGCGCACGCAGAAATTCAGGCGTTATCTGGCCCGGTGCCCGAGCTTCGCAGCGTGACAGCATCTCGTCCGGTGGCTCGACGCAGACGTCGCGCGTTTCGCGATCCACCAGCAGATATTCTTCTTCGATCCCTACGGTAAACGGTGGTGTCCCGCTATCGCCCTTCGCTTTCCCCATTGAGCAATCCCCATTTCACAAACAACTCCGGCTGTTTCAGCAAATCGCGCAGCCCCTCAGCCACACGCTCTGCCCACAGCACTTGCGCATCTTTATCAAGCAACAAATCCTGACGAATTTCCAGCGATGCACACGGTCGTCCCTGCCGCTCCCCGTGGTGGTCCACGGTGTAATCTGCCGGATGTTTACCCGAGTAAGGTTGATTGTCGCCCACACACATATGTTCGTCGGCGCGAAAATGGTCAAGCAAGGGCCCGGCAAAACGCGGATCCTGATCCCACAGCACGCCCACCTGCCAGGGCCGCGCAAAACCGTTCATATAAGGCGTAAACGAGTGAATGGCGACGATGCCGCACATCTGAGTTTCTGAGCTGCGCTGATTTAAAGCCAGCTCAATGGCGGCATGATAGGGCTCGCGAATTTCAGTCACGCGGTCGTTTTTTGCCGCCTCGCTAAGCTGTTGATTACCCGGTACCACGACGCCGTCGCTGGTCTCATTGAAAGACGACGGATCGGCGAGATAACGATTAACGTCGACCACCAGCCGGGAATATCCGCAGTAGACTGCGCAAAGCCCGAGCAAATCGGCAACATGACGCGTGACCGCAGCGGCGCCAATATCCAGAGCAATATGCAAGTCCAGCTCACGTGGACCCAAACCAAGATTGTTCAGCGCTTTGGGAATCAGAGGACTGGCGTGGTCACAGACCAATACCAGTGGAATCTCAGAGCCTTCATTCTGCAACGTAACCGCAGGCCCGTCACCGGGGCCAAGCAGGCCTTCAGTGGCCACCGGCACAGAATTAAGTGATCCTGACAAGAGGACTCCACGGGGCGTAATGAGTTGAGAATGGCGCGCTCGACGACGGTCTGCGGCGCCCGTTTGGCTGACAATGCCGGATGTTGTGCTACACGGCAACCCGCGCCGGCAATTTGTCCGCATGCACAGGTTCAAAGGCGAGGCGATTGAGCAACTTACGTGGTCGCGCAAAGTGATAACCCTGCGCAAAATCCACCCCCAGCTCGGCCAGTATCAGAGCCGTGCGCTCGTCTTCTACCCGCTCTGCCACGGTACGAATGTTCAGGGCTGAGCCTATTTCGTGGAAAGCGCGAATCATGGAGGCGCTGGTTGGGTCAGTGGCCAGCTGGTGAGTAAAGTGCCCATCAATCTTTAGAAAATCGACGGGGAGATCTTTCAGATACGCGAACGAGGCCATACCCGTTCCAAAATCATCCAGCGAAAACAAACAGCGACGCTCATGCAACTCGTGCATGAAGTGGGCGACCTGGTCAACATTGCCAATCGCAGCGGTTTCCGTTATCTCAAAACAAAGGGTGTTGGGTGCCACCGGCGCCTGATCCAGAAGATCGCGCACGTACTGCCTGAACGACGCGTCGCTTAACGACGTGCCCGACAGATTGACTGACAACATGTAGGGCTGCTGTGGAGCACGATCTTCGCGCCACACCAATTCTTCTAACACATGCCGCACGGTCCAGCGGTCGACGCGCGGCATGATGTTGTAGCGCTCCGCCGCGTGAATAAATTCGGCCGGCATGATGACCTTGCCCTGACGGCCCACCATGCGTAGCAAAAGTTCGTAGTGTGGCCGCGCGCCAAACTCGACCGCCGCACTCTTCTGCAAAGGCGCGATGGGCTGCTGATAGAGCACAAAGCGTTGCTCATCACAGGCGCGCATCACGCGCGTTACCCAATGCATTTGTTCCTGACGCTCCGGGCCGTCACCGTGACCGTATTCTTCCACCCGATCACGTCCACGATCTTTCGCGGCATAGCAGGCCACATCGGCTGCACTGAGTACGTCGGACACCGATGCACTGTCACCGCGAATCAACGCCACACCGATACTCACGGTGTGCGCGTAGCGCTTGCCGTGCCAGATAAAATCGAGATTACGAATCAGCGTTTGCAGCTCGCCGGCCACATCACGGGCCTGATCGAGTGTGCAAGCGTGCAGCAAGACGCCAAACTCATCGCCACCGAGGCGCGCGAGCATATCCGTATCGCGAATCCGCGTACGCAGAGCCGCGGCAATGCTGCGCAACACCTGATCGCCGGCAGCATGGCCACTGGTGTCATTAATAATCTGAAACAGGTCGATATCTAAATACAAAACCGCGCAGTGCGCGTCTTGATTCTCGCGACAGGCCTGCAGTGCCAGCGCAACGCTATTTTCAAACACTTCGCGATTGGGCAACTGGGTGAGCGAGTCGTGGGTGCTTTGGTGCGCCAGACGCTGTTCAAGGCCCGTCTCACGCGACTGATCGCGCAATACCATGGTCCAACCACCGCCGGCGTTACTCGGCTCGCGCGATACCGTGAGCGAAATCTGACGCGGCGCATGATTGGCCACGCGCAGCGTCAAGGGCAAAGACATGTTGGTGGGGTCGAAGGCGTTGTCTAAATCGGTGGCAAACACACGCCGACCGCCGGCATCGAAGACGGGTAGAACGCGGCCGAGTGCGACGCCGCGAGGCAGCTCGCTCACGTCGCCCGCGTAGAGCCGCGCCGCCTTATTTAAGTAGCGCACACCCAAGCCGGCGTCGGTCACAATAACCGCGTCCAAAATTTGATCCAGAGCACCGGTCGCGGACACCGCGGTCATCCGCGCATCCTCGGCTCTGGAAGTGGTCGCCGTCCCTTTCGGGTCGGCGGTAAAATCTACGCTCAAGCGTCACCCCTTAAACGTCAAGCAGCGGCCCCTCCATGGTCGCTCGCAATGACGAAATGATTGGGAATATTGTCCCAATTCGTCCCAGAAGTGTACCCACCCCTTGATGACGTCAATGTGACCCCCATCACATAACGAGGCGCTTCGAACCAACGCAACGAGTACTTTAGGCGAACCTCACTCGATTTGCGCAGTCCTATCCGGTAGGCTGCGAGCACTTGAGCTTCAACACTTAAGAGAATTAAACCTTGAAAAACAATCGCTTATCTTTTACGACGGCATTTGTGGCGGGACTTATCTTCGCGCAGACAGGCGGTTGTGCGTCGAATAATCCAAACGCCGATAACGCGCCTGAGGCGGCCGCTATCGCGCTGGCGCCGGGCGCACTGAAATCGTCTGTGACGACCGATGAGGGACATTTGGGAGGCGTGACGCGCTTTACCGAGGCCTCAGTGCAGGCTTTGGTCGAAGACGATTTCTGGGACACCGGGATGGTGGCGCAGCGCGGTCATGATGGCCGGCTGACCTACGTGTCGAAAACCGAAGCAGTAAACGATCCGGATCTTACGCGTCAGGAGCTGTCGTTTTACCAGATGCGTAGTGGCTTTCGCAGCAGTCGCCGCGGCGTGCTCTACGATCCGGTCACGGGCCTGCCGCTGACACCGAACGGCATCATCCGCAATCGTGTGGATGGCCGCGTGACGCCGAGCGCCGTTCCCGACCAACGACGCGTACGCCCTATCCGCTCGGCGCCGGTGCCACGTCCGGTGCAACGTCGCCCGACGACGCCAACGCGCAATTCCGAATCACGCGACAGTCGCCGCTAGTCGATAAGCTCAGGCCGAACGCGACGCGCGCTTGCGCTCGTGTTCTTTGAGATGACGTTTACGCAGTCGAATCTCGACCGGCGTAATTTCAACCAGTTCGTCATCCGCAATAAACTCGAGTGCCTGCTCGAGACTTAGCTCCAGCGCTGGCGACAAACGAATTTTCTCATCGCTACCCGAAGCACGCACATTGGTGAGCTGTTTGCCTTTGGTGGGATTGACCGTCAGATCGTTTTCACGTCGATTGCGACCCACAATCTGACCCTCATACACTTGCGCACTCGGCGCCACCAGAAGCCGGCCGCGCTCTTGCAAATTAAACAATGCAAACGCGAGTGCCTTACCGGTGCTATTGGAAATGAGCACGCCGTAATTGCGTTCGGGGGTGGCGTCGGTTTTGACCGGTGCATAGTGATCAAACACATGATGCAGAATGCCGCTGCCCGAGGTCAGCGTGCGAAAGTGCGTCTGAAAACCAATCAACCCGCGCGCCGGCATCAAGTACTCCATGCGCACACGGCCACGGCTGTCGGGCGTCAGATCGAGCAGCTGCCCGCTCTTGTCACCCAGAGCCTCAATGATCGCGCCCTGGTGCTCGGATTCCACGTCCACCACGAGGCGCTCGACGGGCTCATTGAGCACGCCGTCAATTTCTTTTTGAATCACGCGGGGTCGCGACACGGCCAGTTCGAAGCCTTCACGGCGCATGGTTTCCAGCAGCACGGACAAATGCAGTTCGCCACGACCTGAAACACTAAACGCTTCCGGGCTGTCCGTGTCTTCCACGCGCAGCGCCACGTTGTGCAGCGTTTCGCGATCAAGCCGTTCGCGCAGCTGACGTGAGGTCACGTACTGCCCTTCACGACCGGCGAACGGACTGTCGTTGGTTTCGAACACCATGTTGACCATGGGTTCATCGACCGTGAGCGAAGGCAGCGCCTCCACGTGTTCAGGGTGACACAGCGTCTGCGAAATCAGCGGGCGTTCGATGCCTGCGATGGCCACAATGTCGCCCGCGTGAGCCGCGTCAATCTCGCGTCGCTCCAGCCCGAAGAAACCCAGAATCTGCGTTACTTTCTGTGCCTTCTGCTTGCCGTCAGCATCGATCACACGAATGTTCATGTTGCGTGTCACCGAACCGCGTGCAACGCGGCCAATTGCAATCGCGCCAACGTAGCTGGAGTAATCGAGCGAGGTGACCTGCATCTGAAACGGACCGTCGAGATCCACCTCCGGCGGCGGACACGCGCTGACGATCATCTCAAAGATCGCGTCCATGTTGTCTTTCATGTCGTCCGGACTTGAGCCCGACAGACCGTTCAACGCCGAGGCATACACGACCGGAAAGTCGAGCTGTTCTTCGGTTGCGCCCAGGCGATCAAACAGATCGAACGTTTGGTCCAGCACCCAGTCCGGGCGCGCCTGTGGCCGATCCACTTTGTTGATGACCACGATGGGGCGCAGGTTGTGATCAAACGCCTTGCGCGTGACAAACCGCGTTTGCGGCATTGGGCCTTCCACGGCGTCCACGAGCAACAGCACACAGTCCACCATGGACAAGATCCGCTCTACCTCACCACCGAAGTCCGCGTGTCCGGGCGTGTCGACGAGGTTGATACGATAGTCACCCCAGTCGATGGCGGTGTTCTTGGACAAAATGGTGATGCCGCGTTCGCGCTCGAGGTCGTTCGAGTCCATAACGCGGCTGGGAATCTCGACGCGCTGATCGACGCCACTGGCGTGGCGAAGAAGCTGGTCGACGAGCGTGGTTTTGCCGTGATCAACGTGGGCGATGATCGCGATATTTCTGAGTTGGGCTGACATGGCGGCGGAGTATACAGATTTGTGCGCCGCGGCGATCTACTTGTTACTCGTTCGTTTGCGTCGCCCGCATGATGCGCAATTTGCGGCCACCCGGCTCGGTCTTCAGACGGCTCTGATCCACGGTCGCGGCCTTGGCCCCGGCCGTTGCCAGCGGCACGCTAAAGCTGCGAAACATCTCGCTGCCGCCGTTTTGAACATAAACTGTGGCATTGAGTGAACGCCGCCCGGCGTTCATCACCGTCACGTTGATCGCGGGTAGATCCAGCGCACCGGCCGATTGCGGTCCCAAATCAAATTTAAGCCACGGTTGGGACAGGGCCAGACCCTTGTCGGCGTGCACCTCAACGCGCACGTTCTGCGCGTCCTGATCAAGCACCAGAGGCAACGCCACGGCCACACGCTCACCCACCTTCACCGCATAGTTTGCCGTATGCGTCAGATGGACCGGCGCACCGCGCTTGCCCACACTTTTCACGACGCCGTGGTCAATGTGCGGTTTGCCCGCAAAAGCCAGTGGTGCGAGTAATGCGATGCCGAAAATAAATGCCTTGTTCATCGTGCTCTCCAGTCCAATTCTGATCATTATATGGCGCTAACGGTAACGGTCAGGCAGTAGCGTCCGGCGGCGTGGGGCGCATCATCAGGGCGCAGATTAGCGTAGTCGTAAACCTCGAGCACGTGCTCACCCGCGCTCAAGTCACGCTCAATCGCGTCATTGCCCGCGGTTTGCGCCACGGCCAGGAAATCGCCCTGAAACAGCACGATGTCCGGGTCCTGCGCTCCGGTCACGGCCATCCGATAGCGCCCGGGTGTGGTGACGTTAAAGCGCAGCAGGCGACGGTTCGACAGCTTGTTAAATTCGCCGAATTGGCCAAAGCCCGTGCCACCAATACTGCACACCGTTTGCGGCGTGCCGTCGGTCGCGATGCTGGTGAATACCGGCAGTACGTCGTTGGCATTGCCCGCATTGTTGGTTTCGGTACTGCCGTAGCGGTCGTTGCCACTGCCAACGATATCTTTGGCCTCAAGCAAATCGTCGATGGCACTGGCAGACGCGGCTTGATTCGCCTGCAGGGCTTCGACAAACGAGAAGATGCTGGCGACCGCTGTATCGGTGGCAAAGCTGCCGCGCAGTGTGTCCAAGATGGGGCCAAAGCCCAGCGACACCGAGTCAATGCCATCGGAGTTGCTGTCATAAATATCGTAAAGAATGAGCTGGACCGAACCTTCTGAGTACCAGCCCGGGTTCAAGTTGCCACTGAAGTTGGTGCCCGGGTTGTCATCCTCGACATCAATCTGGAAGCCCGAGGCCTGGTTGGCACCGCCTGAGTCGCGCGTAATGGGGTTGTCAGTCACCATGCCTGCGAGGGCGTAGCCAAAGCCCTCACTGAAGGCCACGCGCAGGTCGAGACGATCGCCGCCGCTGTGCGGACCACCGACGCTGTCGGAGCGCGAAAAACGGTCTTCAAAATAGTGGCCCCACTCGTGTATTACCACGTGCGTGTCGTACTCATCGGTATCTTGATTCGCGGCGCCGAGCAGAAAAATCTCGCTATTGCCCTGGGCGTCACGCGTGTAAAAACTCGTCACGATGTCGCCATCCGACGGGTTGCCGTCTTGCGGACGATTGTTCTCGGACCAGTGAATGGTCAACGGCGGAAAGACGATGCTGGCATCTTCAGCAATCACCTTCGATACCGCGTCGTACACCGAATCGAGAATGGCGAACGGGCCGGCCGCGCGATCGGTGGTGTAAGCGCTGCCACCCCACCCGGATTCGGCCAAAAGATTGCGCGTTTGAGTATCGCCATCGGTAAGCTGGGAGGGCCCCTCAATCACGTACAGCGCATCCGCTGCGGTATTGTCGACGACGCTGAAATCCCAAGCGGGCGTGCCGCTGGCCAGCAGTTCAGCGCGCACGCGCAAGCGCACGTCCTGCCCCTGTCCCACGGTCATCGAGTAGTCGCCGTTTTCGTCTGTGGTGTCTGAAGCCAGAATCGCGTCGGCTGCATTCAAAATTTCTACGGTAACGCCACGCGCGGGATCCTGTGTGATGCCCGCATAGTTGAGTCCATTGTTTGCGTTATGCGGCACCCGGTCGAATGTAATTTTGCCGGACACCACCGTATCGCCCGTGGGCGGGGGGTTGGTCGGGGGCTGAGGCGTTGGTGTGCTGGTGCCGGTGTCACCACCGCCCCCGCCACAAGCCGTCAGCGCACCTACGGCAAATACCAGCGCGGCGCAACGCACCAGAGCCTTTGCGTTATGACTGATCATTCGCGTCCGTTTCATACCCACGTCGCAGCTCCTAAAAAACGATAATCGAGATTCCTCATCATGAGCGCTATTATGCCCGACCCGACTGAACCCCACGTGAATGCGCTCACACTTGTCAAAAAAACAGCGAAAACATGATGATGCAGCCCGCGCCTACGCGGCGCTCAATCCCGACGCCATTCTCGGCGCCGTGGAAAAGGCGGGGCACCGCTGTGACGGGCGTTTGCAGGCGCTCAACAGTTACGAAAATCGCGTGTATCAAATTGGCCGCACCGACGATTCGCCGCTGGTTGTAAAATTCTATCGCCCGGGTCGCTGGCGCACAGATCAGATTCTGGAAGAACATGATTTTTGTGCGCAATTGCGCGCCGCCGATCTTCCGGTGATTGTACCGCTGAACGATGACCACGGCGACACGGTCATAGAGGACGGACCGTATCGACTGTCGCTTTACGCGCAAACCATCGGTCGCCCGCCCTCCTTCGACGATCCCGAACATCGCAAGTTGCTGGGCCGGTTTGCGGCCCGTTTGCACAACGTGGCGGTGCTGGGACAGTTTGCAGACCGCCCCGAACTCAACGTGGAGACGTTTGGCCACGAATCGATGATGGCGTTATTTGATAGTGGGCATGTGCCAGACGAGCTCGCCGAAGCGTTTGATGCGGCCGGCGCGCACGCCATGGACCGGGCTGAACAGCTATTCGAGCAGTGCGCGCCGGTGCACAACCATCGTCTGCACGGCGACCTGCACGCGGGCAACATCTTGTGGACTGACGAGGGCCCGGTGGTGATGGACTTTGACGACTGCGCCACCGGACCGGCTCTGGCCGACCTGTGGATGTTTTTGTCGGGCGACCGCGACTATCAGGAGCAGTGCTTGGCGGATCTGGTGGAGGGCTACGAGCAATTTCGCGCCTTTCCCTATGCTCAACTGCCACTGGTCGAAGCACTGCGCACACTGCGGGTCGTTCATCATGCAGCGTGGATCGCACGACGTTGGGCCGATCCGGCGTTTCCGCGTGCGTTTGGTTTTTTCGCCACGCAGCGCTACTGGCAGGATTTGATCCTCACACTCAAGGAGCAACTGAGTGTGATGCATGACGACCCACTACGGGTCAATTTGTAGTAACGTTTTGGCCCATTCCACCGCCAGCCATTTAAGGAAGAAACCCGTGAGCGCATCATCCATTCTTGTGACCGGCGGCGCCGGTTATATCGGCAGTCATGTTGTGCGCCAGCTTGGCGAAGCCGGCGAATCTGTGATTGTTCTGGACAACCTCTCCACCGGATTTGAAGACGCCGTTCTGGCCGGCACTATGATCAATGGCGATACGGGCGATCGCGAACTGGTGAGTCGCCTGCTGCGCGAACACAACGTTAAGTCGGTACTCCATTTTGCCGCGCACACCATCGTGCCCGAATCGGTGAGCGATCCGCTGAAGTACTACGGCAACAACACCTGCTCCACGCGAACGTTGCTCGAGTGTTGCCGTGATGCGGGCGTTGAGCACTTTATTTTTTCATCGACGGCTGCCGTGTACGGCACACCGGACGGTGATTTAATTGGCGAAGACACGCCCACGGCGCCCATTAATCCCTACGGCACCTCCAAACTCATGAGCGAGTGGATGCTGCGCGATCTCGCCGCCGCCACGGACATGCGCTACGTCGCGCTGCGTTATTTCAATGTGGCGGGCAGTGACCCCGAAGGCCGTATCGGCCAGTCCACCAGAAAGGCCACTCTGCTCACGAAAGTGGCCTGCGAGGCTGCACTGGGCGTGCGCGATCAGGTCTATATTTTCGGCACCGATTACCCAACCCAGGATGGCACCGGCGTACGCGACTATATCCATGTCGAAGACCTCGCCAGTGCGCATCTCAAAGCGCTGGACTACCTGCGTGCAGCTGGCGGCAGCGTCACGCTAAACTGCGGCTATGGCCACGGTTACAGTGTGCGTGACGTATTGCAAACCGTGGCCAAAGTGAACGGTGCCCCGTTCCCCATTGTCGAGGCGCCGCGCCGCGCCGGGGATCCACCGGCGCTGGTCGCGCGTGCCGATCGGGTGCGCGAACTGCTGCAGTGGACGCCGCAGTTCGACGATCTCGAGGTGATCGCGCGTACCTCCCTCGCATGGGAGAAAAAACTGCAGGCCAAACGCGGCGGCTGAGCGCATCGGCGCGTTCTATAGCGCGCGCGCAGTAAATCAAGCAGAATCAGGGGATGCGATTTTGGCGTCCCAACTCCTCCAGCGGTCTGACGATGGTCGGCTTCGTGTTCGTGGCTCTGCCGCTGCTGATCGCGATCGTGTTCGCCGGTATTCAGATGAACCGTCTGGCCTCGGAAAGCGAAGTGCTGGTGCTCGAAGGCGTGCGCGCTACGCGTGACAACCAGAACCTCACCGAGCAACTGCGGCTCATGGACCGCCGCGCGCGGTTGTATCAGGTGACCGGTCGCGAAGATCTGCTCGATTCCTACACCGAGCTTCACGAAGGCTTTATCCAGCTGACCGAGCGGGTCGCCTCCTTTGCCCCCGACGACAACGCCCGCTCGCGGCCCATCGCACTGCGCGATCAGGCCAACGAGATATTCAGCGCTCTGGGGCGCTACCCGCGCGACTCAGAAGACCTTGCCAATACGCTGGCACAGTTCAACGATATGGCGGATACCGCCGGCGCACTGGCACGCGAAAGCGCGCGCTTGGTCGATGACGGCCTGAACGAGCTACAGCGCCGCGCGGCAGCAGGACGCCGCGATCTGGCCCTGCTCTCGGCGTTTATGATTCCCGGCATGATTCTCGTGATCGTGCTGTTTTTTTGGTTTATCGCGCGGCCGATGCGCGAGCTGGATCGCGCGATCAGCTCGCTCGGCGAGGGCGCTTTCTCACGGCCCGTCAAAATTCTCGGGGGCTCGCGCGATATCGAAGCACTCGCCAAGCAGCTGGAGTGGCTGCGCCAGCGTCTGTTGGAGCAGGCCCGCGAGAAAAACAAATTTTTGCGTCACATGTCGCACGAACTCAAAACGCCGCTGGCCAACATTCGTGAAGGCACCGAGTTGCTTATGGATGGCGCCGTGGGCGAGCTGCAAAGCAGTCAGCGCGAGGTCGC
>JBGCEL010000054.1:0-36854 GCA_045106455.1 Gammaproteobacteria bacterium
GGACTTTTGCTGCTGCTCTACACCGTAGTCTCAATGGTGCAAAAAGTAGAAGAGAGCGTGAACTACGTGTGGCAGGTGGAGCGCACACGCTCGCTGGCACGACGCTTTAGCGAATACCTGAGCATTCTTCTGATTGCGCCCGTGCTCATGCTGCTGGCCATCACCCTGCGCGGTGCCATTGCAAGCAACACACTCACCGAAAAACTGCTGGCCAATGAACTGGTGAGTGAGACGGCGCTGCTGGCGACCAAAGGCATTCCGTTTGCCATGGTCACCACCGTGTTCACATTCATCTATATTCTGGTCCCCAACACGCGCGTGCGTTTTGGCGCTGCACTGGCCGGCGGGTTGAGCGCCAGTTTGTTGTGGAACGGGGTGGGCGCCGCGTTTGCCTCTTTCGTGGCCGGCTCATCAAGCTACACCGCAATTTACACCACGTTTGCGGCGGTCATCATCGCGCTGATCTGGATCTACGCCAACTGGCTTATTTTGCTCGTGGGCGCAAAAATTTCGTTCTATTTTCAAAACCCGGAATACTTGCGCTACGGACATCGCCCGGTCGACCTAAGTCACTCCGAACAAGAGCGCATCGCAGTGGAAATGATGACGGTGGTGGCGCGTGCATTTTCCCGCGGCGAAAGCGCGCACCGGATCAATGATCTGGCCACCAAAATCGGACTGCCCGGGCGTGCCATTGGCCCGATCACTACCCGTCTGGAACAAGCGGGCTTGCTCATCATCACCGACAACGATTTGATGCTGCCCGGTCGCTCGCTGGATACGATATGGCTGAACGATGTGCTGCGCGCCGCGCGCGGCGAAACCAGCGACATCTCGCCATATCAACGGATCAGCAAAAAGGTGTCGGCCGCGTTGGAGAAAATGGACACGGCCAGGCAGGACACGGTGAGCGACGTGCTGCTGACCGACCTCATGCAAACCGACGATGACGCCGGTATCGATGTCTCCAATCTGGAATCAGTTACCCGCGATCGTCATTGAGTCGAGCAAAATCGTGCCGCAGCGCACGTTGCTCTGCGGATCGCGATCGGTGCCGATCGTCACGAGATTGCGGTACATGTCTTTCAAATTGCCGGCAATGGTCACTTCGTGCACGGGGTAGGCAATCTTGCCGTTTTCGATCCAATAGCCCGCCGCGCCACGCGAATAATCACCGGTGGTGGCGTTGACGCCCTGGCCGATCAACTCGGTCACTAGAAAACCACGCTCAAGGTCGGCAATGATGGACGCTTCGTCTACGCCCTCATGGCCACTGACCATGACGTTGTGCACGCCGCCGGCGTTACCGGTGGTTTCCAAACCCAGTTTGCGCGCCGAATAGCTGCTCAGGATATAACCCTGCAGCACGCCGTCGACCAGCAAATCCCGCTCGGCCGTGGCCACGCCCTCGCTGTCCATGACCGCGCTGCCCATGCCTTTTTCGAGAAACGGCTCTTCGCTGATCGTCATGAAATCAGGGAACAGCTGCTGTCCTTGTGCATCCAGAAAAAAGCTGGTGCGGCGATACTGCGCGCCACCTTGAATGGCGCCCAGAAAATGTCCGATCAGGCCGCGCGCCATGTTGGGGGGAAACACCACCGGCGCGGTTCGCGTTGACAGCTTGCGCGCGCCAAGACGATTCACCGTGCGTTCGCCCGCGGTCGTGCCCACCCACTCTGCCGATTTCAAATCTGCCGGATCGCGCGCGGTGGTGTACCAGTAATCACGCTGCATACCGTCATCATCGCTCGCGATCACCGAACAGCTGATGCTGTGATAGCTCGATGGAAAGCCGGCCACTAACCCGTGGGAGTTGCCGTACACGCGACGTCGCGTAGAAGAGGTGACGCTCGCGCCTTCGCTGTTGCTGATGCGTTGGTCGACATCACGGGCACTGCGCTCACAGCGCTCGGCCAGCTCGATCATGCCATCGACATCCAAGTCCCATTCGTGCATCAATTTCAGATCAGCGATTTTGGTGGCCATGCGCTCCGCTGGCGCCAGCCCCGCGCACTCGTCCTGCGCCGTGTAGCGCGCAATGGAGCAGGCTTTGGCGACCGCCTCGTCCACCGCTTCATTGGAGGTGTCTGCGCTACTGGCCGAGCCCTTGCTCTGGCCAAAGTACACCGTAACCACGAGCCCGCGATCGCGGTGATATTCGAGCGTCTCGACATCCCCCAGACGCACGGTGGTCGACAACCCGGCATCCAGACTCACACCGGCCTCGGCCTGACTGGCGCCCCGCTTGGCGGCCTGGGCGAGGGCTCGTTCCACCGGCTCACGCAGGGCGTGGAGCTCGGCATCGTCGGTCAAAATCATGTCTTTATTCATAGGCGCCGCATTCTACATGACCTGCACCGCGGGTCACCGCTATAATCGCGGCCATGACACCACTGCGCACATGGATTTGGATCGCCGTACCGCTGCTTGCGCTCGCCTGCGATAGCACCGAGCCACGGCCCCAACGCCCCGTGCCCGTTCTGGACCAGCCGCAAAGAGCCCCCACGATGCCGCAAAAACCCAATCCCGTACCCAAGGCGGTCATGAACCGTATTCTGGATGACGTGGCGCAAGCCAGCGGCATCGCGCGCGACGAGATTGTGCTGGAGCGCGCCGAAGAGGCCACCTGGGGCGATACGTCGCTGGGTTGTCCACAGCCCAATATGGGCTACATGCAGCGCATCGTAAGCGGCTTTTGGGTGGTCCTGCACGCCGGGCAGCAAGAATATGACTATCGGGTAGACCACAATCTGCGCCATCACCGCTGCACCGGTGCCACCCGTCAGGCACCGATCAAATATCCGTCCGACACCTAAACACCACACGATCGAGATTCAACGTGAGCCAACACCCGGCCGACGACCAAGACGTCCCTGAGGACGATGCCCCGCTCAGCAAGACCGCTCAGAAGCGCAATATGCTGGCGCTGCAAAAGACCGGTGAGGCGCTCATCGATCTGCCGCCGAAGCAGTACAACGCGCTGGATCTGCCCGAAACGCTGCGCGAAGCGGTGGACGCCGCGCGCCTGATGACCAAGCGCGGCGCACTGCACAGACAAAAGCAGTTTATCGGCAAGGTCATGCGCAATATTGACGCCGCGCCTATTGAGGCGGCACTGGAACGTCTGGAGCAACAGGACCGTACCGCCGCGCGCCAGTTTCATCGCGTTGAACACTGGCGCGACCGGCTGCTGGACGAAGACGACAAGTCGGCCGCCACCGAACTGTGCAACCATTTTCCAGACATCGATCGCCAGCCGCTCGGGCAAAAAATACGTGCTGCGCGTCGCGAGGCCACAACCGGACGACCCGCCGGTGCCAAGCGCTCGCTGTTCCGTTTTATCTCGGCCGCGATCACGCGCGCCGCGGACGCCGCCTCGTAGCGTCGTCCACCCCCACCCTTTCATTCACCCACATTAATAGAGTTTGCTAATGAAACCTTTGGTCGCCCTAATCATGGGATCGCAATCGGACTGGGACACTATGCGTCACTGCGCCGAGCTGCTGGACGAGCTCAACATTCCTTATGAGGCCCGCGTGGTCTCGGCTCATCGCACACCGGATTTGCTCTATTCGTTTTGTGAAAGCGCCCGCGATAAGGGCTTTGCGGTGATCATTGCCGGTGCCGGCGGCGCGGCCCATTTACCCGGCATGGCCGCCGCGAAAACATCGCTGCCGGTGCTGGGTGTGCCGGTGCAAAGCAAAACGCTCAACGGCGTCGACTCGCTGCTGTCCATTTGCCAAATGCCGCGTGGCATTCCCGTGGGCACACTGGCCATCGGCAAAGCCGGGGCGGCCAACGCCGCGCTGCTCGCGGCCGCCATTCTCGCCACCCATGACGCCCCCATCCGCCAGAAGCTCGACGCCTTTCGCGCCGCCCAAACCGAACGCGTGCTGGCCGATCCCGACCCGCGTCCGCAAACGCAGCGCGAAGCATGAGTCAGCGCGTCGGTATCGTGGGCGCCGGTCAGTTGGGCCGCATGATGGCCTTGGCCGGTTACCCCATGGGACTCAAATTTCGCTTTCTGGACAGCAGTCCGGAGTCACCAGGCGGTCAGGTCGGCGACATCATTTTGGGTGAGTTTGCCCACGAACGGCGACTCGAGGAACTGGCCGACTCGGTGGACGTGCTTACGTTTGATGTCGAGAACGTCCCTGCAGACATCATCGAGCGCATTGCGGCGAGACGTACCTTTCGACCGCCGGTCAAGGCACTGGCAACGGCCCAGGACCGGCTCAGTGAGAAAACCATGTTTGTGGAGCACGGGATAAAAACCCCGGCCTTCCACGCGGTCGATACACGCGCGGATCTCGACGAGGCCGTCACGAACGTAGGCTTGCCGCTGGTGCTGAAGACGCGCCGTCTGGGCTACGACGGACGCGGTCAGGTCGTCATCCAGACCGCCGCCGAACTCGATGCCGGATTTGAGAAATTGTCCGGCGTACCGCTAATCGCAGAACAGTTCATCCAATTTGATCTGGAAGTCTCCGCCATTGGTGTGCGCGCACCGAACGGCGAAAACGTTATTTATCCGCTGTCGCACAACGTGCATAAGCACGGTGTTCTGCACTACAGCAAGGCGCCCTACGCCGACGACGCGTTGATGACCCAGGCCCGCGACATCATGGACGGCCTTATGATGCATTTTGACTATGCAGGCGTGCTCACTATTGAGTTCTTCGTCAAAGACGGCCAGCTCATCGCCAATGAAATTGCACCACGCGTGCACAACTCCGGGCACTGGACCATTGAAGGTGCGGTAACCAGCCAGTTCGAAAACCACGTACGTGCCGTTCTCGACTGGCCGCTCGGGGCCACTGACGCGCGCGAACATTCAGCCATGATCAATTTTCTGGGCGCTATGCCCACGCGTGAAGAGATTCTGGCGATCGACGGCGCGCACTACCACGACTACGGCAAATCGCCGCGGCCGGGCCGCAAGATCGGTCATTGCACGGTAGTCGCAGCGACGCCCGAGCGCCGTGATGAACGGCTAGCTCAGGTTCTGGCGCTGCTGCCTTAAGATATTTAAAGCAGAATGCTCTCGCGCTTGTAGCGCGTGGTGGCGATGTAGCACAGCACCAGCCCAATGGCGGTCGTGGCAAGCGTGCACACCACCACCCAGGCCCACCGCACCGGTTCGTCTTTGAGAATATCGGTGATCAGCAGATGCTGCCCCAGACTGGGGATCGCCATAAGCCACGTGGACGGGCGCAGCCCCATCACCGCCGCAAACAGGATGGGTACCGTCGGTACCGCGAGCAAAACCGACAGCCACGTCTGCGCTTCTTTGTGCGTTTTGGTGAACGTGGCGACGATCATCATCAGGCCCGCTCCGAAAATCACGTAGGGCATTAACACAAGGAAAATCTGCAGCGCGACCAGCGGCGTGTAGTTGGCCGTCATGTCCAGACGCTCAAGCGGTACGATTTTGATGCCGAAATAAAAGGCGATCACACAGATCAGCACCGACAGCGCCATAAAAAAGGCGGTGGCGCCAATCTTGCCCAGCATAAGATCACGTCGCGCCACGGGCAGCGCCAACAGCGACTCAAGGGAATTTCGATCCCGTTCACCGGCGGTCGCGTCAATCGCCAAATACATGCCACCCATTAGCGCTGCGAACAGCACGAAATACGTAATCATGCCGAGCACCAAAATGGCTCGGCCTTCGCGCGTGGACACATCCACCGTGCTCACCGCCAGCGGCGAGACCAGTGATGGACTCACGCCTCGCACCTGCAGCCGCATGGCGGCCAGCTGCTTGTCATAGGCGCGCAAAATGGCCTGCGTGCGGGTGACGGACTTGCGATCGCGCACGTTGGATTCGTCAGATACCAGGCGCAAGGGGGCCGGCTCGCCAGCCAGGAATCGATCGGGGTAGGTGGCGGGCACAATCAGCACCTGTTCGAGATCGCCGTTTTTGACCAGCGTCTCGGGATCACCGTCAACGGACTGCAGCACGACGTTTTGCCGCTCTAGAAATTGCATGAGGTTTGGCGCGTACTCACTTCCCACAACGGGCAATTCCAGTGGCTCATCCAGATCACTGATCTGTGACATGAGACTCGCGCTGATGGCCACAGCGAACAGCAGCGGTCCGAACAATGGCGCAAACAAAAGCGACGACATCAGCGTGCGTCGATCGCGAACGTTGTCGAGTACTTCCTTCCGAAACACGGCCCAAATTGCGTGCATGCTGCGCTTTCTCCTCAGGGTGCCGCCGCGACGCTACGCACTTTCAAAGCGCGCGACAAGCAAACTGCGCACAGCAGCGAAATGGCCTCGATTGCGCACGGCAATTTTTTTCGTTTTCGATTCGTGGCGCCTGAAATCTCGCCAAACTACGCCTCATCAACGTCGCTTAGCAACCTCTCATCGAATCGATGTATATGCTGCAATCTAATGAATTATTTAAGTTAATAGATGCTCGAATTCACATGAGCTTGCGCCGCCGCCGGGCACCCTGTCAGCGTTCGGATGATGTCGCACTTCAGCGACACTTTGACGCATCACGGGTGGTTTGCGAGAGTCAGTCTTGCCAGGGAGAGAGTCAGCCCGCAAAAGCGCCCGCTGCTTGCGCGGGTTTGACGTTCTGGCTGCTGCCATGACCAGCATGGCATTGGAAACAATGCGCTTGAGGGACATCGCAGCATCGTTTGGGGTTTTTTGGGGTTAGATCGGCTTGCCGGTGGATACAGCAGGGTACTTGGCCTCTTTCGCTGTGTTCGGAGCTTCTGTCGCAATGCGACAGTCGCTCCTCCCCTCTTTTTTACGACGTGCCTAGCCGGTACCACCGACCGTAATACCCTCGACTTTGAGCGTCGGCTGCCCCACGCCGACCGGCACGCTCTGGCCTTCCTTGCCGCAAATACCAACGCCCTGATCCAGCTCCAGGTTGTTACCGACCATGGACACGCGCGTCAGCACGTCCGGTCCGTCGCCAATCAGCGTTGCGCCGCGTACGGGTCGGGTAATTTTGCCATTCTCAATGAGATAGGCTTCGCTGGCACCAAACACGAATTTGCCTGACGTAATGTCCACCTGTCCGCCGCCAAAATTGGACGCATACAGTCCATCTTTGACCGAAGCGATGATCTCTTCGTGTTCATGGGGCCCGGCAAGCATGAAGGTGTTGGTCATGCGTGGCATGGGCAAATGGGCAAACGACTCGCGGCGTCCATTGCCAGTGGATGCAGCGCCCATTAGCCCGGCGTTGTGCTTGTCCTGCATGTAGCCTTTCAAAATGCCGTTTTCGATCAGCACGGTGCGGCCCGTGGGCGTACCCTCATCGTCCACATTCAGTGAACCACGTCGCCCCGGCAGCGCACCATCATCGACAACCGTGCACAGCTCTGAGGCGACACGCTCACCGATACGCCCGCTAAATGCCGAAGTACCCTTGCGATTGAAGTCGCCCTCCAGACCGTGACCGATGGCTTCGTGCAACAGCACACCCGGCCAGCCCGGACCAAGTACGACCGTCATTTCACCGGCCGGTGCCGGGCTCGCATCGAGCTTCACCAGCGCGAGGCGCACGGCCTCATCAGCCAGTTCGAACGGGCGCTGATCAGCGGCAAGCGCATCGAATCCATAGCGACCGCCAAACCCTGAGTACCCCTGCTCTCGACGACCGTCGTGCTCCACCACCACCGACACATTCATACGGACCAGTGGGCGCACGTCCGCCGCCAGCGTGCCGTCGGTCGCGGCGACCAGCACCACGTCGTGCACACCGGATATGGACACAACCACTTGCTGTACGCGTGGGTCGATGGCCCGCGTGTGCGCATCGACACGCTGCAACAGCGCCACTTTGTCGTCATCGCTGAGCGTATCGAGCGGGTCTGCGGGCGCATACAACGTTTGCGGCGTGGTATTGCGCCAGGCCGACACCTGCCCGTCCTTACCGGCTCGTGCTATCGCACGCGCGGCGTTCGACGCCTCGTCGAGAGCGGGCAGGATAATGTCGTCAGAATACGCAAAACCGGTTTTCTCGCCGGCCATCGCACGCACGCCGACACCGCGCTCCACGCTGTGGCTGCCGTCTTTGACGATCCCGTCCTCAAGCGTCCACGCTTCCTGGCGCGAGGATTGAAAATACAGATCGCCCGCATCCACCCCCCCGCGCATGAGGCTGCCAAGCACCCGTGCTATGTCGTTCTCATCGATCCCAGCGGGGGTCAGCAGGCGTTCGCGCGCCAGCGCCATTGAGTTGCTCAATGCCACGTCTCCAAAATGGTTAGTTAAATATTTAATGCCGCTAGTGTAGCCCAAAGCGACGCCTTCTAGTCGCCCGGAGAACCCTCAAGGAGCTCATCTTGCTGTGGCTCGATGGCCGGCTCGGCCGGCAGTGGATCGGCTTGCGGACGGTCGCCGCCCGTTGCGCCCGGTCCCAGTCGCGCCACAACTGGATCATCCCACGGGCCGCTAATCTGGTAGTCAACCCGGCTAATTTGTTTCAACGGATCTTTGAACACTTCCGTGAAAATCAGTAGCGCAGCGCCCACCGCCGGTCCGCCGGCGATCGCACCGGCAATCGGCAGACTCGAACCGAAGTTAGCGTATACCGATGCCGTCTGGTCGTAGTCGCGGTTGGCGATCCCCGCGCGCCCCACAATCGCAACCTGAGCCGCCGGGCCGCGCAGCACCAAATTGTCCGTAAATGCATTGCCACCGCGCAGGGAGAAATTGCCCTCGATGGCATCAAACGCGAAGCCTTTTTGAAACACGTCGCGAAAATCGAGGCTCAAACGCCGCGGCAACGCGGTTAGGCTAATCAACCCAAACACCCGTCCGGCCTTAGGGTCCACATTCAGTAACTGTCCGTCGCTGACCGCGACCGACACGTTGCCATAGACATCACGCACGAAACCGCCATCGAGTTCGTCATCCCAGTGCAGATCCATGGAGAACGTCGCCTCACCAGAATCGATCGCCCCGACACTGCCCAGTGACTCAAGCGTACTTTTGACGTCCGTGCTGCGAATCGTCATCAAAAATTCCGACGGCGCACCATCGGCGTAGCGCCACACGCCGCTGGCCTCACCATCAAACGACGGCGCTTCGGTCACCATGCGCTCTATCGCAAGACCCTCCTCCACCTTGCCGACCTGCATACTGAGCGCACCAAAATTCATGTCGTTGAACCAGAAGTCCTGGGCGTCGAGACGCAACGAGGGCAATGAGCGCGGATCTACTGCGTCACCACCGGCCTCTTCGGCCGATTGCCAGCGCAATGTCTGCATGTTGGCAATGACCGGACCGCCGGTGGTTTTGAAATCGAAAGGCAGGAAAATCGCGCCACTGGCGGTGTCCGATTCAATTTCGATCAGCCACTCGCGCACGTTACGATCCAGCTTGATGCGGGCTGTGGGTACGCTTTGCCCCAACGCCAACAGCTCGCCCACCTGCACGTCGATGGTGCGCAGTTGCTGCATGAAACTCGAGGGCTGGTCGGAGTTACGCGCAAGCCACGCATCCACGTCAAACTGAGCCAGCGCACCGCGCACCGAAATACCGTCGCGCGACTCAAAATCGGCCGCGCCATCGTTTAGCGCAATCGTGCCACGACCCATGCCCCACCGTCCGCCCAGACGCTCAAACGTGAGCGCCGCGGTTATCTCGCTGCCAAGTTTGATGCGTCCTTCCACCGGAGAATCCGGTGGGAAATTCAAGGTCGCCGTAGTCGGCCACGCGTCGTCAGCCGGTTTGGCAAGCGGTGTTGGCAGGCGCAGTGCCAGTCCGTCAAGCATGGAGGTCACCGTAACGCTGGTGGGCAATGCCTCAGGGCGCGTCAGGGGTGGAAACTGAATGGTGGCCTGCCAGTCACTGCCGCCGCGCATGATCTCACCCAGTGGCGGATGCAGGCGCTCTGCCAGCACGTTCGCGTCCGTGCGTCCGCTGGCACGTACACTGACAACGCGCAGCGCTTCGCCATTGATCTGCAGCGGCACGGTTTCGGCGGCCAACGCGACAGGGCGGCCCAGCAGCTCGCCGGTGGCCGCCGGTGCGCTAAACCCGTCGCGCGTCAAAACGAACGCGCCACGGATGTCCTCTAAAGCCACCGGCCAGTCTTTATAATTGAGCTGGGCACCGCTGGTGGCGATGTCGACCTGATAGTCGAGATCCTCACGCCAGGTTTTCAGCGGCATCGACAAACTTACCGACGTCCGTGCCGGACCGCTGGGGCGCAAATCGCTCAAGAGTTTCTGGTATCGGCCGGCAGCTGGCGTCGTGACAAAATAATCGTTGACGTCCTGCAGTGGCGCTTCTGTGGCCACTTCAACATCCAGCACCACGTCGCGAAAATCATCAATGACAACCTGCCCGCTGGTCACCCGCGCCTGACCAAAGCGGCCGTCGCTGACGGTCGCGCGCAGCTCGCGGCCTTCAAACCGCACGCGGCTATCCACATCGGTGGTCACGGGCCAGCCGCGTCCGAACGACAGCGCCAGATTGTCAATGTCGAGGAGCGCGAGAAACTCACCGTCATCTTCAGGCTCGGCAAATGGAAATTTATCCAGAGCGCCACGCACGCGCACACTGCCCGTCCTGACGTTGCCCTCGCGCAGCGAGTCGTTCAGCCAGTTCACAAGCTTGGGCTTCATCGCGCGTGTCGGCAGATATTTCAGTGCAGCCACGATATCCAAATCGCCCACATCCATGCGCGCATCAATCCACGGTGGCGTGTCTGGCGCAACGCGCATCTCGACGCTTGCGAGTGCGTCAAAGTCGTCCGCGGCCAGAAAAATATTGTCGCTGGCGAAAACCCACCCGGTGTTCTCTGCGCGCCAACTAATTGCGCCGGTCAGCCGCCACGCTCGCAGCGAGCGCTCGAAAATCTCCGGCGCATCCACCAGCGCCTGATCGGTCTCAATATCCAAACGCCCACCGGCGGCGTCAGAACGCACCGAGCCACCCAAACCGCTCACGCCCGGCACGCCACGCGCACTACGCCAACCGATACCGCGAAAATCCCCGCTGAGCGACACGCGCGGACTGCGCTGCGGCGCCAGTTGGACGATCGCATCAAGATCGGTAACGTCCCCAACGAGTGCATGCTCGAGCACGCGCTGACGCCATGCACTGTCTGGCGCCGCGTGCAGCAGCGGCACCACGTCTTCCATGCGTAAAAACGGCACCACGGCATGTATGCGGCGCTCGCCACCAGGCCCCTCGTCCAACGAGACGCTTGCGCTGACGGCCGGCCACGCGCTTTCACCGCGATCGATATACAGCTCATGGGCTTGTGCACGCCAACCCAGCGGCGTGCGATCCAGTTCGAAGCGACCCCGCAGGTGGCGATACGGCGCCTCACCATCGTTGGTCGTTAAATCTTCCACATCCAGATCGACGCTTGCATTGCGTATGGCCAAACCTTCAAAGGACGACCAGAACACGATATCGCCATTGCCTTGCGCAAACGGCAGCGCGCGTGAGCCCAATACGTCGTTCAGGGCTGCAAGCCGCAGATCGCTGCCAGCCAGATATACCTGCCAGGCCAGCGGCTCATCGCGATTGATGCCGCGATCGAGCTCAGCGGACAGCTCCACCGAATCGCCCATGCCCTGAGGTGGCACAATCTGCCCGTCGATACGTAAACGGCGCCGATCCACCTCAACGTTAACGTTTACCCGTGGCACCGTCACCGGATCTTCGCCGCTGCGCGTGTAGCGCACACGTGCTTCGCGCAACACATACAAACCATCTGGCAAAGGCCAGTTGTCCGCCGTGCCAAGCGGCGCGGCTTCACCGCGAGCGGCTTCGCGACCGAGCACCGAAAAGCGACCGTCGTGATCGCGCAGCACTTCGATGTCGAGCCCCCGCAGCACCACGAAATCGGGCACCACGGCACGGTTGCTAATAAATGCCCCAACGTTGAGATTGATGTGACCGTCTGCCGCTTCGAGCAGGGTGGCGCCGCGCTCGGTATCCAGCACGCGTGCACCAAAAAACACAAGCTCCGGACCGCGCCAGCGCCAGCGCACGTCGAGACGCTCAAACGTGACCGGCACGCCAAGGGCATTGCCCGCTGCGGCTTCTATCCGTTCATGAAAACCCGGCACCATTGGCACCAACGTGCGAAACAAGCCGATCGCAATCGCCAGCACCACGGCCACGACCGCAAAGCCCACAAACGTGAGCCGCCACAGCGTCCGTAAAAAGCCGCGTGACTGAGGTTTGGTTTGCGCGGGCGCGTCGGTCATGCGTTACATCACCACCACATCAAACTGATCGTTGCGATACGCCGATTCGGCCTGCAACCGGATAGGTTTGCCGGTAGCCTCTTCAAGCTCCGCCAGCGCGGCAGACTCTTCATCCAGTAGCCGCTCGGTGACTTCGGCACTTGCCAGAACCATCAGGCGCTGGAAATCGAACTGCCGTGTTTGCCGCACAATGTCTCGAAAAATTTCGTAGCACACAGTTTCCGTCGTTTTAATAAACCCACGTCCCTCACAAGTAGGACAGGCTTCGCACAACAAATGTTCCATGCTTTCGCGCGTGCGCTTGCGCGTCATTTGCACCAAGCCAAGCTCGGACACTTCGCTGACAAACGTTTTTGCGTGATCCCGATCCAGATAGCGCGACAGCGCGTGCAGCACCTGCTGGCGGTGTTCAACGTCTTCCATATCGATAAAATCGAGAATAATGATGCCGCCGAGGTTGCGCAGTCGCAGCTGCCTTGCGATGGCTTGAGCCGCCTCCAGGTTGGTCTTGAAGATGGTGTCCTCAAGATTGCGGTGCCCCACAAAACCGCCGGTGTTGACGTCAATGGTGGTCATCGCTTCGGTTTGATCAATGATCAAATAGCCACCCGATTTAAGCTGCACTTTGCGCCCCAGCGCTTTTTGTATTTCGTCTTCGACGTTGTGCAAATCGAAGATTGGGCGATCCGACTCATAGTTGTCGATCACAGGGGCCAGCTCGGGGATAAAGGTTTGGGCAAACTCGCACATGCGACCATAGGCCTCGGCGTTGTCCACCCGGATGCGTTCAATGTCGGCGCTCAGCACGTCACGTAAAATTCGTCGCGGCAAATCCAGATCTTCATACACCAGACCCGGGCCGGGCGTCGTTTTGCGTCGCTCCAGCACCACGTTCCAGAGCTTATCCAGAAACATCATGTCGGCACGCAGGGCGTCGTGCGAGGCACCCTCTGCGGCAGTACGAACAATGAACCCGCCGTTCTGGTCCGTTGGCCGAATGCTCTCGACCAGTTCGCGCAACCGTGCGCGCTCGGTCTCATCTTCAATCCGGGTGGACACACCCACGCCGTCGCCCCGCGGCAGAAACACCAAAAACCGCGAGGGAATGGAGATAAACGTGGTAAGCCGCGCACCTTTGGTGCCCATGGGATCTTTGAGCACCTGCACCAGCAGATCGTCGCCTTCACGGATCATGTCGCGAATATTAGCGCTGCGCGCATCGCCCTCCTCGGCCTCCGGCGAGCGGATGTCTGAGGCGTGCAAGAACCCGGTGCGCGCCAGACCCACTTCCAGAAAAGCCGCCTGCATGCCGGGCAACACCCGAGAGACGCGCCCGAGATAGATATTGCTCACGAGTCCGCGACGTGAACTGCGCTCGAGCAACACTTCTAATAAGACGCCGTTTTCCACCACGGCGACCCGCACTTCGCGGGACGATATGTTAACGAGAATCTCTTCTTTCACGTCCCGTTACCTGCGTTGATGACGTTGTCGGTGGCGTGAACGGACAAGCCCGTCGCCACATCACAGCGTGATAAATACTGCGCCGTTTCTGCCAGTGGCAGGCCGACCACACCGGAATAGCTGCCTTCGATGCGCTGGACAAACATCGCGCCAAGCCCCTGAATGGCGTATCCACCGGCTTTATCTTTGGGTTCACCGCTGTGCCAGTAGGCCACCCGCTCATCCTTATCAATTGACCGAAAGTGCACGCGGCTGCGGGTCACAGTTTGCGCGACCGAATCGCCGCTGTGCACCGCAATACCGGTGTAGACCTCGTGAGCGCGTCCACTGAGCTTGCGCAACATTGTTTCACATTCATCTGCACTGTCCGGTTTGCCTAAAATATGCTCATCCACCACCACGGTAGTGTCGGCAGCAAGCACAACGTGGCCCGGATTGCGCGCGGCTATCGCGGCGGCCTTCTCGATGGCCAGCCTGCCGACATATGCCTCCGCGCCTTCATCAGGGCGTGGTGTTTCATCGATGTCCGCCGGCATCACACGGAACACAACGCCAATCTGCTCTAACAGCTGTGCGCGACGTGGCGAGGCCGAGGCCAATATCAGAGAACGGCTCAACGTGGGGGCCTCCGCAGCTAAAGTATGAAGCAGGTCACAAACACAAGTTGGATTACGTAAAAACGCCAGCTTTTGTTAAATAATACCGCAAGTTATGTTGCGATGCCGGGGACGATTTTGTGATTCAGTTCCTACGCATAATCCGTTCCTGCCCGATATGGTGTTGACACGTCGAAAGTTCGAAGAAAACGCCTCGACGGACGCCGCAATGGACACTGCGGCGACGCGCAAGAATAGCCAGCAAAGGAGTGCTGAATTGTGAGAGTTTTGTTGGTCGAGGATGACAGTCTCGACGCCGAAATGGTCAACGTGATCCTGCATCGCGACGCAAGTGGCCCGCATCACATTACCCAGGTTGAAACGCTCAGCGGCGCCTTCGATCAGCTCGAAACCAACCACTTTGACATTGTGCTCGTCGACTTGAGTCTGCCAGACGCCACCGGCGATGAAGCCGCCAAAGCGATCTCTACCACCTACACCACGGTGCCGGTCCTGGTATTGAGCGGCAACTCCGACCCCGACTTCGCGACCGCGGTGATCCGCGCGGGCGCCCAGGATTTTATCGTCAAAGGCGATTCGGCGCGCGAACTGCCACGGGCCATGTCCTACGCCGTTGAGCGCAAGGCCACCGAAAAGCGCCTGAAGCAAATGGCGTCTTACGACCCGCTCACGAGCCTCGCCAATCGCCAGGAATTTTGCACGCAGCTGGAGAAAGCCTGCGCACGTGCCGATCGTCACGGCACAAAGGTTGCCCTGATGATGCTCGATCTCGATCACTTCAAACTCATCAACGATACCCACGGTCATCACGCAGGCGACGACCTTCTACTGAACGTTGCCAACAAACTGCGCAACGGCATTCGCGCCGGCGACACGGCCGCACGACTCGGTGGCGATGAATTCGCCGTGATCCTCGAGGATATTCCGCACGAGAAATCGGTGAATCGATGGACCCAACAAATGCTCAGCGTGTTTCGACAGCCGGTGACGATTGGTAAAACCAGTCAGCCGGTGACCGCCAGTGTCGGTGGCGCGCTGTACCCCGATCACGGCCGCACCGTCGACGAACTCCTACACTGCGCCGACATGGCCATGTACGACGTGAAGCGCAACGGTCGTGGCAACGTCGCGCTGTTCAATACCGACATGAACGAACGCCGCGAACGCCACTACGAACTCGAATCAAACCTGCGCAGCGCCATTGCCAACGGCGAACTGATACCGCATTACCAACCCAAAATTTCACTAGTGGACGGCAGCCTCGTGGGACTCGAAGCGCTGTGTCGCTGGCAACGATCCAACGGCGAAATGGTCGAGCCCAGTGAGTTTCTGCCAATCGCACGCCGCGTCGGGCTCATGACCGAAGTGGGTGCCGCGATGCTCAATGGCGTAACGGCGCAGATCGCAGCGTGGCAAGAGGAAGGCACTCTAAACGTCCCCATTTCGATTAACGCCGATGCACAAGAAATCGGCTCGCCGGCCTACGCCACGCGATTTATTCAACGACTCAAAGAAGCCAAACTGCCACCGCGCATGGTGTCGGTGGAAATTACCGAAACAACGCTGGTGGAGCCGAGCAAAATTTGTCTGGAGAATCTGGACTTATTGCGTAACGCAGGCGTGCGCGTCGAGCTTGACGATTTTGGTGCCGGCCACGCGACGTTCAATTATTTGCGTCAATTCCCGCTTGATTCACTGAAGCTCGACAGATCGCTGGTGACCGGCATTGCCGATGACCCGCAGTGTGAAATTATCGTACGCGCCATGATCAAGCTGTGCGCGCAGCTGGGCCTCGACGTGGTGGCAGAGGGCATCGAATCGCCGGCGCAATTGCACGCTCTGCGCAAGATTGGCTGCCTGGCCGGCCAGGGCTTTTTTATCAGCCGCCCAATGCCGGCATCGCAGCTGCCGCAGTGGCAGAAAGTGGTCCACCGCACGTTGCGACTCTCGCCGCTAAACATTCATATGTCGGATGACACGCCGGTGGGCGACGTATTGAAGAAAAAAGTAGCACCCGAGCCCGAGCAGGACGCCGAAAAAGACATTGAAGACCGCTACGCCAAACGTCACCGAGCCGCAGCGGTGCCAATCAGACCGACTAGTTCCGAAGCTCCACAACACGCCAGTAGTGGTCAATAAGCCGAATCGCTTCGGCGAAGCCGTTGCCCACTTCCGTTTTGAGCATGTAGCCGGCCACGTTTAAATTGTAGGCTTCAAAAATATCGTTTTCGTTTGACGACGTGGTGAGCACAAACACCACCAGATCACGCAACTCTTTATCGGCGCGCACTTCGCGCAGAAATTCCAAACCGTTCATACGCGGCATATTGATGTCGAGCAAAATAATCAACGGCCGATCGAGTCGCTGAGCGCCAGTTCCGCGCAACATTTCCAATCCTTCGACACCGTCCTTCGCGACGTATATCGTGTTCGCGATGCGATTGCGCTCAAACGAACGACGCACCGACTCCACATCAATCTCGTCGTCTTCCACCAACAAAATTTTGACGACTCTTCCCTCGCTCACCGCATTACTCCTACTTGTTTTTTCGTGTTCATTCGCCGCTTGATTGCGCTCAGCGCAATCGGCGACGTAAAGCGGCAGGATAGCGATCTCTTAGCTCTTGCCACTGTCGCACCTGATCCGCACGCCCCAACTCTTCAGTAAGCGCATTCCAAAGGCCTGTGACCGCGCGCAATGCCACGGCCGGCGACACCTCGTTGCGCACGGCACTCAACAACTGCGCGTCAAGCGTGTCCAGATAGCGCGTCTTGCCTGCAAGATACAGATCGGGAATGGCCGTCTCAAGCATTCTTTTTTGCACGCTCAGAAAATTCTCGCCATACACATTCACAATATCCGGATCGTTGAAATGCTCCGTATGAAACGGATCGAAAAACCCGCCTTCCGCGCGAACCGCAATGGTTGAGATGGCCGGGTGTGTTGCAAAAGCGGCAAACAGGCCGGCAAGCTCAGGGTGACCCGACGTTCGCGGTATGGCGAAATTCCAACCCCAGTTAAAATGCCCGAACTCAATGAACGCATCGGCAAACCGGGCGCCCGGTGTTGGCGCCACCAACACGTCTTCGCGCAAGCCGCCTGCCGCAGAGCGAAAATACTTCTGGCTGCCGCCCCAGCCGATGTTGCACAGGACGTTTCCCTGGGCAAACAATTCCCAATTGCGTACGAGCCCCGCTGTAAACGCTTCGGGGTGCAAAAACCGCGTGGCATCCACCATTTCCTCCAACGCCGCCACACCTTCGTCCGACGCGATTTGCGGCGCCATTTTGGCGTCGAACGGCCAGCGCCCTTTGGCGTGCAGTCGAATCCACCACTCCCATGCCAAGTAGCCGGGCGTGCGAAACAGCACACCGCCGAAGCGGCCTTGGTCCGGTGCATGGTAGTGGCGCAGAAGTTGACCAAGCTGGGCGAACGTCTGTGCCGGTTGCGGCGCGCGGCCGTATTGCTCGGTAAAACTCGCGATCAGTTCCGGCGATTCGAGTAAACGCCGATTGTAGAACATGACGTACACATCGCCGTCCGTTTGCAGGCCATAAACCCGGCGGTGGAATTCATCCCCCAGCGGATAAAGCGACCGACTCTCTTCAATGGATGTCGACGTAAGAAAATCGTCGAGCGGCAGCAGCGCGTTGGCGGCGACAAGATTTGGCAAACCGTAACTCGCCGGCAACGCCAGATCGACGCGCTCATTGCGCCCGTTTGCAATCAGCAGTCGGGTGTTAATCTCGTTCACCGGTGCGACCCGCAAACGAACAGAGATGCCGGTTGCCTGAGTAAAACGCTCGATCACTGGTTCGACGTTGGACTGACATCCGTCGGGCAACATCAGCATCAACGCGTCGGCCGGCCGCGGCAGGCCTGTCACACGCTCGAGCAATACCGCCGGCTCGGAAACCACCGCAGAGGCAAAGCGGGACGCGGCGCTGGTCAGCGCGACGGCACCAGTGGCCCCAAGTATTTGTCTACGACGCCATTGTCGCATCGGCACTCCCTGACGAATGACAAATCTGTCTATTGTTTTCGGCCGGTCCGCTGGACGCGGACCGCCACGCGTAGTGTACTCTTAATCCTAAGGAATTGAATTGGCAATGGACGTCGCTTTTTGAGCTCCCCTACTCTGTCACCCACACGCGATCTGATCAACGGCGTGGCGCGCCCTTTGATCATCGTCTTCGGGACTTTACTCGCCGCGCTGGTGATGGCAGCCATCATCAGCGGACTCATTGTTCGCGAATTGCGCGTACCGCTGGACTATGGCACGCGTTCGGCGCTTACCGTTGCCGCAAAACTACGCGACATGCGTGAAGCGGCCGACGGTCTCGATCTGCTGATCACCAATACCCAACTCAACACTTTTACGGATGCCAATGTATTCGTGCGCGAGGCCCAAAAAGGCCGCAACGCCATCGACCAGGCACTGATCGGCCTGCCGCCGGTGGCACGCTCTGGACTCTACTTCGACGTGCTCGACGAACAGCGCGAGCAACTTTTCTCAAGTCTGGACGAAATCGGCAATCTCGAGGCCCAAGTTTGGGCCAAGCAAAAGCGTACCGCCGCACTTGGTCAGAGCATTCTGAGCGCTACCGAGCAGGCCATTACTATGACGCGCGATCACAACGCGCGCTTTGGCAAAGGCGCGAGCTCAATGACGCGCGCATTAAGCGAAGTGCGTTACTACTTATCGTCCATGAATGCGCAAACCAGCGCCGTAGTCTCGGACGCCGACCGCGGCACCATTGACAACGCCGCCAATCTTTACGCCGTCAATTTACGTCGCGCCGTTGGCACCCTGTCAAGGCTGCCCGATTACCCAGAACGAGCAGCGTTGTTCGAATACGCGCAAAGTCTGTTTGATCTTGGTCATGACGACGATGGCTTCTACAGCTCGGCCCGTCAGCTGGAGGATGCGCAGGCCAGCTTTGCTGTCGCCCGCGACCATTATCGGCAAATTTCAGATGAATTCCGCGGCAGCATCAAAGGGCTTGCCGCCGCCAATGATCAGGATACCGCGGCGACGCTGCGCTCGGCGCAGACCGGGCTCGCTCGCTATCAAACGCTCCTGTTAACCGCTGTGCTGCTCACGCTGCTCATTGGCCTGATCGTAATCAAGCGCTATGTGTTTGACGCCGTGGTCGTTCGCTTACGAGCGCTACGCAACGCCACACTTGCCATGGCTGGCGGCGAGCTTGATACCCATGTGGATACCCGAGGCAATGATGAGATATCTGATTTGGCGCAGGCGCTGGGTTCGTTTCGCAAGGTTGCTGACGATCGCGCACGTTCTGAGCAGGCTTTAAAAGAGCGCACCGTTCAGCTCGAACTGGCCAACACGGAGCTGGATGAATTCGCCTACATCGCATCGCACGATCTGCGCGCGCCGCTGCACGGCATCGATTCTCTGGCGTCCTTCGTGCAAGAAGATATGGAAGGTAAGCTGCCGATCGAATCGGCACGTCACATCAGTCTCATGCGGGCCAGAATCAAACGTCTGCACAGTCTGCTCGATTCGCTGCTTGAATTTTCACGTGTGGGGCGCGAGAACGTTGAGCCTGAATGGACATCGCTGAGCGAGATGATCGCGGCCAGCGCGTCGTTGTTCGAGTCGCCAATGTTCACGCTGGCGCTCAATATTGAGAACACCGAAGTACAGGTAGCCAGGGCACCGTTTGATCATGTTATTCGCAACCTAATCGACAACGCTATTAAGCATCACGACCAGAACACAGGCTCGATCTTGATTAGCGCTGAAGTAAAAGACAGCGCCGTTCATCTTGACGTCACGGACGATGGCCCTGGCATTCCGGCTAAATTTCATGAACGCATTTTTGGGATGTTCCAAACGCTACAGGCGCGCGACAAAATCGAAGGCAGCGGCATGGGGCTGGCCTACCTCAAGAAATCAACCACACACTACGGCGGCCGTATTTCGGTTCGCTCGGATCCGGACGTCGCCCGTGGCGCCACGTTTCACATTGAATGGCCCATCACCGGGCAACGCGACGCGTCCTAGGCCCGGTGATAGGGATGGCCGTCGCGCACGGTGGTTGCCCGATACAGTGCCTCGGCGAGCACCACCCGGACCAAACCGTGCGGCAACGTCAGTGCCGACAGAGACCAGCGCTGATCGGCGCGCTCGAGCACGCGTTCGTCAAGGCCGTCGGGGCCGCCAATGGTGACCACGACACGCCGCCCTTCGCGTAGCCAGGTTTCCAGCCAGCCGGCCAGTCCCGCCGTTGATGGCGCTTTGCCCTCTACATCGAGCGCCACCACCCAATCCGCCGGTTTGATTTGCTCCAGCATGCGATCGCCCTCAGCACGCTTCCACGTCAGCACATCGCCGTGACGCCGAGGCGTGACGGGTATTTCGCTAAGGGTGAGTTTGAGCTCGCGCGTTAAACGGCTGGCGTATTGCCGGTAACCGTCCCCAACCCACTGCGGCACGCGCGTGCCCACAGCGAGCAGTCGCACTTCCATGGTTAGTCTGCGCTGGCCGGTTCGGCCGATGGCGTCTCATCGATGTCCCACAATTTTTCCAAATTGTAGAAGTCCCGGGTACGCGGCGTTTGCACGTGCACAATCACGTCGCCCAAATCGACCAGCACCCACTCGCCTTCTTTTTCGCCTTCGACGCCAACGGGCTGGATGCCCTGTTGTTTGGCGCAGGTGACCACATTTTGTGCCAGTGAGCGAACGTGACGATCCGAGCGCCCCGACGCCACGATCATGTGATCGGTAATGGTGGTGAGTTTGGCGACGTCCAGAACGCGCACGTCGATAGCTTTGAGATCATCCAGCGCGTCCAGCGCGAGTTGTCGCAAATCGGTTTGTTCAGTCATTGTTTGTCGTTTATGTCCCGTTCTGTTCTTTGCACTTTTCGCGGTAACAGCCCGATTTTTCGATGACGTCGCGTACGCCGTCCGGCATCAAAAATCGTGGATCGCCGTCGGCGCAAATAAGAGCACGCAGCGCACTTGAGGAAATCTCAAGTTGCGTTACCGCGTGAATAAAAATTTTACCGGCGCGCGATTCGTGTAAATCGCTTACCGTACCGGTTTGCCGATCGCCCAGCAGCTCGCCCAACGGGCCATCATCCGGCGCGACCCAGCCCGGCCGATGCGCCACAACGATGTGCGCCTGCTCCAGTACCTGCCGCCATTTATACCACTTTGGCAGCCCTAAAAACGCATCCATGCCCACAATCAGGCACAGCGAGCGTTCGGGGTAGTCCGCACGCAGATCGAGCAAGGTGTCGACCGAGTAGGACGGCCCGTCACGCCGCAGCTCACGATCATCGACCACGAAGCCCGGCTGACCCGCCGTTGCCATCTGCACCATCGACAGGCGCTGCGCCGCGTCGGCCACGGGCACCGCACGATGGGGCGGCAAACCGCAGGGCAAAAAACGCACTTCTGCCAGACGCAGCTTGCGCAATAACTCGTAGCCGGTACGCAGATGTCCGTAATGAATCGGATCGAACGTTCCGCCAAACACACCAATAGGGCTAATAATGATTCTCCTACGCCACGTCGGGCCACGACATGGACGAATCGCCAAGCGCACTTAGAAGCGTTGTGAGTCGCTCCCACGGATCGGCACCGTAGATCTGGCCCTTCACGACGGCATCGCACTGCGCGCACAGCGCCAAAAGCGCATACGCGCGTTCGCTGCGGCGCACGCGACGTGCCGCACGCGCGACCATGGTGGTGCGATTGCTCCACACGCGCTCGGCGGCCATGGCTTGATCAAGGCTTTTTCCATTCTCCACCGCGTTGAGCACGCTGCACAGCGTACGCACTTCGCGTACCAGCGCCCACAAAATAAGCGTGCCGTCCACGCCTTCACTGCGCAGACCATCCAAAATACGCAACGCCCGCGCAGTGTCGCCCAGAAGCGCACTGTCGGCCAACGCAAAAACATCAAAACGCGCGCTGTCGGCCACCGACTGCGCGACAGCCTGCCCGTCCACATCACCGGCACCGCGTGCCAATCTGAGCTTTTCGATCTCCTGATCAGCGGCGAGTAAATTACCCTGCACGCGATCGGCCAGAATCTGCACGGCATCACCAACCGGGTTGAGGTCACGCGCGCGCATGCGTTGATCGATCCAGCGCGGCAAAGCGCCAAGGTCCACCGGCCACACCTGCACCAGCACCCCGTTTTGCTCCAGCGCTTTGACCCATTTGCTGCTCATCTGCTTGCGATCAAGTTTGGGCGTGTACACCAAAAGACAGGTGTCCTCAGGCAGGTGCTCGGCGAATTCAGCGATGACTTTGCCGCCTTTCATGCCGGGCTTACCGGTCGGCAAACGCAGCTCAATCAACTTACGACTGGCAAACAATGACATGTTGGCGCTGCCTGCTGTCAGGCCGTCCCAATCAAAGCCGGTGGTGACGACATGGCGCTCGCGCTCGTCGAATCCCTTGGCGCGCGCCACGACACGAATCGCATCAGCAGCCTCATCCACCAACAGCGGTTCGTCGCCGGCAATCAGGTAAATGTCGGCAAGCGATGATTTGAGGTGACCGGCAAGGCGATCAGCGTTTAGTTTCATGTCAGTATCTGATGTGAGTTACGCCATGATACCCACGGTGCCGCGCCAGCGCATCTGACGGCTTGCTGCGAGCTCACAATAGACCCACCAGAGCGCGAATCGCGACAATCGTAATCCAGATGGCCAGCACCATGGCCCCGGCCACTGCGCAAGTCATACCGCCAAACACGACCACGGCCCACCAAAACGAATGACGCTCCACCCGCTCGGCGCTCTGTCCGTGATCCACAAGCAGCCGCACGTTGCGCAGATTGGCCTTGAACGCCATGTCGAACACATCGCCCAAAAGCGGCACGGCGCCCACCAGCAACTCGAGAATGACGTTGACCAGCATGCGCAGCAACGTCAGCCACGAGGCCCCCAATCGATACCCGCTGTAAAGAATGTAGGTGGCAAACGCACCGCCAAGCAGATCCCCGGCAAACGGGACAAGTCCCAGCAAACTGTCTACGCCAATGCGCCATTGCGTACCGGGCACGGGAATCGAATCATCAAGCCAGTGGGCCAGACGCTCCAGTCGTCGCAAACGTGCGCGGTTATCGCTCATGCGCGCAACTGGTAAGTGGGCTGATCATCAGCACCAATGAGACCGTAGCGATGCAACCACGCTCGAGCGTCATGCGCGTCACGCAAGAACCAGGCCTGCGCGCTGCCGAGTCGGAAGGTGTAGCCCCAGTCGTCCATATCAGCACAAACCGACTTGAGCGAATCCGCGTAGAACTCTCGGGCTAACAATATTTGCAAATAACACACGGCGTTTTCCTCATGATCGTCACCACCGGCGTCAGTATCCAGATGCGACCGGCGTGTCGCACTCATACAAATGGCGTGCCCGCTTTCGTGCAGTACCGAATGCACCGGGGTATCGGCGCGGGCGTAAACGCGGTTGGCTTTCAAGCCCGCCTCCGGCGCCCCCCAGTGGGAACCCGGAATCTCGCTGTCCGCGACCACCGGGTGCAGCTCGAGTGAAAATTGCGCCAACAGGTCTTCCAGACGCTGCCAACATTCGCCCGCTCGCAACATGATCAGGTGATCTGTGGCGCCAGCGTCAACCGGCGCAGAAGCAGCGCCACGATGTCGCGCCGCAGCTGCTGGCGCAATGTCTCAGACTCACGTCGCTTGCCCAGTACATCGTTTTTATCAAACGTATAGTCACGTCGCAGCGTGAGTTTGTCGGGACCGTACACACGACGTCCGTCCTGCACCAATTCAAACGAGACAATATGGTAGGCCTCGAGCTCTTCGGGACCACCGGTGGTCGCCAACGACAAAACGCGCTCGCCGCTGTCGTCTTCAAGAATGCGCAGCGTAGCGGTCGCGCCTGCGGCCACCTTGGTCACAGCACCGCCGGCGATCGTTAACTGACGATCCAGCTCACGCACCAGCGGCATGCTTTGATTCGACGCCTGCACAAACGTCTGGGCCAGCGCCGGCGGCATCGAATCGGTGCCGCGCAACGAGAACCCGCACGCGACCAGCAGTGACGCCGTCACGCACAACGCCGTCAAACGCATTGTCAATTTACAGAACAATGTTTACCAACCGGCCGGGAACGACGATCACTTTGCGTATGGCGCTGTCACCCACGAAGCGCTGCACATTTTCATCCCCAAGCGCCAGCGCCTCTACCTGGTCTTTGTCGGCGTCGGCCGGCACGCTGAGCTTGGCACGCAGCTTGCCATTGACCTGCACCACAATTTGTTTTTCATCTTCAACCAGAGCCGCCGGATCAAACTGTGGCCAGCTGGCGTCCATCAACAAGTGATCGTGACCCAGCGCTGCGTACAAATCCTGCACCGTGTGCGGAATTAACGGCTGCGACATTTTGATAATCGCCAAGAACGTATCATTAAGCTGCTTTACGTCGTCCGCATGGGGTGCATCGCCCAGTGCTTCTTGCCAACGCAACGTCGCGTTACTCAGTTCACGGATTGCCGCAATGGCCGTGTTGAACATCAGCCGTCGGTCGTAATCGTCGGTGACTTTGGCAATGGTTTTGTGCGTGAGTCGGTGCAGCGCAAGCCGGCCTTTTTCGTCGGCCGCGCTGCCGCCGGCTTCGGTGGTCGCAAAACGTTGCACCGCGCGCCACAGGCGCTTCACGAATCGGTGCGCGCCTTCTACGCCCGCGTCCGACCATTCGAGCGACTGATCCGGCGGTGCGTCAGACATCATAAACAGGCGTACGGTGTCGGCACCGTAACGCTCGATCATTGGTTGCGGCGCTACCGTGTTGCCCTTGTTTTTGGACATTTTCGCGCCGTCTTTGAGCACCATGCCCTGCGTCAACAAACGCTTGAAAGGTTCACTAACATTGGTGAGGCCGGCATCGCGCATGAGCTTTTGATAAAAGCGTGCGTACAGCAAATGCAAAATCGCATGTTCCACACCGCCAATGTACTGATCCACCTGCCCCCAGTAATTGGCACGCTCGTCGAGCATGGCGTCATTATTATCCGGGCAGGCGTAGCGCGCGAAGTACCACGATGAATCCATAAACGTGTCGAAGGTATCGGTTTCGCGTTCGGCTGCAGCCCCGCATTTGGGACAGTCGACTTCCTTGAATGACGCCATTTTCTTGATCGGTGAACCAACCCCTTCGAACGCCACATCCACCGGCAGCACGACCGGCAGATCGGCATCAGGCACCGCAACCGGACCGCAGTCCGAGCAATTGATCATCGGGATGGGCGTACCCCAATAGCGCTGACGCGACACACCCCAATCACGCAAACGGTAATTAACTTTGCGTTGGCCCGTGCCCGCCGCCTCAAAGCGATCGGCCAGGGCGTTGAATGATGTGGCGAAATCCATGCCGTCGTACTCGCCCGAGTTAATCAGCGTGCCGTGCTCTAAATACGGCCCTTCACTGATATCCACCGCGCTGCCATCACTGGCCGTGACCACCTGCTGAATCGGCAATTGGTATTTGGTCGCAAATTCAAAATCGCGCTGGTCGTGACCGGGCACCGCCATGACTGCGCCCGTGCCGTATTCCATCAGCACGAAGTTTGCGACCCACACCGGCACCGGCTCGTTGGTGACCGGATGACGCGCCGTGATGCCCAGCGGCATACCACGCTTTTCGATGGTCTCCAGCGCCGCTTCGGCCGCCTGGACCTGATTGCACTCGACCAAAAACGCCGCCAGCTCCGGATTGTCCGCGGCCGCAGACTGCGCCAATGGATGCCCGGCCGCAACGGCCAGATAGGTGACGCCCATCAACGTGTCGGGTCGCGTCGTGTAAACGGTTTGCTCTGCATGGCCGTCAATCGAAAACTGAATTTCGAGCCCTTCGGAGCGGCCAATCCAGTTGCGCTGCATGGTGCGAACGGCTTCGGGCCATTCGTCCAGCGTGTCCAGGTCCGCCAACAGCTCGTCGGCGTAGTCGGTGATACGCAGGAACCACTGTTTGAGTTCTTTGCGCTCTACAATGGTTTCGCAGCGCCAGCAACGTCCGTTTTCTACCTGCTCATTGGCGAGCACGGTCTGATCGACCGGACACCAGTTGACGGGCGAGGTTTTCTGATACGCCAGACCCTTTTCATACAGCCGCGTAAACATCCACTGTTCCCAGCGGTAATATTCAGGCTGACAGGTAGCAAGTTCGCGCGACCAGTCGTAGGCGATACCGAAGCGTTTGAGCTCCTCGCGCATTTGTTCGATATTGGCGTCGGTCCATTTGGCCGGCGGCACGTTATTTTTGATCGCCGCGTTTTCCGCCGGCATGCCAAACGCATCCCAACCCATCGGCTGCAGTACGTTGTAACCGCGCATGCGTTTGAACCGAGCGACCACATCACCAAGCGTGTAATTGCGCACGTGCCCCATGTGCATTTTTCCACTTGGGTAGGGGAACATGCACAAGCAGTAGAACTTCTCGCGAGTGTCATCTTCGGTGACGCGGAAGCTCTCGTATTTGGTCCACAGCGCCTGCGCCTGTTTCTCTATCTCAGCGGGATCAAAAGTCGTATTCATGGTGCTCAAATGTGGGCCTTGTCTGGCGCAGTCTGGGAATAACACAGGCGAGAATACCCGAGCGCCGGGCCGGATTACACCTTATCTGTGCGTCTCAAGGCGACCAGTCCGCCGAGCATCACAAGCACAGCACAAGCCAGAGTGATGACCGGCCCGTTTCCGAAGCGTGCAAACGGGGTCAGCCCCTTTCGCCCCACCGCCCTCGCCACCAGCACTTCTGGCTCAAACTGCCCTGAGCGAGCGATCACGCGGCCGTCAGCATCGATCACCGCGCTGATGCCATTATTGGTGCTGCGCAGAATCATTCGCCCGGCCTCGAGCGCTCGCACCCGAGCAATCTGCAGATGCTGATGCGGCGCAAGCGAAGCCCCAAACCAGGCGTCATTGCTCACGTTGGCAAGCACCGTGGAGGATTCGATGGACGCGCGCAGCTGCGCCCCGAAAACGTCTTCGTAGCAAATCGAAACCGCGACGGTTTGGCCCGCTACGTCCAGCGGGCTCTGACCCAGTGGGCCTGGTGTGAAATCCTGAAACGGCAGGTCCATCCATTGAATGATGCGACGGACAAAATTCGGCACCGGAAAGTACTCGCCAAACGGCACCAGATGATGCTTCACATAACGCGAGTTTGCGGCCGCTTTGGTGGTAATGGAAAACACCGTATTGAGGCGTTCGTCGCGCTCGCGATTGACCTCCACCTGCCCAACCAGATAGTCGGTGTCCGTCCGCTGCCCCATATCGGCAAGCACCTCGAACACGGCGTCCAGTCGATCGCGCGCCGCGGGTATGGCCGCCTCAGGCCAAAGCGCCAAATCTACGTCGGGATGTTCGGCCGTCAAGCGCAAATACAAATCGATGGTGGGCCGCAAACTGTCCGGGTGCCACTTCACTTCCTGCGGCACGGAGCCTTGAATCAGTGCGACGCGAAACGGCTCGCCCTGCACGCTCGTCCACGCCACGGTGGACGCGAACCCCGATCCGACCAGCAGCACCAGCGACGCTATCGCCGCGATCAACGCGCGACGCCGATAAACCAGCAGCGCCAACAGCGTACCGGCGAGCAGTACGACCACAAATGACGCGCCGTGCACGCCCGCAATCGGCAGCACGCCTTGAACGGGACCGTCGGTCTGACTGTAGCCAAGCGACAGCCAACCAAAGCCGGAAAACAGCCATCCGCGCAGCCATTCGGTGAGCACCCACAGCGCCGGCGCGCCGAGCACCAGCTGCGCGACGCCCGGACGAAACACACGCGCCAGTGCGTACGCAAACAGCGCTGGATACACGGCCATGAACAACACCAGTGCAAACATCAACACCAGCGCCAGTAGCAACGGCGCACCGCCAAAGACATGCACACTGACGTAAATCCAATAGAGTCCGCCGAGGAACGACGCTACGCCAAACGCAAAACCGCGCCACAGTGCGCGGCGCGGAGAACAGCCGTGGCAGGCCGCCAACAGACCGGCCAAGCACAGTACGGGCAATGGATACCAGCCGAAGGGTGCGAAGCCAAGTGCGAGCGGCGCACCTGCCATCAGTGCCGCGACATCGCCACGGCGCCCTGACAACCACTGAGTCAGGCGCAGCTCCGATGCGGACATTAGCCGGTAGATTCGCGCGCGGCGGGCACCGCGTCCGCGACACTCACCTGCACCGCATCGATGCGACGACGATCACAGCGCGTAATACGAATGTCGAGCTCGCCAATGGTGAGGTTTTCGCCTCGGCGCGGCAGGCGGCCCAGCTCGTGCATGATCAGACCGCCGACGGTGTCGTAGTTTTCGTCGTCAAACTGCTTGCCGAAGAATTCGTTGAATTCTTCGATGCGTGTCACCGCAAGCACGGTGAACAAAGTGTCGGTTTCGCTGACGATGGTGTCTTCGTCCTCGATGTCGTGCTCGTCATCGATCTCGCCGGTAATTTGCTCGATCACGTCTTCAATCGTGGCCAGACCACAGACACCGCCGTATTCATCTACGACAATCGCCATGTGATTGTGGCTAGCGCGAAATTCCTTGAGCAAAATATTCAGGCGCTTGCTCTCAGGCACAAACACGGCAGGCCGCAAATGATCGCGCAGTTGAAAACGAATTTTTGGATCATCGACGAACGAGCGCAGCAGATCTTTCGCCAGCAAGATGCCGACAATTTCATCGCGGTCATCGCCAATCACCGGAAACCGAGAGTGCCCCGATTCAACAATGATATTCAGCAATTCGTTCATATCCGCATCGCGCTCCACCACGACCATGCGTGGACGCGGCACCATAACGTCACTCACTTGAGTCTGGGAAACGTTGAGTACGCCCTCGAGCATGCCGTGCGCATCGCGGTCAAAAAGCTGGCGTTCGCGGCCGTGTCGAATGAGCCGCAGAAACTCTTCGCGATCCCGGGGGCGCGCCGAAAACATTCGGCGAAAGCGGGCGAGCATGCCCTTCAACCCGGGACCGGTGCTACTGGGAGGTTTGTCGTCAGCCATTGAAGGAAGTCCTTTGACTATCTGGAGCGGTAGGCATCGTCGTGGCACACAACGCATAAGGATCGCTGATCCCAAGCTGCACCAAAACGTCACGCTCGCACTGCTCCATTACGCAAGCGTCTTCATCATCGATGTGGTCATAGCCAAGCAGGTGCAGCGTGCCGTGCACCATCATGTGCGCATAGTGGTCACTGGCTGTCTTGCCCTGTGCCACGGCTTCGGCTTCGATCACCGGCGCGCACAGTACGATATCGCCAAGCAGGGTTTCACCCTCCTCAATGGCGACACCAGCGGGAAATGACAACACGTTGGTTGGCACCGGTTTGGCCCGGAACTGCCCGTTCAGCGACTGCATTTCGTCGCGATCGGTTACGCGCACACTCACGCTGCCAGCCGCCGCGCAATGCGCAAGCGTCGTCGCGCAAATTTTCGCCAACGTCGTATCGTCGGGCACCTCAATACTCACCGTGGCGCGCTGCACGTCAATCATCGTCCTGCCTCGCCTCTTCGCGCTCATAGGCGCGCACGATGCGCTTGACCAGCGGATGGCGCACCACATCACGCGCGGTGAAATCGGTAAACGATACGCCCTCAACAGGCTTGAGCACGCGGCGAGCGTGGCGCAACCCAGATACACGTTCGCGCGGCAAATCCGTTTGTGTCATGTCGCCCGTGATCACGGCGCGAGAACCAAAACCAATGCGTGTCAAAAACATTTTCATTTGTTCGGTGGTGGTGTTTTGCGCTTCATCGAGAATCACAAACGCATCGTTGAGCGTCCGTCCGCGCATGTACGCCAATGGCGCCACTTCAATAACGTGGCGCTCGATGTAGCGTCCCACCTGATCAAACCCGAGCATGTCGTAGAGCGCATCGTAAATGGGGCGCAAATAGGGATCGACCTTTTGCGCCAGATCGCCCGGCAAGAAGCCAAGGCGCTCGCCAGCTTCCACCGCCGGTCGCACCAACACAATACGTCGCACCTGATCGCGACTCAGCGCATCCACGGCGCTTGCCACCGCCAGAAACGTCTTGCCCGTGCCGGCCGGTCCGACACCGAAACACAAATCGTATTTACGAATTGATTTTAGGTAGCGCTGCTGACTCGGGCCACGGCCACGAATTAGACCGTGCTGCGTTTGGATCACCACCTCATCGGTGTCATCCGGGATCAACACGTCCTCTGGATCGCTCTCGTTAAGCACCAGGTGTACGCGCTGCGGATTGAGGGTTTCAACGCCCGTCACTTTGTACAGACGTTCGAGCGCATCCCGTGCAACGTCGGCCACACGTGCCGGTCCGGTGATCTGAAACAGCTCGCCGCGGTTCGCCACTTCCACACCAAAATGTCGTTCAACCTGACGCAGATGCTCGTCAAGCAAACCACACAAGTTGGCCAGTCGTTCGTTGTCGGGGCTATCCAGAGACAACGTGCGCGTGGCGGCCGCGGTCTCGGTTGCAGACGCGCTCACGCGGACAAGCGGCGCGGCGCAACGAGGCGACCACGCAGCGAATTGGGCAAAGCTTCGGTAATCACGACATCTGCAAACTGACCAATCAGGCTGGCATCGCCATCAAAATTTACCCAACGCATGTTTTCGGTGCGACCACTCATTTGTTTGTCTGATTTCTTCGATACTTTTTCGACCAGTACCGTTTGCATGCTGCCAACCATAGATTCACTGATGGCGCGCGCCTGTTGAGTGATACGTGTCTGCAGCAAACTCAAACGACGGTGTTTTTCTTCGGCGGTCACTTCATCCGGTAATGACGACGCAGGCGTACCCGGACGCGCGCTGTAGATGAAGCTAAAACTCTGATCAAAGCCGACGTCGGCGATGAGCTTCATGGTGTTATCGAAGTCCTCGTCCGTTTCGCCGGGAAAGCCAACGATAAAATCGGAGGAAATACTGATGTCCGGACGCACGGCGCGCAGCTTGCGCATCTTGTGTTTGTACTCAAGACCCGTGTGGCCGCGTTTCATGAGACGCAGCACCCGATCCGAACCGCTTTGCACCGGCAGATGCAAATAGTTTGCGAGCTTCGGCACGTTGGCATAGGCCTCAATGAGACTGTCCGAAAATTCCACCGGGTGCGAGGTGGTGAAACGAATACGCTCGATGCCTTCAATTTCGGCCACGTAGTGAATCAGCTCGCCCAGATCTACCTGACGACCATCGTGGGTGGGGCCGCGATACGCATTGACATTTTGGCCCAGCAAATTGACCTCACGCACGCCCTGCTCCGCGAGGCTGTAAACCTCCGCAATCACGTCATCAAACGGCCGACTGAATTCTTCACCGCGGGTGTAGGGCACCACACAAAAGCTGCAGTACTTGCTGCAGCCTTCCATGATCGAGACGAACGCCGTGGGACCGTCCGCACGGGGTTCGGGCAGACGGTCAAATTTCTCGATTTCCGGAAAGGTGATGTCCACCGCATGACCGCCGCGTCGGCGCACATCGGTGAGCATGGTCGGCAGCCGGTGCAGTGTTTGTGGCCCGAAGACCAGATCGACGAACGGCGCGCGCTCGATGATGGCATCCCCTTCCTGGGACGCCACGCAGCCGCCCACGCCAATCACAACCCGATCGTTGGCCTCTTTCAACGGACGCCAGCGCCCGAGCTCAGAAAAGACTTTTTCCTGAGCTTTCTCTCGGATTGAGCAGGTGTTGAGGAGGAGTACGTCGGCGTCGGCCGGGTCTTTGGTGCGCTCCAGCCCGTGGGATGCCTGCAGTACGTCGGCCATACGGTCCGAATCGTACTCATTCATCTGACAGCCGAAGGTTTTAATGAAAAGCTTGTTGCTCATGTCCCCACAAAGCGAATGCAATGCGCTACGGTAACGCGCGGGGCGCAATATTACCACGATCTGCGGCGCCGCAACATGTGCGCCGCAGGGGCAATGGGGCTGTTTTTAGCCGATCTGCATGTCCGTCATGCTGGTGTCGACCACCGAATGCGCCATTTCGATGGCATCCGCCAAATCCGTTACGCCGAACGGCTTCTCTAAAAAGTGCATCGCGCCCGCTTCCATGGCGCGCTCACGCATGCCTGTTTGCTTGCTGGCGGTAATGACAATAATCGGCACCGTGGCGGTCTGCGCCAGATTCTTAAGGCGTTGCGCCACCATAAAGCCGTCGCCGCCGGGCAGATTGATATCCAGCACGACCACATCGGGCTGACCCCGACGCGCTTGCGCGATTGCCAACACGGCATCTGAAGCCGTGAGCACTTCATAGCCCATCGCGCGCAGCGCAATACTGATGGCACTGGCGACCCGCGGATCGTCTTCAACCAATAATACTTTTTTCACTGTGCGTTCCCTCGCATTACATCGTGAACATCGGGAATGGGAATCGAGACGGTAAACGCACTCCCCAAACCAAGTTCACTATCCACGTTAATTTTTCCATCGTGCAGTGCCACCAGTTCGGCTGAAATCGTCAGTCCCAAACCAAGTCCTGCTCCCGCGGTCGCGTTGCCAACGTCGTCCACTTGATAAAGCCGATCAAACACCTTGGCTCGATCCGCCGCCGCGATGCCGCAGCCGTTGTCGCTAACAACAATGTCCACCGTGCGCGACTGACGGGTTGACCGCGCTACCTGCACGCTCACGCGTCCACCGCTGTCGGTGAACTTCACGGCATTGCCCAAGAGATTGCCCACCACCTGTACGATGCGGCCAGCATCGATCAGGAGTTCCGGCAGGTCGTCTGCAATCTCGGTTTCAATTTCAATCGATTTGTTCTCAGCCACGGGGCTGACCGACAACACGCCGCGACGGATGCACGGTTCGATCCGAGCCAGCTTGCGCTCAATACGCAGTTTACCGGCGTCGAGTCGCGTGCACTCCACCAAATCGTTAAACAGCATGGTCAGTTCGCCGCAGCTTTCAAGCGCCTGCCCGATGAGTTCATGCTGCTGTTCGGTAATCTCACCCGCAAGCCCACCATGGACCATGGAGATGAGCATCTGCGCTGCCGTCAGCGGCGTTTTTATTTCGTGCGACACACGATGATAGAAGCGTGCGATTTCACTGTTGCGCCGTTCGAGTTTGTCGTTCGCTTTTTCGAGGTCGACGTTACGCTCAAAGATAGCGCGCTTGAGCTTGGCCTTTTCCAACGCATTGGTCATGGCCCGCGAAATGGTCGAATTCGTGGACGTCTGCTTCGAGATGTAGTCGGCGGCACCGGCGCGCATCACGTCAGCCGCCAGCTCCTCGCTGCCCGCCGCCGTGATCACAACGACCGGTCCAAACCAGTTGGGATAGATCGCGTGAATATGATCCATGAACTGATGACCGGTGAAGCCAGCCAGGTTGTAGTCGGCGAGCACGCAATCGACCGTATCCGGATCGAATTTCTGTACCGCCTCATGGTAGGTACCGGCTTCGATCACGGTGTAACTGTGTTGCTTGTCATTGCGCAAAACGCTGGCGCACAAATAGCGGAACGCTTCGTCGTCATCGACAATAAGGATGGTAATTTTGGCCAATGCCGAGGGCAGATCATCTACCTGAGGCAGATGAAACGTCCCGGTCATACTCAGGCAATCGGCGGCCTCAGCCATGGGAATTCGACCGTACGCCTACATCAATCATGCGGCCTCGAGCATTGCCGTAACGGCGTGTCGGGGCAGACGCAAATAGAACGTGGAGCCCACATCTTCTTTCGAAAACAGCGTCAGCTCGCCGCCCAAACGCGCCACGAGTCGCGTGCAGTAGGCAAGCCCACGGCCCCGGCAAGAACTGTCCGCGTTGTAGGCCACTTTGAACAATTGGAAAACCTGTTCCTGACACGCTTCGGGAATGCCGCGTCCGTTGTCTGCAAAGGCCAGCGTAATGTAATCGCGCGCCTCGTCTGCGGTAATTTTCAACGCGATGGGGCGCTTGGGATGTTTGTGGGCGTAGACGTTGGCCATCAGTTCACTGCAGATCAATTCCACCGCATCACTGTCCACTTCAATTTTCAGATCGTCCGGAATTTCAATGACAACCTGATCGTGCCCGTCCGGACCTGCGACCGTGGCCAGCGGCATTTCCAGCAGGCTGCGTACCGTCACCTCTTCAGGTTCAAGCTCAAGCTTGCCGAGTCGTGACAGCTCGCGGAAGGCTTCTACCCGATCGCATAGCTTGCGCCCCGAGCGCGTCATAAAGTCGAGAGTTTTGGGAATTTCGTCGTCGACCAGTTCTGCCACAGCGGTCGATTTGGCAAGATTCGGGTCGCTGGTCAGGCGTTTGGCCAGATGATCAAGATGTTCGGCGAAGCCCATCATGTTGACCACCGGCGAACGCAGATCGTGCGATACGGCGTGGGTAATTTGGGTGAGCTCCAGTTTGGCCACATTCAGGCGGTGACGCGTTGCTTTGAGCTCATCTCTGGATTGTTTGAGCTCACGCACCACGCCTTCTGCCAGTTCGGCAGCGGCTTTGGGTTCGACCGGTCGCAGTGAGATGAGGAACGCGACGTTTGCATCGGCCGTCAGAACACAGCTGATCGACAAATCCAGATCCAGTTCTGTGCCGTCGGCCTTCAGGCCGCGTGCGTAACGCACCGCCACGATAGAATTGCCCGGATCGCGCTCAGCCGCAATATTGAAATACTGGGCGAATTTTTCAGTAAACGAGTCGCTGAAAAGACCGCTGACGGGCTGACCGACTACGGCCGCTCGGCGTCGACCGAAAATACGCTCAGCCCCGGGATTGAAACGCATTACGGCGCCATCCTCGCCGGCCATGATCAATCCCTCATGGGCATTGGCCAGAAGGTTTTCAAACATGCTTTTGGCTTGGGTTTCAGCCATCTGCGCCTGCTCGAGACGCTGGGTCAGGACCTGTTCTTCAGAATCAGGGTCGATGGAATCGGTGTTCGTCGATTCTGGCACTTGCGCCAGAGTTTCTCGCTGACGCGCTAAATGCGGGCGCAAAAGCATGCCGCAGATAACACCGAGAATGACGAGAAACGAAGCCGCCAGTACATCCTGTAGGGCAACCATAGTATTTTTCCCAAGCTATATTGTCGCGAGGATCAACCATAATCACCGCCTAAACTCTGCTAGCGGCAGAGTTCAGACAAACTTGACAAAAATATTGTTAAAAATACCCGACGCGCTTGTCGGGTATTGAAAGGGCTTATTTAAAACGGGATATCGTCGTCGAAGTCCTGACTTGGAGGCGCGTTAAAACCACCACCGCCAGCACCAGCGCCGCCGCCACCGCTGGCAGCACCGCCGCCACCGCCGCCGCCGTCGTTGCCACCGAAGTTGCCGCCACCACCGCCGCCGCCATAGCCGCCGCCCTCAGAAGGACCGCCCATGCCACCGCGTCCGCCGAGCATCTGCATCTCGTCGGCAATGATCTCCGTGGAGTAGCGATCATTGCCCTGCTGATCCTGCCATTTGCGTGTTTGCAGCTGGCCTTCAATAAACACTTTACTGCCTTTGCGCAGGAAGCGTTCGGCGACATTGACCAGACCTTCTGAGAAGATCGCCACAGTGTGCCATTCGGTACGTTCTTGGCGTTCGCCCGAATTGCGATCTTTCCATTGTTCAGACGTGGCGATCCGCAGATTGCAGACTTTGCCGCCATTTTGGAAGCTGCGCACTTCCGGATCAGCGCCCAAATTGCCGATGATCATTACTTTGTTAAGGCTGCCAGCCATGTCTCGAATCCCTTGTGATTATCGGGGCGGCTTATCGAATGCGCAGGAGAGTCGCTAGCCCTACCCAGCCCTTTCCACATATCCTAAAAGCTCGACGCCCAAAACGCTGCTCTCATCAAAGCGCAGACACCCTACTGGAACCGCTATCGGGCCGAGTAGCGAAGGCGGCCCAAGAATCGGGTCACACTAAAGCTTTCACGATCTGGGTTCAGCCATTTGGCTTTTACTTTTTCAAACTTCATCACGCCTTCAATGCGGCGGGCCAGAAACGCTTTTGTCTGCTCTTTATCCTCGGTGATATCGTCAGCAAACGATGCGAGGGTCGCGGCATATAGCCCGGCCAAAATAGTCCGCTTAGTATAATGGTTATAATCCGTTGCCGTATCACCGGCGAGCCGCCACATCAGATCGGCAGTGGTCCACGCACGCTTCATCGATGCGGCTGCATTGTGCGGCATTGCCATAACAGCTGTTGCCCGCTTCAGCGCTTCTTCCTGACCATCAATTGCATCAAGCCGGAACTGAACCAGCACGCGAATGCGTTCGCGAATGGGCATGGCCGCCAGCTTTTCAACCGTGAGTTCCTCAGCCATTTTGGCATCGACCGCTTCAATCCAGGCGCCGATCATATCCATCGCGCCGCCCGAATAAGCGAGACGCGCGACATCCGGGTCGGCGCCGAACATTTCCGCAGCCTGTATAATTGCTTCGTCGCTCCACCCATCAAAGATGGCAGCGTCCGCCAATGACGGAGCCAGAGCGATCCGCAGCTCGTCCAGCGTCAAATCATTCGCATCCATTACTTAGAAGCTCGGCCCATAAGTCACTCCGGTATCTGACGTGGCACGATCCTCGTCTGCTTTGGCAAACTC
>JBGCEL010000055.1:0-9195 GCA_045106455.1 Gammaproteobacteria bacterium
ACCTCGTCTGGATAACCCAACTCCGCATTCGCCAGCGGCGCTGCGAGCACACCCAAAAGGATAAGAACGGCATACACCGTTCTTGTGATGCCTCGGGGCGCTTTGAGTCGATCGAACATAATCACTCTCCAGTTTCTAATTTTTCTAATCGCACCAGCATATCAGATCGGGTACGCCGCTATGGCTTTATCGAACTTAACGCCACCGACAAGTCATCGCGCAACGCCCGCGCCTGAGTCAGCGTTAGTGATGCCGTCGTCGCACCTACCGACATCGCCGACGTCACTCTCACCTCCAGCCCCACGCGGATAACTGAAGGATCGTTCTCATCCGCAAGTTGATGCATCTGAAGCACTTCCCGCATGCGGAAAAACTCGCTCGTGGACAGCACATGTTCTTCGCCCGCCCTACGCTTTTCCCACCCATCAGCCACGCACGACCGCGGCGCGTGAAAAGAAGGAAAATCATCACGCCGATGAACGGCGCGCAAAGCAAAAGAAGCCAACCGTTCTTCACCGCGCCGCGTCCCGATAACCGGCCAATATCACATCGAGCTCGCGCTGCACTTTTCGCGCCTGCTCAACGCTCAGCGACGCACTGTGATTGCCGAAGCGCGAATCCACTTTGTCCTTGAACTCCAAATCAATCAGATATTCACCGGGCACTTTTCGACTCGCGAAGCGGTGAACCTGCAGCACGCCTCTGGATGACATATCCAATTTTCGATCAATCTCCCACACGAGATTTTGACCGGACCATTCGCGCTTGTAGCCGGGCTTGTCATGGCGCAAGGCCGCTCGCAAAACCAGCCCCACGAAAAGGAGAATGACGAAAAAGAAAAGTGGGCTCATGTCCATGATTTGGAAGTACGATTCGATGTTAACGCGCGGCACCGGAATTCGGCGCTACTCTCCCCATACTAGCGCTAAACACAGGCGAATATCAGCATACCGGGCCCGCCAGGCCACCCGTCGCGCGTATGTGCTTTAATACAGACTGCACGTCGATATTCAGGAGACCGAAAAATGAGATCTATCAAAACGCTGCTTGAAAAAAAGGGCGGACACGTCTGGTCCATCGCACCCGACAAATCGGTCTTTGACGCGCTTACCCTGATGGGGGAAAAGCAAATTGGCGCACTCGTGGTCATGGAAGGCGAAAAACTGGCGGGCATTCTTAGTGAGCGCGACTATGCACGCAAAGTGGTGCTCAAAAATCGCACCTCACGCGAGACGTTAGTGAAAGACATCATGACCACTCGCGTAATATGCGCCCGACCAACGCAGCAGGTTGAGGAATGCATGGCGGTGATGATGAACGGCAAATTTCGCCATATGCCGGTCGTTGAAGATGACAAAGTGATTGGCGTGGTCGCGCTGGGGGATCTGGTGAAAGTGGTGATTGCTGAACAGGCCTTTACCATTGAGCAGCTTGAAAGCTACATCACGGGTCAGTCCTAGCAAATTCGACGCTGCATCGGTTTAGCCACTTCTTTGCATTTCAATTTGGTGACCGCTGTGTTTCGACGTATTTCTCTTTTCCTATTTCTCGCGGGTTTCTCAACCGCGGTTCTGGCCGCCGATAGCGATGTCGTTGAGAAGCAGGAACAAACGGTCCGTCTGTTCGTCGCCGCCTTCAACGCCCACGACACGGATGCCATGCTGGAAATGGTCACGGACGATATTCAATGGCTGAGTATATCCGGCGAGGACGTCGCTACGGATGCCGGCAACAAAGAACAACTGCGCAGCGGTATGACCGATTACTTTAAGTCCTGTTCGAGCTGCCAATCCCGGCTGGCAAACATGTTTTCTACCGGCACGAGAGTCACGGCACTGGAAATCGCCAGTTTCGACAGCGATGACGGCCCTCAGGAACAGCAAAGTCTGTCGGTGTATGAATTTTCCGGCGCGCTAATCCAACGCGTGTACTACTTCCCGGTTGAAAAACCTCTGGCGGAATAATTTCACCGGACAATGGATTCCAACGCTCTGGTGTTTCTGATGGGCGCTCACATACTCACGCTGCTCCGCGCTAGTGAGCGATTGCCGCCTGGCGACCTCAATTTGAGCGATACCCGAGGACCAAAAAAATGCCAACACTTGTAGTCGGCGCAAGCGGCGCTACCGGCCAGCATCTGGTCAGACAATTGCTAAAACGCGGCGAACACGTGCGGGCCATCGTGCGATCTACTGCCTCCCTGCCACAGGACATTTCGAATCACGCCGACCTGTCTATCATTCAGGCAAGCGTGCTAGATCTTTCCGATCAGGAGATGAAGGAACATGCCCGCGGCTGTAACGCCATCGCTTCGTGTCTGGGGCACACACTAAGTTTCAAGGGCATGTTCGGGCCGCCGCACAGGCTGGTGACTGAAGCGGTAGAGAGACTTTGTTCTGCGGCACAAGCAAACCAACCCGAGCACACGGTCAAATTCGTCCTTATGAACACCACGGGCAACAGAAACCATGATCTGAACGAGCAGGTGTCAATCGCAGAAAAAATGGTTATCGGCCTGCTGCGGTTGTTGCTACCACCCCACGCAGACAATGAAGATGCCGCGAACCATCTGCGCACTCAAATTGGTCAAAAGGATCGCTGCGTTCAATGGGTCGTGGTGCGCCCCGATGCATTGTGCAATGCGTCCGAAGTGACCGACATTTCAGCGCACCCATCGCCGCTACGCAGCGCGATCTTCAACTCAGGGAAAACCAGTCGAATTAACGTCGGATCGTTTATGGCCGACCTTATCACTGACGCCAACCTCTGGAATCAGTGGGTTGGGAAAATGCCGGTTATCTACAATCGCGACAACTAGGGGCCTGCGCTCTACAACGCAAACAACGCTTACTGCTCACGCCTCAAACCGATTGCGACCATTGCCCTTGGCCTCATAGAGCTTTTCATCGGCCTGCTTTATTAATGCATCAAGGGTTTTGTGTGTCGCACGGTGGTACTGCGCCACGCCCATCGAAAATGTGACCTGATGATCTTCAGGAATACCTTTCGCTGGGAGCTTGTTGAGGTGGTCGCGTACACGTTCGAAAATCGCTGCGATTTGAGAAAGTTCAGTATTAGCAAATACCACCAACCACTCTTCGCCGCCGTAGCGCCCGAAGCCATCTTGTTTGCGCAGCGCCGACGAGCACGCAAGGGCGAAATTCTTTAACACCTCATCTCCGGCATCGTGACCAAACGTGTCGTTCAACTTTTTGAAGGAATCCAAATCAATAATACCAATGATCAGCGGAATACTGGCGCGCACCGCCTCGTCTAATCGTTCTTGCGCAAACTGCAATATTGCGCGCCGATTGGGACTGTCGGTGAGATGGTCTCGCATCGCGAGCGCTCTAAAGCGATTCCGATTTTTGGTCTGGAAAAACAGCAGGGTTGCGACAAACAACAGAAGCACCGCCGCCAAAATGATAGCAAGGATCCACACGCCCTGGGTTCTTTGCTGCTCAAGAATTTTGAGTTCTTTGAGTTCGTTTTCTTTCTGTAATACTTCGTTTTGCTTCTCTTTGAGCTGCGTATCAAACTCCGCTTTGTAGCGCTGCCCCTGTTTTTCTGTATCGCGCCGGTTGCGCTCAACGACCCACTGAAACTTTTTCTCAACACTCGAATAGGCTCTTTCGTAATCGCCCTTTGCCGCCGCAATTTTTGAGTCCAAATCAAGGAACTCAAAGTAGCTGCTAACGGTACGCACAGGCGGCAACAACGCCTCACATTTCGAAAGGGCCTGCTCCGCCTGCGCAATATCGCCGGCTCCAAGGTAGGCCTTGGACTGGTACAGGATGCTTTCGAATTGCGACTGTTTGTCGCCCGCCTCGGCAAAGACCGGCTCCGCTTTTTTCCCCAAGGCCAGCGCCACTTCCCAGCGCTCATTTTCCAGTGCCAGCTTCGCCAGTGCCGACTGCGCCCAAGCGACGCCAATCGAATCGCCAATTTCCTGACTAATTTTCAACGCAGCGGAATAGGACGCCTCAGCAAGCACGAAATCTTCGGCGGTCACATACACTCGGCCCAAATTGTAGAGGACCACGGACTCACCGAATTTGTCTTCCACCTCCCGATGCAATTCGAGGGCTAACTTGAAGTACTCGATGGATCGTTGCGTATCGCGCATTACGCCGTAGGTGTCGGCGAGCGAATTAAGTACGAGCGCTTTGGACACCGAATCATCGATGCTGTCGAAAGCGTCGTAGGCTAACTTGTAGGACCTGATCGCCTCAGCCAAGCGCATATTGCCCTGAGCGCTGAGACCGAGCGCGAGATGAATTTCCCCTTGTTCCGCTGAACTCGTGCTTTCCTCTGCGCGCTTTTTGAGCGGCTCGTACAACGCCGCGATACCCTCGTTGTCGCTCCGAGCAAATTTGATCTTCAGATTGGCCATCATGAGTCGCGCGACGATCAACGGGTCGCCCAATTTTTCCGCAGACGGCCACAACTGAGTATGCAGCGCATGAGCGCCGCTAATGTTTTCTTGTTTTACGTACAGCTCCAATTTGTAGGTCGAGGCATACAGATTGGCTTCTGGCCACGCATTGGTTTTACTTAACGCAATGAGCTCGTTGACCGCATCCAGAGCGGAAAGCGGGTCGGCCGCCCGGTCATTGCGCAACTGCTCAAGATAGACGATGCAGTCCGCTTGCGAGTCAAAGTCGGGTGGCGCCGCCTTTGCAGTCAGAATCTGCAGAAAAAGAGCCGCCAGCACGAAAAGAACGACGGGAAGATTTGCGCGTACATGCTCGTACATTTTGGGTTGGTAGAGGCCGCTCTATGGGGGATGACACATAGGGTATCGGTCACTGCGATATTATCTGAACACGTAGAGCGCAATTTCAGGCATTCAGATAGGCGGCAACGCTCTCGCGTTGCCGCCTGTGCTTCGAGATCTAGTTGGCGTCAGCCACACCGCTTGGGCCGGGCTGGCCGAAGAAGCTGGTTCGCATTATCCCCAGATCGACCACATTAACCACGCCGTCGCCATCGAGATCTGCGTCTTCATCTGAGCTGAAAAACACCAGTCGCAGCAAGCCCAGATCTTCAACATTGATGACATTGTCATTGTTCAGATCGGCATCGCAAAGGTTGCCAAACCCATCACCATTGGTATCACGCTGATCGCTATTGGCAAGCTCCGAACAATTGTCCTGATCATCGGCAATGCCATCACCGTCCGTATCCAAAGCGTTGCCATCACCCGTGACGATACTCACCTCAAAGCCAGTGGCCGTGAGCGCACCGACAGACACCACGATGCTGTTGTCAGCATCCTCAAACGTCTCTCCACTACGCCACATCACGCCTTCGGTGTTAGAAAACGACGCGACCGGCGTATTGGCGTCTGTCACCCAAGCGGGCTCACGCCGACTCGGGCGCACCTCATGAATAATCACAACGCGATCGCCGCCGCCGTTGCCGGGAATTTCGGCTTCATACTGACCTACCGCTTCGCGCACTTCGACCGTGTAAAACTGGTCGGACGTTACATCGATTCGCGCCATGCGATAGGTGTCCGTGGTTGCGGAACCCAGCGGATCGATGGTGATCGTGACCGCAGCATCATCGCTTGCAACAAAGCGCTCTGAGTCTTCAATCCATCCCAGCCGGTCTTTGTGATAACTGTTGATGTGTTTGCCCAGCGCGCCGTACACCGGATCGAAAACGCTGTTGCTCGAGGCCGCGCTCATAACATCCCAGGGGTTGTCGTAGGGAGACGAATCTCCGTCAAAGTTATTAGCATGGGGCAAACCAAAACCGTGCCCCATCTCGTGTGCAATGATCGCCACGTTGCTGTAAGAAAATGGCGGGTTCCATGTCGTGCGCCAGAATTTTCCGACACCGTCCAGCGTGGCAAAACGGCGGCCACCCCATGCGCAGCAGTCCAGTCGATCGTTGAACATCAAGTTGATGCCCTCGTAGCCATCCGTGCCACCAAGTGAGAAGTCGACAAAATCGTCAACTTCCTCGATGCAGTCGATGAACAGCTGATCAAGGTCGGCGCCCGTACCCGAGCCCGGCGACGGCACGTAATCACTCTGCGGTCCGGGCAGAGTCTCCCAATCGAGCGCGGTGCTGCCAACAATGTCGATATTGTTGTACGACACTTCGCGCCAGTAGTCGTCGAGCCGACCCGGCGCGTTGTCATACATGCCCTGGAAGTAATTCAATGAACGAGGCTCGGCCGGCACGTCATTAAACTTGCAGGTAACGGTGATCCACGGTCGTGAGCCATCAATCGCGCGCTGGGCACTGCGCGCCTGGTCCAGCGTCCGAAGGGAAAGCACGTTTGCGGCGGCAGCGTCGCGTGTCAAATTTAAGTCCGCCGCCACCGTCGCGCCGTCCAGCGCAGCAATACCGCCGGCCGCACGCAGCACGTCGGGCGCCACGCGCAGCGGCGTGATGTTGCCTCGGGCATCGGTGAGCGAATACTCGTGGCGTACGGCCTCGTTGTCGAACGAGTCTCCCCAGCGCGCGGTAAACACACCTTCAAGCGTTGCGGTGGCGCTGGCCGTAACGTCCTGTGTTGCACGCGAATCTGTGGCGAACGCGTTTGGTAGCAGCAGCAATGCGCAAAAGACGCTCGCGCATTGAGCCTGCCGAATAGAATTAATCATGTGGATCTTCCCCTAAACTTCAAAAATCAGACTGTTTACGCGGCGCTACATTATTGTTTTGGGGTTAGCGTGCGCTTGTACAGATAATACACACGCCGCAAGGAGGCGGGTAAAGTGTCGCCGCTGCGCGACACCCAAAAACGCGCCGAAAGTAAAATGTCCCGCCTAAGGGGTGGGGCTTCGGGTGGATCAGACGCTACGCCGCAGCATCTGCCAGATCTCGGCGTAAGTAGGCTCCTGGCCATACATCAACATGGCCATTTTGAGCACACGCTGTGCCACCCAGCGCATCACGGCAATCGAAAAAATAATCACCGCGACACTGAGCAGCACCTGCCACAACGGCACATCGCTCAGCGCAAGACGCATGGGCATAAACGCCGTGTTGGTAATGGGTGCGATAGACAACGCGACAGCACCCGGCGCGTCGGGCGCATCCGTGGCGGCAAAGGGCAGCATCATAAACACCGCCGGTAGCATCATGAGGCCGCCGCGCGTGGAGCTGTTCGGATCGCTGATGGTGGATGCCGCGGCCGCAAGAACCGTGCTCCAAAACGCCACCGCCAGAATACAAAACCCAAAAGCCATGATCACCGAGCCTGCGTTAATCGGTCCAAAGTCCATGGGCGTACCCGAAAACTTCTGCACCACCAGCAACACGACACTCAACAACAGACCCGTCGTAAAAATGGACTTGAGGCTCAATGCTGTGAGCCCAATGAGCTTCCCATCGAGCCAGCGTCTGGCACCGACAGCGGAGAGAAGTTGTTCGCCCAGCCGATTTTGCTTCTCTGCCGTGATCGAGACAAAAAAATAGCTGAACGCGGCGAACACGCCCATCAGCGGCAATAGCACAGCGACCACGCCGAGAATTTTCTGCAGCTTGCCCGGCTCGGGCGACGCGTCGACGTGCCGATCCACACGGGTGGATGCCGGCGCAGTAATCGCGGCAAACTCCTCCGGCGTCAGCGTCGACTGATCAAGTCGAGCCGCCACCGCCTGACGCGACGCGGCCGCTTCAAATTGCGCCTGCCATGATGGTGTTTGCATGACGGTGAGCACCATCGCTTGCTCCTCAACATCCCAGATCGCAACGCCATCGAGCTCATCGGCCGCCAAAGCAGCCAATGCCTCGTCAACGGACGCATCACGCGGCCATTGGGTAACGGTGACGGGCAGCGCATCAAAGGCCTCGGGGTAGGGCACATCGCCGACGATCGCGAGCGTCGAGACATTCGAACCACGCACCCACTCCATCAACGGCTTGCCGAGATATCCCGCAGTCAGCAGCAGGCTCGTAAACACCAGCGTAATGATCTCCGTGCGCCATTTAAAAAAGCGGAAGAACTCCCAGCGTGCAATCGTCAGCGTGATGTTGTTCACGTGGAGGCCGCCCCGGCAATTTCCAGATAGATTTCGTGCAGGCTGGGCTGACGCGCACCGACCGACACCAGCTCACCCACGCTGCTCAGCCAGACAATCGCTTCGTTCAGGCTGCGGTCCGCGTGTGGTCGATGTCAATGTCGCCCGACGCGTCGGTCACATCCTCAAACGTCACCGGCGTTTTAAACTGCGCTTCCACAAGAGCACCACAGTCAGACTGTGCGCGGATTTCCTCGAAGCTTCCGGCCGCCACGCACTCACCTTTTGCCATCAGAACAATATGATCGGCAAGCCGCTGCACCAAATCCATTTGATGCGCGCTGAACACAATCGCCATGCCCTCGTCACGCAATTCCGTTAAGAACCTCAACATACGCTCCTGATTCAGCGGATCGAAACCCGAGAACGGCTCATCAATAATCGCGATACGCGGCGTGTGCACGATGGCCGAGATAAACTGGACTTTCTGCTGATTGCCTTTGGACAAGGTTTGTACTTTGTCGTCGCGACGCTCCCACAGCTCAAAGCGCTCGAGCCAGCGCTGTGCGGACGCCCGGGCCGCTTGCGCGGTCAAGCCCCGCAGCTGGCCGAAATACGTCAGCCCGGCGATCACGGTACGCTCGATGTAGAGGCCGCGCTCCTCAGGCAAATAGCCAACTTCGTGCGGCGGCAGCTCGTCGCGTGTCTGTCCGTTCGCATCGACGTATTCGATCGACCCGCCGTCGTTCTGAGTGAGGCCAACGAGCATTCTTAACGTGGTGGTTTTGCCGGCACCATTGGGGCCAAGCAGCGCGAGCATCTGACCGCTCGAGACGGTCAGTGAGAGACTTTTGACCGCGGCGATGTCGCCGAATGATTTCTTTAGTTTGTGGGCCGAAAACATTGCGTGAACATACCCTCAAATTTCGGTTGACGGGACATTACCACAGCGAGTTGCGCGGACAATGACTAAATATGTTGAAATAGCCTATTCGGGCGCAGTATTCGAAAAAATAACGCAGCGATAACAAGTGTGCTAACCGGCACGGGTAAGGTATGTCTCGCTGACAACAAACCTGAAGCAAACAAGTGGATGAGACCCAACATGCGAATTCCGACACTGATTATTCTAGGCAGCTTACTCTCGACGCACGGCGCCCTTGCACAGCTCAATGAATGGCAAGCGATTCATCCGCACGATCCACAAATGCCG